>NZ_JBVVOJ010000013.1:0-126041 GCF_057063145.1 Sphingobium sp. SG1 | reverse complement strand
TTACGCCTGAAAGCCGTAAGAACCCGGGGCCGCCGCCCACATGTCCCTTCATCTAAATCACAATGTCAAAGAGCCGCCCAAACATCGAAGCGGACAGTGATCGTCCCCCGCTATCTCTATCGGGGGACATACTGTCCTGCTATGTTGGCGACCGTTCGTGGCGAAAACCGTTGGTCATCACCGCGTCGGTGGAGTGGCATCTAGGCCCGTCAGGCGAACCCGTCAACTCCTTTCTCGCAAAAAATGAACCAAAAACAAAAATTACTCCGCAACGGCCCACCTGCATGCCCTGGAGGCTGCGCCACGAGGCCGACTTGTAGAAGGAACAGAATAACTTAATTCACGCCCCTGCCCCTTTCGGATAGCAATCCGGCCGCGATCCCATCGCCCTCGCTTCCGCAAAGACGACGACGTCATGCGCTTCCTTCCACATTGACGGGACAGCAGCGTCGGAAACCGGCGTCGCGTCCTGGGGATAGTTCATGATCTTTGCACAATTTGCGCAATCTCCCGTCGCGACACCGGATATTCCGTGATGGAAAGTGGGGGGTCGCTCGTTCTGGACATCGGGTCGGAAGAATAAGGCGTGTCCGTGATACGAAGGTGCAGAAGAGCCGGTGTCGCGCGGCCGGGGCGGCATGCGCTGCGCCGGATCGCGACAATGGGCGCGCCCCTATTCGTGGCCCTGCCCATCGTGCCCGCCCCGGCATTCGCCCGCAATGGCACTGACACCTCCTTCGATATACCCCGTCAGAAGCTGGAAACCGCGATCCAGCAGCTCGCCTTGCAGGCCGGCCGGCAGATCGTCTTCCCCTCCGCCCTTGCCGGTTCGGCCACGTCGCACCGGCTGTCGGGCACCATGCCCTTTTCGAGCGCCCTGCGCCGGCTGCTCAAGGGCAGCGGCCTGACCTTTCGGGAGACGGACGCCCATGTCATCCTGATCGAGCCGGCCTCCCCTGTCCGCGGCACGACCGACATTGCCGCCGCCGCCCCCTCATCCCCCCTGCCCCCGGCCCGCCCGCTGATCGTCACCGCGCAGCGTCGCACCGACCCGGTCAGCTTTGCCGGCGACCTGCGCCTGCGGCCCAGCGCGGCGGGGATTGCCGCCCTGGTCGAAGCCAGTCCCGGCATCAGCAGCGAACCGGGCAATGCCGGTCAGCGCGCGCTGGTCGTGCGTGGCGTCGGCATGGCGGGAGAATCCACCACCCTGGTCTATTTCGGCGACGTGCCGATCGCCGGCCCGTCGGGCACCGGCAGCGACGCCGCGCGCACGACCAGCGACCTGTCGCTGGTGGACGTCGCGCAGGTCCGCATCGCGCGCACCGCACGCAGCGCCGAACATGGCGTCGGCGCGCTCGCGGGCGAGATCGAGATCGCGCCCGAGGAGCCGCATCTGGGCCAATGGGGCGGCGGCGCCAGCCTGGGCCTGGGCATGCAGCAGGGCGGCGAGCCCGACCTGTCGGCCTCGTCCACGCTCAATATCCCGCTGGGCGAGCGCGCTGCCCTGCGCGCGACCGCTTATGCCAGCCGCGCGGGCGGCTATGTCGACAATGTCCGCACCGGCGCGCGCAACGTCAATGACGACGACATATCGGGACTGCGCCTGATCGCGCGGATCGTGCCACAACCCGATCTCGACATATCGGCGCTGCTCACCTGGCAGCATCGCCGCATTGCCGATGCGTCCTCCTGGTTCCAGTCGCTCGGCCCCTATCGCACCGATCGCTATTTCGCCGCGCCCACCACCCATGATTTCCTGATGGGGCGGCTGAAGATCGGCTATGGCGGCGGCCCGGTCCGCCTGACCAGCATCACCGCCGCCTATCGCTGGTCGCTCGACCGGCGTTATGATCGGACCAACGCCACCTTGTTGCAGGGGCAGGATCCCGAAGCCTGCCAACGCTATTTCGGGCTCGACAGTCCGTCCTGCGATCCGGCGCAGACACAGCAGTTCGCCGATTATGCCGCCGGCCTCGCGCCATCGCTGCTGCATATTCCTATCGTGTCGACCCGCATCCTGCAGGAATTGCGCCTGGGCCATGACAATGTTCACGGGCTGGGCTGGGTGGCGGGCGTGCTGATCGATCATCGGAGCGAGCGGCTGCGCAGCGAACTCTCCTCCTACAGCGGCGATCCCGATGTCACCGGCGAACTGTTCGGTGCCCGCCGGCTGGCGATCAGCCGCGACCAGGCGGCGCTGTTCGGCACGCTCTCCTATCGGGAGGATGATCTGCTCGTCTCCCTCGGGCTGCGTTATGATGATTATCGCGTCGCATCGCAGAATGACGTGGTCGTGCCCAATCTGCTCAGCGGATCGATCGACTCCTGGCCGCGCACCGTCAGCCGCTCGGGCGGGCTCAGCACCCGCGTCCATATCGACCTGCCGATCGCGCCGGGCGCCAGCTGGCATACCCAGCTGACGCGCAGCATCCGGCCGGGCGGGGTCAATACGGCCTCGGTGCTGCTGCCCGATCGCCGCACCTATGATGGCGACAGCCTGTGGGGCGCGGAACTGGGCTTCAACCTGCATCTGGGACGCGACAGCGAGATGACGCTGACCGCCTATATGAACGACTGGCGCGACATGCAGTATCGGGCGCTGTCGGAAAATCGCTCGCACGCCTATCTGGTCAATGTCGGCAATGCGATGATCCTGGGCACCGAGTTCGAACTGGTCGCCCGGCCGCTACCGGGTCTCACCGCCCGGCTGGAGGCCAGCCTGATCCGCGCCGACCTCACCCGCGTGTCCGACGCCGCGCCGCTGGTCGGCGGCGCCGACAAGGGCGACAGCATCCCCTTCGTGCCGCATCGCCGGTTGCAGGCCAGCCTGGCGCGCAGCTGGTCGGTCGGCGGCCATGGCCAACTGACGATCGAGGGCGACTGGCAATATCAGTCGGGTTCCTGGTCCACCTTCACCCGTGACGATCCCGATTTCGTCGAGACGTCGAGCTTCTCGCTGTTCGGCGCGGGGGTCAGTTGGCGCCGGGAACGGACCAGCCTGTCGCTGCGCGCGCGCAATATTTTCAACCGCGTCGCGAATTTGCGCGCGGTGACTAACGGATATGGGGTCGGTCAAACGTTCAGTTCAGGACCGCGATCGATCCTGCTGAGCTGGGACCGGCATTGGTGATGCGGGTCGCCGGGGCGGCCCGCAAGGGGTTTGAAAGCGCGGACAAGGGGTTTCGGGGTTGAACCGTCTATCAGGATCGTCGTTGCCGCAACCGGGCGGGGTGGAAAACAGGGCGACCGACTATTCCGCCTATATCCCGGCGCTGCGCCGCTATTTCGCGCGCCGCGTGGCCAACGCCCATATCGTCGATGACCTGGTGCAGGATGTGATGCTGCGCATGCATGTGCGCCAGTCGCCCGACGGCATCGACAATCTGGAAGGCTATATCTTCCGCACCGCGTCCAGCGTATTGCGCGATCAGGCGCGACGCGATCAGGTCCGTCATGCCAAGGGGCATGATGAACTGACGGAAAAGGATCATCCTGCTGAGGAACGGACCGCCGACCGCGTCTTACAGGCAAGGGAAGAGATCGCCCAGGTCGTCCGCGCGCTGGAAGAGCTGCCGGAACGGACCCGCGACATCTTCCTGATGCGGCGCTACGAAGGGCTGGCCTATGGCGATATTGCAGAAAGGCTGGGCATTTCGGTGAGCGCGATCGAGAAACATGTCGCCAAGGCCGTCGCGCATATCGCCCGGCGCATGGCACGATAGGATAGCGGTCACTTCATGACCCAGGACGGGGACGACCCCTTCGACATCGCCGCCGCCCACTGGGCGCGGTTGCAGTCCGGCACGGCGACATCCGCCGAGCGGGCCGCGATCGCCGCCTGGTGCGACGCGGCGCCAGCGCATCGCGCGGCCATGGACGCGGTCGAGCGGAGCTGGGACGTCGCCGGCGCTGCGGAACAGGATGATGCGATCGCGGCGATGCTCGCCCAGATGCAGGCGCGCCAGACCGACGCCGCTACGCCATCCACCAGCCGCCGCCCGTGGCGTGCGGCCTTGCTGGCAGCCTCGCTGACCGCGCTGCTGGCGGTGCCGGCGACGCTCTGGTTCACCAGCCGGCCTGCCGAGCATCCCGTGCCGCCCGCCCTGTCCGGCGAACAGGTGGCACAGGCCACGGGCACGCGCCTGTTCAGCCCCGCCGGCCGCCGCCGCAATATCCAGTTGCCCGATGGATCGCGCGTGATCCTGGACGCCGACAGTGCGATCCGCTTCGCCTTCTCCACCGACAAGCGGGCGGTCGCGCTGGAGACGGGCCGCGCCTATTTCGCCGTCCAAAAGGACAAGAGCCGCCCCTTCAGCGTATCGGCCGGCAAGCTCACGGCCACGGCGGTCGGCACCGCCTTCGACGTGTCGCGCCTTTCGGGCCGGGAACAGGTGACCACCACCGAAGGGCTTGTCCGCGTCGTGACGGCTGCAGCAACCCACAATGGCAGCCGCGCCACCCTGTTGCCCGCCGGCATGCGCCTGACGCAGAAGGACCAGAGCATTTCGGTCGCCCCCGTCGACGTGACCCGCGAAAGCGCCTGGCGCGACGGGCGCATCGTCTTCACCGGCCGCTGCCTGTCCGACGTCGCGGCGGAAATGAACCGCTACGGCTCGGGCCGGCTCGAGGTGAAGGAGGATGCCGCGCATATCGCCATCAGCGGCGTGTTCGACATCGACAATGCCGATGGTCTGGCCGAAGCGCTGGAGCAGCAGGGCCTTGTGCATGTTGCACGTAGCGCTGACCGGATCGTCCTGACCCGCGGCGATCAGATCATCCCCGGCGACTGCGCCGTCCGGGGCTGATCCAAAAAAACGGGGCGTCCGATGACGCCCCGCTCCTTCCCTTATTTCCGATCGGCCGCGCCATAGAGCAGCGCGTTGAACAGGAATTTGAACGTGCCATAGGATTGAGCGCGCTGCGCCACTTCCGGCCCCATCACCAGCAGCTTGCCCTTGCCGACATCGACATCGGCGACGGCGATCGTGCCGGCCAGCTTCTCCTGTCCCACGGCCCAGCCGCTGCGCAGCAGGTCGCGGCCCTCGAACCAGGACACCTGGCCATAGGGGGTGGCATTCGCCGTCACGAAGGTCTGCGAGCGGTTGAAGAACATGTCCACCTGATCGGGCAGGCCATAGGCCAGCGGCTGGCGGTTATCGACGCGCGCGCGCAGGATCGATCCGGGGATGAAGAAGCTCTTGGTGTCGAGCGGCTTCATCGTTCCCTCTACCTCGCGCGCCAGAGCGGGCTTGAGCGGCGTGCCGAGCAGGTCGATGAAGCGGGCCGAATTGCCGATCGCCACCACCGCGCCGCCATTGCGGGCGAAGTCCGCGACCGCCGGCACCGTCTTGGCGTCGGTCAGATCGCCCAGCATCGGCACGAACTCGGCCGGCGTGTCCTTGACGTCCGGCTGCTTGCCGGCGCGCGCCGTTCCCCAGGCGCCGCTGGGCGGCAACGCCCCATCGGCGAACAGCAGCACATCATAATCCTTCGCCAGATTGCCCGCATCCAGACGCTTGGCATAGACCGGCGCGAACGGGAATTCGAACTTCTCCAGCAGGAAGCGGGTCCAGCCGGTCGGGATATTGCCGCCATAGCGATCGACCAGGCCGATGCGCAGCGGCTTGAGCGCAATGCGCTCGCCCTGCGGCGCGGCATCGACAGCATGGGCGGTCAGGCCCAGCTGCGTCACCGCGTCGCCGACGATCTTCTGCGCGCCGGCCGATGCCGGAATCCAGATCGCGCCGGCCTGCATCGCCTCGCCATCGGCGCTCACCGCCTGCTTCAGCCAGGCCGGACGCACACCGGCCTTCAACAGACGGTTGGTCAGGATGAAGCTGTTGTTGCTTTCATGACCGACGATCCAGCCCGCCTTGCCCTGGCCGATAATCCGGCCGGGCGGCGGCGCCAGCAGGTCGGGCACCGGGGTGAAATGCTGGTCCAGCCCGTCGAGCAGCCGGTCGAAGCCGATCCCCATCTGATAGGCCAAAGTATAGCCAGTAATGTCATAGGGCGCCTTGGGCGGGCCGCCGGGGAAATCGGTGTCGTGCGGATGATCCTGCGGCTCGAACATGTCGATCACATGCGGGCGATAGGCCTGGTCGGTGCGCACGATATAGGAACCGGCGGCATAGTTTTTCCCGCCCGCCTGGAACGGCGCGTCGGCCCGCTCCACCTCGACGCCATTCTTGATGAGCGCGTTGAGGAAGGCGATCGCGGTGGGCATGTCGCGCTGGTCGGCGGGGATGATGTAAGCGCGCGGATCACGCTCGGCCGGCGCCTGCAGCATCGTCTTGTAGAGGCCGGGATCGACCTTCTTGGGGCCACGCCCTTCGTCCAGCGCCTTGGCATTGGCCAGCCGGTCGACCTTCGACGGGGTGATGGTCCAGCTATCCTTGCTGCCCTTCTCGATGCTGTTGGCGCCCATCTTCCAGATGTTGAACAGCAGTCGCTCGCGATTGCGCGAAGCATAGTCGATGACCGCGCGGTCCAGCGTCCACTGATAGTCGAGCGAATCCTGCAAATGCCAGTCGCGCGGGCCGATCGGCATCATCTCGTCGCCGCGCGGCAACTGGGTCGATGGCACCAGCGGGATCTTCGCCGGGGTCGGCCCGCCGATGATCTCGGTCAGCAGGCCGATGCTGTTATGGAAATAGGCGACCGAGCGTTCCATGCCATTGTGCCAGGTCGAATAGGGCGCCGCGCTGCGCGTGCCGGAACCCGCCTTGCCTTCGGAAATCAGGCGCGAATGCATGGCAAAGCCGACTTCGTTGAGCTGCGCCATGACGATCGGGTCATAATTGAAATTGAACGGATCGCGGAACGGCGGCACGAACACCACCATGCCCTCCGGCCCGGTCTGATGCTGGTTATAGACGATCTGCGGATACCATTGGCGGAACAGCACCCGATTGACATTCTCGGTCTCGGGCATCGCCGCCATGAAGCTGTCGCGGTTATTATCGTGGCCGATATATTTCTGGTAGAGGCGCGGCAGCGTCGCCATCTCGCGCTTCTTGGGATCGGCCGAGCGCATATACCAGTTGGCGACCAGTTCCATGCCATCGGGATTGTCATGCGCGAACAGGATGATGCAGTCGTCCAGCATGCGCATCGTTTCCGGGTCCGACTGGGTCAGCATCCGGTAGAGCACCTGGATCTGTCCCTGCGACGTCACCGTCTCGGTCGCGTGCATGCCCGCGTCGATCCAGACCACCGCCTTGCCCTGCGCCGCCAGCGTGCGCGCCTGCGCCTCGTCCACGCCATGGGCACGGGCCAGCTTCTCGGCAATGGCGCGATACTCGTCCAGCTTGGCCAGGTTCGCGGGCGAGGAGACGATCGCCATCCACTGGCTGCGCCCTTCCGCGCTCTTGCCGATGTCGACCAGCTTCATCCGGTCGCTTTCGGTCGCCAGCTTCTGGAGATAGGCCTCATATTCGCTGTAATTGGCGAGATAATAGTCGGTCCCCGGCGGCTGCTTGAAGAAGCGCTCGGGCGGGGTCGGCGTGCCGGATTGGGCGGTGGTCTGAGCCGCAGCAGGAACCGCCTGCAACAACAGCGCGCCCGACAGGAAAAGCCAATGGGGTTTCATGCAATCTCTCCAGATATCTGGTCGTAAGCGGGCAGAAAGGGGAAAGGGCGCGATGCTTCATCGCGCCCCTTTCGAACAGGCCGTCAGCCCTTAGTAGAAGCGGACATTGTCGATCTGCAACCACATGCGCTTGCCCGGACCGCGCGATCCGCCGAACTCGACCTGGGTGATGCCGTCACCGGTGAAGGCCGGGCCGACCTTGCCGCGCCGCTCGACCGGCTTGAACTGGCTGAACGGCACCTCGACCGCAGCCCAGCCGGCGCCGCCCTGCACCTGCGCTTCCCAGACGCCGTCCAGACCGTTCAGGCGAACGGTGTAGGCGCCGTCACCCTTCAGCTCGAAGCGCAGGCCCTTATAGCCGCTGATCTTCGCCGGGGTGATCGACCCGCGGCTGAGCGGAATGGCAAAGCCGGCATAGGCCGCTTCCTTGACCGCCATGCGCGCCGACAGCGACAGCGCCTTGCCGCCCTCGTCGCGCGGCACCGTCTGGGTGATCTCGACCGACCGGTCGATGCCGCCATCGGGCGTGTCGACGCGCAACGTGTCGATCGACGAGCGGCGATCGTCGCGCTCGAAATCGTCGATCAGCGCAGGCACGCTGATCGAGGGCAGACGGTCGGTCTTGTTGGCGGCGGGCAGTGCCGGGGCGCCGGCGCCATAGGCCAGCTTGCCGTCGATCAGCACCTGTGAGACCTTGTAGACATCCTTGATGTTGGTCCAGGGCGTGCCGTCGATCAGCACGATGTCGGCGCGCTTGCCGACCGCAATGGTGCCGCGATCGGCATCGATGCGCATGATCTTCGCGCTGGTCTGGGTGCCGGCGACCAGCGCCTGGCTGGGCGTCAGGCCGGCCTGTACCAGCAATTCCATCTCGTGCAGGGTGGATGGGCCATGTGGCGTGCCGGGCATGCCCGCGTCGGTGCCCAGCGCGATCGGCACGCCGGCATCGAACAGCGCCTTCACATTGCCCAGCGCAAAGCCGAACTTGCGGAAAGTCTGCTTCAGGCGCGGATCGTCCGCCTTCACGTCGCCGCGCTTATAGGGATCATAGACCGCCAGCGTCGGGGCCATCGCCATGCCGCTCTGCTTGATCGCGGCGACTTCCTCGGCGGTGATCGGCCGGTCCTGCAGGCCATGGGCCAGCGAATCCACGCCCGCCCGCGCCGCGACCAGGCCGCGATCGACGGTGACGGTGTGGGTCAGCACCGGCCAGTTCTGGACATGCGCCGCCTCGACCGTGGCCTTCAGCGTCCATTCGTCCATGCTGGTATTGTCGGGCGACACGCCATAGCGCCAGCCGTCGGAGAAGATCTTCACCAGATCGGGCTGATAGGGCACCAGGCTCTCGATCGCGGCCTTGCCGGCGCCGGGCGTGTTGACCCAGATGGTGGTCGCCTGATCGGCCCAGTCGGCGCCATGGCCGCCGGGCGTGCTGATGCGCGCGGCGAAGCGGACATGGGGCGCGTTCATCTGGCCCAGCCAGGCACGCAGCGGCGCGAACGCCTCGGGCGCCTCGTTGAAATCATTCACCGTGGTCACGCCGGCCGCGACATAGGCATTGGCGATCTGCGGGAAGGTGCTGGGGTTGCCGCCGGCGGTCCAGTGGGTATGGACGTCGAAGAAGCCGGGCAGCAGCGCCTTGCCCTTGGCATTGATGACCCTGGCGCCGCGCGGCACCTTCACATCGGCGCCGACGGCGGTGATGCGGCCATCCTGGATCAGCACGGTGCCGGGCGCGGGCGCCGCGCCGGTGCCGTCGAAAATGGTCGCGCCGACGATGGCGACCGTGCCGCCATCGGCCGGGGCCGAGACGGAGGCGGCGGAATGCAGCGCGATCGGCAGGGCGATGGCCGAGGCCAGCAGAGCAGTGACAACAGATTTACGCATGGGACTTCCCCCTCAAAGGCAATGATTATTCTTCGGTCGCCGGCACCGCCGGCATGCAGAACCAGCATTCGGCATCGCTGCCGATCGGCGCGCCCGGCGGGATCGGCGGCGGCGGCGCGATCGGCTCGGCCAGCTTGGCGCGCTCCTCGGGCGAGGCCGTCAGCATTGTGGCGAGATAGCGATTATGCGCGGCGTCGGCGGCAGCGCCACGCTTGCCGAGGCGCTCGGCCAGGCTCTCCATATGCGCCCGCACGATGGCGATCGCGGTCGACGACAATTGCTTATCGTCGGCCAGGCTGATGAGGCGCAGGACATAGCGGACGCGGACCTGCCGCACGATTTCCGCCTGACGGCCCGTTGCCCCGGCGGCCATCACCCGATCGTCGATCGCGCCCAGATATTCGTCGAGCGACAATTGGCCGGCATCGGCGGCATTCTGCGCCACCAGCCGGTTGAGCCGCTCGGGCGCCAGCATCGCGATGAAGCTGCCATCGGCCGCCGCTTCGGCCGCCCGCGCCCAGTCGAAGGCGGCGGCGGTGCGTCCGGGCAGCAGTTCGATGTCGGTCTGGCGGTCGCTCATGCCCGACTGGATCGATGACAGCAAAGGTGACAGGCGATCGGGCAGATCGAGCGCGACGGGATCGAGCGTCGCGAGCAATGCGCGCAATGCCGCCCGCTGCTGCGCGGCGTCGACCGGCAGCGCCTGCTCATGGCCATCGCCCTTCACCGCATAGCTGTAGTCCACCCCGCCGATCAGCTTCGATGCGGCCGTCACCTGGTAACGGTGGAACAGATAGATCGGCACGATCATCCGGCGCAGGTCGGCGGCGGCCGCCCCGGCGGGTAGGTTGTCCAGGCCGAAGCGGTCAAGCGCGATCCGGCGCACATCCATGATATGGGTCAGCTGCGCGGCGGCATCCGTGCCGTCATCCCACATATTGCCCCAGGGCTGGGCATCGCCATCGCCGCGTGTGTCACCATCGGCGACAAAGCGATAGCCCTTGGCCTGAACCGCGCGGGTCATGGCGTCCAGCGCGCCCTTCTCGTCGGTGCCGGCCGGGAACTGGCGATAGAGCCAGTCGATCGCGAACTTGTCCCAAGCGCCGACGCCGGTGGCATAGGCGTCGGAAAAGTCGAGCGCGCCGTCCCGCACGGCAATGCGCGGCGCGGGATAGTCCATCACCGACGCCCGGTTCTCGAAGGTCGAACCGGCGAAATTGTGCGACAGGCCCAGCGCATGGCCGACCTCATGCACGGCGAGCTGGCGCAGCCGCGCCTTGACCAGCATGATCGGGTCGTCGCTGGCACCGGTGCCCTCCTTCGCCGCGCCGGCCAGCCCCTCGAAGATCAGCTTGTCCTGCCAGGCACGCAGCGATCCCAGTTGCACCACGCCGCGCACGATTTCGCCGCTGCGCGGATCGACGATGGTGGTGCCGGTCGACCAGCCGCGCGTTTCGCGATGGACCCAGGCGATGACATTGTAGCGCGCGTCCATCGGGTTGGCGCCGACCGGCAATTCCTCGACCCGGAAGGCGTCCACGAAGCCGGCCGCGTCGAACGCCTGTGCCCACCATTGGGCGCCTTCCTTCAGCGCATCGCGGATCGCCTGCGGCGCGGCGCGGTCGACATAGAAGATGATCGGCTTCTTGACCGCCGAACGCTCGGCATTGGGATCGGTCTTTTCCAGCCGGAACCGGCGCACCAGCCGGGTGACGATCGGCTCGTCCAGCGCGGCGGCATAATTGTTGCGGATGACCTGCACCGACGTGCCGGTGCGCGGATCATGGGCGCGGGTGTGGAAATTTGCATCGGGCAGGCGGATGAAGCTGTGATGCACCCGCACCGTCAGCCCGCGCGCATCGGGCAGCACGCGCTCGATGCTGCGTCCCGGCTCGTCGCTGGTGAAGGTCAGCGCCGCCTCGAACTCGACATTGTCCGGGAAGGCCAGGCTCTGCGCCGGATCGACATAGGACAGCGCCGGCGCAATCTTGAAATTGCCGGCCTTGGTCGCCTTCAGCCGCCCGGCAACGTCAAAGGCATCGCGCATCAGCAGGCCGGACAGATCGAGCGTGATGCCCCTGTCATCTTCGCTGACAATATCGCCCGACCAGATCGGCGAATTGGAGAAGGAGCGCGCGACTGCCTGCTCCTCGCCGGCGTCTCCATTGAGCGCGCGGAAGCGGTAATTCTCGAACTCGGCCAGCACCTTGTTGCCGACCTTGCGGAACAGCAGCACCTGCGTCTCGCCCAGCCGCGCGCGATCCAGGCCGATCTCGGCTGCGCCCAGGCCGCCCGCGATCGAGGGGGTGTAGAGATAGCGGGCGATGACGCCATTGGCGCCCGCTTTGGGCAGGACGATCTTCTGCCCGCCCGCCAGCGTGAACAGGCTGGCCGGGGCCGGACTTGCCGCCGGCGCGGGCTGGGCCAGCGCGGTGCCGGCCGGCACGCTCAGGATCATCAGGGCGACAAGCGGCAGCGCGCGCAGCGATTTCATCAATAACATGTCCCGAAAGCAAAAAATGGGCACCGGCGCGATGGCCGGTGCCCCAGGAGGCATCAGAATTTGTGGCTGACGTTCAAGTACCAATAGCGACGCAGCGGCGAATAAAGCTGGCCCTGATAGCCACTGGACGACAGCGGCGGCGCCTTGTCGAACAGGTTGCGCACGCCGATGCGCATGCTGGTGCCGCTCAGCGATCCCTCGGTGAAGCGATACTGGCCATAGAGGTTCGCCGTGGTGGTCGCCTTGACCGTCCAGTAATCGCCGTCGGCGTCGATCAGGCCGGTGTCATAGACCTTGCCGGTATATTGGGCGAAGGCGCCGACCGTCACATTGTTCAGCGACCAGGTGAGCGAGGCCGAACCGCGCCACTTGGGCTTGCGATCGAGCTGCAACAGGCTGCGGCCGCCCGAGATGTTGACGGCGGCGTCGATGTCGCCCGCGTCCTGCGCCGCCAGCAGTTCGGCGATGCCCGGCGAGGGTTCCTGATAATATTTCAGGAAGTGCGACGCATTGACCGCGAAGTTGAAGCTGCCGACGCTGGTTTCGGGCGTGCGATAGGTCAGGTTGAAGTCCAGGCCCTTCACCGTCTGCGGCTGCAAATTGGTATATTGGTCGAGAACGTAGAGAACCTCGCCCGCCGGGGTCAGGCCGGTGCCGGCAAAGGCTTCGACATCCGAAGCGGTCGCCGCGGCGCGGATCACGTTCGGATTGCTCGAACCCTGCTTGCGCAGCAGATAGTCGAGGATCAGCGCATTGCCTTCGCCGAAGATGCCGACCAGGCCGGTCTGGCGCACCCGCCACCAGTCGGTGGTGAAGGTCAGATGGCCCATGCCGTCGGGCAGCGGCGGCTCCAACACGACGCCGAAGGACAGGGTCTTTGCCCGTTCAGGATCGAGATCCGGGTTACCCGAACGCCGGGCCGAGGTGGTCTGCGCCCGCGAACATTGCGAGAAGTCGGTGATGCGGCCGGCGCGAACGTCCGCCTCGCACATGATATAGTCGGTGCGGCTGTTCGCGCGCGTGACGACCGTCGCGTTGGTCTGCTCCAGGTTCGGGGCGCGGAACGACTTGGCCCAGGAACCACGGAAGCGGATGCCGCGCACCACTTCCCAGGCGCCGGCGATCTTGGGCACGGCGACATCGCCGAAATCGCTATAATGTTCGTACCGGCCAGCCAGCTGGAGATCCAGGCTGCGCACCAGCGGGATGTCCATTTCCGGCGAAACCAGCGGCACGGCAAATTCGGCATAGGCGCCGAACACTTCGCGATGGCCGCTGGTGTCGTTGTTGAGCGCGGAGTTGACGAAGTCGCCCGCAACCGCGCCGGTCAGCGGATCGGTATAGGTGATGGTGCCGTCGATGCGCGGATCGC
The DNA here is from genome assembly GCF_057063145.1 of Sphingobium sp. SG1. Classification (NCBI taxonomy): domain Bacteria; kingdom Pseudomonadati; phylum Pseudomonadota; class Alphaproteobacteria; order Sphingomonadales; family Sphingobiaceae; genus Sphingobium; species Sphingobium sp. SG1. Next base: position 112,688 of record NZ_JBVVOJ010000013.1, on the reverse strand, counting down.
GATCGTCGAGCTGGGTCTCGCGCCGCGCCTCGATACCCGCCGCAAAGCCGACATTGCCACCCGGCAGGGTGAACAGGTCGCTCTTGGAAATGCGGAAGTCATAGGTCGCCAGGGTCGACTTGGTATAGCGGACCAGTTCCTCGCGCATCGCGTCGATGGTCGACTGGCTGTTCACCGACGTGCCGAAGATGTTGTAGGCGTCCGGGGTCGAGAGCGACAGATATTCCTGCAGCTTGGTGCGGCTGATATTGTCGCTGACGTCGCGGGCCCAGGCTTCGGAGTAGCTGACCGCACTTTCCCAGTTGAAGCCGTTGAACTCGCCGCGCAGACCGGCCAGCAGGCGATATTGCTGGTTGGTCACGGTGACGTTCATCGGACCGAAGTCATCGAACAGATAATTGTTGATGGTGAGCGGCAGCCCCTCGGCCGGGGCGTTGGTGCCGGCCAGGCGGTTGGGATTGACGGTACCGTTGGCGAACACGGCCTGACCCAGCGGGTTCCAGTAGTTGCTCGCCGGCACATAGATGGGGATCGAGCTGAGCGTTGCGACCGGGCTCTGCTGTGCCTTGGTCTTGCTGCGATAGAAGCCGGCTTCGGCGAAGAAGGTGACATCGTCGCTGATGTCATAATGGCCGGTCATGAACAGGTTGAGGCGGTTGAGGCGCGGCATGATCGACGTGCCCTGCGCCAGCGAGTCATAACGCAGGTCGCGGTCCGCGCCCGCCGTCGCCATCGCCCCATTCTGGATGCAGCGATCATTGCCGATCGCCGCGACGCAGCCCGTGCTGCTGGTCGGCTGCAGGTGGAACTGGCCCGATGCGTTGGTCAGGGACGTGCCGTTGATGGTGACGGGCACATTGCCATAGGTGCGCAGGTTGGCGAAGGGCGTGGTGGTCGACCGACCGTCGAGCGAGGTCGAGCCTTCGAACGCGGTGCCTTCGAACAGGCCACGGCGGTCGGAGGATTCGGTATAATATTGCTCGGTCGAATCCAGGCCGGTGCCATGGTCATAGCTGCCGAACAGGGTGATGTTGCCGCGATTTTCAGCAAAGTTGGTGCCGATCACGCCATTGGCGTTGAACTCGCGCAGGCCGGGGCCTTCCGCGCCGCCATATTGCAGCGACAGTTCCGCACCCTGATAGTCGGTCTTGAGCACGGTATTCACCACACCCGCCACCGCGTCCGCGCCGTAAATGGCGGCCGCGCCGTCGCGCAGCACTTCCAGCCGCTCCAGCCCGTTCACCGGGATGGCATTGGTGTTGTAGCTCAGCACCGGCACCAGTTGGTCGTTCGCCTGGCTGGTCGGGTGGGCGACGACACGGCGGCCGTTCAGCAGCACCAGCGTGTTGCCGATGCCCAGACTGCGCAGGTCGAGCGAGCCGACGTCGCCGCGCGCACCGTTGGAGCTGCCGGGCAGATATTGGCTGTTGAACTGGACGTCGCCAAATTGCGGGATCGAACGAAACAGTTCGTCGCCCGACACGGCGGCCGCGCTCTTGATCTCGTCGGTCGATACCACCGTGACCGGCAGCGCCTCGTTGATCTTGGCGCCCTTGATCTGCGAGCCGACGACGACGATGCCGTCCGCCGCATCCGCCGCCGGGGCGGCGTCCTGCGCAAATGCGCTGCCTGCGGTCATGGCCCATCCCATGGCGATCAGGCTCGCCGCGCAGGCTCCCTTGTTCCGATACACACCCATATGTCTTCCCCTGGCTCCCGCCATCCGATCCCTTCGGATGGGCTCTGATCTTTTGAGGTTGTCCCCTCGTCCGGCTGCGTGGCCGGAAACCCTCTCATTGTCGGAGACGCAGGCCCGAAAATTTCCCCCATCAAAAATTTCACTTTTGTGATGGTGGTATCCATCGCCCTGATCGATAAGCCGTTTCACCAGTGGGGGATGGTGCGGACCGCCCCGCTTCATGCAGCCAGGGGATCCATCCATGTCACGCTTCGCCCGCTCCTTCCTTGCCCTCCTCGCGCTCGGCGCATCGGCGCCCGCCCTGGCCGGGCCGCTGGCCGATGGCGACAAGATGGCGATCATGGCGGATGTCGATCGCGGCGCGGACACGCTGGCCAAGAACGCGCTGCAGATCTGGAACTATGCCGAAATCGGCTTTCAGGAGACCAAGAGTTCGGCGCTGTTACAACAGCAGCTGAAGGTTGCCGGCTTCACGGTCGAGGCCGGGATCGCCGGCATGCCGACCGCCTTCGTCGCCCGCTTCAGGACCGGCGACGGCCCGGTGATCGGCCTGCTCGCCGAATATGACGCGCTGCCCGGCCTGCCCCAGGCGGCCGAGCCGGTGCGCAAGCCCATCGAGGGCATTGCCGGCCATGGTTGCGGTCATAATCTGTTCGGCGCCGCCTCGGTCGCGGCCGCCATCGCCACCAAGGACTGGATGGCCGCGCACAAGATCAAGGGCGAACTGCGCCTCTATGGCACCCCGGCGGAGGAAGGCGGATCGGGCAAGGTGTTCATCGTCCGCGCGGGCCTGACCAAGGACGTGTCGGCGATGATCCACTGGCATGCCGCCGACAGCAACAGCGCGTCGCAGAATACCGCGCTCGCCAATATCAGCGGCAAGTTCCGCTTCCACGGCACCGCCGCCCATGCCGCCGCCGCGCCCGAACGTGGCCGCTCCGCGCTCGACGGGGTCGAGGCGATGGACGCGATGGTCAACATGATGCGCGAACATGTGCCGCAGGAAACCCGCATCCATTATGTCATCACCGATGGCGGCAAGGCGCCGAACGTTGTGCCCGATACGGCCGAGGTCTATTATTATGTCCGCCACCCCAATCAGCAGGTGGTCGCCGACATCATGGACCGGGTGAAGAAGGCGGCCGAGGGCGCGGCCATGGGCACCGGCACCACGGTCGAGTTCAACCAGGTCGGCGGCACCTTCGACCTGCTGCCCAACGACACGCTGGGCCATGTCATGTATGACAATCTGAAACAGGTGACCCTGCCCAGCTACAATGCGCAGGAACAGGCCTTCATCACCCAGATCCAGTCGAGCTTCCCCAAGGGCACGCGCATGGGTGACGGCAGCGTCGAGGCTTATAGCAGCGGCGGCCTGACGCCGGCCTCCACCGATGTCGGCGATGTCAGCTACACGACGCCGACGGTCGGCATGGTCGCGGCCACCTGGGCGCCGGGCACCCCGCCGCACAGCTGGCAGGCGGTTGCCGCGAGCGGAACCAGCGTCGGCACCAAGGGTGCCGTCGTCGCCGCCAAGGCGATGGCGCTGACCGCCGCGCAACTGTTCCAGAGCCCGGACACGCTGGCGGAGGCCAAGGCTGAACTGGATCGCCGCCGCGGCAAGGATTTCGTCTATCGCTCGCTACTGGGCGACAAGGGGCCGGCGCTGGAGTATCGAAACGGAAAGTGACGATCCCGAAGCAGGACGATCACTCGCCCGCCTCCTTATAGGCGGGCAACCCCAGCCCACGGCGGATTGCCAGCGCCCGCAGGCCAAATCCCAGCAGCGCCGCGATCACGCCGGCGACCGGCACATCCAGCCCGGCCAGCCGCAGCAGCACGAACAGGCCGGAGGCGAACGCTGCGGCCGTGACGTATAGTTCGGGGCGCAGCAGGATCGACGGCTCGCCGGCCAGCGTGTCGCGCATGATGCCACCGACACAGCCGGTGACCACGCCCATCATCCCCGCGACAAAGGGCGGCACGCCAAAGCTCATCGCCTTGGCCGCGCCAAAGACCGCGAAAGCGGCCAGCCCGATCGCATCGAGCCAGTCGAGCGCATGATCGCTCCACCAGCGGCGCGGCGTGATCCAGACGGTAATGGCGGCCGCCATACACACGATCGACGGCGCCGGATCATGGATCCAGAAGACCGGCGCATCGATCAGCAAGTCGCGCACCGTGCCGCCGCCCACGCCTGTCAGCAGGGCGAAGAAAGCGAAGGTCACCAATGTCTGACGCAGGCGCGCGGCAGCCAATGCCCCGGAAGCCCCGAAGACGAACGTGCCGATCAGGCTCAACGCCTCCAGCACGGGTCCGATATGGGTGGCGATCGTCGGGGTCGGCGGCAGCATGGCTTTCCGTAGCCGCTATCGGGCGCCAGCGGAAGCCGGCGCCCGAGGGTCGATCATTTCCGGCCTTTCTCGGCCGACAAACGGGTCATCAATATGGCCGCCCGCTTGGCCTGGCGCGGCATGGTGGACAGGTCCGCCTTTTCCGCCGGGCTATGGTCACCCATCGAGGCGAGGCCAAGACCCACCAGCCCGTCGACATCCTGCGCGACGAAGCTGATATCGCCCGCGCCGCGCTTGAGCGGATCAAGCTCGGGCATTTCGGGCAGGCCCAAATCCTTGTTGATGCCATTCAATTTGCCGAGCAGCGCGCGGTTGCCCGCCGTCGGCGCCATGGAGGGATAGCCCAGGTCAAAGGCGATGCTGGCGCCGGTGCCCGGCAGATGGCCGCTATCGACGATCGCCTGCATCTTCGCCCGCACCCGCTCGGTCTGATCCTGGCTGAGGGTGCGGAAATCGCCCTTGGCGACGGCGATCTGCGGGATGATGTTGGTCTTGCCGGTCACGGCGATGCGCACGCCATCCTTGTCAACATCGGCGCTCTGGCCGCCCCCGATCAGGCCGACATTGAAGGTCAGGTTAGGCTCCGGCAATTCCTTGCGGAAAGCGGTGATGATCCGCGCCATTTCATAGACCGCGCCATCACCGGCGGCGGCGGAGAAGATGCCCGAGCTGTGCGCCGACTTGCCGCTGGTGGTCAGCGTCCAGCTGTTGGAGGAGCGGCGCGCGATCGAGCCCATATCCTTGCCGTCCTCGCGGCTCAGCCCCTCGAAATCGAGCGCGACGTCGGCGCGCTTGCCGGCCGCGATCAGGTCAGCGCGGGAAATCGAGACCGGATCGCCCGAATCCTCCTCGTCACCGGTCAGCACCACCTCGATATTGGCGTTCTTCAGCGTGCCGGCCGCCTGCATCGCCTTCAGGGCGAGCAGCATCGTCACCACCCCGCCCTTGTCGTCGCCAACGCCCGGCCCGGCGGCCCAGTCGCCATCCCGCTTAAAGGTCTGGAACGGCGAGTCCGGCTCGAACACCGTGTCGAGATGGCCGATCAGCAGCATCTTCGTCGTGCCCGCCCGCCCCTTGTGGACCGCGATGAAATGGCCGGCACGCTTGACCTGATCCATCGGTTTCCAGGTGACGGCAAAGCCCAGTGCCTCGAACTCGGGGCGCAGCATGTCGGCCACCACCTTGACGCCGGCGACATTCATCGACCCGCTATTCTGGTTCACGATCTTTTCGAGGAGGGCGATCGCGGGCTCATGACCGGCATCGACGCTGGCGCCGATCTTCTGTTCGGCCGGGCTCAGCGCCGCCTGTGCCGTGGTCGCCAGCAGCATCGCGCCGCACAGCGCCGCCTTCACAATAGTCTGTCGCATGGGTTCGTAACTTCACCGAAACAAAGGAAGAATGGGCCGCTCCGGGGCAGCTTCAGAATAGAACGGGTGGCGCGCGCAGACACGCCACCCGTCGGATGCTTATTTCGCCAGTTCGGCTTCGATCGCGGCAACCAGCGCCGGATCGTCGGGCGCCGTCGTCGGCGCGAAACGGGCCGCGACGCTGCCATCCTTGGCGATCACGAATTTCTCGAAATTCCACAGGATTTCCGGCACCGGATTGGGCGTCATGCCATAGCCCTTGAGCCGCTCGCGGAAGCTGTCGCCATCGCCCTGCGCCTCCGGCAGTGCGCTCGTCAGTGCGGCATAAAGCGGATGCTTGTCCGGCCCGCTGACCACGATCTTCTCGAACATCGGGAAATCGACGCCGAAATTGGTGGTGCAGAAGGTCGCGATCTCGTCATTGCTGCCCGGTTCCTGGGCACCGAAATCATTGGCCGGGAAGCCCGCGACCACCAGCCCCTTGTCCCGATAATCGGCATAGAGCTTTTCCAGCCCCTCATATTGCGGCGTCAGCCCGCATTTGGAGGCGACATTGACCGCAAGCACCACCTTGCCGGCATAATCGGCCAGGGTCGCGTCGGCGCCCTTGATGGTCTTGAGCGGTATCTGCTGGATGTCGGTCATGCATCGTCTCCCTTGGATATCAGGCGGCGGACCTTGCCATCATATGGCGGCGCCGAAAAGATGCCCCGCCGCCGCCGTCACAGCCATCGCCAGCGCGCCCCAGAAGAAGGTACGCAGCATCGACCGCCCCGGCCGCGCCCCGCCCAGCCGCGCCCCGACATAGCCCAGCAGCAACAGGCAGAGCAGCGACACCGGCACGACGCTGATCCCGGCCAGCGACGGCGCGATGGCTGCGGCGACTACCGGTGGCGCGGCGCCACAGGCGAAACTCGCCGCCGAGGCCAGCCCCGCCTGCACCGGGCGCGGCGTGCTGAGGTCGGAAATGCCCAGCTCATCGCGGGCATGGGCGCCCAGCGGATCGGTCGCCATCAATTGGGTAGCCACCTGCCCAGCCAAGTCCCGATCCAGCCCGCGCTCGACATAAATGTCGCGCAACTCCTCCCATTCCGCATGGGGCTGCGTCGCCAGCGCCTTCTTTTCCTTGGCGAGATCGGCACGCTCGGTATCCGACTGGGCGCTCACCGACACATATTCGCCCGCCGCCATCGACATGGCACCTGCCACCAAGGCGGCAATACCCGACAATAATATGGACTCGCCCGTCGCGCCCGATGCGGCGATCCCGGTCATCAGGCTGGCGGTCGATACAATCCCATCATTGGCGCCCAGCACGGCCGCGCGCAGCCAGCCGACCCGGTTGACATAATGGACGGCATGATGTGGCCGTGGCGGCTCGACGCGCGGCATGGTCATGGCAATGTCTCCGTCGGGCTGATCCGTCGCGCCGCGATATGCATGGTCAGGAAACGGCCATGCCGTTCCACATCGACCAGCGCCTGGCCAAAGCCACGCAGATGCATCATCGAGAAGATGGCAGAAACGGGATATTCGTTCATCTGCATCATCGGCTCGCTCGACTTCTTCCCGCGCAGCCGATGGACCAGCCGCTGCAGGCCGGGAATATGGGTCCGCGCGCGATAAAAAGCGGCACGGACCGGCGTGTCACCGCGCCGGATCGCCACATGGATATTGGCCATCCCGCCGACCGCCACCCGATCAAGCAGGCGCCCGATCAGCGGCAGGCCACGCTCGACCGCGATATGCTGAAAGACGATATAGCTGTGGACGAAGTCGAACTCGCCGACGGCCATGCTCAGCCGGTCGTCGGACTGACGAAAATGGGCGTTGCCTATGCCCCGCTCCAGCCGCAGCCGCTCGGCCTCCTTGAGCATGCCCGGCGCGACATCGAGCCCGACCACCTCGTCGAACAATCCCGCCAGCGGCAGGGCGACGCGGCCGACGCCGCATCCGAAATCCAGCGCCCGTCGACGCGGGAGCATGCCCAGTTGCCGCTCCAGCCGGCCCAGCCGTTCCTGGATATAGGCATCGCCGGTCTGGAAAAATGCGTCGAGATCGACCTGTTCGCGTCGGAACTGAGGCGCGGAGACCACGCCATAATAGGGGTCGGTCTCCCCCCATATCCGCCAGTCCCTGTCGGTATCGATCATGCGACCATCCTGAAGTTTCGACGCCGTCTGGCTATCAGATGCAGGGGGCAGCGCAAGGGGCTCAGCCCAGCCCCTCGGCCTTCTCCGCCAGTTCCAGCCAGCGTTCCTCGGCCGCGTCCTTCTCCGCGCGCGCCTTCTCGATCGCAGCGGTCAGCGCGGCGAATTTCTTGGGATCGCGGGTATAGAGCGCGGGATCAGCCAGCGCCTCCTCGTCGCGGGCGATCGCCGCTTCCAGTTCCTCGATCTTCTTGGGCAGCAGGTCGAGGTCGCGCTGGTCCTTGTAGGTCAGCTTGGTCGAGGCCGGCTTGGGCGGCGGCGGTGCCGCAGCCTCCTTCTTCTCCGCCTTGGGCGCGCGGCGCGGATCGCGCTTGGCGATCCAGTCGGCATAACCGCCGACGATCACGTCGACCTTGCCCGATCCGTCGAGGCCGAGCGTGACGGTCACGGTCCGATCCAGGAAATCGCGGTCATGGCTGACGATCAGCACCGTGCCATCATAGTCCGCGATGACTTCCTGCAGCAGGTCGAGCGTTTCGAGGTCGAGGTCGTTGGTCGGCTCGTCCAGCACCAGCAGGTTGGATTCGCGGGCAAATTCGCGCGCGAACAGCAGACGCGAGCGCTCGCCACCCGACAGGGTGCCGACCTTTGCCTCGGCCAGCGAGGGATCGAACAGGAAGTCCTTCAAATAGCCATGGACATGTTTGCGGACGCCGCGCACGTCGATCCAGTCGCCGCCTTCGGCCAGCACGTCGCGCACGCTCTTGTCGCCCTGCATCAGGCTGCGCTGCTGGTCGATGAAGATCATGTCCAGCGTCTTGGCCAGCGTCACCGCGCCGCTGTCGGGCGCCAGTTCGCCGGTCAGCAGCTTGAGCAGGGTCGACTTGCCCGCACCATTGCCGCCGACGATGCCGATCCGGTCGCCACGCTGCACGCGCAGGGAAAAGTCGTTGATGATGGTCCGATCACCAAATGTCTTGGTGACATGCTCGGCCTTGATGACGCTCTTGGTCTTGCTGTCGTCGCTCGCCACCGCGATCTTGGCAGTGCCCTGCGGCCCCTGCATCGCGGCACGCTGGGCGCGCATCTCCCACAGCTTGGCAAGGCGCCCCTGGTTGCGCTTGCGCCGCGCAGTGACGCCGCGCTCCAGCCAGTGTGCCTCGATCTTGAGCTTGGCGTCCAGCTTCTCGGCGGCGCGTGCCTCCTCGGCATAGACCGCTTCCATCCAGTCCTCGAAACCGCCGAAGCCGATTTCGTTGCGGCGCATCTGGCCGCGATCGAGCCACAGCGTCTGCCGGGTCAGGCGGGTGAGGAAGGCACGGTCATGGCTGATGACGATGAAGGCGCCGGTATAGCGGGCGAGCCAGCTTTCCAGCCAGTCGATCGCCGCGATATCCAGATGGTTGGTCGGCTCATCCAGCAGCAGCAGGTCGGGTTCGCTCGCCAGTGCGCGGGCGATCGCGGCACGGCGGCGCTCACCGCCACTCGCGGTCGCCGCTTCGCGCGACAGGTCGATGCCCAGTTGGTCGGCGATCGCCTCCACCTCATGGGCGGGCGGCGCGAATGCGCCGGCCAGCGCGAAATCATGCAGCGTCTTGAAGGCGCTGACGTCCGGATCCTGTTCCAGCGTCACCACCCGCGCGCCCGGCTGCACCGAACGAATGCCCTCATCCGCCTCGATCTGCCCACCGATCAGCTTAAGCAGCGTAGTTTTACCCGCGCCGTTGCGCCCGATCAGCGCCAGCCGGTCGCGCTGGCCGACATGGATGTCGATATGCCGGAACAGCCAGTGGCTGCCCTGCGAGAGGCCGAGATTTTCGAACGAGAGAATGGGTGCTGCCATGGCGGTGCAGCTAGGGCCTATCGGGCGTCGGGGCAAGAGTGGAACCGGAAAGCTGTCGGACGGCTTTCAACGCAGGACAGCGTCCATTCATCGCACCCAGGCCAAAAACGGGTGCAGGACTTACAGAGGAGACCATGTCCATGAAATCCGCTCTCGCCCTGATGGCGCTCGGCGCCGCCGCACTGCCTGTCGCGGCTGTCGCCCAGACCAGCGTCACCATCGCCGAGACCGCGCCGGTGGTGACGTTGAACGTCACCGAAAGCGTCGAGGCCGCGCCTGACGTCGCGACCATCGGCACCGGCGTTCAGACCAAGGCCCCGACCGCGGCCCAGGCGATGAAGGACAATGCCGCCAAGATGGACGGGCTGATCGCGGCGCTGGCCAAGGCCGGCATCGCCAAGGCCGACATCCAGACCAGCGGCATCAACCTCAACGCCCAATATGACTACAGCAACCGCGACGGCCAGCCGTCCGGTCCGCGTTTCCTGGGCTATGAGGCGTCGAACCAGCTGAGCGTCAAGGTGCGCGACGTGAAGAAGGTCGGCGCGCTGCTCGATACGCTGGTGCAGGCCGGCGCGACCAACATCAACGGCCCCAGCTTCTCGGTCGAGGATCCGAGCCCGCTTCAGGCCCAGGCCCGCGCCACCGCGCTCAAGACGGCCAAGGCCCAGGCCGATTTCTATGCCCAGGCGGCGGGCTATCGCTCGGCCCGGCTGGTCTCGATCTCGGAAAGCAGCAGCGGCGGCAATGCGCCGATGCCGCTGATGGCGGCCCGCTTCAAGGCCGACGCCGCGCCGACCCCGGTCGAACCCGGTCAGGTCAGCGCATCGATCAGCCTGACGGTCCAGTACGCGCTCGAACGCTAAGCCGTCATTCCTCGACGCGCCAGTGCGGCACCGCAAGGTCCGCGCTGGCGCCTTTGACCAGCCGCGCGTCGATGCCAAGATCGGCAAAGGGCTTGAGTAGCCCCTCATTCCCCTCCCCCTTGATCGACAGGTCGATCGGCAGGCCGGTGCGCTGCGCCGCCCACAGCACAAGCGCCAGCCGATCCTTGTCCGTCACGGCCCCTTCATCATCCAGCGCGAGCGACGGCAGCGGCAGGGTCGGCGGCGTAACCTCTATCGTCCAGCCGGGCGTTGCCGCCGCCGCCCGCCGCTCCAGCGCCCAATAGGCGCCGAGGCCCGCATCCGGCAAAGCCCGCGCCCGCACCACCGCCCGCTTGCGCGCGGTATCCACCGTCACCGCATCGGGATTGACGCCGGCGACCAGCGCCAGCCGGTCGGTCAGGCGATCGATCTGCCCCTGCACCTCACGCCGCGCGGTCTGGGCGGCGAGCAACTGGGCATTGTCGGCATCCGTCCCCTCACCCACCCGAATCTGTTCGATATCCAGCGACACCGGCTTGCCCAGCATGTCCCCCAGGATATGGCCGGCCCGCGCGGACGCATCGCGTTCGTAATGGCTGGTGAGGACGCTGGCGGTCACGGCAAGCGGCTTGGCGGCGAAATCCAGGTCGAGCTGCGCGATCCGGGCGCCATCGGGAAATTCGCGCCGGATGACGTCGCGGGCATCGCGGGCGGCCCGCGCCTCCCAGGCGATCTGGCCGAGCGACAGGCCGAGCGGCACTGCCAGTGCCAGGAAGATAGCGCCTATGAAAACCATCTGCAGCCAACTCTGGCTGGGCGACAGGCGGCGGCCAAAGCCATAGAGGCGCGCCATGATCGCCGCGGCCAGGGCGATCGTCACGAAATTGGTGAAGAAGAGGAGGAAGGCACCACCCGCGACCGTCGCATTGAGCGTCGCCAGACCAAAGCCCACCGTTGCCAGCGGCGGCATCAGCGCAGTGGCGATCGCGACGCCGACGATCGTGCCGGCCTTGCCGCGAATCATCGCATAGGCGCCCGCCAGCGCGGAAAAGAGCGCGACCATCAGGTCGAACAGATTGGGCCGGGTGCGGGCGGCGATTTCACTGGTCACCGTCTGCAACGGCGACAGCAGGACGATGAAGGCCGTGAACGCGATCGCCACCAGCGCCCCGCCCGCCAGCGCGACGATCGTCCGGCGGATTTCACGCGCATCGGTCATGGCGAGGCCAAAGCCCAGCCCGACGATCGGCCCCATCAGCGGCGAGATCAGCATCGCGCCGATCACCACGGCCGGCGAGGAGAGCAGCAGGCCGAGCACCGCAATGCCCGCCGACATCAGGATCATGAAGGCGTAGGAGGGGCTCCAGCCATCATCGGCCCGGACCCTTTCGAGCACGGCCTGATGATCGATCCCACGGATTACATGGCTGCGCCACCAGCGCGGAACGGAGCGCCACAAGGGCGCATCGGCTACGGGCCTGTCATCTTCATTCTGCATGGTTGGCAAGCCTAATTCGCCCGGCCGCTCCTTTCCAGCGCGGAATGACCGGTCATTCACCACCTGTTCAATGCGCTTCGCCTATGCCATGCCCATGACAATGATCGCCAAAAGCCTGACTGCCGGACTGGCCGCAATTATGGCCCTGTCCCTTATGACACCGGTCGCCGAAGCCGGTGGCCGCCGTGACGAACAGGATGCCGCGCGTCGCGCGATGCTGGACGGCCAGGTCATGCCCTTTTCGATGATCAAGCGCCGGGTCGACGCCCAGGTGGGCGGCGCCACCTATGTCGGCAGCGAGTTCAACCCCTCCACCAATCGCTATCGCCTGAAATATGTGAAGGACGGCAAGGTGATGTGGGTTGATGCCGACGGCCGGACAGGCGATATCATCGGCTGGGCGCGCTGACCGCGCGCCGCCCAACCTCTTTGCGTCGATAACAAGAAACGGAACCCTATGCGCCTGCTGATCGTCGAGGATGAACCGAGTCTGGGCCAGCAGCTCAGGAACACGCTGGAAGGTGCCGGCTATGCCGTCGACCTCGCCACCGATGGCGAGGATGGCCATTTCCTGGGCTCGACCGAAAATTATGACGCCGTGATCCTGGACCTGGGCCTGCCCACGATCGACGGCCTGACCGTGCTTGATCGCTGGCGCAAGGAAGGCCGCAGTTTCCCGGTGCTGGTGCTGACCGCGCGCGATAGCTGGTCCGACAAGGTCGCGGGCCTCGATGCCGGCGCCGACGATTATCTGGCCAAGCCCTTCCAGAGCGAGGAACTGATCGCCCGCCTGCGCGCGCTCATCCGCCGTGCCAGCGGCAACGCGTCGAGCGAACTGATCGCCGGCGACGTCCGCCTCGACACCCGTTCGGGCAAGGTGACGCTCAAGGGCGATCCGGTGAAGCTGACGGCGCAGGAATATAAGCTGCTGTCCTATCTGCTCCACCACAAGGGCAAGGTGGTCAGCCGCACCGAGCTGATCGAACATATTTACGACCAGGATTTCGACCGTGATTCCAACACGATCGAGGTGTTCGTGACGCGCATCCGCAAGAAACTCGGCGCCGATGTCATCACCACCATCCGCGGCCTTGGCTACAGCCTGGACGAGCCGGGGCGCTGATCCGCGCCCCATCCGCTTCCGTTCGCTGCGGGCGAAGTCGACAGGCAAATAGGTCCGTGCCATCGGCCATGTTTCTCGGCTGCGCCAGCAGTGAACGGGTGTAGGATCATTTTGCATGGCCAGCCCGTCGCCCTCCCCCGTCCGGTCCACCGGGTCGATCAGCCGCCGCATGATCGGCATTGCCGCGCTGTGGATCAGCGTGCTGCTGCTGGGCGGCGGCGTCGCGCTCGACCGGGTGCTGTCGGACGCGGTGACGCGCAATTTCGACGACGGCATGAATTATGTGCTGACCGCGATGATCGCGGCGGCCGAGATCGGCCCGGACGGCGAAGTGCTGTTCAACCGCGAACTGGCCGACCAGCGCTTCCTGGAACCCAATAGCGGCCTCTATTACCAGATCAGCGCCAAGGGGCATGAGGATTGGCGGTCGCGATCGCTGTGGGACCGGGCGCTCAAGGTGCCGGGCGACCATGCCGACCGCAATTTCCATGTCTATGACAGCAAGCAGTTTCCCGGCGAGGATCTGCGCGTCATGGAGCGCAGCGTCATCCTGCCCGGTTCCGACGCGCGCTGGATGTTCATGGTGGCGCAGGCGCGCCAGGGCCTCGATGGCCAGATCAAGACGCTGCGATCCACCCTGTTCAAGAGCTTCGCGCTGCTGGCGCTGGGCCTGATCGTGCTTGCCACCTTGCAGACCATCTATGGCCTGCGGCCGCTGCGCAAGGTGCGGCTGGAAATCATCAAGATGCGCGATGGCGACAAGAGCCGGGTGACCGAACCCATGCCCGCCGAAGTGCTGCCGATGGTCGAGGAGTTGAACGCGCTGCTCGCCCATAATGAGCGGCAGGCCGAGGAAGCGCGCACCCATGCCGGCAACCTCGCCCATGCGCTCAAGACGCCGCTGACGGTCATCATGAACGCCGCGACCGCCAATGCGCCGGACCTGGGCGAAACAGTCGTGCGCGAGGCGACGACGATGCGGCGCCAGGTCGACCATCACCTCGCCCGCGCCCGCGCCGTCGGCCGGCGCGGCGCGGCGCAGAGCCGGGCCGAGGTCTGGGCCAGCCTGGAGGCGGTCGAGCGCGCGGTGCGCCATCTCTATCAGGATGCGCGGGTCGACATGGACGGCGACAAGCATGCGGCGGTCCGCGTCGAACGGCAGGATCTGGACGAAATGCTGGGCAATCTGGTCGAGAATGCCGCCAAATATGGCGGCGGCAGCGTGTTCGCGACCGTCAGCCGGGTTGGCGCGATGGTCGAGATCATGGTCGAGGATGACGGCATGGGCATTCCCGAAGCCGACCGGGTGCGCATCTTCGATCGCGGCGTGCGTCTCGATTCGGGCAAGCCCGGCACTGGCCTTGGCCTCGCCATCGTCCGCGATGTCGCCGAAATCTATGGCGGGTCGGTGGCGCTGGAGGAGAGCGAGGATCTGGGCGGACTGCTGGTCCGCCTGCGCCTGCCGGCCGCCTGACAAAGGGCGCCCGACGAAAGGCAATTGCGTTCCTGCAAATCAATAGCATAGACAGGACAGACCGGGCCGCATCGGCCCATTCCAGACGGGATCGACGGGTGCGGCGCCATCTCTATCTCATTGCCGGCTTCCTCTCGATCGGATTGGGCACGCTGGGCGCCTTCCTGCCGCTGCTGCCGACCGTCCCTTTCATGATCCTCGCGGCCTATTGCTTTGCCCGCTCCAGCCCGGAACTGGAGGCAAAGCTGCTGGATCACAAGCATTTCGGTCCGCATATCCGCCGCTGGCGCGAACGCGGCGCGATCAGCCGCAAGGGCAAGAAGGCCGCGCTCGGCGCCTTCGCCTTCAGCGCGATCCTGGCGCTGATCTTCTCCCCCTTCCCCTGGTATCTGATCCCGCTGGCCGCCGCACTGATCGGCGGCAGCTGGATCTGGACACGGCCGGAAAGCTGAGCCGCCTGGCTGGGATCGAAATCAGCCTTTAAAGTCTGTTGGAGAATGCGCCCTTCGGCGCATTCCGGCACCAGCCCGCTCCCCCACCCGGCCACCCAACGGCAGTATTCTATGGGTGGCCGGGTGGGGGAGCGGGCTGGTGCCGTATCAGAAATCACTCTTTCGCGATTTCTCAAAATGGCCTCTTAGCCCAGCGTCTTTGCATAATCGCGCAGCGCGCGCAGATCGCGGGTAATCCACTTGGCGTCGCGCGCGAAATCCTCGTCACTCATACCGGGTTGGCGAAAAAGCGTCAGCATCACCTCTGCCCCATCCCCATTCTCAATGACGCGCAGCGGGACATGAACCTCCCGGCCATCGCCGGTCTCGACGAAATGATCCATCACGCCAAATTCATTGTGCGGCGTGAAGCGAACGACGATCGGCCCATCCGGACCGTCGGCAATCCATCCGGTGCCGCCCCTGCGCAGATCGGCCTCGGTCAGGCCCGATGCCCATTTCGGGAATATCTCCGGCTGCCAGATCGCTTCGTAAAGCTCGCGCCAGTTGCGCGCTATCGTGACGCTGTAGGTTCGCGCGGTAAGCATGCCGTATTCTCTCAAAGAAGTGGAACCGCGCTGTACCGCCGTCATGCCTTCTTGTCACCGGAACGGATGTGTTCTGGTTAGATACCGCCCGGCACCGGGGGCCAGCCGCCGGAGGTCAGCGCGGCGCTGAGGTCCGTGACGCACGCATCCAGCACCGCCTGGTCGGTCGAGCGGATGACGAAATTGGCGCCGGTGCGCCCTTCGCGGAAGAAGGGGTAGCTGCCGATCTGGACGCCGTCATGGGCGCGCTCGGTGGCGCCGAGCAGGTCGGCAATCTCGCTTTCCGCGACCCAGCAGCCGATCGTCGCCGACAGAACCGGCAATCCGCCTTCCAGCGTGCCGGTCAGGCTATCGAGCATGCCGGCGGTGATGTGCGGCACCCCGGCCATGATGAAGATATTGCCGTGGCGAATGCCCGGCGCGCCCGACATGCGGTTTTCGATGAGGTCGGCGCCGGCCGGCACCCGCGCCATGCGCAGCCGCGCATCGGTAAGGCCACCGCGCGTGACATAATAGCGTTCCAATATCGCCCGCGCTTCGGGATGGATCTCGACGCCGACGCCCAGCGCAGCGGCGATCGCATCCACCGTGATATCGTCATGGGTCGGGCCGATGCCGCCGGTGGTAAAGAGATAATCGTTGCGGGCGCGCAGCGTGTTCACCGCCTCGACGATCGCGTCCTGCACGTCGGGCACCACCCGCACCTCGCGCAGGCGGATGCCCTGGACATTGAGCCAGGTGGCGATCTGCGCGACATTCTTGTCCTGAATGCGGCCGGACAGGATTTCATCGCCGATCACGATCACGGCGGCGGTCCAGATGCGGTCACTCATGCCAGCGGCTCCGCACGGGCAGCGAGCGCCATCAGCCGGGCCAGCCGATCGGGCGGCAAGACGTCCGCCGGCTTGTAGCTGGCCTCGAAGACCGGCACGTCGGCGGGCAAGGCGGTCCAGTCCGACCGGTCGGCGACGAAGATCGCGGCATCGGGCCGGATCGCCGCGCGATCGTCCAGCGTGCCGACCCGGATCGCCGCCCCCGTCCGGCCGAGACGGGGATAGAAGCTCCAGACCGCCGTCCCGCAGTTGGCGCAGCGCACGATCACCTGGCTCTTGCCGCTGCCGGTCGGCACGACATGTTCGCTCAACTGCCCAGACAGGAGATGAAGATGATCGACCTCGACAAAAGCGTTGACCGCCGATGCCGCGCCGCTCTGTCGCTGGCACAGGCTGCAATGGCAGTTGTTGACGAAGATGGGATCGGCATCGACCCGATAGCGCACCTCACCACAGGCGCATCCGCCTTCCATCACCATGTCCGTTTCTCTTTTCCTGATAGCGACCGCGGGGCTGAGCGAAGACACTCGCAATGCCGGATCGCAGGGTCTATATCAACCACATGACCGAATATATGACGATGACGGCCGACGCGCCGGTTTCCCGCTCGACCGCGATCAAGCTCTATGACGCGGCCGGTTTCGACGGCATGCGCAAGGCCGGCCGGCTGGCCGCCGAGATCCTCGACGCGCTGGTGCCCCATGTGGTGCCGGGCGTGACCACCGGCGAACTGGACGACATCGTCCGCCGCATGACGCTGGACGGCGGCGGCGTGCCGGCGACCCTGGGCTATCGCGGCTATACCCATAGCTGCTGCATCTCGCTCAACAATGTCATCTGCCATGGCATTCCGGGCGATTACAAGCTCAAGGACGGCGATATTCTCAATATCGACGTCACTCCGCTGGTCGATGGCTGGCATGGCGACACCAGCCGCATG
Organism: Sphingobium sp. SG1; assembly: GCF_057063145.1. Lineage (NCBI taxonomy): Bacteria > Pseudomonadati > Pseudomonadota > Alphaproteobacteria > Sphingomonadales > Sphingobiaceae > Sphingobium > Sphingobium sp. SG1. The sequence goes on along the minus strand of NZ_JBVVOJ010000013.1, from coordinate 95,499 downwards.
TTCATCGCCGGCGATGCGCCGATCAAGGCGAAGCGGCTGGTCGAGATCACCTATGAATGCCTGATGCTGGGCATCGAGCAGGCCAAGCCCGGCAATCATCTGGGCGACATCGGCCATGTCATCCAGCGCCATGCCGAAAAGCATCGTTACGGGGTGGTCCGCGATTTCTGTGGCCATGGCCTGGGCCGCGTCTTCCATGACAGCCCGGAAGTGGTCCATGTCGGCCGCCCCGGCACCGGTCCGGAGTTGAAGCCCGGCATGTTCTTCACGATCGAACCGATGATCAATATCGGCAAGCCCGGCGTGAAGATGCTGGACGATGGCTGGACGGCGGTGACGCGCGACCGCACCCTGTCGGCCCAGTTCGAACATAGCATCGGCATCACCGAAACCGGCTGCGAGATTTTTACCAAGAGCCCGACCGGCCTCGACTGCCCGCCCTACGCGCGCTGATTTCTGCCTGCCCATGGCGGTCCCAAAGGCCCGCTCCGTTCATGCCATCGGGATCAGTCCTGACCGGCATCGACGGGGCGGGCCTTTTGCGTGATGGATCGTTCAACCACTGCCCAAAAAACAGGCAGAATGACATGATATTGCCCGGAATCCGGGCAATATGGACAAAGATTGCTGCATCGCCGAAAGCAGGCCTAGCGATTCGCCACTTGGCACGGTAATTGATTGTTAAGGGAGACGGCGCTTGCCTCGGGGGGCATGATGATCGTCGCTTGAAGGTTGAAGGATGCGGGGCCAACCCGCGTCCGTTCGTGCGTCATGGGTTGGGATTAAGTGATGAAGAAGATCGAGGCGATCATCAAGCCGTTCAAGCTGGACGAGGTGAAGGAAGCGCTGCACGAAGTGGGCGTATCCGGCATCACCGTCACCGAGGCGAAGGGCTTCGGCCGCCAGAAGGGCCATACCGAACTGTATCGCGGCGCCGAATATGTCGTCGACTTCCTGCCCAAGGTGAAGCTGGAGGTCGTCGTCGACGACGCCCTGGCCGACCGGGTCGTCGAAGCGATCTGCAGCGCCGCCCAGACCGGCCGCATCGGCGACGGCAAGATCTTCATTTCCGCCATCGAGGGCGCGGTGCGCATCCGCACCGGCGAACGCGACAGCGACGCCATCTGATTTTCGACAGGTTCTAGCCGGCGGACAGGGGTCCGGCGGACACAGGCTTCAACGACCCCTTCGGGGGGGTATCCATAGAGAAGGGCAACTGCACATGGCCAACACGCCAAAAGACATCCTGAAGATGATCGAGGAAAAGGAAATCGAGTGGGTCGATGTCCGTTTCACCGATCCCAAGGGCAAGTGGCAGCACCTGACCATGGTGTCTTCGGTCCTCGGCGAAGATGAGCTGACCCAGGGCCTGATGTTCGACGGTTCGTCGATCGAAGGCTGGAAGGCGATCAACGAGTCGGACATGATCCTGAAGCCCGACCTGGACGCCGTCTATGTCGATCCGTTCAGCGCCACCCCGATGCTGATCATCTTCTGCGACATCGTCGAGCCCGACACCGGCGAACTCTATGCCCGTGACCCGCGCTCCTGCGCCAAGCGCGCCGAGGCGTTCGTCAAGTCGGCCGGCTTCGGTGACACCATCTATGTCGGCCCGGAAGCCGAATTCTTCATGTTCGACGATGTGCGCTTCGAGAATGACTACTCGCAGAGCTACTACAAGATCGACGACATCGAACTGCCGACCAACACCGGCAAGGAATATGAAGGCGGCAACCTGGGTCACCGTCCGCGCGCCAAGGGCGGCTATTTCCCCGTCGCGCCGGTCGATCCCTGCACCGACATCCGCGCCGAAATGGTGTCGACCATGCTCGAAATGGGCCTGCCCTGCGACAAGCATCACCATGAAGTCGCCGCCGCGCAGCACGAACTGGGCCTGACCTTCGGTACGCTGGTCCAGACCGCCGACCGCATGCAGATCTACAAGTATGTCGTGCAGATGGTCGCCCAGGCCTATGGCAAGACCGCGACCTTCATGCCCAAGCCGATCGCGCAGGACAATGGTTCGGGCATGCACACCCACATGTCGATCTGGGAAGGCGGCAAGCCGCTGTTCGCGGGCGAAGGCTATGCCGGCCTGTCCGACACCTGCCTCTACTTCATCGGCGGTGTCATCAAGCACGCCAAGGCCCTCAACGCCTTCACCAACCCGACCACCAACAGCTACAAGCGCCTGGTTCCGGGCTTCGAAGCCCCGGTTCTGCTGGCCTATTCGGCCCGCAACCGTTCGGCCTCCTGCCGTATTCCCTACGGCGCCGGTGCCAAGGCGAAGCGCGTGGAATTCCGCTTCCCCGACGCGATGGCCAACCCCTATCTCTGCTACGCCGCGCTGCTGATGGCCGGCCTCGACGGCATCGAGAACAAGATCCATCCGGGCGCCGCGATGGACAAGAACCTCTATGACCTGCCGCCCGAAGAGCTGAGCCAGGTGCCGACCGTCTGCGGTTCGCTCCGTGAAGCGCTCAACAGCCTGGAAGCCGACTATGAGTTCCTGCTCAAGGGCGACGTGTTCACCAAGGACCAGATCGATGCCTATATCGAACTGAAGTGGCCCGAAGTGTATCGCTGGGAAATGGCGCCCTCGCCGGTCGAATTCGACATGTATTACAGCGCCTGATCCTTTCACAGGTTGCTGGAGGACGGGCCCGGTCGCGCAAGCGGCCGGGCCTTTTCCGTTGCGGCGCGGCAGGCGTGCTGTTCTATTCCGGCACCACGCATCGACGAAGGGAGACTCGCCTTGCAGATCAGCGGAAAGCTTGCCCGCGCCGCCCGCGCCCTGGTGGAATGGCCGCGTGATCATGTCGCTCGCCTTGCGGGGATCGATATGCCGATGCTGGCCGATTTCGAAGCCGGCCGCGCCGATCCGGGTGACGATGCCAAGGCACGACTGCGCCTGATACTGGAACAGGGTGGCGCCGTCTTCCTGCCGGAGGATGGCGAACAGGGCGCTGGCGTTCGCCTGAAATTCACCGTACGCGACGTGCGCGCAATCAACCGCATGGAAGGCGAAGGCGGCCCGGTGGGCAACGACGACGTCTGATCCCCCTGTTGCAGGATCGATCGCCACCGCCCACATGAACTGCATGAACCCGATCGACGCGCTGGACCTTTCCCTTCCCCTGATCCAGGCGCCGATGGCGGGCGTATCGACGCCGGCGATGGCCGCCGCCGTCAGCAATGCCGGGGCGCTGGGATCGATCGCCGTGGGGGCAACTAATGCAGCGGGTGCGCGCACCATGATTGCAGCGACGCGCGCGCTCACTGACCGGCCGTTCAACGTCAATCTGTTCGCCCATGCGCCGCCCCGCGTGCGCCCGGCTGAGGAACAAGCGTGGCTGGCGGCACTGACGCCGCTCTTTGCCGCGCAGGATGCGGTGCCACCCGCTGGCCTGGAGACCATCTATCGCAGCTTTGCCGAAGACCCGGCGATGCTCGACCTGCTGGCCGAAGCGCGCCCACGCGTAGTCAGCTTTCATTTTGGCCTGCCCGGCGCTGAGCAGATCGCGGCGCTCAAGCAGGCGGGTTGCCTGCTGCTCGCATCCGTCACCAATTTGGACGAGGCGGTCGCCGCCCGCACCGCCGGCATCGATGTTCTGATAGCGCAGGGATTTGAAGCCGGCGGCCATCGCGGCATGTTCGATCCCGATGCGCCCGATGCAATGCTCGACACCTTCGCGCTGACCCGCCTGCTGGTGGCGAAGGCTGGCCTGCCGGTGATCGCGGCCGGCGGCATCATGGAAGGGCGGGGTGTGCGCGCCGCGCTCGACCTGGGCGTGGTGGCGGCGCAACTGGGCACGGCATTCATCGCCTGCCCGGAAAGCAGCGCCGACGCCGCCTATCGCGCCGCCCTTGCCAGCCCGGCCGCCCAGCACACGGTCATGACCCGCGCTATTTCCGGCCGCCCGGCGCGCTGCCTTGCCAATCGCTTCACCCAATGGGGCGCTGAGAATGGTGGAGACGTGCCCGACTATCCGCGCGCCTATGCCGCCGGGAAGGCCCTCAACGCTGCCGCCAAGATCCAGGGCGAAGGCGGCTATGGCGCGCAATGGGCCGGCCAGGGCGCGCCCCTCGCCCGTGCCTTGCCGGCGGCAGACCTGGTCGCGGCGATCGCTGAGGAGATGGAGGCTAAATGAGCCGCGTCGCGCATCAGGTCGCGCTGCAACGCACCGGCGTCCTGAGGTTATTGGCGCCCTATGATCCGCATGTTGCGGGCACGCCGCCGCTTGGCCTTGACCTGCCGGACAGCGACATCGATATCGTCTGCGAGGTGCGGGATTTCGATGCCTTTGCCGCCTTGATGACCGAGCATTTCGGCGATCGCCCCGATTTTGCGGTTCATGCGCGCCCCGACCTTGATGCCATGATCGTCCGCTTCAGCGCGTGGGACTGGCCATTCGAGATTTTCGGCCAGGCCTTGCCGGTCGCGCAGCAACATGGCTGGCGCCATTTCCGTGTTGAGCGACGCCTGCTCGATCTGGGCGGTTCTGCTTTGGCGCAGGCGATCATGGCCTTGCGCCATCGCGGCCTGAAGACCGAGCCCGCCTTTGCGGCTCTACTGGGCCTGATCGGCGATCCCTATGCCGCGTTGCTGGAACTGGAGGGACAGGACGACGCAGCCCTGCGCGCCCTGCTGCCCTAACTTCTTCCGATCTGACTTATTCTGCGCGGTCGGGGATGGCGGCGCCAAACAGCAGCACCGAATCGCCCGGCGGCGACAGCACGATCTCGCCGCCAGCCTCCATCACCAGCGCCCGTACCATCCAGGCGGCCGCCGTGCGCGACGCCAAGCCACCGGCCGGCAAGGTTCCCGCCAGCGCCGCGCGCAGTTCGGGATCGAGAATGACCTTGGGCCCCTCACCCCGCACCACGATCTCGGTCACGCCCGGCCGCTTCTCCGCGCCGATGTCGAGTTGCCCGCCGCGCACCAGCGCATCGCCAGCGATCAGCGCCAGATTGAGCAGCACCTTGACCGCGAGCTTGGCCAGCATCTGTTCCTCGACCATCCAGCCAAGCTTCACCCGGCCCGAGGCGAACATGCCCTCGATCGCGACCTTCGCCTCATGCGGCGGCACCGCATCGCCAAAACCGCCCGCCGAACCAAAGGCCAGGCGGAAGAATTTCAACTTGTTGGCCGAGGTGCGGGCACTGTCGGCCAGCAGGTCCAGGCAACGCTGGCGCATGTCCGGGTCGGTTTCGTCAGCCATCAGTTCCAGGCCATTGTTGAGCGCCCCGACGGGGCTCAGCAGGTCATGGCAGAGGCGCGAGCAGAGAAGGCTGGCAAATTCGATGCTGTCGATCGGATGGGTCATGGAGATGGAGGCCGCCGGATTTACGGGAAAAGACACCTTCCCGGCTAGGCTTCCCCAGCCGATGATGCAAGCCCGGCTCACCCCCTTTGCATCACCTTATGTCGAGCAACGCCTCCACGAAGGCCACGCCCCCCTCCCCGTCCGGCCCGGCCACCCATGCGCGCACCGCTCCCCCGCCGACGATCAGCCACAAGGCGCCGTCCGGCGCGGCGCAGGCGCGGTCCGTTTCCGACGGAATCGGCACGCCCGATGGGTGGGAATGATAATGGCCAAGCACCGCCGGCCCGCCCCTGCGCGCGGCCCGGTGCGCGGTCAGCAAGGTCGCCGGAGCCAGTTCGAAATGACGGGCCGGATCAGGCGCCACATTGGCTGCGGGCAGGATCGTGTCGATGCGCCCCCCCTGCCCCAGCAGCAGGCCACAGACCTCCCCCGGCTCGGCCGCAGCCAGGGCCATGATTTGTTCCAGCAGCACCCTTGAAATTTCGGCCTTCATTCCTACATCCCTAGGCAATGGTTCCGGGGGTTTCCATCATTGAAACGACGATAGGCGAAGCCCAGGCGGGTTTGCGCCTCGATCGCGCATTGGCCGAACTGCTGCCCGACCTGTCGCGCGAGCGGATCAAGGCGCTGATCGTCGAGGGACAGATCGTCTCTGGCGGTCGATCGCTCAACCCGTCGATGAAGGTGGCGGTGGGGCAGGATTACAGCATCACCCTGCCCGCCCCCGTCGCGCTCGACGCCGTGGCGCAGGATATTCCGCTCGACATCGTGCATGAGGATGCCGACCTGATCGTGGTCGACAAGCCTGCCGGCCTGGTGGTCCACCCGGCGGCCGGCAATCTGGACGGCACGCTGGTCAATGCGCTGCTGCATCATTGCGATGGTCAATTATCCGGCATTGGCGGCGTGGCGCGTCCCGGCATCGTTCATCGCATCGACAAGGATACTTCCGGCCTGTTGGTCGTTGCCAAGTCGGACAAGGCCCATGAGGGCCTGGCCCGGCAGTTCAAGGATCACAGTATCGACCGGCTCTATGCCGCGATCGTCTATGGCATTCCCGCGCCGGGGTCCGGCACGGTCGATGCCTGGATCGGGCGGTCCGACGCTGATCGAAAGAAGATGGCGGTTCATCGGGAAGGGCGCGGCAAACATGCCGTCACCCACTACCGCGTGATGGAGCGCCTGCGCGGCGCGGCGATGGTGGAATGCCGGCTGGAAACCGGCCGCACTCATCAGGTTCGCGTGCATATGGCGCATCTGGGTCACCCCTTGATCGGTGACCCGGTTTACGGTAGAGACAGAAAAGGTTTCAAATCAATACTGGAAACGCTGGGTTTCAAAAGGCAGGCATTGCACGCGAAACGGCTGGGGTTCATACATCCTGTGACGGAGGAACCCTTGGCTTTCGACAGTCCCCTGCCTGCAGATATGCAGGAACTGTTAAGCGAGCTTCACGTATAGGTTCTGACAAGTTTGCGCGGCCAGCGGATGCCACTTTCGGGTCTGGCTGGCGCGCATGTAAAGGGAAGGAATTGTGACATGGCCAATCGGAGCAATGTCCCCGCGGTTCCGGCGCTGGGCGGTGAAGCCAGCCTCAACCGCTATCTGTCGGAAATTCGCAAGTTTCCGCTGCTGACCCCCGAGCAGGAATATATGCTCGCGAAGCGCTACGAGGAACATCAGGATCCCGAGGCGGCGGCCCAGCTCGTCACCTCTCACCTGCGTCTCGTGGCGAAGATCGCCATGGGCTATCGCGGCTATGGCCTGCCGGTCAGCGAACTGATCAGCGAAGGCAATATCGGCCTGATGCAGGGCGTGAAGAAGTTCGAGGCTGAACGTGGCTTCCGCCTGGCGACCTACGCCATGTGGTGGATCCGCGCGTCGATCCAGGAATTCATCCTGCGCAGCTGGAGCCTGGTCAAGATGGGCACCACCGCGTCGCAGAAGAAGCTGTTCTTCAACCTGCGCCGGATGAAGAACAATATCGAGGCGTTCGAGGATGGCGATCTGCGCCCCGAGGACGTGACCAAGATCGCGACCGATCTGGGTGTGTCGGAAGATGACGTGGTGTCGATGAACCGTCGCATGGCGATGGGCGGCGATACCTCGCTCAACGTTCCGATGCGCGAGGATGGCGATGGCCAGTGGCAGGATTGGCTGCAGGACACCGATCCGCTGCAGGACGAACGCGTCGCCGAGGAGCAGGAACGCACCCAACGTCACGAGATGCTGGTCGAGGCGATGACCGACCTCAACGATCGCGAGAAGCATATCCTGGCCGAGCGTCGCCTGGCCGAGGAGCCCAAGACGCTTGAGGAACTGAGCCAGGTCTATGGCGTTTCGCGCGAGCGCGTCCGCCAGATCGAGGTTCGCGCCTTCGAGAAGCTGCAGAAGGCGATGATGCGCATCGCCGGCGGCAAGCTGGAAAAGATGGCACGCTTCGCCGCGGCCTGATCCGGCGACACAGGAAAAGAAGAAGCCCCGGAGCGATCCGGGGCTTTTTTTTTCGTCTTAGAGCATCCGCACCATTGAGACGCTGTCCGCGCCATAACTGTCGGCGGCGACCGGCGCGTCGACGAAACCCTGTCGGCGCCAGAAGGCATCCGCGCCGTTGACGGCGGTCAGGGCGATGCGATCAAAGCCGGCGGCGCGGGCCTGCGCGATGGTGAGGTCCACGGCCGCCGCAGCAGCGCCGGTGCCGCGCGCTTCGGGCAGCAGCGCCAGGTCGTGGAGATAATAGCGATCGGGCGTGTCCGGCAGCACGCCGATCAACCGGTCGAGCGCTGGCGGCCGGTCGCCGGCCCAGGGATGGGTGACGAGATAGCCGAGCGCCTCCCCATCCCGCTCCAGTAGGAAGCAGCCCGCCGGATAGAGGCGCAGCCTTTCGGCATAAATGGCAGGCTTCTCCGTATAGGCGCCATGGACCCGGTCGGAAATGGCCGCCGCCGCGTCCACATCCTCCTGCCCCATCGGTCGCCACTGGATGCTGCCGCTCATGCCTCCACACCCAGGGCACGGCGATTGGCCGCCAGCAATTCCTCCGACAGCACCGGATCGTCGACCGCGCGAGCCAGCACCATCGTGCCGACCAGTTGCGCCATGCGAGCGAGCGCCGCGTCGCGATCGGCGATACCGGCATTTTGCAACGCAGCGGTCAGATCCTCAAACCCTTCGCGAAAGGCGGCGGCGAGCGGCCCGCCCTTGCGCGCGGCGTCCGGACCGAGCGCGATCAGCGCGCAGCCGGTTTCGGGCGCGTCGCGGTTACGGGCGCTCAGATAATCGGCGGTGATCGCATCCGGCCCATCCTCGGCCGACAGACGACGCCACTTGGCCGCGCCGCGCGCGAGCGACGTGGCGCAGGCTTCGGTCGCCAGCGCCTCCTTCGATTCGAACTGATTGTAGAAACCGCCATGGGTAAGACCACATTCGCGCATCACCTCGCCAATGCCGACGCCCTCAACGCCACGGGCACGAAACAGGCGCGACGCCGCATCCACCACCTTCTCGCGATTGCGTTCGGCCTGTTCACGGCTGACTTTCATGATCCTGCATCTCCAATTGGCCTCTTGACCTTATATATGATACCCATCATTTAACGCTAGTCCGTTTTCCGGCTCAAGAAGCAGTTCAGGGGCCAGTCCAAGGGCCAATCCAAGGGGAAGTCGATGCTGTCCACCATGTTCGCCCGCCGCCTGGCCGCGCGCAATGTCCATTATGGCTGGGCCGTCGCGGGCACGACGTTCCTCACCATGCTGGTGGTGGCCGGCGCGGTCGGCGCGCCGGGTGTGTTCATCGTCCCCCTGCAAAAGGAATTTGGCTGGAGCGCGGCGGATATTTCCGGCGCGCTGGCTATCCGTTTCCTGCTGTTCGGGGGCATGGGGCCTTTTGCCGCCGCCTTCATGAACCGCTTCGGCGTGCGGCGGATGATGCTGATTTCGCTGTCGATCGTCATTGGCGGTCTGCTGCTGTCGCTTGGCATGACGCAATTGTGGCAGCTCGTCCTTCTCTGGGGCGTGGTGATCGGCGTCGGCACGGGCCTCACCGCTATGGTGCTGGGCGCGACGGTCGCCACCCGCTGGTTCAGCGAGCGGCGCGGACTGGTGATGGGGCTGCTGTCGGCCAGCACCGCGACCGGCCAGCTCGCTTTCCTGCCGCTGCTGGCCAGCATGACGGACAGCTATGGCTGGCGCATGGCGATGCTGCTGGTGTGCGGCGCGATCCTGGTCGCCGCGGTCGCGGTCATGCTGTTGATGCGCGATCGACCGTCGGACCTGAACCTTGCCCCCTATGGCGAGCAGGCGATCCAGCCCGTGCCTGCCCAGCCGGCCAGCCTGGGCGCGCTGCTGGCGACGCCGCTGATCGTGCTGCGCGACGTAGCGAAGGTGCCGACCTTCTGGATCCTCTTCTTCTCCTTCTACATCTGCGGTGCCAGCACCAATGGCCTGGTCCAGACCCATTTCATCTCGCTGTGCGGCGATTATGGACTGGCGGCGGTGGGCGCGGCGTCGATGCTGGCGATGATGGGGCTGTTCGACTTTGCCGGCACGCTGGCATCGGGCTGGCTCAGCGATCGCTATGACAATCGTTGGCTGCTCTTCTTCTATTATGGGCTGCGCGGCCTGTCGCTGCTCTATCTGCCGTTCAGCGATTTCTCGATCTACAGCCTGTCGCTGTTCGCCATCTTCTATGGTCTCGACTGGGTAGCGACGGTGCCGCCGACGGTGAAGCTGACGGCGCAGCGCTTCGGCCCGGAAAAGGCAAATATCGTGTTTGGCTGGATCTTTGCCGGGCATCAGCTGGGCGCGGCGAGCGCGGCGCTGGCCGGCGGCCTGTCTCGCACCGCCTGGCAAAGCTATATGCCCGCCTTCATCGCGGCAGGCATATTGTGCCTGATCGGCGCGGCGCTGGTGCTGCTCATCAACCGGGGCCGGACGCAGACGCTGGCCACGGCCTGAAGGAATCGATGACGGCGGCGCGCAGGGGCGCTAGTTTGCGGCCATGAAAAAAGCCAAAGCCGCGCCTAAGCCTGCCTCCGCCCAGAAACGTCGCTCCCGCTGGATCAGCATCCCCCTCAAGGTCGCCATCGGCTTTGTCGGCCTGTCGGTCGGCACCGTGGTCATCTATCGCTTCGTGCCGCCGCCGGTGACGATCACCATGTTGCTCGACCCCAATGGCATCACCAAGGAATGGAAGCGCCTGGACGCGATCGATCCGGACATGCCGCGCGCGGCGATCGCGGCGGAGGATAGCCGCTTCTGCAGCCATCATGGCTTCGACGCGGTCGCAATTGCCCAGGCGATGCGTCACAATGCCAGCGGCGGGCGCATTCGCGGCGGCTCCACGATCAGCCAGCAGACGGCGAAGAATGTCTTCCTGTGGCAGGGTGGCGGTTTCGTCCGCAAGGGCTTCGAAGCCTGGTTCACCGTGCTGATCGAGGCGATCTGGGGCAAGCGGCGGATCATGGAAGTCTATCTGAACGTCGCGGAGACCGGCATCGGCACCTATGGCGTGCAGGCCGGGTCGATCCGCTATTTCGGCCATGGCGCGGGCAAGCTGGGCCGGGCGGAGGCGGCGCGGCTGGCGGCGGTATTGCCGTTGCCCAAGAAGCGCGAGGCGATCGACCCGCATGGCTTCACCCGCCGCTATGGCAACAGCATCTCCGCCCGCATCCCGGTGGTACAGCGCGACGGGCTGGACGACTGCCTGAACTGATACAGCGGCCAAGCGCCCGAAAATAGGAAATCGGGCGCTTAACTTCCCATATTTCTCGCACATTTCGACATTTTATTGCGCTGTCCTGATCCTATCGGAAAGCGCCCTCTGTTCTAACCCCAAGCATGATCGAGCGGCCGCGAATAGGACATGAAAAAGGGAGGCGCGGATCGCTCCGCACCTCCCTTCCTTTTTGCCTGTCGGCGCCTGGCTTAGAAGCCGATCACCAGCGAGCCGCTGATGGCGCGCGGAGCACCGAAGTTGACGTTCGTGCTCGACGCGGTGGTCAGGCCGCCGCTGAACGAACCGATGTAGAACTTGTCGAACAGGTTCGACACGTTCAGCTGGAAGAAGGCCTTGTCCAGACCCATGTCCTTCAGATTGTAACGCAAGTCGAGGTCGACAACGGTGTAACCCGCCACCTTGAAGGTGTTGATGTCGTTCAGCCAACGCGAACCGGTGCGCTTGATCTGGGCGCCCAGATCAACCGGACCCAGCGTACCCTGAATGCGACCGCCCCACAGATAGCCCGGAGCGCTGCGTTCGCGGTTGCCCTTGGTCGCTGCGAAGCTGTTCGCGCCAGTCTGGACGTCGGCACCGATTTCCGATTCAATCCACGAACCGAATGCGTAAACCAGCAGGCCGTCCATCGGGCGAACCGACACGTTGGCGTCGATGCCATACTTCTTCACGCCACCCAGGTTGGTGTCGATCGAGCAATCGCATTCGAAGCTGTAGGCCGAAGCGATACGGTTCTTGTACTTCGCGTACCAGCCGGTGACAGCCGCCTGAACGATGTTGTTCTGGTAGCGCAGGGCCAGATCGAAGCTATCCGACGTTTCGGCAACCGGCTTCGATGCGGCGTTGGTCGCCGGCAGGAAGATCGAGTTGTAGAGCGTGTCGGTGCCCGGAACCGAGATGTTGGCGGCATAGCTACCCGCGACGCTCACTTCCGGCGTGATCTTGAAGATCGCGCCGACGTTCGGCAGGAGCTTGTCATACTTGTAGACGCGCTGCTGCGGCGCGGCGAAGGTCGGATTGGCCAGAGCATAAGCCGCGACATCGCCACTGGCGACGCAGTTCACATTGCCGTTGGCGGCCGTGGTGAAGCAGTTCTGGTTCAGTTCGCGCTTGAAGAAGGGCGCGCGAACGCCGAGGTTCACGATCAGACGTTCATCGACGAACATGCCGCGATATTCGCCAGCGACCTGGTTCAAGGTCGCGTAGGACTTGCGATCACGCTTCTGCAGGATGTTGCCGACGGAATCGGTCAGCGGATCATTGACCGGGAAGACGTCCAGCGGCTCGCCGTTATGATCGAGCAGCGCAGCTTCGCCGGTCTGGCGGTGACGGGCGCGATCGAAGCTGTACGACAGACGCAGACGGTTGTTTGCGTCAAATTCATAAGCGAGGTTCGCGATGGCGACCCAACGACGGGTGTTCGTCTGGCTGGGATTGACGATCGCGGTGCGATCCGATTCCGTCGGGTCGACGCGGCCATTGCCATTCGCGTCAACGCCGAGTTCGCCGTCACCGTTCAGGTCGTTGCCGAAATAGGCCGAGCCGCCGAAATAGCCGGTGTAGGCCTGGCCGTTCTGATAGTAGAAGCTTTCATAAGCTGCCACGCCGCCGCCGCCATTGGCCTTGGTGGTGCTGTAGGCAGCATCGGCCGAGAAGATCAGCTTGTCGGTCAGCGTCAGGCGCGTGCTCATGCGCTGAATGCCGGTGTTCGACGGATTGTAGCGACGCTCCCACTGCGAGCCGCAATAGCCCGAAGGAAGCTGGTCAGCGACACCGGCAACCGGCGTCGGCAGGACGCAAGGTGCGCCCGCACCGCCGACGTCATAGAAACGGGCGCTCTTGTCACCCGAGAAAGCGGCAGCCGAACCGGGCGAACCACCGAAGTTGTTGCGGTTCACGTTATAGTGCGCAGCCAGCGAGATGAAGTCGCCATTGCTGCCGATCTCCTGGTAGATCTTGCCGTTATACTGGGCCTTGTCGACCTTGCCGTAGTTGGCGAACGACGCTTCGTTATAAGCGCGCGAGGCCGAAACCCACGCCTTGGTGCCATGGCCGGTGAAATCGCCGGTCTGGATCATGCCGAACACACGGTGCATCGGACGATCGCCAGCACCCTTGGCCGCGATGTTGCCGTAGCTGACGCTGGCCAGCGCACCGAAATCGTCGCTGGGGGTCAGCGAGTTGATGTTGACGGTGCCGCCAACCGCGGCAGCGGTCGGGCTGTCGACATCGGTCGCGCCGAGGTTGACGTTGATGCTTTCGACCAGTTCGGGGTCGATCTGCTGGTTGGTGTAGATGGCATAGTTACCCGAGTCATTCATCGGAATACCATCGAGGATCTGGGCGATACGATCCGAGCTGAAGCCACGGATGGTGAAGCTGCCGCCCGACGAACCCCAGGGATCGTTGTTGGTGAAGCTGACGCCCGGCACCAGGTTGATGATTTCGTTGACGGTCTGGCCGGGGCGCTGACGCTCGATGATTTCCTGGGTCAGAACGACCTTCGCCTTGGGCGAGTCAGGGATCTTCACGCCGCCGACGCCCTGGTTCACCACTGCACCGGTGACGACGATCGAATCTTCGAAATCCTGCGAACCGGTCGACTGCGCGAAAGCGACAGCCGGGGCAGCGACGGCGAGAATCGCGGCGCTGCACTTGAGAAACTGCTTCATTGACCCTTGTCCCTTTTTCAAGAGTGCGCCCCACGGCGCCATAACCATTTTGCTCTTCGAGCCGGCGCCGCATCTGGCGGCCACTGGCGACGCCCCTGTGATGCTATGATTGCAATTATGTTACAATGCAGGTGCGGGACTGTCACAATTGGACGGATATCTGGACAAGGCACTGAAAAACAGCCGGAAACACCAATCTATCACATTGATTTTATTACATAATATGTCGAAATTTTACACCACGCCAACACTGGTGCAATTATGCAACGGCGCAGGAAATTTTGTGCAGTGCGAAAGACTTGCACGAAAAAGGGGCCGGTGGATGGTCCACCGGCCCCTTTTGTTCCAGCCTGAACGGCGAATGAACTAGGCGGCGTCTTCCGCGCGCTTGTCCTTCTCGCTGAACACGCGAATCGGTTCCTTGGTCCCGGCGACGACATCCTTGTCGACTACCACTTCGCCGACACCCTCCATCGAGGGCAGATCGAACATGGTGTCGAGCAGGATAGCCTCCAGGATCGAACGCAGGCCGCGGGCACCAGTCTTGCGCTCGATCGCCTTCTTCGCGATCGCGGTCAACGCATCGTCGGTGAAGCTCAGCTCGACATTCTCCATGTCGAACAGCTTGCCATATTGCTTGACCAGCGCGTTCTTGGGCTCGACCAGGATCTTGACCAGTGCGGTCACATCCAGATCCTCCAGCGTCGCGATCACCGGCAGACGGCCGACAAATTCGGGGATCAGGCCGAACTTCAGCAGATCTTCGGGTTCGCTCTGACGCAGCAGTTCGCCGGTCTTGCGCTCTTCGGGGGCCGCAACATGGGCACCGAAGCCGATCGACTTGGCTTCCAGACGGTCGCCGATGATCTTTTCCAGACCCGCGAACGCGCCGCCGCAGATGAACAGGATGTTGGTCGTGTCGACCTGCAGGAACTCCTGCTGCGGATGCTTGCGACCACCCTGCGGCGGAACCGAGGCGGTCGTGCCTTCCATCAGCTTGAGCAGCGCCTGCTGCACGCCTTCACCCGACACGTCGCGCGTGATCGACGGGTTTTCGGCCTTGCGGCTGATCTTGTCGATCTCGTCGATATAGACGATGCCGCGCTGCGCCTTCTCGACATTATAGTCGGATGCCTGGAGCAGCTTGAGGATGATATTCTCCACGTCCTCGCCGACATAGCCGGCTTCGGTCAGCGTGGTGGCGTCAGCCATGGTGAAGGGCACGTCGAACGTCTTGGCCAGCGTCTGCGCCAGCAGCGTCTTGCCGCAGCCGGTCGGGCCGACGAGCAGGATGTTCGACTTGGCCAGTTCCACCTCACCCGGCTTGGAGCCATGGTTGAGGCGCTTGTAATGATTGTGGACCGCGACCGACAGGACGCGCTTGGCGCGCTTCTGGCCGATCACATAATCGTCGAGCACATCGCAGATCTCCTGCGGGGTCGGCACGCCGCCATCCTTCTTGCCGACGAGACCGCCCTTGGTCTCCTCGCGAATGATGTCGTTGCACAGTTCCACGCATTCATCGCAGATGAAGACGGTCGGCCCCGCGATCAGCTTGCGCACCTCATGCTGCGACTTGCCGCAGAAGGAGCAGTAAAGCGTGCTTTTTGAATCGGAGCCCGTAAGCTTAGTCATTCGCCAATCTTTCCTCCCCGC
Organism: Sphingobium sp. SG1; assembly: GCF_057063145.1. Lineage (NCBI taxonomy): Bacteria > Pseudomonadati > Pseudomonadota > Alphaproteobacteria > Sphingomonadales > Sphingobiaceae > Sphingobium > Sphingobium sp. SG1. The sequence continues at coordinate 80,111 of NZ_JBVVOJ010000013.1, read as the reverse complement.
CGTCGGCACCATGCCGGATCTGGCCGGGGATATTCTGGTCCAAAGGCCATCCTAGACCGGGGCACGGCGGTTTCACAAGGGGTGATATACCGCGCCCCGGTAAAGATCGCCTTTAGGCTTCTGCGGATTCCGCAGCGGCCGGGCGGCGATCGAACACTTCGTCGACCAGACCGAACGCCTTGGCTTCGTCAGCCTCCAGGAAGGTGTCGCGGTCCATCGCCCGCTCCACCGCTTCCAGCGACTGGCCGGTATATTTCACGTAGAGATCGTTGAGGCGGCGGCGAATCCGAAGGATTTCCTTGGCCTGGATCTCGATATCGGATGCCATGCCCTGGGCGCCGCCCGACGGCTGGTGGACCATGATGCGGGCGTTGCTGAGCGCGATGCGCTTGCCCGGCTCGCCAGCGGCCAGCAGGAAGCTGCCCATCGAGGCGGCCTGGCCGATGCAGACGGTGCCGACCTGGGGGCGGATATATTTCATCGTGTCGTGGATCGCCATGCCCGCCGTGACGACGCCGCCCGGCGAGTTGATGTACATCCAGATGTCCTTCTTCGGATTTTCCGATTCGAGGAACAGAAGCTGGGCGACGATCAGCGAGGCCATATGGTCCTCGACCTGGCCGGTCACGAAGATGATCCGCTCGCGCAGAAGACGCGAGTAAATATCGAAGCTGCGCTCGCCACGGTTCGATTGCTCGATGACGATGGGAACCAGCGCGGCCATGGGATCATGCATGATGTTGGTCATTGTGCTCTTTCAGTCAGGTGCTTTTGCCCGACCCCCTACATCGGCACAAAACCCGACTGGTTCAAGGGGGAACCATGTGTCACCCCTACCGTTCCACAATCGTTTCAAATCGCGACAGGGGGAACAAGCCGATGGTTTCCGACGTGCATTCCGATATTCCGCCCCATGACGGCCGGGCCGGACCGGGGCTGATCGCCGCCTTCTCCTTCGGTTGGAAGGCGCTGGCGCTGCGTGGCGTGGTCTCGATCATCCTGGGCATCATCGCCCTGGCCTACCCGTTCAGCGCGCTGTTCGCGCTGACGCTGATCTTCGCGGTCTATGCGCTGGTCGACGGCATATTCTCGGCGATCAGCGCCTTTCGCCGGATGGGCCATGGCCGCCATTGGGGCGCGATGCTGCTGCGCGGGCTGCTGGGCATTGCCGTCGGCATCATCTTCATCGTCACCCCGATCGCGATGACGATCACCTATGCGCTGCTGACCGTGTTCCTGATCGCGGGCTGGGCGATCATCGCCGGCGGGCTGGAAATCATCGCCGCGATCCGGCTGCGCAAGGAGATAGAGGGCGAATGGCTGCTGGCGCTGAGCGGGCTACTTTCGCTGCTGCTGGGCCTGTTCGTCCTCTATTTGGCCCTTGCCAACCCGCATGTGTCGGTGGCGATGCTGGGCTGGGGCATCGGCTTCTATGCGCTGGTGACGGGCGTCACCCTGCTGATCCTGGCGATGCGACTGCGCCGCCGGGTTCAGTCCTTCAAGGCGTAGTCGCTGGGCGCCCGGAAGGCGAGATAGGCGAGCCGTCGCACTTCGCGGCGGCCGCGCACCACCGTGTCGAGGATGAGGCCGCACATGCCGCTCAGGGTCGCCAGGATCATGAGGCCGGTGACCAGGATTGCGGTAGGAAACCGCGGCACCAGCCCGGTCTGGGCATAGGTGACGATCAGCGGCACGGCCAGGCCGAGCGCGAGCGCCGCGAGGAAAGCGGCGATGATACCGAAGAACAGGATCGGCCGCTCGATGCGATAGAGGGTGATGATCGTGCGCAGGATGCGCCAGCCGTCGCGATAGGTGGACAGCTTGCTGACCGATCCTTCAGGCCGCGCACCATAGGCGGTCATCACTTCGGACACCGGCATCGCCAGTTCAAGGGCATGGACGCTGATCTCGGTCTCGATCTCGAAGCCGGCGGACAGCACCGGGAAGCTCTTGACGAAGCGGCGCGAGAAGACGCGATAGCCCGACAGGATATCGGTGAAGCTCCGGCCGAACAGCTGCTTGAGCAGGCTGGTCAGCGCCCAGTTGCCGAAGCGGTGGCCGCGGCGATAGGCTTCCTCCACCTGGTCGCGGCGGCAGCCCACCACCATGTCGAGATTATCCTGCAGCATGGCAGCGATCATCTGCGGCGCAGCAGCGGCCTCGTACGTCGCGTCACCATCGGCCATGATGTAGATGTCGGCATCGACATCGGCGAACATGCGGCGCACGACATGGCCCTTGCCCTGCTGGGCCACGCGGCGAACGATCGCGCCCGCGCCGGCCGCCAGTTCGCGGCTGCCATCGCTGCTGTTATTGTCGAAGACATAGATTTCGGCATGGGGCAGCGCGCGGCGGAAATCCTCCACCGTCTGCACGATCGCCCCGGCCTCGTTATAGCAGGGCAGGATAACGGCGACGCGGGGATGGCCCACGCCAATGTTCGAAAGATTGTCCATATCCATAAATTGCCCCAACCTATGCTGACCAAATATGGCCGCCGCCCGTCAGACCGGCGGCGGCAACATGTATCGCGCAACGACGGTCAGCGCCAATATGGCTGCCGGCACACCCACCGTTGCAACCGCCAATGCCGAATGTCGCCGCATCATGGCCCTTATCGTCGCATCGGACAATGCGAGCGGCAGGGCCAGACAAACCGCCAATGTCGTAAAGAAGAAATAGCGCTGATCGGTCGCCACCCCGACAAGCAGGAAGGTGCCTGTATATATCAAGGCAAGCCATATCAATATCGCGCTGACATGCAGCAGCGCATCGCGCGAGACGCGCAGCGCGGCGATGATCCAGGGCAGCAGCACCAGCGCGATCGCGACCATCATCACGGGCGAGGTCAGCGGCGAATAGCGGACCTGGTCCAGCAACCGGTTCTTGAACGACCCGCCGCGGTTGCCGGCGGTGTTCAACTTGCGCACGGCTTCGGTATGATGGACCGGCACCCAGAAATAGAGGGTCGAGTTATAATGGGTCAGGCGATGGCGCAGATAAGCCAGCGGATGATGCCGGATCGCACCAGTCCAGCGTGACGACAGCGATGCGCCACCGCCATCCCGGATCGCCTGCTCGACATTCTTGAGCACATGGCAGTTCCAGTGGGCATAGGCCAACGTGTCCCACATGATCGGGCTGTAGCAGCGATGGACATCCTGCGTCAGCGCCGGCGCGCCGGGCAGATCGGCCAGGACATCATCCCCGCCCCGCACCATGATGCCGGCGATGTCGAATATCTGCAGCGAACGGATCGCCCCGGCATCCGATGCGCCAAGGATGCGATGATTGACGATATTGCTGGCCGGGACCAGCAGCACTCCGCCGACCGCAGACAGCGCCAGCATCAGCACCGGCCGTGCCATCAGCGCCGGCCAGCCGGCAAAGACCAGCATCGGCGCAACCAGGAACACGGCATTGCTGCGCACCAGCGCCGCCATGACGACGATCAGCAGCGCCAGCACCCAGCACAGCGTCCGGGCTGGCCGCGCGGCGACGAGCCCTTCCTGCATCGCCCCGATGATCGCCACGGCCAGCAGCAGCATCACCGCCATCATGATGTCCTTGGCGATGTTGACGCTCATCATCAGCAGCATCGGCTGGGCCGCGAGGAAGATCATGCAATAGGCGCAGAGCCACCGGCCGCGGCGCGCCGGCAGGCTGGCCAGCAGCGCAACGCCGCAGCCGTAGAAGATCGTGTCGAAGGCGAAGATCGGCCCGGTGCCCGCGCCGAACAGGGTCAACGCTTCCCAGATCCGCGCCATCAGCGGCGGATGCCAGTCGTTGAACCGGCCGGTGACGATCTGATGATATTGGCTGTTGCTGTCGCTGTTCGGCTCACCGGGAAAGCGCAGGAGCAAGAAGGCGAGAAACAGGAGCAGGCAGACGCCCACCAGGAGCCACCTGTTCATCAGCAACTGCCCAAGACCCCGACCAGAACCGCCCTTGACGACTTGCATAAGCCCTCCGCGATCAGTTCATCGCCTGATCCCTAGTTTCGGGCCTTCATCAGAATATATTGCAGCGCAAAAATAAAGATCAGGAAAAGCGCGTATCATCCCGGCGTTCGCGCCGAGGGCTCATAGCCAATCACCCGCGCGCCCATGCAAAACGCCCGCCCTTCCCTGTCGGGAAGAACGGGCGTTCCGATTTGCTGGCTGGAAAGGCTTATTCAGCCTTGGCAGCGGCCTTCTTGGCGGGAGCCTTCTTCGCCTTGGGCTTTTCCTCGGCGACAGCTTCCTCAGCCGGGGCTTCGTCCTTCTTGGCGGCAGCCTTCTTGGCCGGAGCCTTCTTGGCGGGCGCTTCCTCGGCTACGGCTTCGGCCTCGGCGGGCTCGGCCTTCTTCTTGGCAGCAGCCTTCTTCGCCTTGGGCTTTTCGTCATGGTCATGGCCGCAGCCCGGACCGTGGACGTGGGGCTTCAGATCGCCATCTTCGGCTTCGATCGCGGCTTCCAGTTCCTCACGGCTGACAGCGCGATCGCTGACTTCCGCCTTTTCGAACAGGAAGTCGACGACCTTGTCCTCATAGAGGGGGGCGCGCAGCTGGGCGGCGGCCATCGGATCCTGGCGGACATACTGCACGAAACGCTCACGATCCTGCGGGCTGTACTGCTGGGCAGCCTGCATGATGAGACGGTTCATTTCATTGTCCGAAACGACGACATTGTTGGCCTGGCCGATTTCCGACAGCAGCAGGCCCAGGCGCACGCGGCGCACGGCGATGCCGCGATAATCTTCCTTCTCGGCTTCCATTTCGGCGAGAGCGGCTTCCGGATCGGCTTCATGGCTGGCTTCATGCTGAAGCTGCTGCCAGATCTGGTTGAATTCGGCTTCCACCATGCTCGGCGGAACGTCGAAGTCGTGCGAAGCGGCGAGCTGGTCGAGCAGCTTGCGCTTCATATAGGTGCGGGTCAGGCCGTTATGCTCCTGCTCGATCTGGCCCTTGAGCAGATCCTTGAGCTGGTCGAGACCTTCCAGACCGAGCGACTTGGCGAAATCGTCATCGAGCTTGGGCTTGTCGGCGTTCAGCACCGACTGCACGGTCACGTCGAAGGTCGCGGCCTTGCCGGCGAGGTGCGCGGCGCCATAATCTTCGGGGAAGGTGACTTCGATGGTCTTTTCTTCGCCCTTCTTCACGCCGCCGAGCTGCTCTTCGAAGCCGGGGATGAACTGGCCCGAGCCGATCTTCAGCTTCACGCCTTCGGCCGAACCGCCTTCGAACGCTTCACCGTCGACCTTGCCGACGAAATCGATGACCAGCGTGTCGCCGTCCTTCGCCTTGTGGCTGGCGGCATATTCTTCCAGCGCGCCCTGCTGGGTGGCGATGCGGCCGGCCTGTTCCTCGACCTGCGCGTCGCTGACTTCGGCAGTCAGGCGCTCCAGCTTCAGACCGTCGATGCTCGGGGCTTCGATCACGGGCAGAACTTCCAGTTCCACCTTGACCTGCGCGTCCTTGCCGAACTCGAAGCTTTCGTCCAGTTCGACCGAAGGCTGCATCGCGGGACGCAGCTTCTGGTCGGCGATCAGCTTCTGAACGCTTTCCTGGATCGAATTGTTGAGGGCGTCACGCTGCAGGCTTTCACCATGCATCTTCTTGACGAGGTTCGCCGGCACCTTGCCGGGGCGGAAGCCGGGCATGCGCACCTGCGGCGCAATCGCCAGCACTTCCTTCTCAACGCGGGCGTCGATATCCTTCGACGTGATGGTCACGGTGTAGGCGCGCTTCAGGCCCTCGTTCAACGTCTCGACAGTCTGCATCTCTTCTCTCAAACGCTTTCTTAGCTGAATCTCGTTGGCGCCGGATCAAGCCAAGCCTGACACTGGTGCGGGCGAAGGGACTCGAACCCCCACATCTTGCGATACCAGAACCTAAATCTGGCGCGTCTACCAGTTTCGCCACGCCCGCATCGGTCGCCGGTCGGCGCGGCATAGAGAAAAGCATTGGCGAGAGCAAGGGATATGGATGCATTGGTGGAACCGGCGTCCTTGCCCGCGCGTAGCTTCTTCTTTGCAGGAGAGCATAGCATGGCCACCCAGCCCGATCCAGCGCGCGACACCCTGCCCCCGCCCGACCGGATCGAACCCCAGTCGCCGCCGGAAGCGCCGCCCCCTGCGACTCCGGACGAGACTCCGATCAACGAGCCGCCCGAAATCATCCCTGGCGAACCCGATTATGACCAGCCCGATCGCGCGCCGGACGAGGTTCCGCCTGACATAATTTCGTAACCACGCAACAAAAGAAGGCACCTGAAAACTTTTTTGCAACAGGGTGGAACTTTTTATGGCGGATTACGGAATATGCGTAATCACGTGCTGGACACCCCCCGGAATCCATGATTGAAATGTGACAACAAAAAGAAATTCAGGAGAGGCGCGCTGACATAAAAGGGGGTCGACGTGCATAGGGTTCGCGCCAAGCTAGAGTGGTTCAAGACCGTGATTTTGCCGCAGGAAGCTGCCTTGAGGGGCCGCCTGCGTCGCATTTTGCCCTCCACCCACGAGCTGGAGGATATGGTCGCCGAAGTTCTTGCCCGTGCCTATGCCACGGAGAACTGGGAAAATGTCACCACCGGGCGCGCCTATCTCTTCACCATCGCCCGCAACCTCGTCATCGACACCGCCCGCCGCAACAAGGTGGTGAGCTTCGAGACGATCGCCGATCTGGAATTGCTGGGCGGCGAAAACACCATTGAGGCACAGCTTCACGCCCGCGAGGCGCTCCGCCAGGTCGAGGCGATTGTCGATTCGCTGCCCACCCAGTGCCGCCGCGTCTTCATTCTTCGCCGTATTCACGAAAAATCGATGCTGGAAATAGCGGAGGAAATGTCTCTGTCCGTTTCTACTGTTGAAAAACATCTGGCCAAAGCGATCGGCATAGTTATGCGGGCCTGGGCAGAACGTGAGGAAACGGATTTCGAACGTGCAGGCGTCGGGACCAGGTTCAAACAGCGGGGACAGGGACGCGATCGCGTTGGAAGCCGCGCGCCTGCTGGCCAGGCTTAACAGCGCCCCTACCCCCCAGGACGAAGACGAGATATGTGCGTGGATCGAGGCCGATCCGCGCCATGGCGTGGCCTTTGCCCGCGCCGAAGCCGCCTGGGAGGCGGCCGAGCGGCTGAAGAGCGCCGCCGCCGAAGTCAATCTGCCCCCGCTCGAAGCGATCGTCAGCGAGGAACAGCAGCGCCGCCTGTCGCGCAACATCATGATTGCCGCCGGCATCGCCATCGTCTTCTTCATCGTCGCCGCGATCGTCACCATCCGCACCTTCAGCGGCGTGGATCGTTATGAGACGGCAGTGGGCCAGATCCGCGACGTCGCACTGGCCGACGGCTCCATCCTGCACCTCAACAGCAATAGCGAGGCGGAAGTCCGCTTCACCGACATCGGCCGCAAGGTGCGCGTGCTGAAGGGCGAAGCCTCCTTCGACGTGGCCCATGACAAGGGCCGCCCGTTCGACGTGGAGGTGCGATCCGCCCAGATCCGCGCCGTCGGCACCGCCTTCAACGTCCGCATGCGCCCGTCGGTGGTGGAGCTGACGGTCACGCAAGGCACGGTGACGGTCCATTCGGGCAATAGCGGGCTGGAAAAGGTCAGCGCCGGCAGCGGCGCCGTGATCCAGTCGCGCAGCATCGACCTCACCCATCTCAGCCCCAAGCTGATCGACCAGCGCACGGCCTGGCGCGACCAGATGGTCGAGCTGGACGGGGAAACGATCGAGCAGGCGGCCAGCGAGTTCAACCGCTATCGCCGCGCCCCGATCCTGATCGGCGATGCGCGCGTCTCCTCGCTGCGGGTCGGCGGGCGCTTCCGCGTCAGCGACAGCAAGGAATTCCTCTCCGCCCTGCAACTGAGCCTGCCGATCCGCGCGGTGAATGGCGAGGATGGATCGGTGATGCTGCTTTATCGCGATGAACCCGATGGTGCCGACATCATGGTGCCACCCAGCGAATAAGGCCGGTCAGCCGAGCAGGTCGCGGACCAGCGCGGGCACAAGTTCGCTTGCCGGGCCAAGCCGGCTTTCCTCGAAATAGCTGCTGCCCGCCGACGGATCGAGATTGAGCTCCAACGTGCGGGCACCATAATGGCGCGCCATCTGGACGAAACCGGCGGCCGGATAGACCGCGCCCGACGTGCCGATCGACACGAACAGATCGGCCTGCGCCAGCGCTTCCTCGATCCGCTCCATATCATAGGGCATTTCGCCGAAGAAGACGATGTCGGGCCGCAGGCTGGGCGCGCCGCAACCGGCGCAGGCGCTGCCGGGCGGCAGCGGATCCGCCCAGCCCACCGCCTTGCCGCAGGCGGCACAGAGGGCGGACTTCAATTCCCCATGCATGTGGAGCAGCCGGGTCGCCCCTGCCCGCTCATGCAGGTCATCGACATTCTGGGTGACGATCAGCAGGTCGCCGGGCCAGGCGCGGTCGAGCGCAGCCAATGCCTCATGCGCGGGATTGGGCGCCACCTCCGCCAGCTTCGCCCGTCGCTCGTCATAGAAGCGATGCACCAAGGCCGGATTGCGCGCCAGCGCTTCGGGGGTGCAGACATCCTCCACCCGATGCCCCTCCCACAAGCCATCCGGCCCGCGAAAGGTGGCAAGCCCGCTCTCGGCCGAAATGCCCGCGCCGGTGAGGATGACGATATTGCGGATGTCGGTCATGCGACGTTCGCCCCCTTCATTTGTTGCGCCGGATGAACTGGCTGGCAAACCGGACATTATAGGCGTGCATCTCGCCTTCTGGAGTGATCACCAGTTCGATGACATTGGCGCGCTGAAAATCATCCTCACGCTCCTCATCATCGACCTTCAGGCTGACCGTCACCACATCGTCATCCGTGGCGACAAGCTTATAGTCATAGGACACGATGCGGCCGAAGCAGGCGACCTCACCACCGTCTACCGACAGTTCGACCGTCGGATCGTCCGCATCGATCCAGAGCCCCTGCATTTCCATCGGAAGGGCTACATCCCGGCCTGAGCGATCCATCCTTACCTCTTTTCCTGTTCGGGACGGCCGCTCAACCTCGCTGCAAGGGCCGCGCCATTGTCTTAAGCCTTGGTCAGCATCTTCTGGGCGCTGGTCTTGATGAAGTCGGAGATCGGACCGGACATCATCTTGAGGAACATCGGGATCGACACGGTGCCGCGCACCTTGTCCTCCTCGATCAGCAGCTTGACCGGGATGGTCTGGGCCATGGCCGAGATTTCCATGTCCAGCGCATAGTCGGACGGCCAGGTCGCGGTCATGGTGCCACCGCCGGGGATATGCTGCTCCAGCTTGGGCAGGCCCTGTTCGACCCGGCGCTTGGCCTCGTCACGGCCGAGGTCATGGGGAATGTCGATATCCATCCTGTTTGTCCTTGTTCTGATGGTCAGTTCTGAAAGGCGATGTCGAGCGGCGGCAGGCCGGCGATGGTCGCCTGCACCGCCTGGCCGGGCGCGATCGGGCCGACGCCGGCAGGCGTGCCGGTGAAGATCAGGTCGCCGGGCGCCAGTTCCACATAGGTGGAGAGATTGGCGATGATTTCGGGCACTGACCAGATCATGTCGGCCAGGTCGCCCGACTGGCGCGGGTCGCCCTCGATGCAGAGCGCGATGGCGCCACTGGCCGGCGGCGTGCCGGGATGGATCGGGCCGATCGGCGCGGAGCGATCAAAGCCCTTGGCCATGTCCCAGGGACGACCGGCCTTCTTCGCGACCGCCTGCATGTCGCGGCGGGTGAGGTCGATGCCGACCGCCCAGCCATAGATCAGCGCCAGCGCATCCTCGACCGCGACATCCGTGCCGCCCGCGCCGAGCGCGACCACCAGTTCGACCTCATGATGCAGATCCTGCGTGCGCGAGGGGAACGGCAGCGACGCGCCATTCTCGACCACGGCATCGGCCGGCTTGGTGAAGAAGAAGGGCGGCGCGCGATCGGGATCGCCGCCCATCTCGCGCGCATGTTCGGCATAATTCTGCCCGACGCAGAAGATGCGACGGACGGGGAAGCGATCGGCGCTGCCGTCGATCGGCAGGGTTGGAACGGAGAGTCGGGGAAGATCGAGCATGGCCATCTCTTAGCCATGGTCGGTCGCCTTTCCCAAGAAATTCATGGTGCCGGATGACAAAGGGCCGCCGCTCTGGCATCGCGCGCTGACTTATAGCCAAGGAACGGATCAGGGCATGACCAGCATTGGGATTTTCGGCGCCGCCGGGCGCATGGGCCGCGCCATCGCGCAGGCCGCGGCGGAGGCCGGGCTGACCGTGGCGGGCGGCACCGATCGCGACGGCAGCGGCGAACTGGCGCCAGGTGTCGCCATCACCAATGATCCGCTGGCATTGGCACAGGCGGCCGACGTGCTGATCGACTTTTCCGTGCCAGCCGCGCTTTCCGCCAATCTCGACGCCTGCATCGCCGCGAACAAGCCGATCCTGATCGGCACGACGGGACTGGAGGGCGAGCATCATGTGCTGATCGACCAGGCAGCGGCACACATCCCGGTGCTACAGACCGGCAATACCTCGCTGGGCGTCAACCTGCTCGCCGCGCTGGTCGAAAAGGCCGCCGCCAGCCTGGGCGACGATTGGGATATCGAGATCGTCGAAATGCATCACCGCCACAAGGTGGACGCGCCGTCGGGCACCGCGCTGCTGCTGGGCGAAGCGGCGGCGAAGGGGCGCGGCATCGCGCTGGCCGACCATAGCGAACGTGGCCGCGACGGCATCACCGGCGCGCGGGCGAAGGGCGCGATCGGCTTTGCTGCGCTGCGTGGCGGATCGGTCGCAGGCGACCATCAGGTCATCCTGGCGACCGAAGGCGAGCGGATCGAACTTGGCCATCGCGCCGAAAACCGCAGCATCTTCGCGCGCGGCGCGATCAAGGGCGCAAGCTGGCTCGCCGGCCAGCCGGTCGGCCGCTATGACATGAAGGGCGTATTGGGGCTCTGATGCCATGAACAAGGGCCAGATCTTCGACTTTTTCAGCCGCCTGGCAGAGGCCAATCCCGCCCCTGTGACGGAGCTGGAATATGGCAATGCCTACCAATTGCTGGTCGCGGTCACCCTGTCGGCACAGGCCACCGATGTCGGCGTCAACAAGGCGACCCGCGCCCTGTTCCGCGAGGTCGAAACGCCGCAGCAAATGGTCGATCTGGGCGAGGATGCGCTCAAGCAGCACATCAAGACGATCGGCCTGTTCAACACCAAGGCGAAGAATGTCATCGCCCTGTCCGAAATATTGGTGCGCGATTTCGGCGGCGAGGTGCCGCAGGATCGCGACGCGCTGACCACCCTGCCCGGCGTTGGCCGCAAGACCGCCAATGTCGTGCTCAACACCGCCTTCGGGCAGGAAACCTTCGCGGTCGACACCCATATCTTCCGCGTCGGCAACCGCACCGGCCTGGCGCCGGGCAAGACGGTGCTGGCGGTCGAGGACAAGCTGGAAAAGCGCGTGCCCCAGCCCTTCCGCCGCGACGCCCATCATTGGCTGATCCTGCATGGCCGCTATGTCTGCAAGGCGCGCAAGCCCGAATGCTGGCGCTGCATCGTGTCGGACCTGTGCCGCTTCAAGCCCAAGACGCCGGCACCCGGCAGCGTCGCAAAAGCCGCCTGATCGCGCCCGACGGCGGTGCTAGGATCGGTACGGAAATCAGCTCCGCGAATCGTCTTGTCAGTACGAAGGAGAGAGACAATGTCCATCCGCCCCATTCTCACCGCCGGCCTGCTGCTGGCCTGCGGCCTGACGCCTGCTTTCGCCAAGACCAAGGACAAGCCGGATCCCTATGTGCCCAGCGGAGATCCGGTCGACTGCATTTCCATCAGCCAGATTCGGTCGAGCAGCGTCCGCGATGATCGCACCATCGATTTCGAGGTCAGCGGCAAGAAGATCTACCGCAACAGCCTGCCCAACAGCTGCCCCAGCCTGGGCTTCGAGCGGCGCTTCTCCTATCGCACCAGCATGTCCCAGCTCTGTTCGGTCGACATCATCACCGTGCTGTTCAACGCCGGGCCGGGCCTGCAACCGGGTGCCAGCTGTGGCCTGGGCAAATTCCAGCCGATGGTGAAGGCCTCGAAATAAGTTTCGGGAACAGGTGATTTTGTGGCTGGCGCGGTTCGAAGCCCTTTGCTAAGCGCCCCTTCTGACCAGCGTCATGCACCCATAGCTCAGCTGGATAGAGCGTTGCCCTCCGAAGGCAAAGGCCAGTGGTTCGAATCCACTTGGGTGCACCAAACCGCCGCATAGATCGGCTGGCTGACGCGCAGTTTCCTATTTTAGCGTTACGGAACGCTGGCGCCGATTGGTCGATTTCTGAGCCGTGATGCGAACAACGCATGATGACGAGGCGGCCTAAACCGATCTCGCGCCGGCATCGGCAAGCGGCATTGGCGCGAACGAAAAAAGATCGTCCCCGCCCTTCTCCAGATCGAGCAGATATTTCTTGGTTTCGACGCCGCCGGCAAAGCCGGTGAGCGCGCCGTTGCTGCCGACCACCCGGTGGCATGGCGCAATGATCGAGATCGGGTTGCGGCCATTGGCGGCGCCGACGGCACGGGTCGCGGTCGGGCGACCGATGGCGCGCGCGATGTCGGCATAGCTGCGCGTCTCGCCGAACGGGATGTCGAGCAGCGCAGCCCAGACCTGGCGCTGGAAATCCGTGCCCTGAAAATGCAGCGGGACGCAGAAATGCCGCCGCTGGCCAGCGAAATATTCCGATAGCTGGGAGGCCGCGTCCCGCAGCACCGGATGCTCGGTCGCTTCGGATCGGGCGCCCAGGCGGACGCGGGCGGGATCATCGTCGAGCCACAGGACCGCCATCAGTCCTTCGTCGCTTGCGACCAGCGTCAGGTCGCCCACCGGCGACATCATCGTCATACAGGCCAGGGTCATCGTCATCCTCCATGCGTCATCGCTGGAGATAGGCGATGATCCCCGCCCCCGCTTCCTGCCGCTTGCGGTCAAAGTCCGCAAGCGGCAGGCCGCATCATTTCAGGCCACCACCCATGGCGCGATACAGCTCGATCATGTTGGTGAGCCGCGCCAGACGCGTCGTCACCAGGCTCTGCTCCGCGCTCGACAGGGTCCGCTGCGACACCAGCGTCGGCAGGAAGCCGTCGACACCTGCACGGAAGCGGGCCTGCGTCAGGTCATAGGCCTTGCGTGCAGCATCGCGCTGCGAGGTCTGCGCCTCGACCTGATCCGTCATCGTGCCGCGCCGGGCGAGCGCATCGGCGACCTCGCGGAAGCCGGTCTGCACGCTCTTTTCATAAGTGGCGAGCATCGCGTCATAGGTCGCCCTGGCGTAACGCAGATTGCCCTTGTTCCGGCCGAAGTCAAAGATCGGCAGGGTCGCACTGGGCGCCACCGACCAGGTGTCGCTGCCCGACTTGAACAGGCCGGACAGGCCAAGGCTGACCGTGCCCAGCGCCGCCGTCAGCGACAGCTGCGGGAAGAAGGCCGCCCGCGCCGCACCGATATTGGCGTTGGCCGCGATCAGCTGATGCTCGGCCGACGCGATGTCGGGCCGGCGCAGCAACAGGGTCGAGGGCAGTTCCGCCGGCAGATTGTCGAGCGTGACATGGCCTTCCGGCAGGGCCGAGGGCAGATCCTCGCTGCCGAGCGTCGTGCCCGCCAGCAGGTTCAGCGCATTCTGGTCCTGCGCGACCAGCGTGGTGGCGCTGGCAATGGCGGCCCGCGCCTGGTCATAGCTGGTCTGTGCCTCGCGCACTTCCAGTTCGGACGCGATGCCCTTGTCGAAGCGGGCCTTGTTGAGGTCCAGCGTCTCCTTGAACGCAGTCGCCAGCGCCCGCGCGATCGACAGCAATTCCTGATCGGCGGCCATGTTCACCCAGGCCGTCGCCACTTCCGCCACCAGTGCGGTCTGGGCCGCATTGCGGTTTTCGACCGAGGCGAAATATTGCTCCTGCGCCGCCTTGGTCAGGTTCCGCACCCGGCCGAACAGGTCGATTTCCCAGGACGAGATGCCGACCTGCGCCTGATAGACGTCGGTATTGAGGCGCTGGCTCTGGCCGAACTGAACCAGTGGCTGTTCCGAATAGGTCGCCGTGCCGGTGGCCCCGACGGTCGGCAACAGATCGGCCCGCTGCACCTTATATTGCGCCCGTGCCTGTTCGACATTGGCGACAGCAATGCGCAGGTCGCGATTGTTGGCGAGGCTCGTCTCGATCACCCGCACCAGACGCGGGTCGGTGAAGAAATCGCGCCAGGCGGTATCGGCCGGTACGATCGCCGCGCCGCCGTCCGCCGCGGCCGCATAGGCCGGCCCCTCGGGGCTGGCCTGCGGCACCGGCAGTTCGGGGCGGGCATATTTGGGCGCCATGTCACAGGCGGCCAGCGTCAGCGCCAAAGAGGCGACCGACATTGCTTTGATATTACGCAACATTCTTATGCCTCCTGCGGTGCGTTCGGCGTTTCGCCGTCGGCGTTACGCTGTTCTTCCCCTTCATGATGTTCGCGGAACAACCGCTTCACCACGGTGAAGAAGACCGGCACGAAGAAGATGGCGAGGACGGTGGCGGACAGCATGCCGCCGACCACGGCCCAGCCGATGGCGTTCTGGCCACCCGCACCCGCGCCCTTGGACACGGCCAGCGGCAGCACGCCGAAGATGAAGGCGAAGCTGGTCATCAGGATCGGCCGCAGACGCAGCTTGCCCGCTTCCAGCGCCGCCTTGGCGGGCGGCAGCCCTTCGCGCATCTTCTCTTCGGCAAATTCCACGATCAGGATCGCGTTCTTCGCCGACACGCCGATGGTCGTGATCAGGCCCACCTGCAGATAGATGTCGTTGTTGAGGCCCGCCAGCGTCGCCGCGATCACCGCGCCGAGCACGCCGAGCGGCACGACCAGCATGACCGCGATCGGCACCGACCAGCTTTCATAGAGCGCAGCCAGGCAGAGGAAGACGATCAGCATCGAGAGCGCATAGACATAGGGCGCCTGTCCACCGGAGGTCTGTTCCTCATAGGAAATGCCGTTCCAGGCATAGCCGATACCGGCCGGCAGCTTGGCCGCGAACTCTTCCATCGCCTGCATCGCGGTGCCGCTCGACACGCCGGGTGCCGGAGCGCCCTGGATGTTCATCGACGGCACGCCATTATAGCGCTCCAGACGGGCCGGGCCCTGGACCCATTCCGTGGTGGAGAAGGCGGAGAGCGGCGCCATCACGCCCGTGCTGCCACGCACATGATAGGCGTTGATCGCGTCGGCCGAGGTACGGAACGGTGCATCCGCCTGCACATAGACGCGCTTCACGCGGTCGCGGTCGATGAAGTCGTTGACATAGGATCCGCCCAGATTGGTGCTGATCGTGTCATTGACGTCCGACTGGGCGATGCCCAGCGCACCGGCTGCGGCCTGATCGACATTCAGCTTCAACTGCGGCGTGTCTTCCAGGCCATTGGGACGGACCTGCGCCAGGCGCTTGTCGCCCATCGCCATGCCCAGCAATTGGTTGCGGGCTTCCAGCAGCTTCTCATGACCAAGATTGGCCTGATCGAGCAGCTGGAAATCGAAACCGGACGCATTGCCCAGTTCCTGCACGGCCGGCGGCACGAAGGCGAAGGCCATGCCCGACGAGATCTTCTGGAACGCCATATTGGCGCGCAGGGCGATCGCGGGCACGCGATTGTCCGCACCCGACCGCTCATGCCAGTCCTTCATGCGGGCAAAGACGATGCCGACATTCTGGCCCTGGCCCACGAAGCCGAAGCCGGCGACCGTGAACACGGCCGAGACATTCTTCTTCTCGTCGACCAGATAATGATCGCGCATCCGGGCGAGGGCCCGCTCGGTCTCTTCCAGCGTCGTGCCCGCGGGCAGCGACACCTGGTTGATGATGATGCCCTGGTCCTCGTCCGGCAGGAAGCCGCTGGGCAGGCGCAGGAAGATGAAGGCCATGCCGACCACCACCAGGCCATAGACCAGCATGGTACGAACCCAGCTGCGCTCGACCTTCTCGACGCCCTTGCC
Source organism: Sphingobium sp. SG1 (assembly GCF_057063145.1). Taxonomy (NCBI): domain Bacteria; kingdom Pseudomonadati; phylum Pseudomonadota; class Alphaproteobacteria; order Sphingomonadales; family Sphingobiaceae; genus Sphingobium; species Sphingobium sp. SG1. The sequence goes on along the minus strand of NZ_JBVVOJ010000013.1, from coordinate 64,143 downwards.
ATAGCGCACCACGCCCTTGTCGAAGGTGCGGTTGAACCAGTCGAAGAAGCGGCCGAGGATCGAACCGATCGGCCCGTTCCAGCTATGCCCGTGCGAGGCTGGCTTGAGGATGGTGGCGCACAGCGCCGGGGTCAGGATCAATGCGACCAGCACCGACAGGATCATCGACGACACGATGGTGATCGAGAACTGGCGGAAGATGACGCCGGTCGAGCCACCGAAGAAGGCCATCGGCAGGAACACCGCCGAGAGCACCAGGCCGATGCCGATCAGCGCGCCGCTGATCTCGTCCATCGACTTCTTGGCTGCTTCCTTGGGGCTGAGCCCTTCATCCTGGATCAGACGTTCGACATTCTCGACGACGACGATCGCGTCATCGACCAGCAGGCCGATCGCCAGCACCATGCCGAACAGCGTCAGGGTGTTGATGGTGAAGCCGGCTGCGCTGAGGATCGCCAGCGCACCCAGCAGAACCACCGGCACCGCAATCGTCGGGATCAGCGTCGCACGCCAGTTCTGGAGGAACAGGAACATGACGACGAACACCAGCAGCACGGCTTCGAACAGGGTATGGACCACCTGCTCCACCGACAGCTTGACGAAGGTCGAGTTGTCGACCGGGAAGTCATATTTGACCCAGTTGGGGAAATTCTTCGACAGCTGGTCGACGCGCGCCTTGACCGCTTCCACCGTGTCGAGCGCGTTGGCGCCCGGTGCCAGCTTGATGCCGAAGCCCGATGCCGGATGACCGTTGAATTTCACGCCGAAACCATAGGTTTCCGCGCCCAGCTCGACCTTGGCAACATCCTTCATCAGCACGACCGAACCGTCGCTGTTGCTGCGCAGGCGGATATTCTGGAATTCCTCCGGCGTGCGCAGGCGCGACTGGGCCGTGACGGTGGCGTTGAGCGCCTGGCCCTTGGGCGAAGGCGAACCACCGATCTGGCCGGCCGACACCTGGGCGTTCTGCGCGGTGATCGCCGACTTCACGTCGCCGGTGGTCACGCCCAGATTGGCCATCTTGTAGGGGTCGAGCCAGATGCGCATCGCATATTGCGAACCGAACAGCTGGGTATCGCCAACGCCGGTGACGCGGCTCAGCGGATCCTGAAGGCTGGACGCGATAAAGTCCGCCGCGTCTTCCTGGTCATGGATGCCGTCGTCGGAATAGGCCGCCATGATGAGCAGGAAGCTGGACGTGGACTTGCCCACGCGCAGGCCCTGTTGCTGCACTTCCTGCGGCAACAGGGGGGTCGCCTGCGACAGCTTGTTCTGCACCTGCACCTGCGCAATGTCAGGATCGGTGCCCTGCTCAAAGGTCAGGGTGATGTTGAGATTGCCCGAACCATCGCTGGTGGACGAGAAATAGCGCAGATTGTCGATGCCCTTGAGCTGTTGCTCGATGATCTGCGTCGTCGTGCTTTCCAGCGTCTGGGCGTTGGCACCGGGATAGGTGGTCTGGATCGTCACCGCCGGCGGGGCGATTTCCGGGAACTGCGCGACCGGCAGCGACCGGATCGCGAGCAGGCCCGCCAGCATGATGACGATGGCGATGACCCATGCGAAGATGGGCCTGTCGATAAAATAGCGGGCCATGGCTTAGTGCGCCTCGCCCGCGTTTGACGCGCCTTGTGCAGCGGCCGGCTTCGCGCCGCCCTGGGCGGCAGCGCCGCCTTCAGGCGCGGTCACCTGCTGCGGCGCGCCGGGCTTCACCACCGTGCCGGGGCGCAGATTGACCAGGCCTTCAACGATCAGCTGATCGCCCGGCTTCAGGCCGCTGGTGACGATCCACTTGTCGCCGATCGCGCGGTCGACGGTGACCTGGCGCATCTCGACCTTGTTGTCCTTGCCCACGACCATCGCCGTAGCCCGGCCGCGCGCGTCGCGCGAAATGCCCTGCTGCGGGGCCAGGATCGCCTGGGTGCGCTCACCCTCGATCAGCTTGGCGCGGACATACATGCCCGGCAGCAACAGGCCGTCGGCGTTGGGGAAGATCGCGCGCAGCGTGACCGCGCCCGAGCTGGAATCCACCGTCACGTCGGCAAATTGCAGGCGGCCTTCCCCCGGATAGACGCTGCCATTGGGCAGGATCAGCTGGATGCGGGCGCCCTGCGCCTCGCTGATGCCGCCAGCCTTCATCGCCTGCTTGAGGTCGATGATCTGCGCGGCCGACTGGGTCACGTCGACATAGACGCGGTCGGTGCGCTGGATGGTGGTCAGCGGATCGGCCTGACCGGTCTGAACCAGTGCGCCCGGCGTCAGCAGCGAACGGCCGATACGGCCCGAAATCGGCGCGCGGATGCGGGTGAAATTCTGGTTCACCTGCGCTGCCTGCACCGCGCCCTGCTGCGCCGCAACATTGGCGCGAGCCTGCTGGGCCGCAGCCGCCGCGTCATCATATTCCTGCTTCGACACCGCATTGATGCCGACCAGATCCTTGTAGCGCTGGGCCTGCAGCCCGGTCGAGCGGATCGCCGCCTGGGCATTGGCCAGCGAACCCTGGGCTTGGGCGAGCGCCGCGCGATAAGGCGCGTCCTCGATCTCGTAGAGCAGTTGCCCGGCCTGGACATTGCCGCCTTCGGTAAACAGGCGGCGGCGGATCACGCCGCTGATCTGCGGCCGGACTTCGGCCGTTTCAAAAGCCGAGATGCGGCCCGGCAGTTCGTTCAGCAACGGTGCAGACTCGGTCTTGAGCGTCACCACGCCCACGCTCGGCGGCGGCGGTGCGGGCGGCGCTTCCTGACCGCAAGCGCTCAGCGCAAGGGCCGAAACACAGGCCAGCAATCCGAAGAAGTTCCCCTTTTGCATCAATTTTCCCAATCCGATAAATATCGCAGGACCGGAATGAACGTTCATTCCGCTTGCCGCGCACCTAAGAAGCTGTCAGAGGGAATTCAAGAGAAAAACAATTTTCCGAGGGTAAAATGGTTGCAGCGCAGCATGAAAAAAGCAGTCGCGACCGTGTACTTGCAGCGGCGCGAGACCTGTTCAACAGCCATGGTTTCCACCAGACGTCCATGGCCGAACTCGCTTCCGCCGCACAGGTATCAGTGGGGCAAATATATCGGCTTTTCAAAGGAAAGGAAGATATCATCGAGGCTATCGTCCATGCCGACGCCGACCAGTGGGCGGAGGACGTCGATATCCTGCGCAAACGACTCGACAGTGGCGAGTTGAGCATCGACGATACGTTCGAGCAACTGATGCTGCACGTCATTGACGAAAAGGATGAGGCGCTGTCCTTCGACATCCTGGCCGAAAGCTTCCGCAATCCGACGGTCGGCGAGATGATCGGCACCATGTGTGGCCGTTTCCGCGACGATATTCGCGACTTTGCCTGCGCCGCCAACCCGGAGCTTTCGGGCGAGGCGCTGGACGGCGCGGAGGAGATGATCCTGGCCTGCATGTTCGGCCTGGGCCATCGCAGCCTGTCGCGCCCCAATCTCAGCCCGGAGGCGTCGGCCCGGCGCGCCGCCCAGATGATCGTGGCAGGCCTGAAGGCCGTGCGCTGATCGCAGCGAAAGCCGGTTCACGCCGATCGTGAACCGGCAACGGCGGATCACTCCACCAGTTCGCCGCCCTTCACCACGTCGCTGACATGCTGCAGCAACGTCACATCCTTGAGAGGATCACCCTGCACTGCAACGATGTCGCCATAGCGGCCGACGGCGATCGCGCCGACATCGGCTTCCCAGCCCAGCGCCTTGGCGCCGCTGACGGTCGCCGCCTGGATCGCCTGCATCGGCGTCATGCCCCATTCGACCATCTTGGCAAACTGCTTGCCATTGTCGCCATGGGGATAGACGCCGGCATCGGTGCCAAACAGCATCGGCACGCCGGCCTTCACTGCCTTGCGGAAGGTTTCGCGCTGAAGACGCCCGATCAGCTTTTCCTTGTCCAGGCTTTCCTGTTCCGTGCCATTGGCCGTGCCGGTCGCCAGGATATAATCGTCATTATAGATATCCATATCGAACCAGGTCTTCTTGCTGGCCGCCAGCTTGATCGTCTCGTCATCGGCCAGGCTGCAATGTTCGATCGTGTCGATCCCCGCCTCGATCGCGGTGCGGATACCGTCATTGCCATGGGCGTGCGCCGCAACCTTGAGGCCCAGCATATGCGCCTCGTCGGCGATCGCCTTCATCTCGTCAAAGCTCAGTTGCTGCGCGCCGACCGCGTCGCCTAGCGAGAAGACGCCGCCGGTCGCACAGATCTTGATGACGCGCGCGCCATATTTGTGCAGCCAGCGCACCTTGGCGCGGCCCTCCTGCGGGCTGTCGACCACCGAAGGTTCCTTGCGATCCATCGATGGCGGCAGGCCACCGCCATCGCAATGGCCGCCAGTTGCGCCGATCGCATAGCCGGCCGGGATGATCCGCGGCCCGACAATCTGCCCCTCCTCGATCGCCTGCTTCAGGCCCACATCGGCGAAATCGGCCGACCCGACATTGCGCACCGTAGTAAAACCGGCCTTCAGCGTGATGCGCGCATTCTTGACGCCTACCGCCGTCCAGAAACTGTCGGTGTAGCGCAGCCCCTGATAGCCGCCCACTTCCGCCAGGCTGGTCAAATGGACGTGCATGTCGATCAGGCCCGGCAGGATGGTCTTGCCCGACAGGTTGATATGACGGACGTCACTGCCCCAGCGCACGGTGCGCGCGTCGGCGATGCCGGTAATGCGACCATCGGTAATGAAGATAGCCGGATGATCGACCGTCTTGCCGGCCAGTACATCGACCATATGGTCCGCGGTGACGACCACCTGCTCGGCAAGCGCCGGTGCGGCAGCCAGCGACAACAACAGGATGGTGGTGGCCATGGCCGATGCCCGGACAGTCTTCAACATGCGATGCAAATCCCCCTGGGCGATCGATGTCCAGACCGTGCATGGCCGGATCATCATTGCCCCAAGCCCCTGACCTAGCGACCAAGGCCAGCCGGCATCAAGGGCAAAGATGGATGGTCGCATCGCGCCGCCCACCCCCGTTTCACCCCCGTCCACCGCAAGCCCCTGCCCTGCCCGCAACCTGTTGGCGCCCCGCCCATTGGAGGATCAATCGAGGGAGGTATTTCATGGATCTGGAAGCGAATTTCGGCCGCGCCTATTTCGAGCAGCGACGCGACCGCAATCGCCAGTTGGCGGCGCGATCGGCCACACCGGCGCTCCGCAACATGCATCTGGAATATGCGCGGCTTTACGAGCAATTGCTGCAGACGGAGGACGCGCAAGCCGCCTCCGCCTGATCCAGCCGCCTATTTGGCGGCGACGCCCTGCGGCAGCACCACCGCCGACCAGTTCTTGCCCGGCACCAGATATTTGGTCGCCAGCGCCTGGATGTCGGCCGGCGTGACGTTGAGCAGATCCTGGCTCATGGTCTGCATCGCCTGCACATAGCGGGGATCATGGGTCGATCCCTCCATCTGCCCCATCCAGAAGGCATTGCCGGTGCTGGCGCGCATCAGCAACTGCCGCATCGGCGCCACCGCCCGTTGCAGTTCGTCGGCGCTGATCGGCGTCTTCGCCAGATCGGCCGCCGTTTCCTTCACGACGCTGTAGAAATAATTGACCCGGTCGGGCCGCACCTGGCTGGTCACCAAGATATAGCCGCCACTGTCATAGGAAAAGGGCCAGCTATTCTGCACGCTGGGCGAATAGGCCGCACCCTCGGTCGAGCGCAGCTTGTCGAACAGCCGGTCATTGAAGATCTGGGTCAGGATTTCGAGCTGGCGCGCCTCCTTCGTCAGCGCAAAGCCGCCCGAAGTCGGCCAGGCCATGACGGCGGCCGCCTGTTCCTTGTCACCGTCATGGCGCAGGATGACCGGCTGGTCGACATGGGCGGGGAAACGCTGCACCTTGTTCGCGGCCGGCACCGGCACGTCCGGGCGGGCCGGCATCGCGCCAAAGGTCGCCGCCACGGCCTGGATCGCCTCTTCGGCCTTCACCTGACCGAAAATCTGGATCTCGATCGGTCCCGAAGCCAGGATCGGCTCCCAGGTCTGGCGGAAGCTTTCGGGCGTCAGCGCGTTGATTTCCGCCTTGGACGGGGTGCGGAACCGCACATCCTTGTCATGCAGCAGCCAGTTGAGGTCGCGCCCCAGCACGCCATCGGGCGCGCGCGACATCGCGTCATAAGCGACCGAGGCGCCGGTCTTCACCCGCGCGATCGGCGCGGGATCCCAGCCCGGCTGGTACAGTTTGGCGGCGAACAGGCGCAACTGGTCCTTGTAATCGGCCGGGCGCGTCACCGCCTGCAATTCGAACGCGTCATCGTCGGTCGAAAACTGCATGCCCATGCGCCGGCCATTTGTCAGGTCGTCCAGTTCCCGCTGGCCCAGCTTGCCGATGCCGCTGGCCACCAGCGCATAATCGCCGGCCCAGCTTGCCACCGGCTTGGTCGGCGAGAAGGCCTGCTGGCCATGACCGAAGCGGACATTGATGCGCACCTTCTCGGTTTCCGCATCATTGGCGAACAGGGTCAGCTTGACGCCATTGGAGAAGGTGATGCTCTCCATGCCCTGCAACCCCACCGGCGTGCGCGACACGACGGTCGCGGGCGCACCGAATTTGGGCAGGTCGTCCATCGTCACCGCCTTGTCGGCCAGGCGGGCATTGGTCGCCGCCTTGACCGGCGCGGCAAGCGCAGCAGCCAGCTTCTGGTCCTGCCCCGCCTCGACCTTGCCGGTGATCAGCATCGCCCGGAACACCCCGGCGGAAAAGAGCCGGCGGGTGCAATCCAGTATCTTCTGCGGCGTCATCGCCGGCTTGCCGGAACGGAAGATGTCGAGCGCGGCCTGCGGGCTGACCGTAGTTTCGCGAATGTCCACCGCGCTCACCAGATCGCTCGCCTGCTTGGCCCCGGCTTCCGTGTCGGCATTTTCGACCTGGATCGCCAGCGCCGTGTCAAGCTGCGCATATTCGCGGTCGATTTCCTGCTGGGTCGGCGGCGCGGCCTTGGCATCCTCGATGATCGCGCGCACATCGGCCAGCGCCTTCTCCCAATTCTCGCCGGTGGGCGTGATGGTGATGAAGGTGCCGTCGGCCGACCGGCTGATATCCTGCTGGTCGACACCCGCCGCCAGGAAGCTGCCCCCTGCCCGTGCCGCCTGCTCCAGCCGCCGGCTGACGATCTGCAGCGCCAGCATGTCGGTCAGCTTGTCCTGATTATAGACGATCGTGTCGGCATGCGGCTTCCACGGACGCAGCCAGGCCATGGTGAGGCCGGTCGGCGAGCCCGGTTCCACCACGACGCGGGTGGCCGGCGCCTTGGGATCCGGCTCGCCGAAATCGGGCTGCTCGGCGCCCTTGCCGCTATCCTGCCAGCTGGCAAAATTATCCTTGAGCAATTGTTCGGCCAGCGCCGGGTCGATATCGCCGGCAATCGCGATCACCGTGTTTTCCGGGCGATACCAGCGCTGGTGGAAGGCTTCGGCCTTGGCCGCGGTCACCGCGTTGAGCGTCGCGACCGTGCCGATCGGCGCATGGTCGGCCAAGGCCTGGCCGGCGAAGAAATGCTGGCGGCTGGCATCGGAAATGCGCATCTGCGGCCCGTCGCTCTCGCGCCGTTCGGCCAGCACCACCGCCCGCTCGGCATCGACCGCGCTGTCGACGATATTGGGGTCGGTCATCATGCCGGCCAGGATTTTCAGGCTTTCGCCAAGGCTCGCCTGATTGGCCTGGGGCAGGTCGAGCGCATAGGTAGTGCCGGTCGGCGTGGTTGCGGCATTGCTGTCGCTGCCGAAGGTTACGCCCAGCCGCTGCCAGATGCGCTTCGACTCGCCATCGGGCACATGGCGCGACCCGCGCATCGACAGATGTTCCATGAAATGGGCATAGCCCTGCTCATCGGGCCGCTCCATCAGCGATCCGGCGTCGATGCGCAGGCGGATCGACACCTGCCCTGGCGGCACGCCGTTGCGGCGGATGGCATAGCGCAGCCCGTTGGACAGCGTGCCGAACCGCCACGCCGTGTCGATCGGCACGTCACTATTTTCGTAGAGCCAGGGGCGGATATCCGCCTGGCTGCCGCCCGGCGCGGCCTTTGCCCCGGCGACCGAAGGATCGGTTCTTGCCGCCAGCGGCAGGGGAGAGCCCGACAGAAGCAGGGCAAGAATGGTGAGCGAAGCGGCCGAACGGCGAGAGGTCAAACGCATAGGCAGGGGAGCCTAACGGCATTTTCCTGAATGACCACTGACAAAGATGGTCACGCCGCGGCATCAGAGCATCGCGCGCAAAAGGGGGAACCGGTCTTGCGCCCCACGCGATGCGACAATGGAAATATGGCGCGCGCAAAATGGCACGCGCCAGAGCGGGTCGCCCCGGACACTCCATGGGGGAGCGCCCGGAACGCCTTAGCCATTAGCCGCGCGGTGCGCCGGTGCGCTGGACCGCGCCCTTGTGCGTGCCGACGGCGCCACCGCCGCCACCGCGACGACGACGGAAATTCTTCTTGGCGCCGGCACCATCGCCTTCGCCACGATGCGCGCCCTCGCCACGATGGCCCCCTTCACCACGGCGAGCCTTGTCGGGCGCGCCGCGCTGGGCCTTCTGCCCTTCCTGATAGCGACGCTGGCCTTCGGCGCGCTTGGCCTGCTGGGCCGGGCTCTGGCTCGGACCCTTGCGCTGCGGCGCGGGCTTGGGAAGGTTGCGCACGGCCTCCAGGAAATTCTCCGGCAGGGGCACGATCTCGGGCTTCACCTTGGTCGCCCGCTCGATCGCCTTCAGATAAGGCCGTTCATCATCCGCCACGAAGCTGATGGCGATGCCGTCCGCGCCGGCACGCGCCGTCCGGCCGATGCGGTGGACATATTGTTCCGGCACATTCGGGATTTCGAAGTTGATGACGTGGGACACGCCCGACACGTCGATGCCGCGCGCGGCGATGTCGGTCGCGACCAGCAGCTTGCAATGGCCGTGGCGGAACGCCTGCAGCGCGGTGGTGCGCTGTGCCTGGCTCTTGTTGCCATGGATCGCGAAGGCCTGGATGCCCGCGCCCTCCAGGAAGCGCACGACGCGGTCGGCGCCATGCTTGGTGCGGGTGAAGATCAGCGCGCGGTCGATCTCCTCGGTCTTCAGCACGATATGCAGCAGCGCCTGCTTCTCCGCCTGGTTGACGAAGGTCAGCTGCTGGCGAACACGCTCGGCCGTGGTCGACTGCGGCGCGACGCTGACCTTGACCGGATCATTGAGGAACTGGCCGGCCAGCGCCTCGATCTCCTTGGGCATGGTGGCCGAGAAGAACAGGTTCTGGCGATCGCGCGGCAACAGCTTGGCGATGCGCTTCAGCGGGTGGATGAAGCCCATGTCCATCATCTGGTCGGCCTCGTCGAGGACGAAGATTTCCGTGTCCTTGATGGTGAAGGCGCGCTGGTCGATCAGGTCGAGCAGGCGGCCGGGGGTGGCGACGACGATGTCGACGCCGGCCGACAGGGCACGGATCTGCTTGTTGACCGGCACGCCGCCGAACACCGTTTCCACCGACAGGCGCAGGAAGCGGCCATAGTCGCGGAAGCTCTGGGCGATCTGGGCGGCCAGCTCGCGGGTCGGCGACAGCACCAGCATGCGACAGCCCTTGATCGGCGTCGGCTTGGGATTGCGCGCGAAATAGTCGAGGCTGGGCAGCGCAAAGGCTGCGGTCTTGCCGGTGCCGGTCTGGGCGATGCCGCACAGGTCGCGGCCTTCCAGCAGGACCGGAATGGCCTTTTGCTGGATCGGCGTCGGCTCGGCATATTTCTTGGCGGTCAGCGCCTTGATGATTGGCTCGGAAAGACCAAGTTCATTGAAATGCATGAGAAACTCACAAGTCGGCCGGGCGCCAACCTGTCTGCGGACGCAGCAAGGGCGCAAGGCGGGTTAGGAAACGACCCGCGTGAATAGGGAAGCCTCAAGCTTGGCGCAGACTGTCATTGGCCGGTTCCCAGGGCCTGTCAGAGCCGGGAACGATCACGCTGCCAATCGCTATCGGGCCCCAAGGGCCATGCTGCGCTGCCGCACATATGGGGCAAATGCCGCTGAAAAGCAAGCGGCCACGGGATTTCGCCCGCGGCCGCCCAACATCATGCCAATCCTTTAAAGACTGACCTTGGCATGCTTGTCGCGCAACTCCGCCCGGACATCGCCGCCGAACATCATCTTGAACACGCCGCCGATCGACAGATCGGCGCGCCAAATTTCCGCCGTGCCAAGATCAAAGCGCAGCATCAGCAGGTTGGGATCCTGCCGTCCGCCCGGATACCAGGCCTCGACCTGCTTCGACCAATAGCGGTCGATCACCGCCTCGTCGGCCTCCGGCACCAGCGTGCCGTTGATGCAGGCGAACAGATAATGATCCTTCGCCGCGAACTGCGCCATGGCCGGCCCGCCGGCGGCCAGCCGATTGTCGCGACTGGTGTAGAACCAGAAGCAATGATCGGCATCCTTGTCCAATTGCGCGGTCATCGGCACGCTGTGCGCATGGGCATCGTGCAACCCCACCATCAGGAACGGGCTGCTCGACAGATCTGTCCAGAAACGTTCGCGAATATCCTTGTCGTCGCTCATCTTTCCATCTCCTTATCTGGGGCTTCACCAAAGGAAATGGCCCGACGCCGCCGAAGTTCCGTTTGACCGCTTGATCTCGCGCGCGCACGTCGCCACATAGCGGCCATGCTGATCGAGACCGAACTCACGCCCAATCCGGCGACCGTCAAATTCCTCCCCGGCCAGGCCGTCATGGGCGCTGCAGGAACCCGCGACTTCGCCAGCCCCGAAGAGGCGGAAGCCTCGCCGCTGGCCGATGCGCTGTTCGGCCTGGGTGACGTGACTGGCGTCTTCTTCGGCGCCGACTTCATTTCGGTGACGATCGCGCCGGGCGCCGAATGGAGCGACGTGAAGCCGGAAATCCTCTCGATCCTGCTCGACCATTTCTCGGCCAACATGCCGCTGTTCGCCGCCGGCACCGCCGCAGGCTTCAGCGTCCCGGCCGAGGAAGAGGCCTTGACCGACGATCCGGAAGATGCCGAGATCGTCGAGCAGATCAAGGATTTGATCGAAACCCGCGTACGCCCGGCCGTGGCCAATGACGGCGGCGACATCATCTATCGCGGCTTCGACAAGGGCACCGTCTATCTGCGCATGCAGGGCGCCTGCGCCGGCTGCCCCTCCTCCTCCGCCACGCTCAAGAACGGCATCGAGCAGCTGCTCAAACATTATGTGCCGGAAGTGACGGAAGTCCGCGCGGTCTGACGCTGCGATGACCGGATTTGGCAAATCGCCCCGGATCGATTAACCGCAGCCATATCCATATCGGCACCGCGGCTTCGGGGGAGTGAATTTGCGCATATTGGTCATCGACACCGCCACACAGGCGCTGTCCGTTGCGCTGCTGGAAGACGGCCAGCCAATCGGCCATTTTCATGAAATCGTCGGCCGCGGCCATGCCGAGGCCCTGCTGCCCGCTATCGCCGCGCTGCCCGATGGCGGGCACGCCGATGCGATCGCGGTCGATGTCGGGCCGGGCAGCTTCACCGGCGTGCGCATCGGCATCGCCGCCGCCCGCGCTTTGGCACTCGCCTGGTCGGTGCCGCTCCATGGCTATAGCGCCTTTTCGCTGATCGCCGCGATGGCGGCGCTCGACCATCGGGACGGCCCGGTCGCCGTCACCATCACCGGCGGTCATGGCGAACTTTTCTGGCAATTGTTCGAGGCCGATGGCCGCACCGCCACGACCCAGCCCGCCTCCACCCCGATCGCCACGCTCGCGACCCAGCTCGACATGGCGCAATTTTACGGCACCGGCGCCGAGGCGCTGGTCACCGCACGCGGCGACGGCACCGCAATAGCCCTCTATCCCGAAGCCGCGCGCTACAGCCTGATCGCGGAGCTTCCGCCGCTTGCCCCCTCCCCGCTCTATGGCCGCGAGGCCGACGCCAAGACGATCGCGGAGCGCGCCGCTTCATGATCCCCGCCGGCCTGACGCTCGACACCTATGACGAGGGCGAGCGCAATGCGCTCGCCGACGCCATGGAAGTGATGACCCGCGCCTTCGACCCGCTGTTCGGCGAGGCCTGGACCCTGCCCCAATTGTCGGGGGTCATGACCATGCCAGGCACCTGGCTGACCGTCGCCCATGTCGATGCGGCCCCGCTCGGCTTCGCCCTGGTCCGTTCGGTGCTGGACGAATGCGAACTGCTGCTGCTGGCGGTCGATCCGCTGTGGCGTGGCCGTGGCATCGGCCGGTCTCTGCTGGGCCACAGCCTGACGCTGGCCCGTCGCCGCGGCATCACGTCGATGAACCTGGAAGTCCGTGCATCGAACATGGCGGTCAAACTTTATGAGACTATTGGTTTCGAATATGTACATCGTCGCCCCGGTTACTATCGGGGCAATGATGGAAAGCTTCATGACGCTTTGAGTTTTCGCATCGACATGCTTGTTTAAGGCAATCTTCTCTTGCGAAGGCAGGCCACAGGGTCTAGCCAAGATATACCGCTCTGAATCCATTTCCTCAGGCGGGTCGCACAATAGAAGCCTTTGCAGGAAACAAGAAAAATGGAAAACGAATCGGCACAGAGCGAACTGCTCGTCACTCTGACCTCCGACATTGTCGCTGCGCACGTCTCGAACAACAGTGTTGCTGTTTCCGACGTCGCAACCCTGATCCAGAATGTTCATGCCGCGCTGACCGGTCTTTCGACCCCGGCACCCGCCCCCGAAGTCAAGCCGGAACCGGCTGTTTCGGTGCGCGCATCGATCAAGCCGGATTACATCATCTGTCTGGAAGACGGTAAGAAGCTGAAGATGCTCAAGCGTCACCTGATGACCCATTATCAGATGACCCCCGAAGATTATCGCGCCAAGTGGGGCCTGCCGGCCGATTACCCGATGGTCGCCCCCAATTATGCCGAACAGCGCCGCTCGCTGGCCAAGAAGATCGGCCTGGGCACCAAGCGCCGCCGGACCCGTGGCAGCAAATAAGCCCCACAACTTCGGCATTTACCTATTGCGAAAGGGGCGCATCGACGATGCGCCCCTTTTCCGTTGGAACAAAAGCGGCTAGGCAATGTCCGACTTTTCCATTTTTGAAGCGAGCCAGCCCCCCGCATGAACCGCAAGATCGACGTCGAAGCCCTTTGCCACGAAAAGGGCCTGCGCATCACCGAACAGCGCCGGGTCATCGCCCAGGTGCTGAGCGACGCGACCGATCACCCCGATGTCGAGGAACTGCACAAGCGCGCGTCCACCATCGATCCGGGCATCTCGATCGCCACCGTGTACCGCACCGTGCGCCTGTTCGAGGAAGCCGGCATTCTGGAGCGCCACGATTTTGGCGACGGCCGCGCCCGCTACGAAGCCGCCCCGGAATCGCATCATGACCATCTGATCGACGTCGAAACCGGCAACGTCATCGAATTCGTCGATCCCGAACTGGAACTGCTACAGAAGCAGATCGCCGAAAAGCTCGGCTTCCGCCTGGTCGACCATCGCATGGAACTGTACGGCGTCGCCCTCGACCGCAAGGACTGACGCCTTGGCGCCACTGCGCCGGGCAGGCCGCATCGCCGCCCTGCTGGGCAGCCTGCTGCTCTGCCTGCCCCCGCACCTCTTGTGGCGCCTGATCCGCCGTCCATCCCCCTGGCCGCGCCGCTTCCTGGGGATGGCGGCCCGCTCGGTCGGCGCCCGCGTCCGGTTGGAAGGTCACCCGGTCGACAGCGACATGTTCCTGATCGCCAATCATGTCAGCTGGATCGACATTCTCGCGCTGGCCGACGCCACCGGCGCAGCCTTCGTCGCCCATGACGGCATTGCCAGCTGGCCGGTGATCGGCTGGCTCGCCGCCCAGAACAACACATTGTTCGTCTCGCGCGAGAAGCGCGGCAGCCTGTCGGGCCAGCTCGATGCGCTGCGCGCCGCGCTCGCCGGTCACCAGCCGGTCGCGCTTTTTCCGGAAGGCACGACCAGCGACGGCAGTGGCCTGCTGCCCTTCAAACCCTCGCTGCTCGCCGTGCTGATGCCGCCGCCGCGCGCGGTGATGATCCAGCCGGTCCATATCGATTATGGCGCGGCCACGGCGGAGATCGCCTGGCATGGCGACGAGCCCGCCGGCGCCAATGCGAAGCGGCAGCTTGAGCGCAAGGGCCGCCTGCCCGTCATCATCCGGTTCCTGGAGCCGTTCGACCCGGCCAGTTGCGCCGATCGCAAGATATTGGCCGCCACCGCGCACCAGCGGATCGCCGCGAGCATTGCCGCGCACCTGCCACCTTCCTCTTCGGGCCAAGCGCCTGTATAGCTGGACGGCATGAATCGTAACGACGCCCCCGAACATAAAGCCGGCAAGGGCCCGGCCACCTTCCAGGTCAAATCCTTCGGCTGCCAGATGAACGTCTATGATGGCGAACGCATGGCCGAAATGCTGGGCGAGCGCGGCATGACCGCTGCTGCCGATGGCGCAGAGGCCGACCTCGTCATCCTCAACACCTGCCACATCCGCGAAAAGGCGGTGGACAAGGTCTATTCCGACATTGGCCGCCTGACCCGCGAGGATGGCACGCGCCCGATGATCGCCGTTGCCGGCTGCGTCGCCCAGGCCGAAGGTGGCGAGATCCAGCGGCGCGCCCGCAATGTCGACATCGTCGTCGGCCCGCAGGCCTATCATCGCCTGCCCGACCTGATCGGCAAGGCGCAGCGTGGCGAGGATGCGGTCGACACCGACATGCCGGCCAATTCCAAGTTCGCCGCCCTGCCCGGCCGCACCAAGCAGGCCCGGCCGACCGCCTTCCTGACGATCATGGAAGGCTGCGACAAATTCTGCACCTATTGCGTCGTGCCCTATACCCGCGGCGCGGAAATCAGCCGCAGCTGGACCGCGATTCTGGACGAGGCCAGGGCGCTGGTCGATGGCGGCGTGCGCGAGATCACCCTGCTGGGTCAGAACGTCAACGCCTGGACCGGCGAGGATGACAAGGGCCGGATGCAGGGCATGGACGGCCTGGCCCGCGAACTGGCGAAGCTGGGCGGGCTGGAGCGTATCCGCTACACCACCAGCCACCCCAATGACATGAGCGACGGCCTGATCGCCGCCCATGGCGACGAGCCCAAGCTGATGCCCTTCCTCCACCTGCCGGTGCAATCGGGCAATGACCGTATCCTCAAGGCCATGAACCGCAGCCACACGGTCGACAGCTATCTGCGCATCATCGAGCGCGTGCGCGAGGCCCGGCCGGACATCGCCCTGTCCGGCGATTTCATCGTCGGCTTCCCCGGCGAAACCGACGCGGAGTTCGAAGATACTCTGAAGATCGTCGACCAGGTGCGCTATGCGCAATGCTATTCCTTCAAATACAGCCCCCGCCCCGGCACCCCGGCGGCGGACATGGATCATCAGATCCCGGCGGCGGTGATGGACGAACGGCTGGCCCGGCTGCAGGCCGCGATCAACCGCCATCAGGTCGATTTCAACAGCGCCACGGTGGGCCGCACCACCAGCATCCTGCTCGAACGCAAGGGCCGCTACCCCGGCCAGCTGATCGGCAAGACGCCCTGGCTGCAATCCGTCCACGTCACCGCGCCCGAATATGGCATTGGCGACATGGTCGATGTCGATATCATCAGCGCCGGCCCGAACAGCCTGGCCGGCGAAATCAGCAGGAGGAAAGCCGCTTGAACCAAAGCCTCGTCATTCCCGCACAGCCGGGAAGCCATCTCCCCGACCCACGGCGCCTGCCGGTCCTTACGAGATGCATGACGAGCCAGGGAGGCTTTTGAATGGGCAAGAAACCGCACCATCCCCGCACCGACATTGCCGAGCGCGCGCGCCTGGAAGTGACGTTCGAGAAGCCGCATCTTCTGGGTGCGCTGTTCGGCCAATATGACCAGAATCTGGTCGCGATCGAGAACCGGCTCGGCGTCTATATCGCCGCGCGCGGCAACAAGCTGCAGATCGAGGGCGAGGCCGAAGCCGCCGCCCGCGCCCGTGACGTGATGACCGGCCTCTACAACCGCATCGTCGCCGGGCAGGAAATCGACAATGGCGCGGTGGAAGCCGTGATCGCCATGTCGGCCGAACCGACGCTGGATGGCATCATCCGCCATGACGTCGCCGAACCGCCCAAGGTGATGATCCGCACCCGCAAGAAGACGATCGTCCCCCGTTCCGCCACGCAGGTCGCCTATATGGAGGCGCTGACCCGGAACGACATCATCTTCGCGCTTGGCCCGGCAGGCACCGGCAAGACCTATCTGGCGGTTGCCCAGGCGGTCAGCCAGCTCATCACCGGCAGCGTCGATCGCCTGATCCTCTCCCGTCCCGCCGTCGAGGCGGGCGAGAAGCTCGGCTTCCTGCCCGGCGACATGAAGGAAAAGGTCGATCCCTATCTGCGGCCGATCTACGACGCGCTGCACGACACGCTGCCGGCCGAACAGGTCGAACGGCGGATCGCCAGCGGCGAGATCGAGATCGCGCCGCTCGCCTTCATGCGCGGTCGGACGCTCGCCAATGCCTTCATCGTGCTGGACGAGGCACAGAACACCACCATCGCCCAGATGAAGATGTTCCTGACCCGCTTTGGCGAAGGCAGCCGCATGGTCATCTGCGGCGATCCCAAGCAGGTCGACCTGCCGCAGCCGGGCATTTCGGGCCTGGCCGACGCGGTCGCGCGGCTGGACGGGGTCGAGGGCATCGCCATGGTCCCCTTCGGCATTGGCGACGTCGTGCGCCATCCGGTGGTCGGCCGCATCGTCCAGGCCTATGAGGGGCCGGATGCCTAAATCTTCACAACGGATCTCAACATTATGATCGAAGTCGCTGTCCTTCATGAAGAAGGCTGGCCCGGCACGGACTGGGAATTTCTCGCGCAACAGGCGGTTTCGGCCGCCATTGCGCACAGTCCCTATGCCGCCTTCGCGACCGACTCCACCCTCTATGAAGTCGCGGTCAAGCTGACCGACGACGATGAGGTGCATCAGCTCAACCGCGCCTATCGCGAGAAGGACAAGCCGACCAACGTCCTGTCCTTCCCGATGGTGCAGGAAGACCTGCTGGAGGTGACGGCCAACACCGACGATGGCGAGGTTCTGCTGGGCGATATCGTGCTGGCCGAGGGGGTCTGCGCCGCCGAAGCCGCGGAAAAGGGCATATCGGTTGCCGACCACGCCACGCATCTGATCGTCCACGGGACTTTTCATTTGCTTGGATATGACCATATGGACGACAATGAAGCCGAGGCGATGGAAGCGCTGGAAATCCGCGCGCTTCTCAGCCTTGGTCTGGCCGATCCCTATGGGGATCGGGACAATGGTTGATCATGCTTATTCGGATCTGGTCTGTCACCGGCTTCGACAATGTTCTGAAACAGGGGAATAGGAAGTAAGATGGCTGAAGGCAGCCCGAAGGATAGCGCCGGTTCCAAGGAAGCGGACAGTAGTAACGAGGGCGGTTTATGGAGCGGCCTGAAGTCGCTCCTGTTCGGCGAGAATGAAGCCCCCAGCCTCCGCAAGGAACTGGAAGAGGCGCTCGACGAATATGATGAGGAAGAGCAGGAAGAGGGCGCGGCCCCGCCTGCCAAGGGCGATCTGTCCGCGATCGAGCGGCAGATGGTCCGCAACCTGCTGCATTTTTCCGAACATACAGTCGACGACGTCGCCCTGCCCCGCGCCGACATCGTCGCGATCGAGGAAAAGGCGAGCTTCGCCGAACTGGCGGAACTGTTCGCCGAGGCCGGTCATAGCCGCATCCCGGTCTATCGCGAGACGCTCGATACGATCGTCGGCATGGTCCATATCCGCGATGCCTTCGCCATCCTCGCCGGCAAGGCGCCGGTGCCCGACACCCTGGCGCCGCTGATCCGCCAGCCGCTCTATGTGCCCGAAAGCATGGGCGCGCTCGACCTGCTCGCCGAAATGCGCGCCAAGCGCACCCATCTGGCCATCGTGCTCGACGAATATTCGGGCACCGAAGGGCTGCTGACCTTCGAGGATCTGGTCGAGGAAATCGTCGGCGAGGTCGAGGACGAGCATGACGACGCGCCCGAAGCGATGCTGGTGCCGTTGGAAGGCGGCATGTGGGATGCCGACGCCCGCGCCGAACTGGACGACGTCGCCGAGGAAATCGACCCGCGTCTGGGCGAGATCGAGGAAGATGTCGATACGCTGGGCGGTCTCGCCTTCGTGCTCGCCGGCCGCGTCCCCGAACCGGGCGAGATCATCCCGCACGAACAGAGCGGCTGGAAACTGGAAATCCTGGCCAGCGACGGCCGCCGCGTCACCCGCCTGCGACTCCACCCGCCGGTCGAACAGGAACTGGAAGCGGAAGAGGCCTGAGGGTAAAGCCTTCGCTATAGTAGTGATATTCAGTAGCGAGCAGATGTTACACAATTCCTCTCCCGTTAACGGGAGAGGAAGGGCCCCGCGTCGAAGGCGTGGGAGGGTGAGGAGTTTCTGAAGTAAGCAGCCCTGATCCAACTTCGCCTAGCCGGCTTTGCCGGCAAGGCTTCATATCCTTCTCCCGCTGACGGGAGAAGGGAAATTCGAAATGGTTGTTGCTTTCCCTGCCTTTCGCCCTTGCGAGTGTAGCGAGACAATCCAGTTCGCTGCCATTCAGCCTTCGTCTTTCCCATCGCAAAATGTTAACGGGGCATATCTAGGGCGTATCAATACCCATTCGAACGGCGAGCATGCGCAGCGAGCGATCTTCTTTCAGGCACCATCCTTATGCCGACATGGCGGTCGCCCCGCCATGGTCGCGTCTCGAACGGATAATGTTTCTTGCCGTCTGCCTCGCGACTTTGTTCTTCGCGATCCTGACGCCCCCTTTCCAGGCGCCGGACGAGAACCAGCATTATATGAAGGCGCTGGCCCTGTCGCAGGGCCATGTGGTGACGCAAATCCAGGGCGACCGGATCGGCGCGGAACTGCCGCGCGCGGCGGTCGATCTTCATGCCGTCGATTTCCCGACCGAACCGGACGGCAAACGCCACCGCTATGACAAGGCGATGATCGACCGGGCCTGGTCCGCCGACGCTGCTCGCCCCGGCACGCGCTTTGCCGAATTTCCCAATGTCGCCAGCTATGCGCCGACCCTCTATGCCCCTGGCGCCGTCGGCCTCGCGATAGGCGACGCGCTCGGCCTGCCGCGCATCGGCGCCTTCTATGCCGGCCGCATCGTCAATGCGCTGACCGCATTGCTAATGCTCGCCGCCGCGCTGCGCCTCATCCCATTTGGCCGGATGGCGCTGCTCGGCACCGCGCTGCTGCCGACCTTCTGCTATCAGATCGGCTCGCTCTCGCCCGATGCGGTCATCAACGGCCTCGGCTTTCTCGGCCTCGCCCTGGCACTGCGGATCGGCTTCATGGCGCCGGACCGCGCCAGTACCGCCGCCACGCTGGTCACCGCGCCGCTACTGGCGCTGGCCAAGGGCGTCTATCTACCGCTGATGGCCGCCGGACTGCGTTGGCCAAGCCGCGCCAGCCTGTCGCGCAACGCCCTGATCCTCGGCGCGATGCTGCTGGGGGCTGTCATCTTCGCTGTCTGGATGAAGGCGAACGGCGGCAGCCAGGCGCTCTACCACATCACCTCGCGCAAGACCGGGGAGAGCGTGCTGACCGCGCCGCTGGCCCAGCAACTCGCCGTGATCCTGGCCGATCCGGCCGGCTATGGCCGGATCCTCGTCTCCAGCATCGTCGAGCGGGCACCAGTCTATGCGCTGCAAATCGTCGGCCGCTTCGGCTGGAACGCGATCCTGCTGCCGCTGCTCGCCTACCCGCTCGCCCTGCTGATGCTGGGCAGCGCGGTGCTGAGCGGATCGGGCGCGCGCGCTTCGGCCTCGGCCAGCGGCTATGGTGGCTGGCGATCGCGCTCGGAACCGCGCTGCTGATCGAAACCGCCATGTATCTCACCGGCACGCCGCTCGGCGCCGATTATGTCCAGGGGACGCAGGGCCGCTATTTTCTGCCACTGCTGCCGCTCGTGCTGCTGGCGCTGATGCCGGCCAATCCGTTGCGCGGCGCTCGCCTTCTCTGCGCCGGCGCGGGCTTGGCCCTGCTCATCATCGCGATGCTCAGCGCCTGGGACAGTTTCTGGGTCCATGGCTTCGTCACCGCCGACGGCATGCCGCCGCACAGCAGCATCGGCCGGGCCTTACTGCTGCCCTCGCCGCGCTGGTAGCCAGACCGCGCACAGCATAAGCCAGCCCAGCCCCTCAATCCATCCGGCCATCACGTCGCTTGGCCAATGCACGCCCAGCCATACCCGGCTGACGCCGATCAGTGCGATCATCGCCCCGCCCGCACCATAGGCCCAGCGCCGCCCGGCCAGCATCGCCAGCGCACCAAAGAACATCATGTTCCCCGCCGCATGGCCGCTGGGAAAGCTATAGCTATGCACGATGTCGAGATGCGGCAGCAGGTCGGGCCGGGGCGCGGCGAAGATCTGCTTGAGGATGAGGTTGAGCAGCGTGCCGCCAATCTCCACCCCCGCAAACCACGAGGCCGCCGCACGCCGCCCGGTAAAGACCAGCGCGCCCAGCACGACCAGCGACAGGATGATGCGGATCGCCGTGCCGCCGATTGCCGAGGCGAGCCGCATGACCATGGTCACATGCCCGCCCAGCGCCGTCTCGCGCCCCTGCCCGGCCCAGCCCATCAGGCCTATATTCAGATCGTCAAGCAGCCCATTGCGCTGCGCCAGCGCGATTCCCAGCACGCAAAAAAGCGCGAGGATGAACATCCCCGCGCCCTTTTTCAGCATCTGCTGCCGATCAGATATGGAGCGCACGCCCATAAGCGGCGAGCACGCTTTCATGCATCGATTCCGAAATGGTCGGGTGCGGGAACACCGTCTGCATCAGTTCGGCCTCGGTGGTCTCCAGCGTCTTGCCGATGGTATAGCCCTGGATCATCTCGGTCACTTCCGCGCCGATCATGTGGGCACCCAGCAATTCGCCGGTCTTGGCATCGAACACGGTCTTGGTGAAGCCCTCGGCCTCGCCCAGCGCGATCGCCTTGCCGTTGCCGATGAAGGGGAACATGCCGACCTTCACGTCATAGCCCGCTTCCTTGGCCTTGGCTTCGGTCAGGCCGACCGATGCGATCTGCGGGTGGCAATAGGTGCAACCCGGAATGTTGCGCACGTCCATCGCATGCGGGTGGACATCCTTGTTGCCCAGCGCCTGCGCGATCGCCTCGACCGTGGTGACGGCTTCATGGCTCGCCTTGTGGGCCAGCCATGGCGGCGCGGTGACGTCGCCGATCGCCCAGATGCCGTCGACATTGGTGCGGCCATAGGGGTCGGTCTTGATGTGGAAGCGCTGGTCGGGCTCGACGCCGACTTCTTCCAGGCCGATATTCTCGACATTAGGGACGATGCCGATCGCCACGATGACATGGCTATATTCGGCGGTGATGTCCTTGCCGGCCTTGTCCTTGATGGTCGCGGTCACGGCCTTGTCGGTCGCGGCGATCTTCTCGATCTTGGCGCCGGTCAGGATGGTCATGCCCTGCTTCTTGACCGCCTTTTCGAGGAAGGCCGAGACATCGGCATCCTCGACCGGCACGATCCTGTCCATCATCTCGACCACGGTCACGTCAGCGCCCATGTCATTGTAGAAGCTGGCGAACTCGATACCGATCGCGCCCGAACCAATGACCAGCAGCTTGGTCGGCATTTCCGGCGGGGTCATGGCATGGCGATAGGTCCACACGCGCTTGCCGTCGGCTTTCAGCTGCGGCAGATCGCGGGCGCGGGCGCCGGTCGCGACGATGATATGCTTGGCGGTCAGTTCTTCGCTCTTGCCGTCCTTGGTGACGGTCAGCTTGCCCTTTCCGGTCAGCTTGCCATCGCCCATGTGGACGGTGATCTTGTTCTTCTTCATCAGGTGCGTGACGCCCTGATTGAGTTGCTTGGCGACGCCGCGCGAGCGCTTCACCACCGCCTCGATGTCGGCGCTGATCTTCTCGGCAACCAGGCCATAATCCTTGGCATGCTGCATATAATGGAAGATTTCGGCCGAACGCAGCAGCGCCTTGGTCGGAATGCAGCCCCAGTTGAGGCAGATGCCGCCCAGATTTTCGCGTTCCACGATCGCGGTCTTGAGGCCCAGTTGCGCCGCCCGGATGGCGGCAACATAGCCGCCCGGGCCGGAGCCGAGGACGATCAGGTCATAGGTATCAGCCATGGTCTCTCTCGCTATTCGATATCTTGGTCAGGCCGCGCCCTTATTGAGCAGGCAGCGGCGGCACGGAACGGGGCTGGCGATCCTCACCGATCGCCACGAAGGTGAAGGTCGCCTGGGTCACGCGATAGGATCGATCGTCGTGACGGGCACGGCGCCACGCCTCGACATCGATCTTCATCGATGTGCGGCCGACCGACTTGAGCGTCGCGAACACCGACACCTCATCGCCGACGATGACCGGACGGTGGAAGGTCATGCCCTCCACCGCGATCGTCACCGCACGGCCATGGCTGTAGCGTGCCGCAACCGAACCCGCAGCCGAATCCATCAGGCTCATCAGCCAGCCGCCGAAAATATCCCCATGGGGATTGGTATCGGCCGGCATGGCGATGACGCGCACCGCCGGGCTATGCTCCGGCGGCTGCTCGTCGATCTTCGCCATCAGGCCAGCATGCCCAGCGGATTTTCGATGAGTTCGCGGAAGGCCTTCATCAGACGGGCGCCGTCGGCACCGTCGATCGCGCGATGATCGAAGCTGCCGGTCGCCGACATGACGGTCGCGATCTGCAGCGAGTCATCGACCACGAAGGGACGCTTCTCGCCCGCGCCGATCGCCATGATCATGCCCTGCGGCGGGTTGATGACGGCTTCGAACTGCTTGATGCCGAACATGCCCATGTTCGACAGCGACGCGGTGCCGCCCTGATATTCGCTCGGCTGCAGCTTGCCGGCCTTGGCGCGATCGGCCAGGTCCTTCATCTCGTTCGAGATCGCAGCCACGCCCTTGATATCGGCGCCGGTGACGATCGGGGTAATCAAGCCACCGGGGATCGACACCGCCACCGAAATGTCGGCGCGCTTGAACTGCAGCATCTGGTCGCCGGCGAACTGCACGTTACACTCGGGCACCTGCATCAGGGCCACGCCCAGCGCCTTGATCAGCAGGTCATTGACCGACAGCTTGACGCCACGGCCCGACAGGCCGGCGTTCAGCTCGCCGCGCAGCTTCAGCAGCTTGTCGAGCTGAATATCCACGGTCAGGTAGATGTGCGGCACCTGCTGCTTGGACTCGGTCAGGCGGCGCGCGATCGTCTTGCGCATGCCATTGAGCTTGATGACTTCGTGCGGGATGCCAAAATCCTGCGCGGCGGCGGCCACCGGTGCCGGGGCAGCGGCGGGTGCAGCAGCGGCCGGGGCGGCAGCCGGCGCAGCGGCCTTGGCCGGCGCAGCAGCGGCGCCATCCAGGTCGGCCTTGACGATGCGGCCATTGGGACCCGAACCGGCGACAGCGGCCAGATCAACACCCTTGGCTTCGGCCAGACGACGGGCCAGCGGGCTCGCCTTCACGCGGCCTTCCGCCGGAGCGGCGGCGGCCTTCGCCGGCACCGGATCAGCCTTGGCGGCGGGAGCGGCGACTTCGGCCTTTGCCGGCACCGCATCAGCCTTGGGCGCGGGGGCAGCGCCACCGCTGGCGGCCGCTTCGGCGACATCCTCGCCCTCTTCGGCGATGATCGCGATGACGGTGCCGACCTTCACGCCCTCGGCGCCTTCCGACACCAGAATCTTGGCGACGGTGCCTTCATCGACGGCCTCGAATTCCATGGTGGCCTTGTCGGTCTCGATCTCGGCGAGAAGGTCGCCGGACGATACCTTGTCCCCTTCCTTGACCAGCCACTTGGCCAGCGTGCCCTCCTCCATGGTGGGGGACAGGGCAGGCATCTGGATCGTCTTGCTCATGCGTTCGGGGCCTCTTCTTGATTATCTGGCACGCGCCGTTTCGGAGCCCGTTTTCACCCTTTGGCCGGAACGGTCAAGGCCACGCCTTGCGCAAGGGCCCATAATGCCCCACATTTCACCTCGTTGGTTCGTCGGGGCAGTTTTGACGGGCCGGCAAGGCCGATTTTTGTTTCTCGGGGATATCGAACAATGCGGACATATCTGGTGGTCGTGGACGAATCGCCCGAAGCGGAAACCGCGCTGCGCTTCGCCGCACGCCGCGCCGCCAAGACAGCCGGGACGATCCGCATCCTGGCCCTCATCCCGCCGTCCGAATTCGTCCAGTGGGGCGGCGTCCAGGCGACGATGGAGGATGAGGCGCTGCAACGGGCCGAAGCGCTTGTGACCAGTGCCGCCGGCACGCTGACCGACGAATCCGGCATCCGCCCCAGCATCACCGTGCGCCAGGGCGATCCCGTCGCGGTCGTGCGCAAGACGCTGGAGGAAATGGACGATGTCGCCGCCCTCGTGCTGGGCGCCGCCGCCAGCGGCCCGCCCGGTGCCCTGGTATCCCACTTCACCGGATCGGACGCGGGCAAGATGCCCTGCCCGATCATGATCATCCCCGGCGGCCTCGACAGCGACGCGATCGACCGGCTGAGTTGAACCAGAGCCTCAAGGCTTCTCCGCAGCGAAATGCGTCGTGCCGGCGCGTGCGTCCGCGGCGCCCCATCAAGCGCAGACCTCTCGCCGCTGCCGGCAATATCATGATGCCGCACGGTTGCCGCCAGCGCGGCATCCGACAATCGCGCAAGGGGAGAATAGCGCGCATCTAAGACCAGGCACGATCAAAACACCGCATTACGATCTTCTTCATCGCATCAATGCGGAAACAGACCAGAAATCATTGCCGCAACCATTTTTCATCCAAAATTATATTTCCGCATCACCATTTCAACTCAGCCCAAACAGAAACTGAACTTCTTATGGCCTGAAAATATACTGGAAGACGCGCATCGTGTTTAACGCGATCTTCAACCTTGCACGACAAGTTTGCGGCAATTGATCTCGTCATTGCGGAAGAACTTCCTCCATGAGCTTTGTTGCGCCGTCCAGTCTCGGTCCTCTCGCCAGCGCCTATCCGCTGTCACCGACCATGCTGCAGCATAGCCTGACGGACCATCCGCTGCTCTCGTTCGAAGCCCTGGCAAAAGCCAGCATCGACCTGCCACCGCAATTTGTCGAACGCCGGATCGGCAATGCCCCCAATGGCGGCGAATTCGCGATGGATCGCTCCGACGACGCCAATGTCGCCACCGTCATTCGCTCGATCCAGACCAGCGGCAACTGGATCATGCTCCGCTTCGTCGAGCAACTGCCCGCCTATCGCGAGTTGCTGGCCAGGCTGATGGACCAGATCGGCCCCGCAATTTCTCCAGCGACCGGTCCGGGGCTGACGGTGCGGGGGTTCATCTTCATTTCCGCGCCGGGAACGCTCACCCCGTTTCACTTCGATTGCGAATATAATATCCTCTTCCAGATCGCGGGCGACAAACAGTTCGCGACCTATCGCCCGATGGCACCATGGCTGCCGATCGACCGGCACGAAGCCTATTATGGTGGTGGCGACAATATGCTGCCCTGGAACGACGCCTATGAAGCGGATGCCGACATCCACCCCATGCAGCCGGGCGACGGCCTGTTCATCCCCTATGCCTCGCCCCATTGGGTCAGGGCGGGCGCGGAGCCATCCATTTCGCTGTCGATCACTTGGCAGAGCCAGTGGAGCCAGGCGCTGGGCGATGCCATGCAGATCAATCCGCTGCTGCGGCGATGGGGCTTGCCCACCGGCGACGTGCCGATATGGCCCAAGGCCGCCAAATGGCGCTCGATCGAGTGCCGCGTGGCGCGCAAGGCCGGTCTGTTATGAGCCACCTTCCCGCCTCCGGCAGTTTCCAACCGGACGCCAGCCATGCCTGGCCGATGTCGGACGCCGACCAACCCGCCGTCCGCATCCTGCGCCATGCCGATCTGACAGCCGATGATCGCGCGCAATGGGCAGCCCTGTCGGCACTGGCCGGGGCCGCCAATGTCTTCGCGCAGGACTGGTTCATGGACGCCGCCCTGAGCCACGCGCCTGATGGCGCTGACGTGTTACTGGCCGTCGTGGCGCCCATCGATGGACCATGGCTGGGCGTCATGCCGCTGATCGCTGCACCACGTTTCGGCCGGTGGCCCGTTCGCCTCTGGCGCAACTGGTCGGCGACCAACCAATTCCTGGGCACGCCGCTGGTCATCGCGCAGTCCGCCGACCTGTTCTGGAAGAGCCTGTTCGCCTTCCTGGACCAGCGCTCAGGCGGGGAGATCATGCTGCATGTCTCCGGACTGGATGCCGACGATCCGGTCAGTATCGCCCTGTTCGACCGCTGCGAACGGGAAAGGCGAGCATTCCACAGCATCCATTGCCATGATCGTCCAGCCTATCGCGCCGGCAAGGAAGGGGAAGGCCGCGGCGACGCGAAAATGCGGAGCCGACTGCGCAGCCTGTCGAGGCGGCTGGAACAGGACCATGGCCCGGTCACGATCGACATTCTGGCGCCGGACGCGCCATGCACAGCCTGGATCGACGCGTTTCTGGACCTTGAGGCATCGGGCTGGAAAGGCCGTAGCGGCAGCGCATTGGCAAGCGACGGCGCGACCCAGGCCCTGTTTTGCGAAGTGATAGAACGCGGTCATGCGAACGGCAGCGCCCGCCTCGCCACCCTGTCGGTCGGGGGCCGCGCGATCGCCATGTCGAGCTGGTTTGAAGCCGCCATCTGGGGCCATGGCTTCAAGATGGCGTTCGACGAGGATTATCGCGCTTATGCGCCGGGCCAGCTTCTGATGCGCGACATCAGGGATCGCATCGGGGCCCGCCCCGGCATGTCCTTCGACAGTTGCGTCCCACGCGGCGCCGGGCACTGCCATCGACTTTGGGGCAGCAACCGGAAGATTGTCGATGGCGCCGTCGCGATCGGCTCTCCCTGGCATCATGTCCAGTTCGACGCCCTGATGAAGGCGAGAGCCGCCTATGCGGCGATCAAGGCCCGTTTTCCCGATCGACCGGCGACCTGACGCCAGGTCGCAGCGACATGCCGCCTAGCTGCGATCCAGTCCCAGCGCCCGGTCATCGGCCGTTGCCGCCGCCATTTCGGCCTGGGCCGCGGCGATGCGCGCCTGCGCCTCGATCAGCTTGACCGCCGCATCGGTGGCCGCTTCCTCGCGACTATTGACCAGGAAGAAGTCGCTCGACCCCAGATCGAAGCGCCGCCGCTCGGCCTGGGCCAGTCGTTCGGCCAAGTCGCGCTGCCGCCGGGTCGTATCGACCAGCACGCGCGCGGCGTCGACCTCGATGCCGATGCCGGCCACTTCGGTGCGGATCTTTTCCGCCAGATAGCGCTGCTTGACGGTGAGTTCGTCGATCTTCGCCTGGCTCTCGGCGACCTTGCCCCTCGCCTTGCGGTTCTGCAGCGGCACTTTGAAGGTCACGCCGACGATCACCTCCAGCGGCGTGCGGCTATAGCCACCCAGCCCCTGGGCACCGACATCCTTAGCGACCTGTCCCTCGAAATCCAGCTTGGGGCGGGTGTCGTTCTCGGCCAGCGCCAGCTTGACCGAGGCGTTGTCGATTTCCTCCAGCAGGATGCCGAAGTCGGGGCGATCCTCTATTGCGAACAATGGGTTGATCCGCAGGCCGTCGAACGCGGTAGCGGACGCGGGCAGGCGCGCGGCATCGACGAGGATCGGCAATCCGTCCGCATCGCGATAATAGAGTGAGAAGCTGTTGGCCGCCGCCATGAACTCCTGTCGCGCCTGCACCACCAGCGCCTCGCGCTTGACCATGTTGGCTTCGTTTTCGGTCAGCAATATCGCGGACTTGGCACCCAGCTGCACCTGGCGCGCAATGCCGTGGCTGCGGCTTTCGGCCAGATCGTAGAGCGCCTCATAGGCCTTGAGCTTGAGGCCGCTCGCCACCCATTTCTGATAGGCGGCAATGGCGCGCGCCTGCACGCCGATCGCGGTCGCCCGCGTTTCGAAGCGCGCGATATCGATGTCATTGCCGGCGATTTGCGATGCGGATCGCCGCGCGTCGATCAGGCGATCCCGCATCAGGGCATAGAGTGCCCCGATCTTCAGCTCGCCCGCGCGATTGGTATAGGCCTTGTCTTCATAAACCGGGAAATCCCCGCGCGAATTGCGATATTGGCCATAGACATAGCCGCCATTGCCGGTCAGCGGGCGTTCGACCTTGCTGTCGATCAGCGTGCCGTCATAATAGCCCTCGACCCGGCTGCGGGCATCCACGGAAAACACCGTGTCGAAGGCGCCCTGTGCGCTGATCGCGCGCCCTTCGGCCTGACGCGCGCGCGCCAGAGCGGCAATGATATCGGGCGCCGAGCGGGCCGAGGATTGCAGCACCTCGTCCAGCGTCAGCGGCGTCGAGGGCTGCCCTGCGGTCGGCGCGGGCGTCGCATCGACCGAGAGGGCCTCACCAGCCGCGCACGGCAGGGTGCCCGCACCCATGGCCGCGACCAGCATGGGCAGCGCCATTGCGCGCCACATCGTCACTTCTTCTTCTCGATCGAACTCTTGTCGTCCTTGGGCGCTTTCGCCTCGCCCTTGCCGGCCACCTGATCCTGGCCGAAGTTGAGCGGGAAATCGTTGAGCTGGCGCCACAATTCATACCAGACCGGCACCGTGTCGCCCTGCACCCAGCCCAGCACCTTGCTGCCCTGACGGACGAAGCGTCGCTCCGGCCAGGCGGTCTTGCCCGGCGCCTGTTCCACCAAGATCCGGAACAACCCGTCGGTGCGCGGCGTGGGATCGACCGACCGCACCTGGCCGTCATAGATACCAACAGCGAAAGCCGGCCAGCCACTGAACTGGAAGGCCGGGAAGCCCTCAAATTCGAGCCGCACGGAGCGCCCCGGCTCGACCAGCGGCACATCGCGCCCGTCGACATACAGTTCGACCGCGCGGGTTATATTCTCGGGCGCGATCGTCGCCAGCACCGTGCCGGACGAGATCAGCGCGCCGCCCGCTGCAGCATTCAGATCCTGCACCCGACCTTCGCGCGGCGCAGAGACGATCTGCGCCGAACTTTGCGCGAGCTTGATCTCGATCTGCTTGAGCTTCGCGCGCGCTTCGGCCAGCTTCGCATCGACATCGGCGACCTTGATCTGGGTCTGCTCATAATCGCGCCGGGCGGCCAGCCCTTCGGCATAAAGCTGGCTGGTGCGATTGACGTCGATCATCGCGGTCGCCCGCGCCTGCTGGACCGCCGCGATCTGCGCCTCGACCTGTGCCTTTTCGCCCGCCAGCCGGGCGAGGAAATCGGGATCGACATCGACCACCCGGACGATCGGATCACCGGCCCTGACATGATCGCCGTCCCTGACGTAGAACTCGGCGACGCGGCCGCTCACCAGCGAGGATACGTCGCGGGCGCGGTCCTGCGCGCTCAGCGTCGTGACCTGACCACCGCCCTGCGCCGTCTGCTGCCAGGGCACGAACAGGATCGCCAGCACGAGCAGGACGCCCAGCAGAATGAGCCAGGCGACGGTCGTCACCAGTCGGGGCGGCCGCAACTGGTCGAGCGATGGAAAATGTTCGGCCTGGGCGCGATCGAGCGTCATGGCTGCGCCTCCCGCGCTGCGACGAAGCGGGCAAATTCATCCTTGTCGGTGAACCGTTGCTGCGTGCGCGCGCCAACCCAATACCAGGCGTCGAGGTCGAGCGCTTCGGGGCGCCCGCTGCTGAGCAGCACGGTCGTGCCCGCTGCCCGCAACTCGGCCAATGTCGCCTTGAGGCTGGCAATCGGCATCATGTCGTAAAGTTGCGACAACAGCAGTACGCGCGGACGGCTGAGCAAGGCATTGGCAAGCTTGAGCTGCATCACTTCGACGATCGACAGCGGCGAGCCGGAGCTGGCGAGCTGGGTATCCAGCCCGTGCGGCAGCCTGGCGAGCCGCGCGCCCAGGCCCACCCGTTCCAGCGCGTTCATGATCCGCGCCCCATCCATGTAGCGACCTTCGGCGAACGAGAGATATTCGCGCAGGGTGACATCGATGATGGTCGGGCGATTGAGCACCATCACCGCCGATCGCAGCAGATACATGTCGAAACTGCCCAGTTCACTGCCGCCGATCAGGACGATGCCGCTGTCGGGCGCGGCGTGGCGCTTGAGCAGCAGCGCCAGGGCGCTTTCCATGCCCGGTTCGGCAAGGATCACCGCCTGTTCGCCGCTCGCAATCTCGAAATTGAGCTGGGCCTTGTCGATCTCGACATCGCGGAAGCGGACCGATCCGTCCTGCGGCGCCTCCCCGCGCTGGCCAAGCCGCTCCTGCGGGATGGCCAAAATCTGCGATAATTCCTCGCTGCTTGCGACCAGATCATAGAAGGTGTCGAGATAGGAACCGAGCTGGTAGATGCCGTAGAAGACGCCGGACAGGATCAGTTCCGCCGCGACCAGCTGCCCGATCGAAAGCTGGCCGGCCAGGATCAGATTACCGCCGAGCGCGAGCAAGGCAGCCGCCGCGAAGGCATAGACCAGAAAATAACCCAGCGTCTGCGCGAAACTGTAGCGGAAATAACGGCGATGCGCGGCGATATAGTCGGCAATGACCGTTTCGGAGCGATCCATCGCGAAATTCAGGTGCCGGGCCGACTTGTAGAAACCGTTGGAACCGCCGACGCTTTCCAGCCAGTGCGCGGCATTATGCTTGGCATGGCTCACGCCCACCGCGCCGGTGATCGCGCCATGCCGCCAGGCCAGCCAGATCATCAGGCACACCGTTACCAGCACCAGGTTGAAGGCCAGGAAGAAGGGATGGTAGAAGCTGGTCACCACCAGGCCCACTGCCCCCTGCAGCACGATGGTGAAGGCGCCGATCACCAGGCTGGGCACCGATTTCTGGACGATCACCATGTCGAAATAGCGATTGAACAGGCTGCCCCGGCTTTCATCGACGAAGAAGGGGTTCTGCGCATGCACCGCGCGCACGGTGATTTCCGCGACCACCCGCGCAAAGATGCGGCGTTCGAAGATCGCGAGCAGATAGACGCGCAGCGCGCTCAGCCCCGCCACGACCAGCAGCAGCGCCAGCAGCACGCCGGACAGGATCCACAAGGGCGCGACCAAAGCGGTGCGCGCCACCGAGTTGATCAGCAGTTGCACGGAGATGGGGGTGGCCAGCGACAACAGGCTGATCGCTACCGTATAGACGATCCCGACATTCACATAGCTGCGGTCAGGCCCCACCACCTCCGACAGCCACGCGGCCGCCTGCCGCAAGCCGAAACGCTCACTCGCCAACTCGACACCTGTTCCCTGCCAGCCTCATCGAAAGCGCCCCTAACCGCGGCGATTACGGCCCACAATGACTTATGCTGCACAGCAACATAAACTTATGAAGCGTTTGCAGAATGGTGCAGGCATCAGGGCAAATGCTGCCCTCCCGCCAGAAGTCCCCCGCTCTGGAGGGGACAGATCGGTCCTTCAGCCAAATTGCGCGAGGAAATCCCGCCCGGTCATTGGCAGCGAGAACATCGGGAAATCCTTGGTGATGGCGACGCGCTGTTCCTCCTCGCCGATGGTGGCGCAGCAGTCGATCAGCGTCGCGACATGATAGCCCCGCTCATAGGCGGAGCGCATGGTGGATTCGACGCAGCAATTGGTGAGAAAGCCGCCGATGGCCAGGTGCGTGATGCCATGCTGGCGCAGGATGAAGTCTATATTGGTGCTGGCGAAACAGTCCAGGCCGCGCTTGCCCTCCACCACGATCTCGCCATCGATCGGCGCCATGGCATCGGCAATCTGCGCGCCCCAGCTACCCCGGCGAAAGGCCTTGGCGGCGATCACGCCGGCAAGGATGCCATAGGGGCGGGTCGACAGTTCGGGATAGCCCTCCGCAAAGCTGATCGGCACATGAAGGATGGTGAGCCCCGCCTGGCGCGCGCCATCCAGCAGGGCGACGCTGTTCGCCAGCATGCTGGTGGCGCGCATCACGTCCCGCACCGCCTCATGCTGGGCACCGCCCTCGCTGACGAAATCATTCTGATATTCGATCAGGACGATGGCGGTCTTGTCCGGCTTCATGCTGTTGCTCCGGTTAAGGGTCAGGCGATGTCGGGCATCTGGTCGAGATATTTGTCGAGCGTCAGCGGATAGTCGCGCACGCGGATGCCGGTGGCATTGTAGATGGCGTTGGCGATCGCCGATCCGGGGCCGCATATGCCCAGTTCCCCCACCCCCTTCGCCTTCAACGGCGAGACCACCGGGTCGAGCGTGTCGAGGAAGATGCATTCCTGATGCGGGATGTCGGCGTGGACCGGCACTTCATAGCCGGCAAGGTCGTGATTGACGAAGAAGCCGAAGCGGGTGTCGACCGCCAGTTCCTCCATCAAGGCGGAGCCGGCCGACATGACCATGGCACCGATCACCTGGCTGCGCGCCGACAGCGGATTGAGGATGCGGCCGGCATCGCACACCGCCAGCATGCGGCGTATGCGGGTTTCCCCGGTATAGGCGTTGACCGCGACTTCGGCGAAATGGCCGGCATAGGTGCCGACGTCATAGCCCTTCTTGAAATCGCCGAAGCTGATTTCATCCTCCGCCGTAAGGGCACCAGCATCGGTCAGCGCCATGCGGCGACCGCCCGCATCGATCCGGCCGTCGGCGAAAGTCGCGCTATCGGCGTCGAACCCCAGTTTCTGGCCGATCGCGCGGCGCAACGCCACGCAGGCGGCATAGACGCCGGCGGTCGAACTGGCCGCGCCCCATTGGCCGCCCGACCCCGATGAGGCGGGGAAATCGGAATCGCCCAGCACCACCTGGACCCGATCGAGCGGCACGCCCATGGTTTCCGCCGCGGTCTGGGCGATGATCGTGTAACTGCCGGTACCGATGTCGGTCATGTCGGTTTCGATGGTGATACGGCCATCCGTGCCGAGCCGCGCGCGCGCGCCGGACGTCGCCGTCGGCCCGCCGCGATAGCCCGCTGCGACGCCCATGCCGATCAGCCAGGCGCCCTCGCGGCGCTGCCCCGGCCTGGCGCTGCGCTGCGCCCAACCGAACCGCTCCGCCCCTTCGCGCAGGCAGCGGACCAGATTGCGATCGGAAATGCGCTGGGTCGCATTGGCAGGCACTGTCCCTTCGGGCTCATTGCGGATGCGCAGTTCGATCGGGTCCATGCCGAGCTTTTCGGCCAGTTCGTCGATCGCCACTTCCAGCGCCAGATGCCCCGGTGCCTCGCCGGGCGCGCGCATCGCATTGCCTTCCGGCAGATCGAGCATGGCGACATGATTGGCGGTCATGCGATTGGCGCCGGCATAGACTTTGGGCGTCTGCGCCGTGCCATCCTCGCCATCCGTGCCGTTGATGTTGCTCGACCAGTTTTCATGCCCGATCGCCGTGATCCGCCCGTCGCGCTCCGCGCCGATACGGATGCGCTGGATCGTCGCCTGACGATGGGTCGCGTTATTGGCCATCAGCGGGCGCTGCACGGCAATCTTGACCGGCCGTCCGGCCGCCTTGGCACCCAGCGCCGCCAGCACGGCATCCGCCCGCACGAACAGCTTGCCGCCGAAACCGCCGCCAATATAGGGCGAATCCACCCGCACATTGGCAGGGTCGATGCCCAGGATCTTGCTCATGCTCTGCTTGGCCCAGGCGATCATCTGGTTGGACGTCCAGAGCGTCAGCCTGTCGCCGTCCCAGGCGGCGATGGTAGCGAACGGTTCCATCATCGAATGGCTTTCGTTCGCCGTGCTGTACCGCGCGTCGAGCTTCACCGGCGCTGCGGCGAAGGCGGCGGCGAAATCGCCCTGACTGCTGGTGTCGGGCTTGCCCCCCTGCCCCTTGGCCAGCGGCGCGGCCGGGGCAACGGCAGGAAAATCGAACACGCCCTTGTCGCGCACATAATCGGTGCGGATGAGCGCCGCGGCGGCGCGCGCTTGCTCGAAGCTTTCGGCCACCACGCAGGCGATCGCCTGATGATAATGATGGATGTCGCTGCCGCCGAACAGCGGGGCATAATTCATCATGCCCTTGCCGACCGGCTTGGTATCGGGGGCGGTGACGATCGCGATCACGCCCGGCGCCGCGCGCGCGAGACTGGTGTCCATCGCCGCGATCCGTCCCTTGGCGATGGCCGATCCGACGACGAAGCCATAGGCCTGGTTGGCGATGACATCATGGCGTTCGGCGGCATAGGGCGCCTGGCCGGTGGTCTTGAGCGGGCCGTCGATCCGGGGCGTCGACTTGCCGACGATCTTGGCCTGATCGAACAGATTGGCCTTGGCGGGGGCATCGAATTTCATGGGATCAACTCCTCGCCTGGGCCATGAGCGACGCCAGCGTCCGCTCGGCCAGTTTCAGCTTGAACCTGTTGTCCTCGGTCGGACGGGCATCGGCAAAGACCTTCTCGGTTACGGCGCGGGCGCCGCCGGGAAAGGCGGCTTCGGCCGCTTCCACCCGCCATGGCCGATGGGCGACGCCGCCAAATGCCACGCGTCCGCTACCGTCCTTCTGGATGACGGTGGCGACCGAAACCAGCGCGAAGGCATAGGAGGCCCGGTCGCGCACCTTGTAATAGAGCTGGGTGCCGCCGATCGGCTTGGGCAAGGTGACGGCGGTGATCAGTTCGCCAGCCTCCAGCACATTGTCGCGCTGCGGCTCATTGCCGGGCAGGCGATGGAAGTCGGCAAAATCGATTGCGCGCTTTGCGCCATCGGCCTTCACCGTCTCGACCTTCGCATCGAGCAGGCGCAGCGCCACGCCCATGTCGCCGGGATAGGTGGCGATGCACTGATCCGACGAACCGATGACGGCAAGCTGTCGGGAAAAGCCGCCGATCGCCGCGCAGCCGGTGCCGGGCCGGCGTTTGTTGCAGGGCATGTTGGTGTCGTAGAAATAGGGGCAGCGGGTTCGCTGCAGCAGGTTCCCGGCCGTCGTTGCCTTGTTGCGCAACTGGCCGCTGGCGCCGGCGACGATCGCACGGGCAAGGACGCCATAGTCGCGGCGGACCGCCATGTCCGACGCCAGCGCCGTGTTGGTGACGAGCGCGCCGATCCGCAGCCCGCCCTCCGCCGTCTTCTCGATCCGGTCGAGCTTCAGATCCTGGACATCGACCAGATGGGTCGGCGTCTCGATCTCCAGCTTCATCAGGTCGAGCAAATTGGTGCCGCCAGCCAGATATTTGGCGCCTGGCCGGCCGGCCACGGCCGCGGCGGCCTGCTCGGGCGTCTTCGCCCGTTCATAGGTGAAGCTCTTCATGCCTTTGCTCCCGCGACCTGCGCCATGGCCTCGGCAATGTTGGAATAGGCGCCGCAACGGCAGAGATTGCCGCTCATCCGCTCGCGCATCTCGATATTGGAATAGTCCGGGGCGCGGGTGATGTCCGCCTGGACATGGCTGGGAACGCCCTGCTCGATTTCCTTGAGCACGGCAACGGCGGAGCAGATTTGCCCCGGCGTGCAATAGCCGCACTGATAGCCGTCATGGGCGATGAAGGCCGCCTGCATCGGATGGAGGTTGTCGGGCATGCCCAGCCCTTCGATCGTGGTGATCTCGTCGCCCTGATGCTGCAGCGCCAGGCTTAGGCAGCTGTTGATGCGGGTGCCGTTGACCATCACGGTGCAGGCGCCGCACTGGCCATGATCGCAGCCCTTCTTGGTGCCGGTCAGCTTGAGATGTTCGCGCAGCGCGTCGAGCAATGTCGTGCGGGTGTCGAGCTTCAACTGCTGCCGCTTGCCATTCACGATGAAATCCACCGCCATCATGGGCGGCGGCGCAGCGGGAGACGGCTGTGCCTGTACTGGTGCTGGAATGACGGCAACCGTCGCGGAGGCGGCGCCGCCCGCCAATATGCCACGTCGCGACACGCCCATATCCGGAAAATCGGCCATAAAAATCTCCCCTGCAGACGCTGGCTGCGCGCTCTATCGAAGAAAAAACTGGCGGCCGTCTTCCGGCCTGCCATCTACCCAGATGGAGGATAACACAGGAGAGGCCGTTCAGGTTCATGCGATGATCGGCATGATGTCATGATCAGGGATCATGAATGCCGCGAAGATTGCAACAGCTTCCGATGGCTGTCCATCATGCAGAGCGCCCCCTCCCCGGCCGATCCAGCCAATAAATCTCCAGCTATTTGGGTTCGAAAATACTGCCTCGAAAATACTGCCTCACAGAATAAGCAAACGTTTGCATATCCATAATCACTCTGTATGATCGACGTCAGAAAGGTCGCAAGGGCGACGGAGAGGATATATGCGGGACAGAGCCAGCAAACCACGAATGCATCTGTCACGCATCGTCGAAATGAATCTCGGTTTCCTCGGCATCCAATTCTCCTTTGGCCTGCAACAGGCCAATATGGGGCCGATCTATCGCTATCTTGGCGCGGATGAAGCGCATTTGCCGCTGCTCTGGCTGGCGGGGCCGGTTACCGGCCTGCTCGTGCAACCGATCGTGGGCGCATTGAGCGACCGGACGGTCAGCCGCTGGGGGCGGCGCACGCCCTATTTCCTGATCGGCGCCATATTGTGCAGCCTAGGCCTGCTGATGATGCCCTACAGCCCGACGCTCTGGTTTGCAGCCAGCCTGCTCTGGATGCTGGATGCGGCAAACAACATCACCATGGAGCCCTATCGCGCCTATGTCAGCGATCGACTGAATGAGAGCCAGCGATCAGTCGGTTTCCTGACGCAAAGTGCCTTTACCGGCCTTGCCCAGACGCTGTCCTATCTGGCGCCGACGCTGCTGGTGTGGTGGGGCTTCGACGCCGATCTGGTCGATGCGAACGGCATACCCGACATCACGCGGATAGCCTTTCTGGTCGGTGCGGTCATTTCCATTTCGACGATCCTGTGGTCCGTGCTGCGCGTGCCCGAACTGCCGCTGCCAGCGGACGAGATGGCGCGCATGCGCGGCGAGCGCTTGTCCTTCGGCACGGCGCTGCGCGACTTCATCGCGGCGGTGCGCGACATGCCCGTCGCCATGCGCCAGCTTGCCCTGTCGATGCTGCTGCAATGGTTCGCGATGTTCGCCTATTGGCAGTTCATCAGCTTCGCGCTGGCCCGCGCGATCTTCGACACTGCCGATCCAGCGAGCAGCGGCTTCCGCCAAGCTGTGCTACTCACCGGCCAGGCGGGCGCGCTCTACAATGCCGTCGCCTTCCTCGCCGCCTTCGCCATGGTGCCGCTCAGTCGGCGGATCGGGCCGCATTATGTCCATGCCGTGGCCGTAGCCTTGTCCGGTGCCGCGATGCTGGCCATCCCAGGCACCAGTGATCGCACCCACCTGTTTCTGCTGATGATCGGCATCGGCATTGGCTGGGCCAGCATGATGGGCAATCCCTATGTCATGCTGGCCAACGCCATCCCGCCCGAGCGGACCGGGGTCTATATGGGCATTTTCAACATGTTCATCGTCATTCCCATGCTGCTTGAAACACTGATCGTACCGGTCATCTACCGTCCGCTGCTGGGCAGCGATCCGCGTAACATCCTGTTGATGAGCGGTGTGATGATGATCGCCGCCGGAGCTGCCACCCTGATCGTCAGGAAACCTCGAAAGAGTTGATACAGCCGCGATCCGGATTGTCCCCCGTCCTTCCCTGGCCTAGACGATAGGCCATGACGGATCATCAGAACGAACCTGTCCGAAGCATAACCGACCTCGCCCGGATCGCCGGCGTCTCGGTATCGACGGTATCGCGTGCGCTGACGTCGAAGGGCGCGCTCAACAAGGATACCCGCCGCCGTATTCAGGAACTGGCGGCCCGGCATGGCTTCCAGTTGAATGTCGCTGCGCAGAATCTGCGACTGGGCCGCACCGGGGCGATCGCTGTCCTGCTGCCCCTGGGTCATGAGCGCGGGCAGCATCTGTCCGACCCTTTCTTCATGGCGATGCTGGGCTTTCTGGCCGACGAACTGACGGAGCGCGGCTATGACCTGTTGCTGTCGCGCGTCCTGCCCGATGGCGAGGATTGGTTGGACGCCTTCATCCGCTCCGGCCGGGTCGATGGCGTCATCATCATCGGCCAGTCCGACCAGAGCGCCGTGCTGGACCGTACCGCGAGCCATTATCGCCCGCTGGTGATCTGGGGCGCCCATGCCGAGCGCAATCAGTATCTGACGATCGGAACCGACAATGTCGCCGGCGGCGCGCTGGCGGCCCGCCATCTGCTGGAGCGTGGACGCGGCAAGTTCGCCTTTTTCGGCAATGTCGCAGTGCCCGAATTTGCCGCCCGCTATGAAGGCTTTCTGTCCGCCCTGCCCGCCGATGCGCGCGATCGGGTCGAACTGGTTCATGCGCATGTCACGCCGGAGGCCAGCTATCGCGTGGCGGCCGACTATTTTGCGGCGGGCCATCGCCCCGATGGCGTGTTTGCCGCGTCCGACGTGACCGCCATGAGCATCATCACCGCCGCCGCCGAACAGGATATCCGCGTGCCCGACCAGTTGTCGGTCGTGGGCTTTGACGATGTGCCGCTGGCACGACTGTCCAACCCTCCTCTCACCACCATTCGGCAGGATATCCAGCGCGGCGCCACCCTGCTGGTCGAGCAGTTGTGTCAGCGGCTCGCAGGCGAGGAGGTCGGATCGATCCAGATCGCGCCGGAGATCGTAATCCGGGAATCAAGCTGACAAGAAAAGGCCCGGCGCCTTGAGGGAGCCGGGCCTTCGAGGTAGCCGAAACATGCGTTTCGGCGTCGGATCGGGTCAGAAATTATAGCGGATCGAAGCCGTCACGGTGCGGCCATAGACCGCGCTATTCTGGAAGATGCCAGTCGTTGCGCTGATCGGCAGCAACTGCCCGCCACCACGATAGCCAAGCGTATCGAACAGATTATTGGCGTTGAGGCCCAGTTCCAGATTCTCGATCGGTCGCACCTTCACGAAGCCATTGAAGAAGGTCGTGCCGCGCACGGTGTAGAGATTGAAGTCGTCATTGGGTGCGCTCGACTGCCCGCTGGCCGACAGGCCGACCGCGAACAGGCCCGCATCATAGGATGGCGAGATCAGATAGGTGAGCTTGGGAATGCCACCGGGCCGGTTGCCGACCAACGCCGCCGTTGCGCTGTCCTTGATCTTCGGGTTCACCCAGGTCGCATCGACCGCCAGGCGGAAATTGCCGAGATTGAGGCGCCCGGTCAGTTCCACGCCCCAGGAGCGATAGTCGTTGGAGATGTTGGGATCATTGTTCGGCGGCGGATTGTTGATCCGGGTAAAGTCGTAATTATTTTCGGTGAGGGTCGAGCGAAATCCGGTGACTTCCACCGAATAATTGCCCGACCCACCGACGAAGCCACGATGCTTCACGCCCACTTCCTGCTGATTGAGGAAGTTGATTGCCGTGCTGGCACCCTGGCTGTTGAGCGACCCGTCGGCATTGAAATTCCCGCCCAGCGTGCGCCGGTCGGCGTTGAAGCGCCCGCCCCGGCTGGCACGGGCGAAGATGCTGGTGCTGCTGTCGAAGGCATAGAGCGCACCGAACGACCAGCTGGTATAGCTGCGCCGGTAATTGATCCGCTCGATCGCGCCGCCCGGCACCATGGAAGGGATGGTCGCGCTGCCCACTTCATCGCTGACGATATAATCGGGGCCAACGACGCCCGCCTGCGCCGTGCCTTCGCCGCGCACCCGATCGAAGCGCACGCTGGCGTCGAGGTCAAAGCCGCCGCCCGAATAATTGGCCGACAGGAAAGGTGCATCATCGGTATATTTGAGGTCTACACTGCGGGCGCAGCAACTGCCCCAATTGTCGTTGAAGCCCGCCTGGCCCGCTGCGGTGATCTGCGTGCCGGTGGTGGAATAGAGATTGAGCGGCGCGGCATTTTCGCCTTCCAGCGCGCTATATTGGCGGTTCACATGCCAGTCCTGGACGATGTTCTGGCTCATGTGGAACCAGCCCGCCTGCACCGTGATCTTGCCCGCACCGACATCGAACCTGCCGGTCAGCGCCAGATTATTGGCGATGCTGCCCATATCCTTCATCACCGTGTTGATGTTCGGATTATTGTTCAGATAAGTGCCGGTATAGGCCTGCCCCATGCTCGGTCCCGCCGCGTAGCGGATCGCCCCCACCGTCTGCCCGTTGACGGTCGATCCCCGCACGCTCGCGGTCGTCGCGACATTCAGGAACTGGGTGGTGAAATTGCCGCTCATGTCGGTGTAGCGGAAATTATTGTCGACGGTCAGCGCGTCGCTCAGCTCATAATGGAATTGTGCCCCGACGGAGGTGACGCGGGGATGGATGCCCTCCACATCGGCATTTTTGAGTACGCCGTTGGTGTCGACATATTGGAAGCTGCGCTGGTAGATGGAATAGGTCGATCCGTCTCGCGCGTCGAAGCCCGGCAATGGCTTGAAATTAGTGATCTTGTTGCCATCGATCGTCACCAGCGACGGCATGGTGGTGTTGGTCGGCGCCTGTTCGTCCAGCCGTTTGAAGTTGAATCGGATATAGCCCCGGCCATCGCCCAGATCCTTGGTCAGATTGGCCTTCACCTGATAGCCGCGCAGGATGTTGAAATCCTCATTGGTCGGGCCGCCGCCTTCACGGGCATAGCCGCCGACATGGAAGCGCAGCGTGTCGCTGATCGGGCCGCCATAGTCGAAATCGACGCGCGTCTCGCGGAAACCGACGCCCTTGGACAGGCCGATCGAGCCGCCCTCCTTCTCGCCTGTCTTGCTGATATAGTTGACGACAGCGCCGGGCGCCTGACTGGCGAAGGTGGAGGCGGAGCCGCCGCGCACGGCTTCCACCCGCTCGACATTCTGGTCGAAGCGCAGCCAATAGTCGTTGTTGCCGAACTGGATGTCGCCGAACAGGGTGACGGGCAGGCCGTCCTCCTGCAGCGCGACATATTCCGATCCGCCGGTCGAAACCGGGATGCCGCGCACGCCGATATTGGCGTTGCCGCCCGGCCCCGCCGTATCGGAGGGCTGGAGGCCGGGGATGGAGCGCAGCACTTCGGCTTCGGAGCGCGGCGTGAAATTCTGGATCGCCTCCTGGCTGACCTGCGACACCGAAATGGACGATCGGAACCGCGACTTGTCGCCGGCTGCGGCGGTCACGACAATATCCTCGCCGTTGACGGGTTCGGCATTACCGGCGGCTGCCGCCTGCGCTTCGGCAGGTGCGGCATCCTGCGCCAGGGCAGGCCCGCCAAGGCAGGCCATGGCCAGCGCGAACGTGGAAATGCGGCTTGGCTGAAAGCTGGTCTTCATCATCCCCTCCTTAGGGCCGCCACGCATCGCTTCGCGGTCGGTTGAAGGCTTGCATAACCACCCCTGCAAACCTTTGCAACATTTTACAGCAAACGTTTGCATTTCATCTCGTCAGCCCGGTGTTTTGGCTATATTGCGATCAGATAAGCGGCGGCGGCGGCCCAGAAACAAGAGCAAGCAGGTTGAGGATGAAAGACGATAACAGCCTCGTCGATCTGGTCGCGAACCAGCCAACATCGCCGTCTTCTCCCGATGCCGCCGCTTGGCTGCGATCGATCGAGTCGGCCATTTTGGACGCCTTGCGCGCCGGGGCTGGAGACCAGCTCCCCTCGCGATTGGAACAGGTCGGCATAGCTTGGCCAGACCATCCCCGCCTCCTCTGGCTCAAAGCATTGGTTCTGCGCGAAATGCAGACGCATGAGCCTGCGCTTATCGCCGCCGAGCGCGCGGCTGCTCTGGCGAAGGATGATCCGGCGGCGCAGGCGCTGTTCGCCCAACTGCGCTATGAAACCGGTCGGAGCGCCGCCGCGCAATTCGCTGTCGCCCGCGCGCTCGCGCCTGGAGACATGGCGCTGGTTCGTGGCCATGCTGGCGCGCTTGCAGCGGAAGGCGACAGCGATGCGGCACTGGCCCTGATGACGGCTGCGCTCGACGATCATCCCGGCTGGATCGAGGGCCAGACCTATCGCGCAACATTGCGGCGTCTGGCTGGTGCAGGTGCGGGCGCGGATGAGGGCTTTGCCGAGGCGCTGCGCACCGAGCCGCATAATCTGGCGCTTCATCTGGCTCGCTTCCACTGGCTGGCCAAGGCAAAGTCGTGGGATGATGCCCGCGCCGTGCTGCACGACGCAAGCCGCGCCTGCGGCGATGTTGATGCGCTGGAGGTGGCGCACCTCTATCTGGAGGCGGAATCGGGCGCGGCGGCGAACAGGCCCGATCTGTTCGACGGGCTGGCCGACCGCCCCGATCCTGGCCTAGCCCTTGCCCGCGTCCGTCATGCATTGCGCTGCGGCGCGCCGGAGCGGGCGGTGCCAATCGCGTTTGCACAGCTTGGCTCACCATCCGCTCCGCTATTCTGGCCCTATCTGTCGATCGGCTGGCGGTTGCTGGGGGACGACCGGGCGGCCTGGCTCGACCGGCCAGAGCAGTTCATCCATGCGGCCGACATCGGTTTAGATACGCAGGACTTGTCCGATCTGGCGGACCTTCTCCGCACGCTGCACACCGCCACCTCCCCCTATCCGGATCAGTCGGTGCGCGGCGGCACCCAGACCGACCGGCCGCTGTTGTTCCGACATGAAGCGATCATGCAGCGCACCCGCGCGGCGATCGAGGCAAGCGTGCGCGACTATATCGATCACCTGCCTGCCGCCGAGCCGGGCCATCCGCTGCTAGGGACGCCACGCGGCGAGGTGAAATTTGCAGGTAGCTGGTCCGTGCGCCTCCATGCCCAGGGCTTTCATGTCGCCCACACCCATCCGGTCGGCTGGATCAGTTCGGCGCTGCATGTCGCCTTGCCCGACCCGGACGCTATGGGGAAAGAGCCTTCGGGCTGGCTGCGTTTCGGGATGCCGCCGCCGGAACTGGGGCTGGACCTGCCACCCTATTGCGAGATCGAACCAAAGGTCGGGCGGCTGATCCTCTTTCCGTCCACCCTGTGGCACGGCACCGTGCCGTTCGCGGATGGCGAGCGGTTGTCGATCGCCTTCGACATCCGCCCGCCGCGCCGCTGAACGCTCAGCTTTCGAACAGATAGGCCGCGCCCTTATAATCGCCCTTCAGCTTCACGCGCAGCCCCTGTTCCATCCAGTAGGCGCCGCTCGCCTCCGCCGGCACACCATCCGGCAAGGCCGATCCGTCCAGCATCCGCACCCGGTAGCTGCGCAGCGGGTCAAGCCCCTCGGGATGGACCGCCTCCACATTGTCGCGGAAGGATGAACTGTGCAGCATCTGGAACAGCACGGCCCGGCGCTTGTCCGGGGAGACATGGAAGGTCGCAGAGCTTGCCGCATCCGGCCGAGGCGGCGCGATGCGGTAGAGATCGCCGCGCTGCACGATATCCCGAATGGACTTGTAGGCGGCGATCCATGTCCTGGCCGTGGCAAAATCCGCCTCCTGCCAATGATCCAGATTGGCGCCGATCCCAAGGCTGCCCTGCATGGCGGACAGGAAGCGATAGTCGAGACTGGTTTCCCGCCCGTTCGCCCAATTGGGGCTGTCCGTCACCCAGGCCATCATGATCGACGGCGCATAGGCCTGGGTAAAGCCGTCCTGAATGATCAGCCGATCATAGGGATCGGTATTGTCCGACGTCCAGCTCTGGTCGGTCAGGCCCATAATGCCCAGGTCGATGCGTCCGCCGCCACCCGAACAGCCCTCGATTTCCAGCCCCGGATGCCGCCGCCGCAGTTCGGACAGGATGTAATAGAGGTTGCGGACATATTGGACCTGCACCCGCTGCTGATCCTGCGGCGGCACGCCCGGCCAGCCGGCCTCGGTCCAGTTGCGATTATAGTCCCATTTGAGGAAGGCGATGTCGTTCTGGCGCACCAACCGGTCCAGAACCGCCAGAAGATGATCGCGCACATCGGTCCGAGCAAGGTTCAGGACGAGCTGGTTGCGGCCCTCGGTCCGCGGACGGTCCGGGAAGTTCAACACCCAGTCGGGGTGGGCGCGGTAGAGGTCCGAATTGACATTCACCATCTCCGGCTCAACCCAGAGGCCGAAATCCATGCCCAACGCCTTCACCCGGTCGATCAGGGGTTTCAAACCATTGGGAAATTTGCGCGGATTGACCGTCCAGTCGCCCAGCCCCGCCTTGTCGTCGTCGCGCGCGCCGAACCAGCCGTCATCGACGACGAAACGCTCGACGCCGATCTTCGCCGCCTTCTCGGCCAGTGCCATCTGTCCGGCCTCTGTCACGTTGAAGGTGGTCGCCTCCCAGCTATTATAGAGAACCGGCCGGATCTTCGCCTTGGCGCCGCCGGGAATGATCGCAGCGCGCTGGAACGCATGAAAACGGCGCGAGGCGTCTCCCATGCCCTTGCTGCTGTAACCCGTGTAGAAAATCGGTGTGTCCAGGCTCTCGCCCGGCTTCAGCGCCCAGCTGAAATCATAGGGATTATAACCGCCGCTGATCCGCACCCGGCTGAGATTGTCGAGGCCCACCGACAGGCGGAAGGAACCGGACCAGGCCAGCGCCCCATACCAGACAGGACCATCCGTCTCGCTGCCCTTGCCGTCCTTGACCAGCGCAAACCAGGGCTGATTGCCATGGCCGGTCGATCCTCGGCGACTTTCCAGCACGGTTAGGGCTGGCGTCACCGGCGTTTCTACCTGCGACCATTCCGACGCATGGCGCCCCGTCAGATAGCGGAGACGATAGCCGTTGCCGACCGGCAGCGTGTAGGTCGCCGCCGCAATCTGGTCGATGCGCACCGGCTTGCTGTCGCCATTGCGAACGCTGGCCGATCGGGCGATCACGCCTGTCGCCGGATCAATCACATAATGCAATGTCACCGTGAGCGGCCGGCGGATATCGGCCAGTTCCACCGTCAGCGTTTCACCCGAAATCTTGTGGCCGCGATATTTAAGGACCAGGTCGCGATTGCCGTCGGCGAACACCGCCTTGATGCCCGGTTCGCTGACCAGCCCCTCCCCCTGCCCGGCATATTCCTGCGCCGTGATCGATCCGGCCGGGTCGAA
Source organism: Sphingobium sp. SG1 (assembly GCF_057063145.1). Taxonomy (NCBI): domain Bacteria; kingdom Pseudomonadati; phylum Pseudomonadota; class Alphaproteobacteria; order Sphingomonadales; family Sphingobiaceae; genus Sphingobium; species Sphingobium sp. SG1. Next base: position 19,305 of record NZ_JBVVOJ010000013.1, on the reverse strand, counting down.
ACCCGACAATTCGGTGGGATGCCGGGCTATGAGCGGCGCCTTCTCATCCAGCGCCTGCCCCCAATAGAGCGGCTGGATATAGCCCTGCTCATCCACACCCATGGCATAGGTCACGCCGCCGCCATCGAGCCGCATCACCCGACCATCCGCTGTGGCGCTGACCTTTGCCCAAAGGACGCCAGGACAGGCAAGAGCCGTGAAGACGGTAGCCGCCAGGCACAATGACCGAAGGGATCGCATATTCATCATCCTTGCCTTTCCGCCAGGGCATCAAGTGCCAGCGCGACCGCGCCGAGCGGCCCTGCCTGATCGCCCAGCGCGGGGGTGCGCACGATGGCCGCGATAGTGTCCGGAGTTACAAACGGCAGATAGCCAGCCAGTTGCGCGACAATCTTGGCCCGAACGCGATCGAGCAGATCGGCGCGGCCCATGCCGACGCCCCCGCCAATCAACACCTGCCGCGCTGCCGTCATGAGCAGGATCGTGGACACGAGCTGGGCAAGGTCATGGGCGACATGATCCCAGCGGGGATCCTCCGCATCGATCTGGTCACCCGGCTGGCCGAAGCGCCTTGCCAGGGCCGGGCCGGACACCAGCCCTTCGATACAGTCGCCATGAAAGGTACAGGCGCCAGGGAAATCATCCCCCTTCGCCCGGCGAATGGCGATATGCCCCAGTTCCGGATGCATCGCGCCATGCAGCGTTTTGCCATTCAGGGCGAAGCCGCCGCCCAGCCCCGTTCCTACGGTGAGGTAGCAGAGGCAATCGGATGGTTCCTGTCCCTGTGCCCCCGCGCCCCAGCGCGCTTCGGCCAACGCCGCCGCATTCACATCGGTATCGATCGCTGCCGGACAGGGCAGCGCGCCGGCCAGCGCACCAAAAATGTCCGTATCGCTCCAGCCAGGCTTGGGCGTTGGCAGCATCCGGCCGAAATCCCCAGCTTTGCTGTCGAGCCGCAAAGGGCCAAAGGAGGCGATGCCCAAAGCGGCAAAGGCCTCTTCCGCGTGCCAGCGGGTCAGGATTTCCCGTACCGCGCCCAATGTCACGTCCGGTGTCGTCGTTGGCACCAATTGTCGCTCGACAATTTCAGTTCCGCGTGCGCGCAGAACGAAAACCTTGGTCCCGCCCAGCTCGACACCCGCGACCAATGGGGGCGTCATGCCGCCACTCCAGCAGCATCGCCATCGAGCCACAACTGAACGAAGGGTGCAAAGGCGCCACCGAACCGCCGCTTGCGTCCTCCCCCTCCCCAATTATCGACAAAGCTGGTGACCCGCAGATCAGGCAGCACCATCCAGCTATAGCTTTGCGCAGGCACTTCATGCGGGTTGGCGAAGACCAGGCCACTGCCGTTGATCGGGTGCCAGGGGCCGCTCAACATATCTGCGACCATGCCGTAGAGGCCCGTCGGCCCTATTGGCCCTTGTGGATTGAACACATGGGCCTGGGTCGACCAGAACAGATAATAACGCCCCTGATGGAAAACCACATGCGGTCGTTCCAGCTCATTATTAATGTCGTCGGCGACGATCAGCGGCGGCTGGACGGTCCAGTCGTCCGGGCGATCGGCCGGGGCGGTGGCAACCCCGATTACCCCGTTGAAAGCCGATGCCGTTCCCGCCAGCGAGCCGGCGAAAAACAGATGATGGCGACCATCTGCAGGGTCGCGAAAATAGGCGGGATCGCGATAGGCCTTGATCGTGCCGATGGCGCCGCCGCCCGTGGTGGGCATATACCAATCCGGCATAGGTGGGATCACTTCGCACAGGTCGCGCCAGTCCGCCAGGCGATCGTCATCGCCAAGACTGGCCCGTGCGCTGAACATGCGCTGCTCAAAGGTCAGTCCATTGTCGCCGCGCCGCCCGGCGGCCGTGAAATAGAGGATCACATCGCCGGTGGCATTGTCGACGATGGCCGATCCAGACCATTCCCGGCTGCCCGGCGAAAAGCCATCTGGCATGGCAGGCCCAAGGTCGGACCAACCGCCATCCTCGTGGCGAAGCAGATGAATGCGTGCATGACCATGGCGCGCGTCCGGATCATCAAATCGCGGCGCCCCGAGCGCCATCCAAAGCTCGCCCCCCGCAGCATTGGCAAAGGGTGCGCCATCCCGGCGCTGGATCGGCCACGCATCCCAGATGCCCAGGTTGAAGGCGACCGGGGCAAAATCCTTGTCGGCGATTGGGGCAATGACGATCGGCGACGAGGGAATTGCAGCAACATGCGCAGCCGTCCAGGATATCGTCACATCAGCGCCCTCTTCATGGGAGGAGGACGCCGTCAAGCGTGCAGTCCCAACGACATCCTCCCCAAGATAGAAGCAGGCCCATTCGCGCGGATACGCCCGTCCGGCCGTGCTTCATCGAAGGCGATAAAGTTTTATGCAAACGTTTGCAAGCGCCAATCAAGCGGGTAGCATCGAAGAACTGCTGGCCTCTCGACGCTAAACTTTCAATTGCCCCCAGTTGAGCGGCGATGCCATTTCCCGAACCATCGGCCATCCGCCTGCGCCAAAGCCGGACGCTGGCATCTGCCCCGAATGAAGGGTTGGATGCGCCTTATATCAATCGGCCAACCAGCCGGATATGATCTCGCCCCTATGCCCTTCGGGCGCCAACGCCGCGCGCAATGCCTCCAACAAGGGCGGCAGTGCCTGCGTGAAAGCATAGGGCGGATTAACGATGAAGAGGCCTGCGCCATTATAGATGCCGGGTTGCTCGCTATCGTACAGCCAATGCTCCACGCACAGCAGCTTGGGGATGCCGAGCTTGCGTAACTGCTCCTTCCACCGCCAATGCGTGGCATGGTCTTTCAGCGGAAACCAGATAACGGTCACGCCATGCGCCCATTTGCGCTGCGCGGCGGCGAGGGTCGCAGTGATGCGTGCGCGCTCGTCCGTTTGCTCGTAGGGCGGGTCGACCACCACTACGCCACGCGCGGTGCGGGGCGGCACCATGGCCAGCCAAAGCTCATAGGCGTCGCGTTCATGCACGGCCGCGTTTGTGCCGCGCATCACACCCCGCAGGGTGTAGGCGTCTTCCGGGTGTTTTTCATTGAGGATCAAGACATCCTGCGGGCGCAAAAGCTGCGCCAGAAATTGCGGCGAGCCGGGATAAAGGCGCGGTTCGTCACCCACATTCACCGCCTGCACGGCGGCGCGATAGTCGTCCAGCAAGGGGGTCGGGTCGGCAAAGGCCCGCAGCACGCCCTGCGTTGCCTCGCCGGTGCGTTGGGCATCGTCGCCGCCAAGATCGTACAGACCGCAGCCGGAATGGGTGTCGATCAGCGTGAGCGGGCCCGGCTTGTGCTGCAAGGCCCGCACCAAGGCAATCAGCAGGCTGTGCTTGACGACATCGGCGCTGTTGCCCGCATGGAAGGAATGGCGATAATTCATAGTGATTCAAAATCCTGACGATCTGCCTTTACGAGTTGCAGGGCCTTCTGCAAAGCGAAGCTAGGCCTTGTCCGCGAGCACGATCATATGCGGTCCAAGATGATTGAGCCGTTCGCCGGCGATTTGGCGATCATGCGCCCGTCCAACGGCAGTCGGAGCCGGTTTGAGAGACCTTCGCCGTTATGGGCAGCGGTAATGGCATCCATCATCCCGTCCCAGGCGCCCGCCTTCCGGCACCGCCCGAAGCGGTTGTGCTAGGTCGTGCGCGGGGCATGGCAGTCGGGCAGAACGCGCCATGGCGCACCAGAGCGCAGCCGCCAGCTTGCTCCCCTCGCCAAGTCTTGCTTCCCTGCTTGGCTAAGGGCACCCACACCTTAGCTCGCTCGCATAAACCTCTGAAGTTTATGGGGTCGTGGCCCAGGTGCCGACCGCCCGCCTTTTCCATGCAGTGCAGGCGCTAGACGATGGAATAAACGCATCAGACGTACGCCATCTCTTCGATTACTGTGCCAACGATAGCTTCCTGTTGCCCCTTCAACGCAGAATGACGCTGGTCAGATCTTCGCCTCGCTTATGCCCCTCGCGGATCAGGTCGATCAGTGCCTGCAACTTGCGCGGAATATGGCGCCGCCCGGCAAAATAGAGCGACAGGCCGGCAAAGGGCGGCGTCCATTCGTCGAGCAGCGGGACCAGTCGCCCGGCCGCGATATGGGGTAGCGCGCCGCGCTCCTCGACATAGGCCAGCCCAGCGCCATCGACGGCCGCGTCTAGGATCAGGTCGGTCGCGTCGAGGACGAGATTGCCCGGCGCGTCGATCAGCATGGCCTCTCCATGCCGCTCGAACTCCCAGCGATAGAGGCGCCCGCTGGATAGCCGCATGCCAATGCAGCGATGGTCCAGCAGATCGGCTGGCACGATCGGGGCACGACGCCCAGCCAGATAGGCCGGTGCGCCGACGACTATCATCCGCAGTTGCGGAAAGATCGGCACGGCAATCATGTCGGGCGGGATCGCATCGGCCAGCCGCGCGCCCGCGTCGAAGCCCTGCCCGGTAATGTCGACCAACGCGCTTTCGGTCACGATTTCGACCATGACCTGCGGATAGCGGCGGCCATATTCGAGGATGATCGGCTGCAGCATCATCCTCGCCGCGCCCGGTGATGTGTTGATCCGCAGCGTGCCGGACGGTTCGCTGGCATCGGCGCCCAGATCATCCACAATTTGGGCGATCGCCTGCAAGGCAGGTCCGATCCCTGCCACGAACTGCTCACCCGCGGCGGTCAGCACCACGCTGCGCGTCGTCCGGTTGAACAGGCGCACCGCCAGCCTTTCCTCCAGCGCTGCGACCGCATGGCTGAGCGCGGAGGAAGACAGGCGCAAATCGCGCGCTGCCGCGCGAAAGCCGCAGTGCCGGGCGACCGCCAGCACCGCCTCCATCTCCGCGACGCTCGGCATCATTGCGCGAAATTCCTCATCAGTCTGTACAATATTGCCCTTCTTATCAGATCGGCGGCGCGGGTCCACATGCAGCGCAGAGACACAATGGAGGCTTCACGCCATGCAGATGATCAGCGAAAACTATATCGACGGCCGGTTCCAGCCCGTGTCAGGCGATGAACAGGCGCCCTTGTTTAATCCGGCCACGGAAGAGCAGATCGGCATTGTCCGCCTGTCCAACGCAGCGGATGTGGATACCGCGGTGGCGGCGGCGAAGCGGGCCTTTCCCGTGATGGCCCACAGCACGGTGCCCGAGCGCATCGCGATGCTGCGGCGCCTGGCCGATGTGGTCGCCGCCCATGGCGATGCGATGGCATCCGCAATGGGCCAGGAATATGGCGCCCCGACCTATTTCATCGACTATAGCGCGCGGCGCGCAGGCTCAGTCTTCCTCGACATGGCCAATGTGCTGGAAAGCTATGCTTGGCAGAGCCGGATCGGGGCTGCGGAGGTCAAAAAGCGCCCGATCGGCGTCGCGGCTGCGATCACGCCATGGAACAGCAATTTCGGCTTCATCTGCGCCAAGCTGGCGACCGCCATCGCGGCGGGCACGTCGATCGTCATCAAGCCGTCCGAAATGAGCGCGCTCCAGACCCATGTCCTGCTGCAGGCGCTCGACCGGGCCGACCTGCCGGCCGGCGCGCTCAACATCGTCAACGGATCAGGCGCAGTCGCCGGGGCCGCGCTCACGGCCCATCGCGACATCGCCAAGATCAGCTTCACCGGATCGACTGGCACTGGTCGGGCGATCCTGCATGCTGCCGCGGAACGCATGGCCCGCGTCACGCTCGAACTGGGCGGCAAGGGCGCACAGATCATCCTCGACGATGCCGATCTCGATGCCGCGGCGATCCAGGCCCTGACAAGCGGCTTCATCAACAGCGGTCAGGCCTGCATCGCCGGCACCCGCATCCTGGTTCCCGCGCGGCTGAAGGGCGCGTTGCAGGATCGCCTGATTGCCGCGCTGGCACATTGGCCGGTCGGTCCAGCCAGCGACCCGGCATCGCGTATCGGCCCGATGGTCAGCCAAAGGCAATGGGACCGGGTGCAATCCTATATCCGGCTCGGTCAGGCCGAAGGCGCAACCCTGCTGGCGGGTGGCGAAGGGCGGCCCATGGGGCTGGATCGCGGCTGGTTCGTCCGGCCCACGCTGTTCACCGATGTCGACAATGATATGCGCATCGCGCGCGAGGAGATATTCGGCCCAGTGCTGTCGATCATCGCCTATCAGGATGACGCGCATGCAATCCGGATCGCCAACGATAGCGATTATGGCCTGCAAAATTATCTGCTGGGCACAGACCCCGACCGGCTGAAGCGCGTGGCACGACAGCTGGATTCCGGCCGGGTCGTCATCAACGGCGCCGCGCATGAACCGCTCGCCCCCTTTGGCGGGGTCAAGCAGTCGGGCATCGGCCGGGAATTTGGCAGCTTCGGCCTCGACGCCTTCCTCGAACCGCGCACGGTGCTGGCATGAGCCGGATCGCGTTCGTCACTGGCGCCAACAAGGGCCTTGGCAAGGAAGTGGTGCGCCAGCTCGGCCAGGCCGACATGACTATGCTGCTTGGTAGCCGCGATGCCGGACGCGGCGCAGAGGCGGCGGCAGAGCTGCGCGCCGCGGGGATCGACGTCCAGTCGATCCTCATCGACGTGACCAGCGACGCCAGCGTGATCACGGCCGCCGCTCAGATCGAGGCCGAGCATGGCCGGATCGACATATTGGTCAATAATGCCGGTATGTTGCGGCGCGTGCCGACGATCGAGACGTCGGCGGCGAACATGCGCGAAACCTATGACACCAATGTCTTCGGCCTGGTGCGGGTGACGCGGCAGATGCTGCCGCTGCTGGTCCGATCCGACGCGCCGCGCATCGTCAACGTCGCCAGCACCAGCGCCTCGCTCGCGCTCACCAGCGATCCCGCCACCCTGTTCGGCCAGTCGGACACGATCCTGGCCTATGCCTCGTCCAAGACCGCGATCTTGATGCTGACGCAACATTATGCCCACGCCTTCCAGCGCAGCGCGGCGCACCGGCACATCCGCATCAACAGCGTGACGCCCGGCCATATCGCCACCGACCTCAACGGCCATGCCGGCACCCGCACGGTCGAACAGGGCGCGCGGGTGGTCATGACCTTTGCGACGCTGCCGGACGATGGCCCCAATGGCGGCTTCTTCAATGAGGATGGCCCCCTGCCCTGGTAGGGCAAGGTCGCCCTTCATTCGGCATAGTCGGTGAAGACGAAATCCTTGCCCTTCTCCAGCCGCTCCAGCTTCTGGTGACAGGCAAAGCAGCTCTGCACCACGGCCGGGTCGGGATCGGGGCGGCCGCCCTCGAACTGGCCATAGCCCCAGCCGCCGGTCGCGGCATAGCGCTTCGCATCCTTGACGCTGACCTGCACATTGGTCGGCGCTCCGGCGACGAAGGATTGCGGGGCGGGAAACACCGCATCGTTGCGCGGCGAGGCCTGATAGCGCCAGGCCAGCCGGACGATCACCGCGCCATCGGGAAAAGGCCGTTTGCCATCGCGAAAAGCCTTCACCGCAATGACATTGCCCAGGATCGCGCGGATATCGTTGTTCTTGCCATTTTCCTGCGCCACGCTGATCAGTTTCCAATCACGATAGCCCTTGGGCAGCTTTACGCCATAAATGGGAGAAGCCTGCGTCTCACGGGCCGGGCCGGCGAAGACCACCGATCCGCCCAGCAGCAATGCTGCCATGCCCAGAGCCAAAGTGCCGATCCGTCTCATCGCTTGGCTCCTTCATCCGACCATGCGTGCGGCGTCGAGCACCGCGTTCGCAAAGGCGGCCGGCGCCTCCTGCGGCAGATTATGGCCGATGCCGCCTTCGATCAGCCGATGCGCATAAGCGCCGGTGAACTTGGCGCGATAGGTGGCCGGATCGGGGTGCGGCGCGCCATTGGCATCGCCTTCCATCGTAATCGCCGGGATCGTCACCGGCGGGCCGGCGGCCAGTTTCGCCTCCAGCGCGTCATATTGCGGCTCGCCTTCGGCCAGGCCCAGCCGCCAGCGATAATTGTGGATGACGATCGCGACATGATCAGGATTGACGAAGGAGGCCGCCGACCGGGCAAAGGTCGCATCGTCGAACGCCCAGCGCGGCGACGCCAATTGCCAGATCTGCTTGTTGAAGGCGTTGGTATTGGCGGCATAGCCGGCCTTGCCGCGCTCCGTCGCGAAATAATATTGATACCACCATTGCAGTTCGGCGGCGGGCGGCAGCGGCTTGGCATTGGCGGCCTGGCTGCCGATCAGATAGCCGCTGACCGACACCAGCGCCTTGCACCGTTCGGGCCACAGCGCCGCCATGATGTCTGCCGTGCGCGCGCCCCAGTCGAAGCCGGCCACCACCGCGTGGCGGATGCCCAGCGCATCCATCAGCGCGATGCCATCCGCGCCCAGCGCCGCCTGCTGTGCATTGCGCGGGGTGGCTGCGTCGCGGAAGACGGTGCTGCCATGGCCGCGCAGATGCGGGATGATGACCCGATGCCCCTGCGCCACCAGCAGCGGCGCGACCTCGGCAAAGGCATGGATGTCGTATGGCCAGCCATGGAACAGCAGGATCGGCGCGCCATCGCGCGGCCCCATGTCGACATAGCCGATATTGAGCACGCCGGCGTCGATCTGGCGGATTGGTCCCAGCGCAGGCGGGTTCGCACCGGCAACCGGAGCGGCAAGCGCCCGACCAGCCGACCCGCCTGCCACCAGCGTCGCGGCCATGGCGGCGGCGACACGAACGAAATCCCGGCGAGCCGGGTCTGCAATATCCTGACGCATCATCATTCTCCTATCCATGGGCTGAACCGGGTCCAAGCTGGCCGGCACTCACGGCGACCGCTTCCTGATAGGCGCATCGCCGGCGATGCGCCTGTTAATCGCTGTGATCTGCTGTGAGCGCGCATGATCCCCGTTGTCAGTCCGCCGCCGCCGCCGCCTTCTCGATCAGCCGGGCGACTTCGGGTGCGTGCGATACCATCACGACATGCGATGCACCGCGGATCACCACGCTCTGCCGCGCGGCTGCGCGCTGCGCCATGAAGGCCATGGCGGCGGGCGGGATGTTGCGGTCGGCGTCGCCATAGATGAACCAGGACGGCACGGTCTTCCACGCTGCCTGGGTCGCGGCTTCCGACAGGGCGGCCTCGGCAATCGGGCGCTGCCCCGCCGCCATCAGGCGCGCTTCGGCCGGCGGCACGTCGGCGGCGAACTGGTCATGGAAGCGGGCCTGCAGGATATAGAGATCCTTGCCTCCCGAACCGAGCGAGACCGGCGGCGCCAGTGCCGGCCCAAGCGTGCTGCCGGGGAATTTGCCGGTCAGGCCGATGGCGGTTTCGCCGACGTCCGGCGCAAAGGCGGCGACATAGACCAGCCCCTTTACATTGGCGTGGCCAGTTGCCGCCTCGCTGATCACCGACCCTCCATAGGAATGACCGACCAGGATCACCGGCCCGGCGATGCTGCGAACCAGATCGGCCACGACATCGGCATCGGCGCGCACGCCGCGCAGCGGATTGGGCGCGGCGACCACCCGATAGCCATCCTGTTCAAGGAAGGGGATCACCCCGTTCCAGCTGGAACCGTCGGCAAAGGCGCCATGGACCAGAACGATGGTTGGCTTGACCGGCTGGGCCTGGGCATTGCCTGCGGCAAGCCCCGCCAGCAATGCGCCCATGATGAGAGTCCGCATGTCAAATCTCCTGAGGTTCGGGGTTTCAGACAAGCGTGACCAGGGCATCGATATTGCCCTTGATCGCCTTGGAATAGGGGCAGGTGCGGTGCGCCTGCTCGATGATCTGCCGGGCCATGTCGGGCGCGAGGCCGGGCACCGAGACATTGAGCCGGGCGGCAAGCGAATAGCCTTCGTCGCCATGGCACAGCGACACCTCCGCATCGATCGCCAGGTCATCGGGCAGGGTCACGCCCTTCCCCTTCGCAGCGATCGCCATCGCGCCTTCGAAACAGGCAGACCAGCCGGCCGCGAACAATTGTTCGGGATTGGTCCCCTGCCCCGGTCCGCCGGGCGTGGAAAGAGGAAGGTCGAGGCGCCCATCGGAACTGCGGGCGTAGCCTTCGCGTCCACCGGTCACATGGACCTGGGCGGTGTAGAGCGTCTTGGTGTCGGACATGGCAAGTCTCCTTTTATTGAGGGGGTTCAGCGCAGCGGACGAAAGGCGGTGCGCAGTTCCTGTGCGAACAGCATCGGCTGTTCCCAGGCGGCGAAATGGCCGCCATCGGCCACCGCGTTGAAATAATGGAGCCGGCTGTAGCAGCGCTCGGCCCAGCTTCTGGGCGCGCGGAAAATCTCGCCGGGGAAGACGCTGATCGCGACCGGCAGGTCGATGACGCCGCGCGCGTTGAAATTATTGCTATGGTCTTCCCAATAGATCCGGGCGGCCGAGGCGCCGGTGCCGGTCAGCCAGTAGAGCGAAAGATCGTCGAGGATGACATCGCGGCCCAGCAGCTTCTCGGGCTGGCCGTCGCTAAAGGTCCATTGCGCGATCTTCTCATACATCCACGCCGCCATGCCGACCGGCGAGTCCACCAGCGCATAGCCGATCGTCTGCGGCCGCGTGTTCATCATCGCGGCATAGGCGGCATTGTCGCGATAGAAGGCGGCGAGCTGGTCGAAGGCCCGGCGTTCCGGCGCACTCAAGGTGGCGGGTGGCGGATCGCCGGCGGCAAGGATATGGGCGATCTCGGCCGGCACCACGGCCGGCATGTTGAGATGGATGCCGATCAAGCCCGGCACATGCTGCAGAGCCATGCGCTGCGAGATCACCGATCCGCAATCGCCGCCCTGGCTGACATAGCGATCATAGCCCAGCCGCCGCATCAGCACCGACCAGGCCCGACCGATATGGTCGGATCCCCAGCCCTGCACGCGGGGCTTTTCGGAAAAGCCGAAGCCAGGGATCGAGGGAATGACGAGGTGGAAGGCGTCGTCCGCCGTGCCGCCATGCGCGGTCGGATCGGTCAGCGGGCCGATGACCTTCAGAAATTCCAGGGTCGACCCCGGCCAGCCATGGGTCAGGATCATCGGCAAGGCGCCGGCATGGCGCGAACGAACATGGATGAACTGGATGTCGAGCCCGTCGATCCGGGTCATGAACATCGGCAGCGCATTGAGCTGCGCCTCGACCCGGCGCCAGTCATAGGCGCCCGCCCAGTAACGCATCAGCGGTTCCAGCGTCTGGCGACGCACGCCCTGGCTGTCATCAGCGACCGGCTGGGTGTCGGCCCAGCGGGTTTCGGCGATGCGCCGCTTCATCGTTACAATGTTCGCCTGCGGGATGGCGACGCGAAAGGGCCGAACAGCCGTGTCGTCGATCGCGGCCCGCAGCGCGGACGGGATGGCGCCGGCCGCGCCTGCCAATGCAGCACCTGCCATGAACCGGCGGCGTGATGTCGAATGGGGTTCCGTCATGTTCATTTCCTCGATCCGGGAAGTCATGGTCCCGGAGATAGAGGAGCGTGCGCGGAACGCCCGTTAGTTGGGATGATGGGGCGTTAGCCGTTGCAAATGCGATGATCTGCCGCCCGCGCCGCTGCCGCCAACTAACGCGCCCGCACAGGGCCTAACAGGCAACCGCGCGACCGGCCGCTACATTGCAGGCAAAAGAGCAACCACAAGGCCGCCCGCCATGACCAGAACCCGTTCGATCCGCTTCATCGCCGCCGCCCTGCTGGCAGCCGGTGCCACCACCATCGCCTGCTGCGCCGATGCGATCCGCGCAGCCCCTTCCCTTGCCGCGCCGTTCGGCGCCCCGCGAAAGGCCATTGACGTGCTCGATCATGCAGGCCCCTGGCTGACGCCCGTGCCGGATGGCGTGACCTCCCTGCGCGGCAAGGTGGTGCTGGTGAATTTCTGGACCTATTCCTGCATCAACTCGCTGCGCGCACTGCCCTATCTAAGGGCCTGGCAGGAACGCTATGGCGACAAGGGGCTGGTCGTGGTCGGCGTCCATGCGCCCGAATTCCGGTTCGAGCATGATCCCGCCAAGGTCCGTCAGGCCACAGCCCGGTTGGACGTGGGCTATCCCAATCTTCAGGACAATGACTATGCCGTCTGGCAGGCGTTCGGCAATCAGGGCTGGCCCGGCTTCTATTTCATCGACGCCAAGGGACAGGTGCGCGGCTATCGCGTCGGCGAGGGCGATTATGCCGAGTCCGAACAATTGATCCGCCGCCTGCTGGCCGAGGCCGGTCACGATCCTGCGGCCATTCCCGTGACGCCAATCCAGGGCAGCGGGATCGAGGCGCCGGCAGACTGGCGCAATCTGGCATCGGGCGAAGCCTATCTGGGCCATGACAAGGCAACCGGCTTCCGGTCGCCCGGCGGCCTGCGCCGGGATGCGACCGCAAGCTACAGGGCGGCAACCGATCTGCCGCTGGGCGGGTGGGATCTGTCGGGCGACTGGACCGTCGGATCGGAATTTTCCCGCCTGGATGCCCCCAATGGCACGCTGCGCTATCGCTTCCATGCGCGTGACGCGCATCTGGTCCTGGGCGGCGCACCTGATGGTCACCCGATCCGTTTCCGCGTGACGATCGACGGCGCGGCGCCCGGTGCCAGCCATGGCGCCGATACCGATGCGCAGGGCTGGGGCGAAGTGCGCGAAGACCGGCTTTACCAGCTTGTCCGCCAGAACGGCCCCATTCGTGATCGCACCATCGCCATCCAGTTTGCCCGGCCGGGGGCCAAAGCCTATTCCTTCACCTTCGGCTGATTTCCCGCTCTGCCTCTCGCTGCCCCACTGGTCGTTGCCTTTCGCTAACGATATGGCAGCAAGCCAGACAGCGGCGTGGGTGCCGCCGGAAATGGGACGGTGCAGGCGTGGCGGACGGGGACAAGCAGCTTCTGGGGGAACGGCGCAGCTTCGGCCCCTTCGCGCTGCTGCCGGCTGAACGACTGCTCACTCGCGACGGCGTGCCCGTGGAGATTGGCGGTCGCTCCTTCGACCTGCTCGTCGTCCTGACCGAACAGCCGGGGCAGATTCTTTCCAAGCGCGACCTGTTGAAGCGGGTCTGGCCCGATGTCGTGGTCGAGGATGGCAGCCTGCGCTTCCACATGGCGGGCCTGCGCAAGCTGCTGGGCGAAGGCATCGACGGCGCACGCTATATCGCGACCCAGGTTGGGGTAGGCTATGCTTTCGTCGCGCCGGTCGCGGTGCAGGGGCCGGAGACGGGTCGGACCGTGACGCCAGCCCCTGCCCCGCTCGCACCGACGCATAATATCCCGCCGCGCCTGCCGCACCTTATCGGCCGGACGGAAGATCTGGCGCTGTTGCAGGACCGGGTCATGGATACGCCGCTCTTCACCATCGTCGGCGCTGGCGGGGTCGGCAAGACGTCGCTGGCGATCGAGATCGGCCACGCCCTCGCCCCGCAATTCGCCAATCGCGTCGCCTTTGTCGATTTCAGCATGTTGGAAAATCCTGGCCTGGTGCGGCCGATGATCGCCGGCGCCATGGGCCTGACCGTGCAGAGCGACGATCCGCTGGCGGTGATCCTGGGCCATCTGCGCGATCAATCCTTTCTGCTGCTGCTCGACAATTGCGAGCATCTGATCGCCCCCACAGCTGAACTGGTCGAACATATCATCGACGCTGCGCCGCAAGTGCGCATCCTCGCCACCTCGCGTGAGCCGCTGCGCGTGCGCGGCGAACATGTCCATCGTCTCGACGCGCTCGGCTATCCCGACGATAGAGAAGCTCTGACGTTGGCACAGTTGCGCGCCTATCCCGCGATCGAGCTATTCCTGGAACGGGCGCGCGCGGCCGACAGCCAGTTTCGGGTCGATGAGGGTGACGCGCGCCTGATCGGGGATCTCTGCGCGCGGCTGGGCGGCATGGCCTTGCCGATCGAACTGGCGGCCGTGCGCGCCGCGACCCATGGGCTGGAGGCGACGGCCCGCCAACTGGGGGAACGCTTCAGCCTGATGTGGCCGGGGCGACGCACCGCCCTGCCGCGTCAGCAAACATTGCAGGCGACGCTCGACTGGAGCTATGATCTTCTGTCCGATGTCGAGCGGATCGTGCTGGAGCGGCTGGCCATCTTCGTCGGCCCCTTCTCGATCGACGCCGCGCTGGCGGTGGTTGCCGACGCGCTGGTGGGCGCGGACGATATCGCCGCCGCCGTCGATCAACTGGTTGCCAAGTCGCTGATCGCGCCCAACCGGATGCGTGGCACAGGCACCTATCGCCTCCTGGAGATGACCCGCGCCCATGGTCGCCAGCATCTGCTTGCCCGTGGGCAGTCGGATTTCCACGCCAATGCCCGGCGCCATGCCGCCTATTATCTGGCGGAACTGGAAGCCCTGCTGGCGCAGGAAGATGACGTCCTTCAGGATCAGCGCCCCTTGCGGCAGCAACTGGGCAATATCCGCAGCGCGCTCGACTGGGCCTTTGGCGAAGACGGGGATCGGCGCATCGCCGTGCGCCTTGCCGCTGCCAGTGCGCCGGTCTTCCTCAATCTCTCGCACCTGATCGAATGCCGCAACTGGTGCAGCCGGGCGCTGGGCGAAATAGTGGACAGCGAACGCGGCACCGCGATCGAGCTGGAACTGCAGGGCGCGCTCGCCATCGCGCTGATGTTCACCCGTGGCAATCGGCCGGAAGCCGGCAGGGCGCTCGACCGCGCGCTGGAAATCGCCCGGCTGCTGGAGGATCGCTGGAGCGAGTTGCGCATTCTCGGCCGACTACACATTTTTCATGAGCGGATCGGCGAATATCAGGTCGCGATGGATCACGCCGCGCGGGCAATCCAGGTGGCCGAGGCGGTCGGCGAGGATGAAGCCATCGGCGTCGCCTATTCGCTGTCAGGCATTTCGCACCATCTGGCCGGCAACCAGATACAGGCGCGCACCGATCTGGAAATGTCCCTGGCGCATGCTCCTCAATCGCTGCGCAGCCAGACGGTGCGCTACGGCTTCGACCATCGCAATCGCTCCATCATCGCGCTGGCCCGCACGCTCTGGCTGACCGGTGATGAACAGCGGGCCAAGGCCCTGGCGCGCCAGGCCGTCGAGGAAGCGGCGACGCTCAATCATCCCGTGACGCTCTGCATCGCGCTCATCTGGTCGCTATCGATCCACAGCTGGATGATGGACTTTGCGGCCGCGGAAGAAACGCTCGCCACCTTTGCCGACTGCGCCGAGGCCAATGCGCTCGGTCCCTATATCGCCGCCGCCAGCGGCTTTGCCGGCGAGTTCGCGATCCTGCGCGGGAAAGCAGGCGGCGACGCGCTGGGCGCCATCGAGCAATGCCTCGTCAGGCTGCGCGCTGCCCGTTATGACCTGCTGACGACGCCTTTTTCCATCGCACTGGCCCAGGGCCTGATGCTCGACACCCGTTTCACGGAGGCTGGCACGGTGATCGACGCCACCATCCAGCGATGCGAGGCAAATGGCGAACAATGCCTAATGCCAGAATTGTTGCGGATCAAGGCCAGAATCGCAATCGGACTCCTCGACAGCGCAACCGCGAAATCATCCCTGAATAACGCCATCACGCTCGCGCGCCGGCAAGGGGCTGACGCATGGGAACGGCGATCCGCCGCGGATCTGGCTTCTTTGTAACGGCTGTTGGCGGATAGGTTCTGGGCGTAGGAGAGTCGGGCGCGCCCCTTCCAAGACATTCAGAGCCGGAGTTCGGCTACCCAGGTGCATGATCGCCGCAGTACAGGTCCTGGCCCCTCGTAGAGACAAGGAGACGAGTGAGCTTAGATTTCTATGTCCTCTGCAAGAGCTGAAGCATCCTCCACGTCAACTTCCAGTGCCCCATTTATCAACCAATGGCCGCAGGAGAAACGCGCGATAGGCCTACTGATTGCGTTGGCGCTCCCGTTCCTCCGTCTGCCAGACGGTATCGCCGCTTTGCCAATGGGTCGGGCAGCCCCTGCAATCCTTCATCCATGCATCCTGGAACACGGCAAAGCGCAATTGCACGCCATCCATGACGGCGCG
Organism: Sphingobium sp. SG1; assembly: GCF_057063145.1. NCBI lineage: Bacteria > Pseudomonadati > Pseudomonadota > Alphaproteobacteria > Sphingomonadales > Sphingobiaceae > Sphingobium > Sphingobium sp. SG1. Next base: position 3,428 of record NZ_JBVVOJ010000013.1, on the reverse strand, counting down.
TTCCAGGTCGGCTTCGTAGAATTTGGCCTCCATAAGATCGGTGTTGATGAAGCGCGCATCCTGGAAGCTTGCTCCCTTGAGCAGCGCCTTTTCCAGCGTGGCGGCGGTCATGTCACTGCGGTCGAACCGCGCCCTGGCTGCGCGGACGAAGGAGAGATCGGTGCCGCGCAGTGATGCCCCCTCCAGCCGGGTGCCGCCCATGAAGGCCGTGCTCATCCGCGCGCCGTCGAGGTCGGCGCTGGTCAATTTGGCCCCAGTCAGATTCGCATGACGCAGATCGGCGCGTGCGAGCTTTGCTCCGGTCAGGTCGGCGCCGCTGAGATCGGCATTGGCGAGATCGGTAAAGCGCAGGTCGGCGCCGGGGCAACTCGCCTTCGGTCCGATCCGGCAGCCATTGACGATCCAGGGATCGGGGCGCTCCTCGACATTGGTGGTGAGCATCTGGGCAGTGGCTGGCGGGACAGCCAGCGATGCGGCCAGCAGGGACAGGATGATGCGCATGGCAGGTTCCCCATGAAAACGGAGTCCGCCCGGTCGGTCGGCAAGGGAGGCGCCGGCCGACCGGGCGGATCGGCACCGGGGGTGATGAGGCCCCGGTGATGCCGGAAGGGGATCAGCCTTCGGGCAGTTCGAACACCCAGAATGAGCCACCCTGGCTGACCGAGCGCGTGAGGTCGGCCATGTCGCCACCCCATAGCGGCACCGCGCCGCCATAGCCCGAGGCGAGGCCGATATATTGCTTGCCATCCATCTCCCAGGTGATAGGCACGGACACCACGCCCGACCCGGTCTGGAATTTCCACAGCTCCTCGCCAGTCTTGGCGTTGAACAGCTTCACATAGCCGGCGCTGGTGCCCTGGACGACTATATTGCCCTTGGTGGTCAGGTTGCCGCCCCATAGCGGCAGATGTTCCTTTACCTCCCAGGCGATCTTGCCGGTCTTGGGGTCCAGCGCCCGCAGCACGCCGACATGATCGTCGAACTGCTTGCGGATGCGGAAGCCCTGGCCAAGATAGGCTGCACCCTTGTTATAGGTGACATTCTCGGTCCAGTAATCCTCCGACCAGTCGTTGGACGGGATGTAGAACAGTCCGGTTCCCGGATTGTAGGACATGGGCATCCAGTTGGTGCCGCCCAGGAAATTGGGGGTGACCTTGATCACGTCCCCCTTGTCCTGGCCTGGTGCAGGCGGCGGCGGGCGTTGCCCCGGATTTTCGATCGGCCGGCCATTGGCTACATCCCATTTGCTGGCCCAGCTGATGTTCGGGACGAAGGGATAGATGCCCAGCGCCGATCCCTTCTGCTTGCTGATTTTGCCGTCGCGTTTGGTCAGCTTGTCGAGATCGGTCAGGAAGAAATAGCCGTTGCGATCGGCATGGGCGCCGGCGCGGATCGTCTTGCCGTCCTTTTCCAGATCGAACAGCACGATCGGATTATTGCCCGAAAAGTCCCAGGCGTCGTTGGGCGTATGCTGGAAGAAGCCCACCGGCTCGCCGGTCGAGGGTTCGATATAGACCTGGCCCGATGTATAGAGACTGTCGCCCGGCGAACGCTTCCAGGTATTCCACGGCGCGGGATTGCCGGTGCCGATGACGATCGTGTTGGTCTTCACGTCAAAGGTCGCCGACTGCCAGGGCGCGCCGCCGCCATGGTTCCACGCCTCGACCTTCTTGCCATCCTTGTCATTGGGCCAGCTCGGCGCCTTGGGATCGCCGGTGAAGCTCGACGGCTTGCCGTTGAGGCGTCCCTGATGCCCCTCGACCATTGGCCGCATCCAGATTTCCTCGCCGGTGTCGGGATCGCGGGCATAAAGTTCGCCCACCACGCCGAATTCATCACCGGACGATCCGTGGATCAGCATGACCCGGCCGGTCTTCCGGTCCTTCACGATCGTCGGCGCGCCGGTCATGGTGTAGCCGGCCTTGTGATCCTGGAACTTCTTGTTCCACACCACCTTGCCGGTCTTGCGGTCGAGCGCGATCATGGAGGCGTCGAGCGTGCCGAGGAAGATCTTGTCGCCATAGATGGCCGCGCCGCGATTGATGACGTCGCAGCAGGGACGGATGTCATCGGGCAGGCGCGCGGTGTAGGACCAGATCTTCTTGCCCGTCGCCGCGTCCAGCGCGAATATCCGGCTGTAGGATGCGGTCACATAGATGACACCGTCATAGAAGAGGGCCTGGCTTTCCTGCCCGCGCTGCCGCTCGTCGCCGAATGAGAAAACCCATTTCGGCACCAGTTTCTTCGCGGTGTCGCTGTTGATCTGGTCGAGCGTGCTGAACCGCTGGGCCCGCACGCCCAGGCCGTACATCAGTACATTGTCGTTGCTCTGCTCGTCATTCAGGATGTCGTCCCAGCTGACGCCTGGCAGCTTGAAATCATGCTTGGCCGCAGCCCCATTCTGACCCAGCGCCGGCCCCGTCAGCATCGTTGCCAGCGCCATCATCGCCACCAGCCGCCCCCTTGCTCCTCGCATCGCATCCTCCTTGGCAGTGCGGCTTGATCGCCGCTTACCCGGAGAAGTGTAGGAAGGCTTTCTGAGAGCGTCCTGAGCGCTTCATGAGATCCCTCTCAATATCGCTCATGCTTTGGTCCCATGCCGCAGCATGAAACCGACCCCACGCACCGTCAGCAGGTCGGGCGCGCAGGCGTGCGCGGTCAGGCGCTTGCGCAAATAGCCGACATAGACATCGACGCTGTTTTCCGTGACATCGGCGTCGGTGCCCCACGCCATGTCCAATATCTGGCTGCGCGATACCACCTGCCCCGCCTGACGGGCCAGGCACAGCAGCAGGTCGAACTCGCGCCGGCTGCAATCGAGCGGCTTCCCCTCGATCTGTGCCGTCCGAGCACGAATGTCGATCGCCAGCGATCCCAGCGACAGGCGCTCGACATCGCGGCCTTCGCGACGTCGAACCATGACCGCCAGCCGCGCCAGCAATTCCTCGAAGGAGAAAGGCTTGGTCAGATAATCATCGGCGCCGCAGCGAAACCCCTCCAGCTTCTCGTCCAGGCTGGCACGCGCGGTCAGCATGCAGATCGGCAGATCGACCCCGTCCTGCCGCGCTTCGCGGCACAGGTCGGCGCCATCCATGTCGGGCAGGCCAAGGTCCAGGATCGCAGCATGGAACAGGCCGGATGCCAGTCTTGGACGGGCCCGCCGTCCCGATGTCTGCCATTCCACCATATAGCCTTCGGCCATCAATCCGCGATGGACGAAACGGCCGATGCCCGGATCATCTTCCACCAGCAGGATGTTCATGGCACCACCGGCAAGGTCAGCGACACGCACAGGCCCTCCCTCATGCGGTGATTGGCAGCGTCCAGTTGGCCGCCATGCCGATCCGCGATCTGTCAATCGGCGTCGAAACGGGACCCCCGATCGGCGCGCAAAAGGGACCCCCTTTCAAGGATGGCACGACGGTCGA
>NZ_JBVVOJ010000012.1:0-136099 GCF_057063145.1 Sphingobium sp. SG1 | reverse complement strand
CGCTGCCACCAGCCCCGTCATCGATCAGGCCGCCTGAGCGCTCCCCCGTGGGGGTGTTTTAGCGCTTACGCCTGATCACCTTCATTTCCCAGAACACCTGATCGCCGCTCACCGTCCCGGCAAAATCCTGCGAGCCCTGATCCGCCTCCAGCCGCCCCGTGACCCGATCGCCCGCGACCTGGAAATGCGCGACCATCGGCTGCGGCCCCATCGGCGTCGCCAGCACCAGCTTCCACGCGCCGTCAATGCCCACCGGGGCGGTGGGCGCGACCGGCGGGGCGGTGGGCGCTACCGGGGCAGGGGCATCGACCTCCGGTGCCCGATGGTCGGGATGGAAGCGGCTGACCGGACGTTCGGGCCAGGGCTGCCCTTCGATCACGGTCATCAGCTTGTCCGGCGTCAGCGGCAGGTCCACCGGCACCTCGCCAAACGGCGCCAGCGCATCCGCAATCGCATTGACCAGGGTCGGCGGGCCGATGATGCAGCCGCCCTCGCCAACGCCGCGGAAGCCGCCTTCGGCCTGCGACGGCGTATCGGCATGGACATATTCGAAATCGGGCACGTCGAAGATCGTCGGCAGCGCATAATCCTTGAAGGTCGCCGCCGTCGGATTGCCCTGCGCATCGCGCGCGGCCTCCTCCAGCAGCACGCTGCCGATCGCCTGGGCCAGGCCGCCGGCAATCTGCCCCTCGACCACGGCGGGGTTTATCATCACCCCGCAATCCTCGCTGCTGACCCAGCGCTGGATCGTCACGAAACCGGTATCGGCGTCGACCTCGACGATGCAGGCATGGGCTGCGCTGGTGAAGGTCATGGGCGGCGGATCATAGCGATATTGCGCTTCCAGCCCCGTCTCCATGCCCGGCGGCAATCGCCCCGGCTCGCCATAGGCGATCTCGGCAATCTCGCGCAGCGTTCGCCGCATCTCCGGCGCGCCGGCGACATGGACCATCCCGTCCGCCAGGCTGATCGCCTCCGGACTGGCGTTGAGCAGATGGGCGGCCACCACCTTCACCTTGTCTGCCAGCAGCCGCCCGGCCCGGATCGCCGCACCGCCGCCGATCACCCCCTGACGACTGCCGCCCGCGCCGGGGCCGAAGCCGCCGCGCGAACTGTCGCCGTCAAAGATGGTGACGTCCTCGATTGGCACGCCCAACTGCTCGGCGATGCACTGTGCCATCGTCGTCTGGGTGCCATGCCCCTGCGAATGGACGCTCATCACCGCGACCACCCGTCCGGTCGGCTCGATCCGCAGCTGCGCCAGTTCGCCGGTCATCACCGCGATGCTGCCGGCCGCGCCGGTCGGTTCGATATAGGCGGCGAGGCCCAGGCCCAGATAGCGCCCCTGTGCCCGCGCCGCCGCCTGCTCCGCGCGGAAGGCGGGCACGTCCACCACCGCCAGCAGCTTTTCCAGACATTGCGCCGGCGTGATATCCTCGCGCGGGATGCCGAGCGGCGTGACCGACGGCTGGTCGGCGGCGGTGCACAGGTTGCGCCGGCGTAGCTCCACCGGATCGATGCCGATCTGGCGCGCCGCCCGGTCGAGCAAGGTTTCGCGCGCCAGCGTCTCGATCGCCCAGGGGCCACGATAGGCGGCCAGCCCCGGCGTGTTGCTGTACCAGCCGCGCGATACGAAGCTGTAGGCGGGCATATTATAGGCCGCCCACAGGAACATATGGACGGCAATATTGGCGTCCGCCCCCATCGGATAGGCGCCATTGTTGAGCGCATAATCGGCATGGCTGGCGATCAGCCGCCCGTCCGTGTCAAAGGCGGCGCGCAATGTCATTTCCTGCTCGCGCGCCTGGTTGGCGGCGGTCAGATTCTCGATCCGGTCCTCGATCCACTTGACTGGCCGGCGCAGCAGCATGGCGGCAAGGATGGCGGACACCTCCTCCATCCAGGGATGGTTCTTGAGGCCGAAGGAGCCGCCGACATCCTTGGCAATCACCCGCACGCTCAGCCCCGGCCGGTCGAGCGCCAGCGTCAGCCAGCGCGCCACCAGTTGCGGCCCGGCACAGGTGATATGGACCAGCAATTCGCTCTCGCCCTGCAGGCTCGCCACCACGCCGCGCGTCTCCATCGGCGACTGGGCAATGCGCTGATGGCGGATCGACTGGCTGACCAGATGCGGCGCGCCCGCCAGCAGCGCCTCCAGCGCGGCATCGGCTTCCTCCTCGCCCATCAGCGCGGCGACATTGTCGTCGGTGTCGGGATGGACCCGTGGGCCAAGGCGCGCATCGTCCAGCGTGACGACGGCCGCTTCCTCGGCATAATCGACCACCACCAAGCTGGCGGCATCCTCGGCCAGGTAGCGGTCGTCGGCGATCACCAGCGCGACCGGATGGCCGACATAGGCGACCCGTCCGTCCGCCAGCGGCGTCATCGCCACCTCCACCGGGCCGAGGAAGAAGCTCAGCATGGTGACGCCGAACGGCGCCAGATCCGCCTGGGTCAGCACCGCATGGACGCCGGGCTGGGCACGCGCGACATCGGTGTCGATCGACCGGATCGTGCCGCGCGCGATCGGGCTGCGGACGAAGGCGGCGTGCAGCATGCCGGGCAGGATGATATCATCGACGAAGCTGCCGCGCCCGGTCAGCAGCCGGCCATCCTCCTTGCGCGGCACGCGCTGGCCGATGAAGCGCTGGGCGGAAATCGGCGGCGCGTTCATGGCGTGCCATCCTCCGCCGCCAGTTGCCGGATCGCGCGGCGTATCCCCTGATAGCCGGTGCAGCGGCACAGATGACCGGACATGGCTTGGGTCATGGCCGCTTCATCGGGGCGGGCGCCGTCGGCGTGCAGCGCGGCCAGGGTCATGACGATGCCGGGCGTGCAGAAACCGCACTGCAGGCCGTGGCAGTCCTTGAGCGCCTGCTGCACCGGGTGGAGCGTGCCGTCGGCCGCGGCCAGCCCCTCGACCGTGGTCAGGCTGCATCCATCGGCCTGCACCGCCAGCATCAGGCAGGATCGCACCGCGCGCCCGTCGACGATGATGGTGCAGGCGCCGCACACCCCCTGCTCGCAACCGACATGCACGCCGGTATAGCCCGCTGCCTCGCGCAGCCAGTCGCTCAGCATCAGCCGCCCGTCCACCAGCCCACGATGCTGCTGGCCGTTTACCATCATCGAAATGCGATGCTCGCTCATGCCGCCAGCCTCCGGTCGAGCGCCTGCGCCAGGCTGCTGGCGAAGATGCGTCGGCCGACGCTGCGTCGATAGGCGGCGCTGGCATGGCCGTCATCAAACGGCGCGCTGTCGGCGATCGCCAGATCGGCAATGGCCTGCACATCGATCCGGTCGATCGCCTGGCCGACCAGCGCCTGCTCCGCCTGGCGCGCGCGCATCGGTGTCGGTCCCATGCCGAACCAGGCGATGCCCGCCCGCTCAATCCGTCCCTCCACGATCGCCAGCGCGCCGACCAGCCCGACCAGCGCGAAATCGCCGGGCCGCCGCGCCACTTCACGGAACAGCGGCACCGCATCCGCCGGCCAGGCGGGATAATCGATCGCCACCAGCAGTTCGTCCGGCGCGATCGCGGTTGCATAGGGGCCAAGATAGAGGGCGTCGGCGGCCATGGTCCGCGCGCCGCGCACCGATCGCAGGGTCATGGACGCCCCCAGCGCCACCGCCGTCGCCGGTATTTCCGCTGCCGGCTCACCCAGCGCGATCGACCCGCCGATCGTCCCGCGATTGCGGGTCTGGTGATGGCCGACATGGGCCAGCGCCGTGACGAAGACTGGCAAGGCCTGTGCCAGCAGGGGATGGACCAGCGCATCGGCCTGCCGCGTCGCCGCGCCGATCCGCAGGCCGCCGGCATGAGGGGCGATGCCCTGCAATTCGGGCAGATGGCCGATGTCGATCAGGATGAAGGGCTGGCTCATGCGCAGCGCCAGCAACGGCATCAGCGTCTGGCCGCCCGCCAGCAATTGTGCGCCGCCGCCGGCCTCGGCGAGCAGCGCGCAGGCATGGTCGATGCTGGTGGCGCGGACATAGTCGAACGGTGCGGGCTTCATCGCCGCCCCCTGCGCCCGGCCTCGAACCCGGCCAGCGCCGTCACCGCCAGCAACAGGCCGATCGCTACCATGCCGGTGCCCGCCACGCCGCTGCGCTCCAGCAGCACCCCGGTCGCCAGCGCCAGCAATAGCGCGATGGTCCAGCCCCAGGGCTGGCCGGCTGCCGATGATGGAGCCCGCACCGGCGGCGGCGCAGCAGCGACCGGATCACCCTCCGTCGGCACGCCACCACCGCTAACCACCGTGTTGAAGTTGCGGAAGAATTGCACCGCAAGCTGCTTCGCCGTCGCATCGATGATCGGCCCACCCAGTTGCGCCAGCCGGCCGCCGACCTCGGCCTCGACCGCATAGGACAGGCGCGTCGCCCGGCCATCGGCGGCCAGTGTCACCTTCGCGCCGCCCCTGGCATGGCCCACCGTGCCGCCCTGGCCCTCACCGCTGATGCGATAGCCATTGGGGGCGTCGATCTCCGACAGGGTGACGGTGCCCGCAAAGCGCGCGCCGATCGGCCCGATCTTCACCGCGATTTCGGCCCGCAGCCGGTCTTCGCCGTCGCGTTCCAGCGACTGGCAGCCGGGAATGCACTGGCGCAGCACCGCCGGATCATTGAGCGCCTGCCATACCGCGTCGCGCGGCGCGGCGATCCGCTCCTCGCCGGTCATCCGCATCAGAAGCGGGCCGCCGTCGGTATGTCGGTGTCGGGCTTGCGCGTGCCCAGCGCCTCGCGCGCGGTGGCGCGCAGATAGGACCAGATATTGTGGATTTGCGCCTTGCCCAGCGGGAAGCGCGGCATGCCCCGTTCGGCCAGCGCGCCTTCCTGCACCACCTGGTAGAAATTCTCCTCCGACAGCGACAGGGCGGATTCGCGCAGGTCCGGTCCCGGCGCGCCGGCCCCCTTGAACGCCATGCCGTGGCAGGCGCCGCAGATGAAGCCCATCTCCTTGCCGGCCGCCACTGCCTTTTCGTCCAGCACGATGCCGGGATCGTCGAGCGCATGGACCGCCATGTCGCGCGGGGGCGATGGCGCCAGCCGCGCCTTGCCGCCGATCGCGAAGCTCAGCAGCCGGCGGGGCTGGGCGCCATATTTCCAGCCGACATTCAATATCTCGCTGGCCGCCGCCGTGGTCCCCCCCCAGCCGACCAGCAGCGACACATATTGAGTATCGCCGATGGCATAGCTCATCGGTGCGCCGATGATTCCCAGCCCCGCATTGAAGCGCCATATTTCCTTGCCGCTCGCCGCGTCATGGGCGCGGACGTAACCGTCGGCCGTCCCTTGGAACACCAGCCCGCCCGCCGTCGCCAGCGTGCCGCCATTCCACAGATGGGGCCGCGCCATGCGCCAGCGTGCCTTCTGCGCCACCGGATCCCACGCCAGCAGCGCGCCGGTCAGGTCATCCTTGTCGCGCTTTTCCGTGATGAAGCTGGCGCTGGCCCCGGTGATGCTGGCCAGGAACCCCTTGTCCGCCTTCTCGTAGCGGGCGCCGGCCTGCATATAGGGGATATAGGCCAGACCCGTCTGCGGGCTGTAGCTCATCGCCTGCCAGTTATGGCTGCCCAATGTGCTGGGATAGATGTCGACCGGCCCCTCCTGATAATGGGCGTTTGCGGTTTCCACCGGGCGTCCCGTGGTCATGTCGATATGGCTGGCCCAGCTCACCTTGCCGACCTTCTCGGCGGAGATGAGTTTTCCGGTCTCGCGGTCCAGCACATAGAAGAAGCCGTTGGTTGGCTGCTGCATCAGCACCCGTCGGGGCTTCCCGTCGATCATCACGGTCGCGGCGATCATGTTGGCGGTCGCCTTATAATCCCAGCTTTCGCTGGGGTTCTGCTGATAATGCCAGATATATTGGCCGCTATCGGCATCCAGCGCGACGATCGAGGCGACGAACAGATTGTCGCCGCCACCTGGGCTGCGCTTTTCCGGGTCATAGGGGCCGGCATTGCCGACGCCCAGATAGATGCGATTGAGCTCCGGGTCGAAGGTCATGCCGTTCCACACCGTGCCGCCGGTGCCGGTCTTCCAATAGGAACCGTTCCAGCTCCTGGCCGCCATTTCCATCACCGGGTCGCCGGCATTCTGCTCCGGGCTGCCCGGCACCGTCCAGAAACGCCAGACCTGCGCCCCCGTCTTCTGGTCATAGGCGGTGACGAAGCCACGCTGGCCGATGTCGGCGCCGCCATTGCCGATGATGACCTTGCCGTTGAAGGTGCGCGGCGCGCCGGTCAGGCTGTGCATCGTGCCGGGCGGCAGGGTGTTGACGCTCCAGGCGACCGCGCCGGTCCTGGCATCCAGCGCGATCAGCCGGCCGTCCAGCACGCCGATGAAGATGCGGCCATTGTCGTAAGCGACACCGCGATTGACGCCCATGCCCATCGCCTGCCGGGTCGGATTGACCTTCCAGATTTCCGGATCATATTTCCAGATCAGCCTGCCGCTCGCCCCGTCGACGGCATAGACCGCGCCATAGCTGCCGCTGAAATAGAGGATGCCGTTCACCGCCAGAGGGGTCGCCTCCAGCGATACCTCGCCTTCCAGGTCGAGCGACCAGGCCAGGCCCAGCTTGCGGATATTGGCGGTGTTGATCGCGCTCAGCTGGCTATAGCCGCTCTCGTCGGCGCTGCCGCCGACACCGGGCCAGTCAGCCCCCGTGCCGGTCTGCACCGCCTGCTGCGCCACCAGCCCGGCGGCCGACGCCGCCAGCGCCAGTCCCGCCACCGTCCGCACCAGAAACAGCCCGCGCGTCCCCCGCATCCGCTCTCTCCCGTCCTGCCCGCTTGCCGCGATGCCTGTTTGACTGAACAGGTGTTTAGTTTTTGTCGATCAGCCGGTCAAGCAGGCGCAGGCCATCGCCCGCGGGCATCGCCCCGGTGCTGTCATCATCGCTGTCAATTTTGCCCTGTCGGGATCAGTCCGCGCCGGGGGCAAAGCGGGCGCGGGTCGATTGCGCGGCCTTGCGCGCTTCCTCGACCGCTGCCTCCTCGGTCGCGAACAGCAGATGGTCGATCACCGCCGCCAGATGGCCGCGCATCGCTGCCCGCGCCGCCGCCGGATCGCGCGCCCGGATCGCCTGGGCGATGACGCGATGTTCCTCGACCACCGGCGTCACCTTGGCGGCACGGGCCTTGGCGAGCAGCAGCCGCGATTCCGGCGCGCTCGCCCGCATTTCCCACAGCCGCGCGACACTGTCGACCAGCGCCGCGTTGCGCGTCGCCTGCGCGATCAGCATGTGAAACTGCTGGTCGACGGCATAGGCATCGCCATCGCGCAGATTCTCGCTGGCGATTTGTTCGACCAGCCGGTCCAGTTCGTCCAGCTCGTCCGGCCGGGCATGCAGCGCCGCAAGCGCCGCCGCCTCGCCCTCGATCGCCAGTCGCGCCTCCATCAGTTCGAAGGCGGTGATGCTGAACCGGGGCGCCTCGGCCGCCTGGCGATCGGCGCCGGGTATCCGCACCACATAGGCGCCCGATCCGACCCGCACCTCGACCAGTCCCTGCACCTCCAGCGCGATGATCGCCTCGCGCACGGTCGGCCGGCTGACATCATGCTCGATCGCCAGCTCGCGCTCGGGCGGCAGCCGGTCGCCCACGGCATAGCGGCCACCCGCCAGGTCCGCGAGCAACCGCCGGGCCAGTTGCTGATAAAGGCGGCTGCCATCGCCGACGTCCGGCAGGGTCTGGGAAGAACTGGTCATGTCAGCCCCTCTCATGCGCTACTCCGTCCCGCTTTTGAAGCCCCTCAGCCGGGTTCAGCTGGGTAAGGCGATCATCGATATCTGCCGGCCATAATCACCTTCCTGCGCATGGCAGGACCGGCGATAGCTGAAGAAGCGATCCGCCTGGCTATAGGTGTCCTCGTCCAGCAGGCTGATCCGCCCGATCCCCGCCGCCTGCAGCCGCGACGCGACATAGGCGGCAATGTCGAACTGGCAGTGGCCCGCCCGCCCGGCGCTGAAGAATCGCGCATTGTCCGCGTCGTCCCGCTCGAACCGCTCGGCAAAGTCCAGCGTCACCTCGTAGGAAGCACGCCCGATGCACGGGCCGATGGCGCAGGCAATGCCCCCGCGCGTCGCGCCCAGCATCTCCATCGCCGCGATCGTCCGGTCGGTGACGCCGCTGATCGCGCCCTTCCAGCCGGCATGGGCCGCGCCGATCACGCCGGCTTCCCGGTCGGCGAACAGCACCGGCACGCAGTCGGCGGTCAATATGCCCAGGATCAGCTCCGGCGTGCGGGTCACCATCGCATCCGCCTCGGGCCGTTCATCCTCGGCGATCGGCGCGGTCACGGTCACGACATCGGGCGAATGGACCTGCCGCACCGTCACCAGCGTGGCGCCGGGCAGCAGCGCGTCACGCGCCAGATCGCGGTTGCGCAGGATCGCCAGCCGGTCGTCCTCCGACCCCAGCCCGACATTCAAACCGGCGCACACCCCGGTCGATACGCCCCCCTGTCGTCCGGCAAAGCCATGCGGGACATCGCCCAGCGCAGGCGCCCGCAGCAACTCGATCATAAAATTTCCTTCGCGCGTTCAGTGAAGAAGCATGTCTCAGAAGCGCAACATACTTGCGCATGGCGGATTAGGCGATAGTCTCCCGTCCCACAGAAAAGGGGGGGCGGCTAACGCGTCGCCCGGGCAGAAGACTCCAATAAAGGGTTTCATTGATGATTTTCGGGCGCGTTAAGCCTCTCGACGCCATATTGGCGACGGCAGAGAAAAAATCACTGCATCGCTCACTGGGCGCATTCCAACTTACCATGCTGGGCATCGGCGCCGTCATCGGCACCGGCATTTTCGTGCTGACGGCCGAAGCCGCGCAAAAGGCGGGGCCGGGCATGATGCTCTCCTTCGTCATTGCCGGCTTCGTCTGCGCGGTCGCCGCGCTCTGCTATGCCGAAATGGCCGCCATGGTCCCGGTCTCGGGTTCGGCCTATACCTACAGCTATGCGGTGATGGGCGAACTCATCGCCTGGATGGTCGGCTGGGCGCTGATCCTCGAATATGCGGTCGCCGCCGGCGCCGTGTCGGTGGGCTGGTCCGGCTACGTCGTTGGCCTGATCGAACATACATTCCACCTCGACATACCCGACCTGCTGACGCGCGGGCCGTTCGATGGCGGCATGGTCAACCTGCCGGCGATGCTGATCGCGTCGCTCGTCACCTGGCTGCTGGTCATCGGCACCAAGGAAAGCGCCACCGTCAACGCGGTGCTGGTTGCGATCAAGGTGTCGGCGCTGACCCTGTTCATCGTCCTGTCGGTGCCGGTCATGAACATGAAGGGCTTCACCCCGTTCATGCCGCTCGGCTTCTCGGGCGTGTCGGCCGCCGCCGCCTCGATCTTCTTCGCCTATGTCGGCTTCGACGCGGTTTCGACCGCAGCGGAGGAAACCAAAAATCCGCAGCGCAACATGCCGATCGGCCTGATTGGCTCGCTCGCCATCTGCACCATCTTCTACATGCTGGTGGCCGCCGGCGTGATCGGCACCGTCGGCGCACAGCCGGTCTATGGCCCGGCCGGCGAAGTCCTCGCCCCCGGTTCGACTGCCCTGTCGCAGCAGTGCGCCGCCCTGGCCGCTGCCGGCACCGAAGCCGTCACCTGCTCGAAGGAAGCGCTGGCCTGGACCCTGCGTGAAATCGGCTGGCCCCAGATCGGCAACCTGCTCGGCCTCGCCGCCGGCCTGGCCCTGCCTTCGGTCATCCTGATGATGATGTTCGGCCAGACCCGCATCTTCTTCGTCATGAGCCGCGACGGCCTGCTGCCGGAACTCTTCTCGAAGGTGCATCCGACCTACAAGACGCCGCACGTCATCACCATCCTGACCGGCATCTTCGTGGCGCTGTTCGCCGCCTTCTTCCCGGTCGGCATTCTGGCGGACATCTCGAACTCGGGCACGCTGTTCGCCTTCGCCGCCGTGTCGATCGCGGTGATGCGCCTGCGCAAGACCGATGCGGACCGCAAGCGTCCGTTCCGCACCCCGGCCATCTACATCACCGCGCCGATCGCCATCGCCGGCTGCGCCTATCTCTTCTGGAGCCTGGGCGTCGAAACCAAGCTGATGTTCGTCGGCTGGGCGACGCTCGGCCTGATCGTCTACTTCGCCTATAGCCGCAGCCGCAGCCATGTCGGCCGGGGCGTGGTCGATGTGGCGGAGGCTGGCGCGGGCATCCCGCCCCAGCCGGTGCCGCCGCTGCCGGGCGCGCACACGCCGGGCGGCCAGGACGCCTGATCGGCCTGACGATCGATGGAAGGAAGGGGCGGGCGACCGCCCCTTTTTTCTTGGGTGCCGCTGCCGGCCCGACCCCTGCGACCTTTTGTCTTGGTGACAGGGGGCAGGGGCCGGGCTAGGCCGTCCTCATGGGGAGCCTGCGCGCCTATCTTCAGCAGCATCGGGGGCAAGCGCTGGCGCTTGTCCTGCTGGCGCTCTGCATGAAGGCCTTGCTGCCCGGCGGCTTCATGCTGGCGCAACAACAGCGCACCCTGGTCATCCAGTTCTGCCATGACGCCGCGATTGGCAGCACCGCCTCGCAGCTGATCGTCCCCTTGCAGGCCGATCCCGATCATCAGCCGGCCGATGCGGCCAAGCGCACATGCCCCTATGGCGCGCTCTCCATGGCTTCGCTCGGCGGCGCCGATCCGCTGATCCTGGCGCTGGCGATCGCCTTCGCGCTGCTGCTCGTCTTCGCGCCGGTGCGGCCGCCTGCGCTCGTGCGCAACGGCCATCTGCGCCCCCCTTTGCGCGGACCACCCGCCTGATCTGACCATGGCCGTGCCGCCGCGCGGCCTTTCTTTCAGATCAAGCGCCCCTGCCGGGAAGGCGGGCGCGCGCAAACAGGGTTTCCGATGAAGACATCTCTCGTCGCAATCGCCGCATCGCTGGCATTGCTCCCCTCCCATGTCGCCGCGCAGGACAGCCTGCCGGCCGATACCCCCACCACCGATGACGCGGCCCCACCGCTCCAGACCCGCTTCGACGGGGCGGCGCTCGATATCGGCAGCGCGCCGCTCAACGGCGCCCGGCTTAGCAGCGGCACATTGCGCCGTCGCGCCCTGTCGAGCAGCGACACCGCTGCCATCCTCGCCAGCCTGCCCGGCGTCGCGGCCAATGGCGGCGGCGGCTTTTCCTCCATGCCGGCGCTGCGTGGCCTGACCGAACAGCGGATTCGCATCACGCTTGACGGCATCCCGGTCGACATCGCCTGCCCCAACGACATGAACACGCCGCTTTCCTATACCGATCCGCAGACGGTCGGCAGCATCGCGGTGGTGCCGGGCGTCTCGCCGGTCAGCATGGGCGGTGACAATATCGCCGGCATCATCGCCGTCGAAAGCGCGATGCCGCGCTTCGCCGTCGATGGCGGCACCCTGGTCACGGGGGAGGCCTCCAGCTTCTATCGCAGCAATGGCGACGCCTTTGGCGGCGGCGTCACGCTGACGGTCGCGGGCAAGCGGATCAGCGCCACCTATAGCGGCTCCTACACCCAGTCGGATAACTATGACGGTGGCGGCGACCGGGGCGTGGTGCGCTCGACCGAATATGCCAAGACCGACCATCAGCTGGCGCTCGCCGCCCAGACCCGCCTCGGCCTGTTCGAACTGAAGGGCGGCTATCATTTCTCGCCCTATGAGGGCTTCCCGAACCAATATATGGACATGACCTCGAACAAGTCCTGGTTCCTCAACGGCCGCTATCGCGGCACCTTCGCCTGGGGCGATGTCGATGCCAGCGTCGGCTATCGCGACACCGCCCATCGGATGGACTTCCTCGCCGACAAGCAGCCCGGCGCCATGCCGATGAACACGCAGATTCACAGCTTCACCTCGGCGGTGAAACTGAGCCTTCCGGTCGGCCCGCACGACACGCTGCGCGTGGGGGGAGACTATCAGCATCAGGGCATGGACGACTGGTGGCCGCCGGTCGCCGGATCGATGATGATGGGCCCCAATCCCTATATCAACATCAACAATGGCCGGCGCGACCGGCTGGGCCTGTTCGGCGAATGGGAATCGCACTGGACTGACCGGCTTTCCACCTCGATCGGCGCGCGCTTCGATCGGGTGCGGATGAATACGGGCGACGTCCAGCCCTATGGCACCGGCATGATGAACATGGCCGACGCCATGGCGGCCGAAGCCTTCAATGCGCGCAGCCATCGCCGCACCGACAACAACTGGAGCGCGACCGCGCTGGCCAGCTGGCAGGCATCCGACTTGCTCGCCTTTGAACTGGGCTATGCGCACAAGAGCCGCGCGCCCAATCTCTACGAACGCTATGCCTGGGGCCGGGGCGCGATGGCCAGCCAGATGATCGGCTGGTATGGCGACGGCAATGGCTATGTCGGCAATCTCGACCTCAAGTCGGAACAGGCCGACACCGTCAGCGCGGCGCTGCGCCTGACCGCGAAGGGCGGGGCGACGCTGAAGATCTCGCCCTATTATACCCGCGTGAACGACTATATCGACGCGGTCCATCTGCAGGATCTGACCGACATGATGGGCATGCCCAGCGGCTTCGTGCAGCTGCAATTCGCCAATCAGGATGCCGAATTTTACGGCGTCGATGTCAGCGCCAGCGTGCCGCTCCAGCGCAGCGCCCATGTTGAAACCAGCTTCACCGCCAGCGCTGCTTACGTCCATGGCCGCAATCTGTCGGATGGCGGCCCGCTCTATCGCCAGATGCCGCTGGACCTGAAGATGGGCCTCGCCCATCGCATCGACGCGCTGGAACTGGGCGCCGATGTCGAATTTGTCGCCGACAAGAACCGCGTCGACGCCACCCGCAACGAACCGCGCACGCGCGGCTATGCGCTGGTCGACTTTCGCGCCGGCTATACGCTGCCGCTCTGGGCCAAGCGGCTGAAGCTGACGGTCGAGGCGAAGAATCTTTTCGACGCCGGCTATGACCTGCCGCTCGGCGGCATGTCGCTGGGCGATTATGGCGCGACCGGCGTGCTGCGTCCGGTGCCGGGCATGGGCCGCTCGATCAATCTGGGCCTCAGCACGCGCTTCTGACGAACCGGCCCACACCCCCACCCGACCTCCCAATCAGGATATACTCTGTGGGCGGTCGGGTGGGGGCGTGGGCCGGCGCGGACTTTCCAACCAGAAAGTCAGTGCATTGCCTCATAATCTTCGCGCAGGGCATTGAGGTGCGGCCGGGTGAACAGCTTGCCGCGCTCCGCCCAGAAGACGATCAGCAGCGATCCCGATCCGAACACCAGCAGCCCCAGCGTGAAGGGCAGGGTGGTCCCGTCGAAGGCGCGGCCGACCAAGCTGCCCAGCGCGCTAGACACCGCGGTCGTCAGGAACGCCTGGAAGGAGGAGGCGACGCCCGCTCCCTTGGAGAAGGGCTCCATCGAGATCGCGCTGAAATTGGACGCGGTGAACGCCACCGTCATCATCGTCATCGCCTGCAGGACCATGAAGGTGACGATCGTTTCCTGCCCGGCCAGGATCACCGCCAGATGCACCGCCGCGATCAGGATGAAGGCGATCAGCGCGCTCTGGCTCAGCCGCCGCGCACCGAAGCGCGAGACCAGCCGGCTGTTGACCAGGCTGCCGATGCCCATGCTGCCGGCGATCGTCGCAAAGGCGAGGGGGAAGATCTTCTGCGCATGGAAAACGTCGAAGAAGATCTGCTGCACCGACAGGATGAAGCCGATCAGGCCGCTCATCACCACGCCGCTCGCCAGCATGTAACCGATCGAGCTGCGCGTGCGGAAGATCGTGCCGACCGTCTGGAGGATGGTGCGCGGGTTGATGCGGATGCGATTGTCGGGATGCAGCGTCTCGGGCAGGCGTATCGCCATCCAGCCCAGGATCGCGGTCGCCAGGATCGCCAGCACCCAGAAGATCCAGCGCCACGGCGCGATCCACAATATCGCCTGGCCGAAACTGGGCGCCATCACCGGGATCAGCATGAACACCGCGAAGATCAGCGACATGACCCGTGCCATCGCGTCGCCCTTGAACCGGTCGCGGATGATGCCGACGGTGATGACGCGGCTTGCCCCGGCAAAGAAGCCGGCGCTGGTGCGCGCGATCAGCAACATGGTGAAGCTGTGCGCCCCGGCACAGGCGATCGAGGACAGGATGAACAATATCATCGCCCCGCCCAGCACCTTCTTGCGCCCGAACTGGTCGGACAGCACGCCGAACAGCAGCGATCCCACGCCCAGCCCCATGAAATAGAAGCTGATGATCAACTGCCGGTCATTGGGGTTGGCGATATGCAGGTCGCGGCCGATATCGGGCAGGGCCGGCAGCATCGGATCGATTGACAGCGCGTTCATCGCCATCAGGCACGCACACAGCAGCACGAACTCGCGGAAATGAATATCCTTTGCGGCAGGCTGCGCGCCCATGGGGGAATTTTCGGCCATCACTGGCCTATGCGGACAATCGCCCGGCGGCGCCAGCCCCAACGCGCTTATTTCCGCCCCTCATCGCCCACCTGTCATCGCCCACCGGGCATTAACCCTGCCGCATCCAGCAGCTTCGGGCAAACTGCGCAAATATGCCGATTTTGTCGTTAACCATTTTTTACGGCCTGCCGGGCATTCTGCCCCCACTCGCAAACCAAAGGTTGGAACATTGGGTTAGGGATACAGGGGAAGATCATGGCAAATAGTCTCAAAAGTGCGCAGTTCTTGATGGATAGTCGTATGGCCGGTGCGGCCCACGGCTCGGCAGAGGCCTGTTTCGAACTGGGCGTCGCCTATAGCTGCGGCACCGGGGGCATGCCGATCGACCTGGTCGAGGCGCATAAGTGGTTCAACCTTGCGGCTCGTGGCGGCAGCGAAGCCGGCCAGAGCATGCGCGCAGAGATCGCCGAGGAAATGACCGCGCGCGAGATTGCCGAAGCTCAGCGCCAGGCCCGCGCCTGGATCGTCGCGACCGAAGTCCGCGCCGCCTGATCAGCCTTCCTTGCGGAAGGGCGTTCTTTCATTGAGCCACAGACGGTCGCGCTGCACTTCCTCCCGCTCGGCGTCGAGGAATCCCGCCACCGCCCGGCGAAAGCTCGCATTGGGAATATGATGCGCCGAATAGGTGGGCTGCGGCGCATAGCCGCGCGCCAGCTTGTGGCCGCCCTGCGCGCCCGCCTCGACCCGGTCGAGCCCGCGCGCGATCGCCGCATCGATCGCCTGATAATAGCATAGCTCGAAATGCAGGTTGGGCACGTCCTCGCGGCATCCCCAATAGCGGCCATAGAGCGTGTCTTCGCCGATCAGGTTCAGTGCGCCTGCAATCGCCTGGCCCTCGCGCAGCGCCAGCATCAGCAATATCCTGTCCGCCATCGTCTCGCCCAGGATCGAGAAGAAGGACCGGGTCAGATAGGGCCTGCCCCATTTGCGCGCGCCGGTATCCTGATAGAAATCCCAGAATATGTCCCAATGCGCTTCGGTCAGGTCGCGTCCGGTCAAGTGGACGACCTCCAGCCCTTCGACCGCGCGCCGCCTTTCCTTGCGGATATTCTTGCGCTTCTCGCTCGACAACTCGGTCAGGAAATCCTCGAACCCGGCATAGCCCCTGTTGTGCCAGTGAAACTGGCTGTCCTCGCGAATCAGCCAGCCCGCCGCCTCGAACAGCGCGATCTGGTCGGGATCGACGAAGGTCGCATGCGCCGATGACAGGTCGTTGCGCTCGACCAAAGTCTCGATTCCCGCGATCAGCGCCGGCCCCAGCGTCGAATCGCGCAGCAGCAATCGGGGGCCGGGCACGGGGGAGAAGGGGGCGGCGATCTGTATTTTCGGATAATATTGGCCGCCCGCCCGCTCCCAGGCATCGGCCCAGCCATGGTCGAACACATATTCGCCCTGGCTGTGGGTCTTGGCATAGAGCGGCGCGGCGGCCGCGATCGTCCCGTCCGGCCCGTCGATGACGATCGGCAGCGGCTGCCATCCGGTGCCCGGCCCGACGCTTCCGGACTGTTCCAGCGCGGTCAGGAAATCCCAGCTGACGAACGGATTGGCGCTGCCGGCACAGGCATCCCACTGCGCCCTGGGCAGGTCGGCGACGCCACCGGCGATGCGCGCGACAAATTCGCTCATGCTGGTCCCTCGAAGATGATCTGGTCGACATGGGCCGCAGCGATCGCCCGCTGCGCCGCGCTGCGTACCGTCCAGCTCAACACCGGCAATCCCCGGCGACGGGCGGCAGCGGCGAAGCGGAAGGGCAAGTCACGGATATCACAGGCCAGAAAATCGGGATTGGCCAGCCAAAGTGCAAGGGTGCGGTCGAAAAGCGCGCGCAGCCGCCCCTTGTTCTGGCTGCTGCTCACCAGTCCGCGCACCATGTCCGGCCGATGTTGCGCAAACCAGCGCATCGCCAGCGGGTTGAACGACATCACCGCCACCGGCTGATCGCGGCCGTCGAGCGTCCTTGCCACCGCGGCGCAGATTGGCGCGACATCGCGCCCCTCGACCTTTATCTCGATCAGCAGCGGCGTCGTGATACAGGCGTCCAGCAGTGCGGCGAGGCGCGGGATTGCGCCGCCATCGGGCAGGCGCAGCGCGTCCAGTTCTGCCGCATCGCGATCCGCCACGGCGCCCGCTTGCCCGGTCATCCGCATCAGGCTGGCGTCATGAAAGACGATGGGCCGGCCGTCGCGGCTCAGCTGGACATCGCATTCGATGCCCAGCCCCCTGGCGATGGCGGCATCGAACGCCGCCATGCCATTTTCGCTGATGCCCGCCCGATGCAGCCCGCGATGGGCGAAGGGGCGGGTGGTCAGCCAGTCCGGCCGCTTATGCAGCGGGGCGAACCTGCACGATCGCGTCGATCTCGACGGCCGCGCCCAGCGGCAGCACCGGCACGCCGACGGCGCTGCGGGCATGCTTGCCGGCTTCGCCGAACACCGCGACCATCAGTTCCGACGCGCCATTGGCGACCTTGGGCTGGTCGGTGAAACCGGGGGCGCTGGCGATGAAGGCGCCCAGCTTGACGATCCGCTCGACCCGGTCGAGGTCGCCGCCCAGCGCCGCCTTCATCTGGGCGATGAGGTTCAGGCCACAGGCACGCGCCGCCTCGACGCCATAATCAAGGTCGCGGTCCTCGCCCAGGCGGCCGGTCATCAGCTGCCCGTCCTTCAGCGCGATCTGGCCGGAAATATGCAGCAGGCCGTTGACCTCGACCGCCGGCACATAGGCGGCGACCGGCGCGGCGGCGGCGGGCAGGGTGATGCCGAGTTCGGCAAGGCGGGCGTCGATGCTCATGCAATGGCTCCATTCAGGGGCGTTGAAATAGCGGGTGCCGGCCCTTCGGCCAGACGGGCAATGATCCATTTTTCGGCGCTGGCCCAATCGTCGATCCGGGCATGGGCCTTGTCCGCGACCGGGATGTCGCCGGCGATCTCGGGCTCGCCGACCATGTGCAGCCGCCACACATCGGGCGCATGACGCGCGACCGACGCATGATGCTCGCCCAGATCGTCGATGAACAGGGCGCAGCTCGGCTGGCGCTCGGCCAGGATATTGGCCAGCTTGCGCCCCTTGCCGCCATGGTTCCAATGGACCGGCAGGTGCAGGCCATGGCTCGCGAGCTGTTCGATGCGCAGCTGGTGGTGGCGCTCGCCGATATTGGTCAGGACCTCGATGTCGGCGATCTGTGCCAGCCGGTGCAGCGCCTCGACCGCGCCGCTGATCGGGGTCTGGCGCGCCATTTCGGTATCGAAAAAGGCGATCAGCAATTCCCACACCAGTTCGCGTTCCAGCGGAATGCCGCTATCCTTGTGGCGCAGCGCCTCGGCAAAACCCTGTTCGCGCATGTCGAAATGCACGTCATGTGTCTCGTCCAGCCAGTGGCGGAACGGCACGACCATGTGCAGCAATACCTCGTCGCAGTCGGTGATGATCAGCGGACGGCTCATCGGCTCAGATTCTCCTTCGCGGCGATCAGGGCCGCCGGGCTGCTGTCGATCGCCTCGGCACAGGCAACCAGATCGGGTTCATGGTCGGCCAGAAAGGCCAGCACCGCGCCCAAAATCGCGCGATTGCCGACCCCGGCGCGCAGTGCATCGGCATCCAGTCCGGTCAGCGCCAGCAGCCGATCGGCCCGGCGACCATCGCTCAGCGTCCATCCCATTGCCATTAATGCCAAAATTTCGGCATCGGCGGCGCTATCCGGCTTGCCATTCTGGGTCTCGGGTCGCATGATTGGCTCTCGCGGAATGGGCGGCTATAGGCGCGCACCAAGGGGCTTCTCTGGAACGCGGGTGACTCGTGGCAAAGCGCGTGCTCGTTGTCGAGGACAACGAACTCAATCTGAAACTTTTTTGCGACCTGCTGCGCGCGCACGGGCATGACGTGCTGCCGCTGCGCGATGGCCGCGACGTGCTGGCGCAGGCGCGCGAATTCGTGCCGGATCTGGTCATCACCGACATCCATCTGCCCCATGTCAGCGGCTATGACCTGATCGTGTCGCTCAAGGGCGATGACAGCCTGTCGGCGGTGCCGATCATGGCGGTCACCGCCTATGCCGGGAAGGGCGACGAGGATCGTATTCGCGCCGCCGGCGCCGACGCCTATGTGTCCAAGCCGATTTCGGTGCTGCGGTTCGTCGAGCAGGTGAACGCGCTGCTGTAACCGGCCGGCAACAGCGTCACTGATGCGTCATCATTCGGTCGCTGCTCTGACATCATAGCGCAGTTTGCGCGTCATCCTCCTCTGTCACGTCATGCGCGCCAAGGGCGCGGCGGTCATGCCGACGCTCGGATGCACAGGGGTATTTTATCATGTCTCATCTGACCGACGAGGCGCGCGCGGCCTTCCGCGATGCGCAGCCCAAGATTGTTTCGGGCGAAGATAGCCTGGAAGCCATCGTCGCGGCCAATCCGGGCCGCCGCTCCGTCCTGAAGAACGGCCTGCTGGGCCTGTCCGTGCTGCCGATGCTCGGCGCGCTCGCCGCCTGCGACGATGATGACGACGACAGCACGCCGGCACCCACGCCGACGCCGACACCCACCCCCACGCCGACTCCGACGCCCAGCTATGGCATCAACTTCACCTCGGTCGCGATCAACACCAACGACACCGTGACCGTGCCGTCGGGCTATACTGTCGATGTGCTGCTCAAGGCCGGCGATCTGGTCGAAGCCGGCACCGCCTTTGCCAACGGCACCTTCCCGACCAGCGTCAGCCAGACCGCGGCCTGGGCCGGCGGCAATCATGACGGCATGGAATATTTCGAACTGACCGGCACCGACGCCAACAGCGGCGGCCTGCTCGCGATCAACTTTGAACTGCCTGACTACAACATCCTCTTCTCCAGCGGCAGCTATAATGCGTCGACCGCCACCGCCGATCAGAAGGCGATCGCACTCTCGGCCGTCGGCATCGCCGTGGTCGAAGTGACCAAGGGCACGGACGGCAAGTTCGCGGTCAAGGCCGGCTCGAAATATAACAAGCGCTACAGCGGCAACACCGACTATCGCGTCGGCGGCCCTGCTGCGGGCGTCCTGCCCGGCACGATCCGCGGCATGCTCAACAACTGCTCGTCGGGCCGCACCCCCTGGGGCACCTACCTCACCTGCGAGGAAACGACGAACAACTATCTCGACCCGACCCAGCCCAACACCAGCTATGGCTGGGTGGTCGAGATTGATCCGTTCCAGGAACTGGCCCCCGCGACCAAGCGCACCGCGCTCGGCCGTTTCAGCCATGAAAATGTCGCCCACATGACCGACGCCAACAACCGCGTAGCCTTCTACATGGGTGACGATTCGACGCCGGGCTGCGTCTACAAGTTCGTGCCGGACCGTGCCTTCAGCAGCAGCAATCGTGCCGCCAACACCGACCTGCTCGATTATGGCACCCTCTATGTCGCGCGCTTCAATGCCGACGGCACGGGCGAATGGCGTCCGCTGGTCCAGGGTCAAAATGGTCTGGTCGCGGGTGCCCAGGATCCGGGCAATGTCAGCCAGTCGACCACGCCGCCGACCCCGACGACGGTCAATTTCACCAACCAGGCCGATGTGCTGGTCAACACCCAGTCGGCCGCCCGCGTCGCTGGCGGTACCATCATGGACCGTCCGGAATGGATCACGGTTGCGCCCAACAAGCAGGCGATCTTCGTCACGCTGACCAACAATAGCGGCCGCCGCGTCACCGACGCTGCCGATCCGCGCGTGACCAACCTGCATGGCCATATCCTCAAGTTCCGCGAAAATGGCGACTCGCCGCTGGCGACCGCCTTCACCTGGGAAATCTTCCTGCTGGCAGGCAACCCCGCGCTCGCGGAGGATAATCTCAAGGGCAATATCAGCGGCGACTATTTCTCCAGCCCCGATGGCATCCGCATCGATCCCCAGGGCCGCCTGTGGGTCCAGACCGACCATAATCTGACCGGCAATGCCGGCACGCTGAACGGCGCTGCCACCAACATGACCGGCGCCTTCGGCAATAATTCGATGTATTATATCGACCAGACCAGCAAGCAGTCCAAGCGCTTCCTGGTCGGCCCTGCGGGCTGCGAGATCACCGGCATTGCCTATACGCCGGACCTCAAGAACTTCTTCATCAACATCCAGCATCCGACCGGCAACTGGCCGGTGGCGGGGCAGCAGCCGCGCTCCTCGACCATCGTGGTGCGTCGTACCGACGGCCAGCCGGTCGGCAACTGACGACATCGGGCTCCCGATCTTCGGATCGGGGGCCTCTCCGGCTCGCATGCCAACAGGAAAAGGCCCGCTCCCAACAGGGGCGGGCCTTTTTCGGTGCCGAAAGATCAGGCGCGCGGGCGCGAAGCCCGCAGCGGCTTACTTGATCTTGGCTTCCTTGAACTCGACATGCTTGCGCACGACCGGGTCATACTTGCTGAAGCTCAGCTTTTCGGTCGTGGTGCGCGGGTTCTTCTTGGTGACGTAGAAGAAGCCAGTGTCAGCCGTGCTGACGAGGCGGATCTTGACAGTTGCCGGCTTGGCCATGGCTTGGTCCCTGGTCTTGAAATAGCGTAAAAAGAAAAGCGGCCCTGTCGGACCGCCCCGTTTCAGCGGTGCCCCTTGGGGCAGATTCGCCTCGATGTCAAGGCTCGCGCGCCCAATGGAGGCTGCGCAACAGGCTTTACGGCCCTTTAATCCTATGCGCGCATGCTGTCGGGCGGGGCACGGATGAAGGGAGATGGCTCCATGCGACATGATCCGAAACTGGCGATTCTGGCGGACCTGCTGCGGCGGGTCGACGGACTCGCCGCCCAGCGCGGCCATGTGTCGGTGCCGCGCCTGCATGACGAGGTCGACCAGATCCGTCATATCGCCCGCGCCTTCCGCGTCGATAGCGTCGGCGACCTGGCCGCCACGCTCCAGTCGGTCCTCTCGCTCGATGGGCTCGATTCGGTCGTCCTCTCCTATCTCGACCGGATGCGGGACGCGATCGCCGACGAATTGCCGCCGCTCGACAATATTTTGCCGTCGGCCGCCGCGCCCGCTACGGTGCATCGCCTGCACGCCTGACGGGATTTGGAATGGACGCCTTGTTGATCGCCCTGCTGGGCTGCCTGTTCGGGGAAATCGGGGACAAGGGGCAGTTGCTCGTGCTGGCGCTCGCCCATCGCTATCAACGCGACGGGGCGATCATCGCCGGCGTCGCCGTTGCCGCCATCGTCAATGCCGCCCTGTCCGCGGCAGCGGGCGCCTGGATCGGGCCGATGCTGGGCCATGACGCACGGCTGTTGTTCATGGCGCTGTCGCTGCTGTTCCTAGGCGTCGGCCTGCTCTGGCCGGTGAAGATGCCCGACACGCTCGACGACTGGCGTATCGGGCCGTTCCTCACCACTGCGCTCGGCGTCTTCATTCTGGGCTTTGGCGACGGTCCGCAATTCCTGATCCTGGGCATCGCCACCCGCACGGCCGACCCGGCGCTGGCCGCGATCGGCGGCGCGATTGGCGTGATCGCCGCCAGCGTGCCGGTGATTCTGATGCGCGACCGGTTCCTTTCCGTGCTGCCGGTGCGCGCGATTCGCCTGGTCGGCGGCGGCATCGCCATATTGGCGGGTGCGGGCATGGCGATGAGCGCGATCGGCCGGCTCTGATCGATTCCCTTCATCAGCCTGACCGATAAATTGCCCAAAGATTTCCGACTTGCGGGGGCACCTTATTGACGGACAATCATTATATGTCCGAAATCAATTCCGCCCCAACAGGAGGACAATGCATGACCGCCCCCGATCTCAAGACGCCCACCGACCTCAAGAGCAACGCCACCAAGTCGGTCGCCGAGGCCCTGAACGGCGCCCTGGCCGACAGCTTTGCCCTCTATCTCAAGACCAAGAATTTCCACTGGCACGTCTCAGGCCCGCATTTCCGCGACTATCATCTGATGTTCGACGAGCAGGCGACCGAGATTCTGGGCGTGACCGATCTGATTGCCGAGCGCGTGCGCAAGACCGGCAACACCACGCTGCGCTCGATCGGCGACGTCGCCCGTCACCAGAGCGTGAAGGACAATGACGCCGATTTCGTCAGCCCGGCCGACATGCTCAAGGAACTGCGCGACGACAATCTGGCGCTGGTCGAAACCTTCCGCGCGGTGAAGGCCGCCGCGACCGAGGCGGGCGACAATGCGACCGAAGGCATTGTCGACGACTGGACCGACCAGGCCGAACAGCGCGCCTGGTTCCTGTTCGAAGCCGCCCGCGGCGCCTGAATCTGAAGAAGGCCTCCCGGCACGTCACCGGGAGGCCCTTCTATATGCGATTGCCTAAAAGCCGTTCGCTTCGAGCCTGTCGAGAAGCGTAAAGCGCTACGCCTCGTCCACCACCCCGATCGACACGATCTCGATCGCACCGTCCTTGCCGGCAAAGTCGACCGCCTCGCCCATCTCGGCATCCATCATCGCGCGGGCCAGCGGCGCGGAAAAGCTGATCCGCCCTTCATGCGGATCGGCCTCGTCGTCGCCGACGATCGCCACGGTCTTTTCCTGGCGGTTCAGCCGATAGGTCACCCGCGTGCCGAACGCGACCGTCTCGCCATCGGCCGTCGGGCGCAGTTCCGCCGTCGCCAGCCGCGTGCGCCAATAGCGCAGCACACGCTTGTGCTTCTTGGCAGCTTCCTCGTCCATCGCTGCGCTATCGATCGCTTCCAGCGCCGCTACCTGTTCCTGCGTCAGCCGCAATCCGCGCGCCGTGACCCAATTGGGGCCGGGCGGGATCGGCAGCTCGAACTTGGGCTCCATATGCTCATCGTCGCTTTCGCGACGAAAGGCGACACTCATCTTGCCTCTCCAGAATTTCAGTAATGCGGGACGATGGGCCGAGGTGGCCGGTCAATCCTCGTCGAACAGGCCCGCAAGCTGTTCAACCATCGTGCCGCCCAATTGTTCGGCGTCCATGATGGTCACGGCGCGGCGATAATAGCGGGTGACGTCATGGCCGATGCCGATCGCCACCAGCTGCACCGGCGACCTGTTCTCGATCCAGTCGATCACCTGGCGCAGATGCCGTTCCAGATAGGTGCCGCTATTGACCGACAGGGTGCTGTCGTCGACCGGCGCACCGTCGGAAATCACCATCAGGATGCGCCGCTCCTCGGGCCGCGCGATCAACCGCGCATGCGCCCATAGCAGCGCTTCGCCGTCGATATTTTCCTTCAGCAGCCCTTCGCGCATCATCAGGCCCAGATTCCTGCGCGCCCGGCGCCAGGGTTCGTCGGCCTTCTTGTAGATGATGTGGCGCAGGTCGTTGAGCCGTCCCGGCATCGGCGGGCGCCCGGCCGCCAGCCAGTCCTCGCGGCTCTGTCCGCCCTTCCAGGCGCGCGTGGTGAAGCCGAGGATTTCGGTCTTCACGCCGCAGCGTTCCAGCGTGCGGGCCATGATGTCGGCGCTGATCGCGGCGATGCTGATCGGCCGGCCGCGCATCGAGCCACTATTGTCGATCAACAGGGTGACGACGGTGTCGCGGAACTCGGTGTCGCGCTCGATCTTGTAGGTCAGCGACCGGGTCGGATCGATCACGATTCGCGCCAGCCGCGCCGCGTCGAGAATCCCTTCCTCCTGGTCGAAATCCCACGAGCGAAGCTGCTGCGCCATCAACCGCCGTTGCAACCGGTTGGCAAGCTTGGTGACGGCCCCCTGCAACGACACAAGCTGCTGATCCAGAAAACCGCGCAGACGGTTCAGCTCATCCTCGTCGCACAGGTCGTCGGCGGTGACGACCTCGTCATGCTTCTGGGTATAGGATTTATAGTCGAAACCGGGGGGCAGGTCGGATGTCGGCCGATTGGGCCGCACCGGCATCATGCCTTCCTCGCCCATATCATCGGCGCCGTCTTCCGCGTCGGCGTCGAACTCCTCGCTATAGTCGGTGTCGCCCTCTTCGGTCTCGCCGCCCTGGTCCTCGGACCGGGCCTCGGCGTTCATGTCGCTGTCGCCCGATTCCTCCTGGCCGGAATCGCCTTCTTCCTGCTCTTCCTCCTTGTCCTCGCCCTCATCCTCGGGCTCGGGGTCGTCGGTTTCGGGCGGCACGTCGGCATCGACCAGCTGCAGATGCTCCAGCATCGCCTGGGTCAGCTTCTGGAAAGCGCGCTGGTCGTCGATGGCGAGGCCCAGCGCGTCGAGATCGGTGCCCGCCTTGTCCTCGATCCACTGGTCGACCAGCTTCATCGCCGGCCGCAATTCCTCGGGCACCGCCTGGCCGGTCAGCCGTTCGCGCACCTTGAGCGCCAGCGCGGTCGACAGCGGCACCTCGTCCGCCGCCCGCGCCCGGCGGATCGGATCGGACTTCAGGCGCATCGCCAGTGCCTCATTGAGGTTCGCGCGCACGCCGTCCAGCGCCCGCGATCCGATCGCCTCGACCCGCGCCTGCTCGACCGCGTCGAACACCGCGCGCGCCACCGCTTCGCCCGGCGCCATCGCATTGTGCAGCTTGGCATTATGGTGGCGCAGCTTCAGCGCATTGGCGTCGGCAAAGCCGCGCGCCAGTGCCACCTGATCGGCGGGCAAAGCGCGGCTGGGCGTCGGCACCTTGATCGCCTTGCCCACCATGTGCGGCGTGTCGGCGGTGAAGCTCACCTCCACCTCCATGTCGCGCGTCATCGCCCGCGCGGTACCGGCCAGCACATCCTTGAAGGCGTCCAGGGGGGAACGTTCGCTCACCGGCCCTCCGGATCGTTCACGCGCGGCACGGCGATGGTTTCGATCTGGGTCTCGACCTCGCTCATCAGCTTGTGGACCGGGCATTTGGCCGCGACCGCGATCAGCTTGTCATGCTGCTCGTCGCTCATCGGGCCGGTCACGGCGATGCGGGTGGTCAGCTTGTAGATGCCGGCCCGCTCCTGGCTCGCATCGCGCACCACGCCAACATGGATATTCTCGACCGGAATGCCGTTGCGCTGGGCATACCACAGCATGGTCATCGCCTTGCAGGCACCCAGCGCCGAATCATACAGGTCATGCGGGTCCGGCCCGGCGTCATGGCCGTCGGGTGCCGACATGTCGGCGACGATCTCATGCCCCCGGATGCTGATCCGGTGCGCGCTGCCGCCTGTGGGGTCGATCCGTTCGACGACGATCATGGGTTCCGCCCTTTCGTTCAAGGGGCCGTGCGAAGGTTCAGTTCGCCCGGCTCGCCACGCTCTCGGGCAGATCCTTGCCAAAGACGCGCTGATAATATTCCGCCACCAGCGGCCGTTCCGCCTCATCGCACTTGTTGAGGAAGGAGAGGCGGAAGGCGAAGCCGACATCCTTGAAGATCAGCGCATTCTGCGCCCAGCTGATCACGGTGCGGGGCGACATCACGGTCGAGATATCGCCGTTGATGAAGCCCTGGCGGGTCAGTTCCGCCACCTTGATCATGCTCTCGACCTCCTTGCGGCCGCCCTCATGATCATATTCGCCCGACTTCGCCAGCACCACCTGCGCCTCGGTCGCGGCGGGCAGGTAATTGAGCGCCACCACCAGGTTCCAGCGGTCCATCTGGCCCTGGTTGATCTGCTGCGTGCCATGATAAAGGCCGGTCGTGTCGCCCAGGCCGACCGTGTTGGCGGTCGCGAACAGGCGGAAATGCGGGTTCGGCCGGATCACGCGATTCTGGTCCAGCAGGGTCATCTTGCCGTCGGTTTCCAGCACGCGCTGGATCACGAACATCACGTCCGGGCGGCCGGCATCATATTCGTCGAACACCAGGGCGACCGGGCGCTGCAGCGACCAGGGCAGCAGGCCTTCCTTGAATTCGGTGACCTGCTGGCCGTCCTTCAGCACGATCGCGTCGCGCCCGACCAGGTCGATGCGGCTGATATGCGCGTCCAGGTTGATGCGGATGCACGGCCATTTCAGGCGCGCGGCGATCTGCTCGATATGGCTCGACTTGCCGGTGCCATGATAGCCCTGCACCATGACGCGGCGGTTGAAGGCGAAACCGGCCAGGATCGCCAGCGTCGTGTCCGGGTCGAACACATAGGCGGGGTCGAGGTCGGGCACGCGCTCGTCGGCCTGGGAAAAGGCCGGAACCTTCATGTCGATGTCGATGCCGAACATCTCGCGCACATCGACTTCGCGGTCGGGCGCCTCCATCAGCGTCTCGGAACGGGCATCGGGCTGGATGTTGGAAATGTCGGTCATGTCGTCATCATCTTCCTGCGAGTCACTCTCGCCCTAAACGATCGGGCAAGGGTGTGTCGAGACAGTGGGGGCTCGGCGTCCGGCGATCAAGCGGCCCATTCGGTCAGATTGGCCTCCTGTCCGACCAATGCCAGCCCATGGGCGATCGAAGTCAGCTCGCCGCCGGTGGCAATCCGGTCATGGCCGAAACGGCGGAAGAAGATGTCGCGGATCGCCGGGATCAGCGACGATCCGCCGGTCAGGAACACCCGGTCGATGCTTTCCGGGGCGACATTGGCCTTGGCCAGCGCCTTGTCGACGGTCGCCTCGATCGCGGCGATGTCGGCCGCGATCCAGCGCTCGAAATCGGCACGCGCTACCTCGGTCTCGATTCTGATGCCGCCACCCTCGAAGCGGAAGGTGGCGCTGTCCGCGTCCGACAGGGCCCGCTTCAGCGCGCCGACCGCGTCATAGAGCGGATAGCCCAGTTCCTTTTCGATCACGGTGATCATCCGGCCGATCGCGGCGGGATCGCGCGCCGCCTTCTGCAATTTGGCCAACTCGTCCATCGTCCGCCGGTTGCGCATCAGCGCCAGGCGCGACCAGTCGGCGAAATCGGCGAAATAGCTGCGCGGTATCTCCAGCTCCTTGCCGAAGGAGGTGTAGGCGCCGCCCTTGCCCAGCATCGGCAGCACCAGCTGGTCCATGATGCGATAGTCGAACCGGTCACCGGCGAGGCCAATGCCCGCCGATCCCAGCGGTACGCAGCGCCGCGCCGCGCCCGGCGCCTCGACCCGTACCAGCGAAAAGTCGCTGGTGCCGCCGCCGAAATCCGCGACCAGGATGGTCGCCGCGCTGTCGAGCCGGCTGGCATAGCTGAACGCGGCGCCCAGCGGCTCATAGACATAATGGATCTCGCTGCCGAAGCTGGCGAACATCGCGTCATAGCGCTGCCGCGCCAGCGCCTCGTCGGGCCGCGCGCCGGCATATTCGACCGGCCGGCCGACGACGATGCGTTCGGGCCTCTTGTCCAGCGTGCCGCCGGCATGGCCGATCATCCGCCCCAGGAACATCTGCCCCAGTTCCTCGAAGCGATAGCGTTTCTCGAAGATGCTGGCGCTTTCGAAGATCGGGCTGGCCGCCACCGACTTGAAGGATTGCAGGAACCGGCTGTCCTCGGGAAATTCCAGATATTCACTGATCGCCCAGGGGCCGGCTTCATGCGCCATGCCGCCCTTCACATGGCTGTCATGCCAGAAACACAGGGCCGACCGGAACACCGCGCCGGTCGCCTGCGCGCCGGCAAATTCGACCAGCTCCGACTGGCCGGCATCGGCGATGGCGGCGACGCTGTTGGTCGTGCCGAAATCAAGGCCCAGGGCGCGGGGCGGGGTCTGCATATATGTCTCCGGGGGAAGGGGGCGGCGCCTATGGCAGGGCTATAGCCTTGCTGCAATAGCGAGCAAAATGCTTCCTTGTCGCGGCTGCGGCCGATGCCGGTCCCGTGACTGTCCTACAGGCGGGCCAGGATGCTATGCCGAAACCGGCTCTTTCCCATCGTCGATTGTCGCAAAATTCTTGTAATGAAATTACGGATGTTGGAATTTAAATGTCAAAATGTGCGGGAAATATGCGAAGTTAAGCGTAATTTCTTCCTATTTTGAACTATCGGCAATTGGACGGAAACCGCTTGTTAAAACGGGTGGGCCATGGATGCTCGATGCTTATTGTCATCCTCACCATTCTCTTCCTGGCGATCAACGGCTGGACCATGCTGATGTTCAAGGCGGACAAGATGCAGGCGATCGCCGGCGAACGGCGCGTGCCGGAGGCGAACCTCCTGATGCTGGCCTTCATTGGCGGCACGCCCGGTGCCTTTGCTGCCCGCCATCTGTTCCGTCACAAGACGCGCAAGGAACCCTTCTCGACCCAGTTGATGGTCATCGCCGTGGTGCAGGTCGGCGTCCTGATCGGCTGGTTCCTGTTATAGAGCAGATTCCGATCCGACTGCGTCGGCTCGACTGCTCTATGCTCCCTTTTCGGCGCGTTTTCCGAGTCATCAGGTGATTCACCTGATTGGAAAACGCTCTAGCGGCGAACCTGCCTAAGCGAACACCGGTGCCTTGCGCAGATGGCCATAGGCCTCGATCACATTCTGCAGCTGCCCCTCCTTGGTGCGGTCGCCGCCATTATGGTCGGGATGATAGCGGCGCAGCAATTCGGTATAGCGGGTGCGCAGCGCTTTGCGGTCGGCGTCGATCGGCAGGCCCATCACCGACAGCGCCTTGCGGTCCTCGGATGACAGAAATTGGCCGTCCTGCCGCACCTGCGCATCGGCCCGCGCCTTGGCGACCCGCTCCTTGAACTTGGCGCCGATCGCATCGAGCGGGTCCTGGAAGTCCGACCATTTGGGCGGCGGGCTGGCGGCATTGCTGGAAAAGGCGCGGGTCTCCCGCTCCCAGCCGGCATAGGGGCGCTGGGCCGCGGCAATTTCCTCCGGGCTCATGCCGGTGAAGAAATTATAACCCTGGTTGAAGGCGCGGACATGGTCCAGGCACAGCCAGCGCCATTGCGGCCCCTCGTGATGCGATCGGTGGCCATCCTGCAATGGCGCGCGAAATTCGCCCGGTTCCGGGCAACCGGGCACGGCGCAGGGGCGGTCGCTTTCCACGCGGCCGTGAAAACGGTTGAAACGACGGGTCGAGAAGGGATCGCTGCTCAAGATTGTCCTGATGGAATGGCTGGCAAAGCAGCCTATATAGGGCGCATGACCACCGACCTCAA
Source organism: Sphingobium sp. SG1 (assembly GCF_057063145.1). Taxonomy (NCBI): domain Bacteria; kingdom Pseudomonadati; phylum Pseudomonadota; class Alphaproteobacteria; order Sphingomonadales; family Sphingobiaceae; genus Sphingobium; species Sphingobium sp. SG1. The sequence continues at coordinate 106,776 of NZ_JBVVOJ010000012.1, read as the reverse complement.
AGGCCCTGTCGCCACCGAAATCGAGGCGCGGCTGCGCGCCGCCCTGACTCCTGCCCATCTCGCCGTCATCGACGATAGCGAAAAGCATCGCGGCCATGCCGGTCATGACGGCTCGGGCGAAAGCCATTTCACCGTGGAGATCGTCGCCGAACGGTTCGTCGGCCAGAGCCGCGTCGCCCGCCAGCGCCTGGTCAATGCCGCGCTCGCCGACCTGCTGCGCGACAAGGTCCATGCCCTGGCGATCAAGGCCCGCGCGCCCGGAGAAGCCTGACCCCAACGACAGGAGCCGTCCCATGTCGAGCGACAATGTGCTGCTGCAGACGATCACGCCAACGACCCATGATCTGGGCGATTTCAAGGTGCATCGCGCGCTCCCGGCGAAGGAGCGGACCATGGTCGGCCCCTTCATCTTCTTCGACCAGGCGGGGCCGGCGCTATTGCCGACGGGGCAGGGGGTGGACGTCCGCCCCCATCCCCACATCAACCTCGCCACCGTCACCTATATGCTGGAGGGGACGTTCCTCCACCGCGATTTGCTCGGCACGCAGCAGTTGATCGGCCCCGGCGCGGTTAATCTGATGACCGCGGGCAAGGGCATCGTCCATTCGGAACGCACCTCGCCCGCCGATCGCGGCCATGACAAGAAAGTGCTGGCGATCCAGACCTGGCTCGCCTTGCCGGAGCGTGACGAGGAATGCGACCCGGCCTTCGAGCATGTCGAGGGCGGCGGCCTGCCGGTGCTGGAGGATCATGCCTCCTGGGCGCGGGTCATCATGGGCACGCTCTGGGGCGAGACGGCACAGGTTTCGACCTATGCCGACACCATCTATGCCGATATCCAGCTGCGTCCCGGCGGTTCCATCCCCGTCGATGCGATTGCCGAGGAGCGGGCGCTCTATCTCTGGCAGGGATCGGCCACGCTCGACGGCGTCGAGCTGCTGCCCCAGACCCTCTATGTGCTGCGCCCCGGCGTGCCGGCTACGCTGCACAGCGATCAGGGCGCCAATCTGGTCCTGTGCGGTGGCGAGGCATTCGCGACCCCGCGCCATGTCTGGTGGAATTTCGTGTCCTCGACCAAGGACCGGCTGATGCAGGCGCGCGAGGATTGGGAAGCGATGCGCTTCCCGCTCATTCCGGGCGACGATCAGGAATTTATCCCGATCCCGCAGGGCCGGCCCAAGACCATCAGCTACCCCTGACGGTCAGGCTTATTCGACGAAGGTCAGCGACAGATTCTCGGCATTCTTGGGAATGTCGATCCGGCTTTCGTTGATCGACGCTTCCTCGCCGGGCTTCAGCCGGGCCTTGTCCGCCTTGGTGGTCCAGCTGAACACCAGCCGGTTCTGCCGGTCGCGCAGCTGCACCAGCACCGGCGGCACCGGCAGCGCCTGCTTGCCGCTGTTCACGATCCGCGCGCCAAAGGCGAAATATTCCTCGCCGGTCGGCAGCTTGCGCCGCTCGGCAGGCTTGGAGAGATAGAAGAGCAGGTCCGGATCGCCCTCTTCGGCGACCAGACCCATATTCACCGCCCAGGCCGGCGGCCCGAAATAATGGAGCGCAGCGCCGGCGGCCGCGACTAGCAGGAAGAAGAGGACGGCGGCCCAGGTCAGCAGCTTGGCGCCATTGCGCCGACGCTTGGCCGGCAGCGACGGCGGCGGTGGCACCTCTTCGGCCGGCTGCGATACGCCGGCATAAATGTCGTCGAACCGGTAATCGGGTGCGATCGCCGGCGTCGGCTCGGCCGCAGGTTCGACCGGCGGCGGTGCAGCGGCCTGCGGCTGCGCGGGTGCGACCGGTTCCGGCTCGGGCGCCGGCGTGAATCGCATCGGCGCTTCGGCGGGCGCCGCTTCCACGGGGGGCGGCGGCGGTGGTGGAGGAGTGGGCGGCGGCGCGACCGGTGCGGGAGCGGCCGGTTCGGGTGCCTCTTCGCGCGGTGCGGGGGCGGGGCCTTCCTGGAACCAGCTATGCTTGCAGGCGGCGCACCGCACCTGGCGTCCGTCCGGGCCGACGGCGGTGTCGGGCACGATGTAGCGCGTCGCGCAATTGGGGCACACCAGGATCATTCTGCTTCATAGGCATGGCAGGGACTCTAGGGCAAGAGTCTGAAACACAGACCCGCTCATGGGCGCGACTCGCGGCATTGCGCGGGATAGTTTGTCGGCCTGCCCTTTACGCGTCCCCGCCGCCTGTGCCATGGCAGGGCTTCGGGGAAGCAGGGAGCGCATCGGCGCCACACGTCACTTATGTCGGCCATCGTCCAGTTCGAAAATGTCGGCCTGCGCTATGGTCTAGACAGCGAGACCCTGTCCGACGTCAGCTTCTCGCTCAACAGCGGCGATTTTTATTTCCTCACCGGCAGCTCGGGCGCGGGCAAGACATCCCTGCTCAAGCTCCTTTATCTCGCCCAGCGGCCCAGTCGCGGCGTGATCCGCCTGTTCGGCGAGGATGTGGTGACGCTCCCCCGCAAGCGCCTGCCCGGCTTTCGCCGCCGCATCGGCGTCGTGTTCCAGGATTTCCGGCTGGTCCCGCATCTGTCCGCCTATGACAATATCGCCCTGCCGCTGCGGGTCGCGGGCATGGAGGAAAGCGAGATCGACGCGCCGGTCAGCGAAATGCTGAACTGGGTGGGGCTGGGCGATCGCGGTCAGGCGCGCCCCGCGACCCTGTCGGGCGGGGAGCAGCAGCGCGTCGCCATCGCCCGCGCGGTGATCGGCCGGCCGGAGATTCTGGTCGCCGACGAACCGACCGGTAACGTCGACGCGGACATGGCCCGCCGCCTGATGACCCTGTTCGAAGCGCTCAATCGCCTGGGCACCACCATCGTCGTCGCCACCCATGACCTGCCGCTGATGGCCCAGGTGGCGAGCGCGCAGATGATGCGGCTGGACAAGGGGCGGCTGGCCGATCCGACCGGTGCGCTGCGCTATCCGCCCCGCCCGCAGGGCGGCGCCTGATGGCCGGAGGCAATCGTCGCAGCGCGGCCGCCGCGCGCCATCGCCTGCTGCCCGCCGGTCGGGTGGCGGGGCCGATGCCCTGGATCATCGCGATCATGATGTTCCTGACCGTGCTGGCCGCTGCTGCGGGCCTGGGCCTTGGCACCGCCGTCCGCGCGATGAGCGCCGATCTTGCCGGCCGCGCCACGGTTCAGGTGGTGGAGGCCGATGCGCAGCAGCGCGACCGTCTCTCCGCCCGTGTGCAACAGGCGCTGCGCGGCAATCGCGATGTGCGCCAGGTCGCACCGGTCCCGGCCGCGACGCTGGCGCAGCAACTGCGTCCCTGGCTCGGCGCAGACGTGACCAGCGGCGACCTGCCGATCCCGGCGCTGATCGACATCAGCCTGACGCCGGGCGATGCGACGGCCAAGGTCGATCGGTTGCGCCGGTCGCTCGCCACCCTGTCGCCCAGCCTGCGGGTCGAACCCCATGCCGCCTTCCTTGCGCCGTTGGCCGGCCTGCTCACCGCACTGGGCTGGCTGTCGGGCGGGCTGGTGCTGCTGATGGGGCTGGCCACCGGCGCCGTCGTCGTGCTGGCCGCCCGCGGCGCGCATGACAGCCATCGCACCACGATCGAGGTGCTGCACCTGATGGGCGCGACCGATGTGCAGATTGCCCGCCTGTTCCAGCGCCGGATCGCGCTCGACGCCACCATGGGCGGCGCATTGGGCTTTTCCTTCGCCGTGCTGGTGATCCTGCTGATCGGCGCGCGCCTGTCGGCCACCGGATCGCAGCTGATGGGTGCGGTCGCCTTGCCCTGGACCAGCTGGGCGCTGCTTGCGGCGCTGCCGATTGCCGGCATTCTCCTGTCGACGCTCACCGGCCGCTGGACCGTGCTGCGCGCACTCGGGCGCTCGCTATGATCGTCCGCCTGATCGCCGTTACATTGCTCGGCTGGATGCTGGGCTTTGCCTGGTTCGCGATGTTCCTGCCCCAGCCGCTCGACGGTCGACAGACCGACGCGATCGTCGTGCTGACCGGCGGCGCCGGTCGGATCGACCGGGGGCTGGCCCTGCTGGAGGAAGGCGCGGCCAAGCGCATGCTGATTTCGGGCGTCGACCGCTCGGTCCGTCCGGTCGAACTGGCGGCCGAATACAAGACGCGGCTGTCGCTCTTCACCTGCTGCATCACCTTGGGGCGCGAGGCGATCGACACCCGCTCCAACGCGATCGAGACGGCCCGCTGGCTGGAACGGCGCGATTATAAGAGCGTCCGCCTCATCACCACCGACTGGCATATGCGGCGTTCCGCGCTCGAACTGCGTCAGGCGCTTCCGGGCCGCATCAACCTTGTCTATGACGCGGTGCCCAGCCGTCCCAGCCTCACCATATTGGTGCGGGAATATAATAAATATCTCGCGCGCCGCGTGGCCGCGCTCTTTGGTATCTGATCCATGACCCTGTTCATTGCCCTTCGCTCGCTCGTCTTCATGCTGGCCTTCTATGTCGGCACGGCCTTCTTCGTGCTGGCGGCCGTCATCGGCGGGATGTTCAAGCCCGCGCATGTCCAGTCGGCGGCGACCGGCTGGAGCCGCTTTCATCGCCTCTGCGTGCGCTGGATATTGGGGCAGCGGATCGTGGTCGATGGCGACCTGCCGGTCGGTCCCTATCTCTACATCATCAAGCATGAATCGATGTTCGAGACGATCGACCTGCTCTGCCTGTTCGACCGGCCGGTGATCGGTGCGAAACGGGAACTGCTCGATATTCCCTTCTGGGGCGGCATCGCCCGGCGCTACGGCCTGATCCCGATCGAGCGGACCGCCGGCGCCAGCGCGCTGCGAACCTTGCGTGCCTCCGCCAAGGACGCCGTGGCGCAGGGGCGGGCGGTCTGCCTGTTCCCCGAAGGCACGCGCGTTCCCCATGGCGAAGCGCCGCCGCTCAAGTCGGGCTTTGCCGGCCTCTACAGCCTGCTCGGCCTGCCGGTGGTGCCGATCGCGATCGACAGCGGCGTCGTCTCACCGCGCGGCAAGTTCCTCAAGCGCCCCGGCACGATCACCTACAAGGTGGGTGAGATCGTCCCCACCGGCCTCGACCGCAAGGAGGCCGAGATCCGCGTCCACGCCGCGATCAACGCGCTCAATTGAACAGATTCGCAAAGCGCCCTTGGCGCTTTGCCAAGCCCGCGCGGCGCCTGAGCGTTTCAAGCTGCTGATGCGTAAGCATCATGGCAGCTTGCTATCAATGCGACCGGCCGAAGTCGGGCTTGGCGTCGTCCTGGCCCTGTTCGATGATCGACCGGCGGATCGCGCGGGTGCGCGTGAACAGGTTGAACAGCGTGTCGCCGTCATTCCAGCGGATCGCCCGCTGTAGGGTCGACAGATCCTCCGAGAAACGCTGCAGCATTTCCAGCACTGCGTCCTTGTTCGCCAGGAACACGTCGCGCCACATAGTCGGGTCCGATGCGGCGATACGGGTGAAGTCGCGGAAGCCGCCGGCCGAATATTTGATCACCTCGCTCTGGGTGACATTCTCCAGGTCGCTGGCCGTGCCGACGATCGTATAGGCGATCAGGTGCGGCAAATGGCTGGTCACCGCCAGCACCAGGTCATGATGCGCCGGGTCCATCGTCTCGACATCGGCACCGACCCGGCGCCACAGTTCCGACACCCGCTCGACCGCCGCCGGATTGGCATCGGCGGGCGGGGTGATGATCGACCAGCGGCCCTTGAACAGGGTGGCAAAGCCCGCTTCCGGCCCGCTATTTTCGGTGCCGGCCACCGGATGCGCCGGAATGATGATGCGGCCGGGCAAAGCGGCGTTGAGCTGCGCCAGCACGTCCGCCTTGCACGAACCCACGTCGCTGATGATCGCATCGGCCGGCAACTCGTCGGCAATCTCCGCCGCTGCCGCGCCCATGGCGCGCACCGGCACGCACAATATCACCAGTTCGGCGTCGGTCACCGAAGCGCTGGCCGTATCGGTGATGTCGTCGCACAGGTCGATGCGGCGGGCGGTTTCGCGCACCGCCGGATCGGCATCATGGCCGGTGACACGGACGGTCGGCATATATTCGCGGATCGCCCGCGCCAGCGAGGATCCGATCAGGCCAAGGCCGATGATGGTGACACGGGAAAAGGGCAGCATCGCGTCAGGCCGCCTCCGCCATGGCGCGCAGCTTGGCGGCGACGGCGCGGGTCTGTTCCTCGGTGCCGATGGTGATGCGCAGCCCATTGGGTAGCCCCTGGCCCGGCAGCCAGCGGGTGGCATAGCCCTCGTCCCACAGCCCCTTCATCGCCGCCTCGGCGGTCAGCTTGCCGTCGAACAGGATCAGCAGGAAATTGGTGCGGCTCGGCACGGCGCGCAGGCCGTGATTGGAGAGGGACGCGATCTCGCCCGCCAGCCATTCGCGCCATTGCGCATTATGGGCGCGGCTCGCCTCGACCCATTCATTATCCTGGATCGCGGCGACCGCGGCGGCCTGGCCGGCAGTGGTCACGTTGAACGGCGCGCGGATGCGGTGGAGGATGTCGATCACGTCCTGGCTGGCATAGCCCCAGCCGATCCGTTCGGCCGCCAGGCCATAGATTTTCGAGAAGGTGCGGGTGACGAACACGTTGGACGCGGTCTTGGCCAGTTCCAGCCCCGCATCATCCTCGTCCGCGTCCAGATATTCGGCATAGGCCTGGTCCAGCACGAACAATATATCGGGACGCAGCCCGGCGTGCAGCCGCGCAATCTCCTCCCGGCTGGTCATGGTGCCGGTGGGATTGTTGGGATTGGCGAGGAAGACGACCTTGGTCTTCTCCGTCACGCAGGCCAGCAGCGCATCGACATCGGTCGCATAATCGGCGTCGGGCGCCTCGATCGGCGTCGCACCGACGCGGCGGGCGGCAATGTCATAGACCGAAAAGCCGTAGCGCACATAAAGCACTTCGTCGCCCGGCCCGGCATAGGCGCTGGCGGCGATATGCAGCAGTTCGTCCGACCCGGTGCCATAGATGATGCGTGCGGGGTCAAGCCCATGGACCGCACCGATCGCCTCGCGCAGCTTGGCCGCGCCCGGATCGGGATAGGTGGCCAGATCCGCCGTCGCCGCCACCAGCGCCGCGCGGGCAGCCGCACCGGTGCCGAGCGGGTTCTCGTTGGCGGACAGCTTGATCAGCGGCCGGCCGTCATCGGCCGCGGACTTGCCCGGCACATAGGCATGAATGCCGAGAATCCAGTCCTTGGGGGCGGGTTTTGCTGCAGCGTCGCTCATGGAGCGCGGCTTTAGCGGCTTCCGCGCCAAAGGCAAAGCGGCTGGATCAGCGCGGCGCTGCCAATTCCTGCCGCGCCAGTTCGCGCTGGGCACGGAACACCGGATCGGACTGCAACCGCGCATAAGTGGCCGATGCCACGACCCGCCCGGCCAGCGTGTCGCTCAACCAATGGGCGCGACAGATGACCCGGCTCTCGCCAAATTCATAACCGCGCTTGAGCAGGGCATCCTGCTTGTCGGGCATGACGTCGGTCAGGACCAGCGCCAGCATCCAGCCGATCGCGGTATGGCCCGACGGATAGGAGCCGTCCTTGCGCAGCATGGGCTCGTCCTGCGGGCGGCAGGTATTGCCGTCATGCTCCACGAACGGGCGCACCCGCTGATAATGGCCCTTGGCGCGCGAGGTGGAGAAGGCGGCGTCGGCCGCCGCGCGGCGCAGCAACATGGTCAGGTGCGGGTGGCTGCCGTCCGACAGCGACAGGCCGGCGATCGGCTCGAACGACTGGACCATGTGCGGCCAGCCCAGGTCCGCGTCCGACGCGGCCAGCGCCTGGCGATCGGCCGGCGCGGCGAGCGCGGCGCGATAGGCTTCCTCATCGGCCGCCTTGGCGGCCGTGCCGGGGGCGGGCGGGGGCGGCAGCAGGGTCAGGCTGTTGGGCAGGGCGGCGGGGTCGAGATAGCCGCGCGGAAAGGGGATGGCCTTGGTCAGCTGCCCGACCGCCTCGATCGTGGTCGGCGGCACCGGGGCGCTGGCCGACGGCGGCGTGGCGGTGGTCGCACAGCCGCTGACCAGCAGGATCGATGCCAGAAGGAATGTCTGTTTATGGAGTGTGCGCATCGCCTGTCCGCCTTTTGCTTTGGGGCCTGACGCCCGGCCCTATCAGCAGGGGCAGGGCGCGACCATCGGTGCTTGTCCCGATAGGCGGCAGCGGTGCAACCCTCAAGCGCGCTTGCCGATCCCCTTCTCGATCAACGCGTTGGCGATGTCGGCAATCTCCTGCGCGGGGCGGCTGTCGTCCCACACGCCATAGCGCAGCCCCAGGAACACATTCATCCCCATGATCGCCCAGGCATGGACCTCTTCCACGTCCGCGCGCACGTCGCCCTGCTGCGCGGCCTTCTTCAGGCGCGCGGCCATGCGGGTGGCGGTATTCTCATAATGGGCGCGATAGGCGGCCTGGTCGACGAACTCGGCCTCGTCGATGATGCGGTAGATTTCCTTGTGGGCGCGGGCGAACTCCAGGAAGCTTAAGAGGCCGATCCGCTCCGCCTCGATCCCGTTACGGGCGTCGGCGATGCGCGGCGAGACATAGTCGCGCACCTGGCCCGACATGTCATTGACCAGCGCGCGGAAGATATCGTCCTTGCTGTCGAAATAGGTGTAGAAACTGCCCAGCGCACAGCCCGCCCGGCGGGTGATGCCGCTGATCGACCCGTCGTGGAAACCCTTTTCGCCAAATTCCTCGGCTGCCGCCGACAGCAGCGCGCGAAGCGTGCGTTCGCCCCGCGCGGTGCGCGGCGCCTTGTCATCGCGTCTCTCATCCCGTGGGGAAGCCGGATCGGTCATGCTCTCTCCCTCTGCCTGCCAATACGTGCCTTTTCAATCATTTGAGGACGTCTGGTGGCCTTGTTCGCCGTCCCTCATATTTGAAGTTGAAAGCTGGTTCAACTTTCATTATTCAAAGGGCAAGCAGATTGGCTACCCGGATGACCGGGGGCCGCTTCAGGAGAGGAAACGCCGATGAAGGCCCATCACAGCATTCGTGCCCTTGCCCTCGCATCCGCCGCCTGGACCGGCGCGATGGCATGTCCCGCCTTCGCGCAGGACGCGTCGGTGCCCGCCGCCGATGCCGAGGAGGCCGGCATCATCGTCACTGCCCGTCGGCGTGAGGAAACGCTGGTGTCGGTGCCGATCGCGGTCAGCGCCTTCTCTGGCGCTGATCTGGAACGGGGCGGGGCGATCGACATCAGCGACCTCGCCAATGTCACCCCCAACACCACGCTGGAGGCGTCGCGCGGCACCAATTCGACGCTGACCGCCTTCATCCGCGGCGTCGGCCAGCAGGATCCGGTTTCCGGCTTCGAACAGGGCGTCGGCATCTATCTCGACGATGTCTATCTCAACCGGCCGCAGGGCGCGCTGCTCGACATCTATGACGTCGAACGGATCGAGGTGCTGCGCGGGCCGCAGGGCACGCTCTATGGCCGCAACACGATCGGCGGCGCGGTCAAATATGTCACGAAGATGCTGCCGCAGGACTTTTCGCTCAAGCTCAAGGGCACTTATGGCAGCTATGATCAGGCCGATGGCATCATCAGCGTGTCGGCGCCGATCGGCGACCTGATGCGCGTGGGTGGTGCCTTTGCCCGCCTGTCGCGCGGCGGCTTCGGCAAGAATCTCACCACCGGGCAGGACAATTATAACAAGGATATCTGGGCCGGCCGCGCCACCTTCGAAATGGGCGGCTATGGCGCGCCGGTGCTGATGCGCATCACCGGCGACTATACCAAGGATAACAGCAACCCGCGTGGCGGCCATCGCCTGATTCCGGGGCAGGCATCGGGCGCGCCGGTGCTGGACGATGTGTTCGACACCCGTGGCGGGCTGGTCGATCCCAAGCAATATGTGAAGTCCTACGGCCTGTCGATGAACCTGACGGCCGAACTCAATGATGCGGTGACGCTGCGCTCGATCAGCGCCTGGCGCAAGGATGACAGCGCCTCGCCGATCGACTTCGACGCGCTGCCCGCCGTCGATGTCGATGTGCCGGCCTATTACAAGAATGAGCAGCTCAGCCAGGAATTCCAGCTGCTCTACGACAAGGGTCGTCTGCACGGCATGGTCGGCTTCTATTATCTCGATGCCAGCGCCGACACCCAGTTCGATACCCGCATCTTCACCACCGTGGCGGGGCTGACCGCCTTCACCCAGGCCAATGTCGATACCGAAACCTATGCCGTGTTCGGCGACATGAGCTTCGACCTGACCGATCAGCTCAGCCTGTCGGCCGGTGGCCGCTATACCTGGGATACGCGCCGGGCCAATATTCTGCGGCAAAGCTATCTGGGCGGCGGCTCGCCGGTGTTCGACGGGGCGGGCATTCCCTTCGGTGCGCCCAGCACCAATTTCCGGGGCGAGCGCGAGTTCAAGAAGTTCACGCCGCGCTTCTCGGTCAGCTACAAGCCGACCGCCGATCACAATATCTATGCCAGCTATTCCAAGGGCTTCAAGGGCGGCGGCTTCGACCCGCGCGGGGTCGGCACCAACGCGCCCGACCTCAATGGCGACGGCATCCGCCAGGACAGCGAAATCGCCTCCTTCCTCAGCTTCGCGCCCGAACAGGTCGACAGCTATGAAGTCGGCTATAAGGGCAATCTGATGGATGGCGCCCTCTATGTCGCGGTCGCCGGCTTCTATGCCGATTACAAGGATGTGCAGATTCCCGGTTCGGTCGCCTGCACCGTCAATGTCGGCGGCGTGGCGACGCCCTCCTTCTGCGGTGTCGTGTCGAATGCCGGCAAGGCGCGCTTCAAGGGGCTGGAGTTCGAAAGCAATGCCCGCCTTGGCCGTGACATCTTCAGCGGCGGCGACCGTCTGAACCTGCAGACCGCAGTTGGTTTCATCGATGCCGATTATCGCGAATATATCGCCAATATTGCCAGCGTGCCGACCGATGTCGCCGACTATCGCCGGGTGCAGAACACGCCGAAATGGACCGCCAGCGGCACGCTCAGCTATAATGTCCCGGTGGGCGATGGCAGCCTCTATTTCGGCAGCACCGTCTCCTGGCGCTCGAAGACCTATCAGTTCGAAATCCCCAACCCCTATATCGATCAGAAGGGCTATGCGCTGTGGGACGCCAGCCTGGTCTATACTGCCCCCAGCGATCGCTGGAGCATCGGCGTCCATGGCAAGAACCTGCTCGACAAGGAATATAAGACCTCGGGCTATACCTTCGTCGCGGCCAATCCGGTGACTGGCGCGATCATCAACAATGCGGCCGGCTATCCCACCCCCTCGCTCGGCAAGGAAGGCACGCTGACTGCCTTCTACGGCAACCCGCGCCAGGTGTTCGTGACCGGTTCGGTCAAGTTCTAAGCTGCGTTTCCCATCCGTTCGGTTCGAGCTTGTCGAGAACCCCTGCGCAACGGTTCTCGACAAGCTCGAACTGAACGGAGATGGGTAGCCGTCTATGACCGACCGAACCTCTTCCCCCGCCTATCGCGGCGTCGTGCTGGCGATGCTGCTGCTGGTCTATACCTTCAACTTCCTCGACCGACAGATCCTCGGCATCCTCGCCGGGCCGATCAAGGCGGAGCTGGGGCTGACCGATACCCAGCTCGGCGCGCTGGGCGGCATCGCCTTTGCGCTGCTCTATTCGACGCTGGCGATCCCGCTGGCGCTGCTGGCCGACCGGACCAGTCGCACCTGGGTCATCACCGTCAGTCTGGCGGTGTGGAGCGGCTTCACCGCGCTGTGCGGCATGGCCGGCAATTTCATGCAGATGTTCCTGTTCCGCATCGGCGTCGGCGTGGGGGAGGCGGGCGGTGTGGCGCCCTCCTATGCGGTCATCTCCGACTATTTCCCGCAGCATCAGCGCGCCCGCGCCCTCTCCATCTATTCGCTCGGCATTCCGCTGGGTTCGGCCGGCGGCGTGCTGCTGGGCGGCTATATCGCCCAGACCGTCGAATGGCGCACGGCCTTCATCGCGGTCGGCATCATGGGCATCCTCATCGCGCCGCTCTTCCGCCTGGTCGTGCGCGAACCTGCCCGCCCGGTGCAGTCTGGCACGCCCGTGCCGGTCAGCGCGGTGTTCGGCATTCTCGCGGCCAAACGCAGCTTCTGGTTCCTGGCATTGGGCGCCGCGTGCAGCTCGATGTGCGGCTATGGCGTCGCCTTCTGGCTGCCCAGCCTGCTGATGCGCAGCTTCGGCCTCGACCTGCTGGGCGCGGGCCAGTTTCTGGGCGGGCTGCTGCTGCTGGGCGGGGTCGCGGGCGTGCTGCTCGGTGGCTTTCTGGGCGATGCCATGGGCAATCGCGACAAGGCCTGGTTCGCCTGGGTGCCCGCGATCAGCTATGTGATCGGCATGCCTTTGTTCGTGGTCGGCGTGCTGTCGTCCAGCGTCGGCTTCGCCTTCGCCCTGTTCCTGATCCCACAGGCCTTGGTCTATGTCTGGCTCGGCCCGGTGCTGACCGCCGTGCAGCATCTGGTGCCGCCGCATATGCGGGCCAGCGCCTCGGCGACCTTCCTGCTCATCAACAATCTCGTCGGCCTCGGCCTTGGCAGCTGGAGCGTCGGCGCCCTGTCCGATGCGCTGACCCCGACTTATGGCAATGAAGCGCTGCGCTACGCCATCGTCGCGGCGCTCGGCTTCTACCTGCTCGCCGGCCTGTTCATGGCGCTCGCCGGCAAGGCGCTGCGCAAGGATTGGGTGACGGCCTGACGCTTGAAGTGACAGGGCATTGCCCTGTCACTTTCGCTGTCCGCTTAGCGCTCCTTGGTGGCGCTGAACTTCACCTTGGGATGGCGCTCCTGCTGATAGCCGATGTCCCAGGCACTGCGCGCCATGAACACCAGATTGCCGTCGCGGTCCTTGGCCATGTTGGCGCCATTATAGGCGACCAGATCCTTGATCGCCTGATCGTCGCCGCTGATCCAGCGGGCGGTGTCGAACGGCGACGGCTCCAGCACCGCCGCGACCTTATATTCGGCCTCCAGCCGGCTGATCAGCACTTCCAGCTGCAGCTGGCCGACGACGCCGACGATCCAGTTGCTGCCGATCTCGGGATAGAAGACCTGGATCACGCCCTCTTCGGACAGGTCGTCCAGCGCCTTGCGCAGCTGCTTGGTCTTGGTCGGGTCTTTCAGCTGGACGCGGCGCAGGATTTCCGGCGCGAAATTGGGCAGGCCGGTGAAGCGCAGGCCCGGCTTCTCGCTCAGCGTGTCGCCCACGCGCAGCGCGCCATGATTGGGGATGCCGATGATGTCGCCGGGAAAGGCCTCGTCCGCCAGCTCGCGGTCCTGCGCGAAGAACAGGATCGGCGAATGGACGGCCAGCGCCTTGCCGCTGCCCGACGGGGTCAGCTTCATGCCGCGGCGGAACTTGCCCGACACCAGCCGCATGAAGGCGATGCGGTCGCGGTGCATCGGGTCCATGTTCGCCTGCACCTTGAAGATGAAGCCGGTGACTTCGCTGCCTTCGGGCTCGACCGGCGCGGGTTCAGCCGGCTGCGCGCGCGGCGGCGGCGCATGGGCCGACAGCGCGTCGATCAGCTCGGTCACGCCGAACAGCTTGAGCGCCGACCCGAAATAGACCGGGGTCAGGTCGCCATGGCGATAGCGTTCCAGGTCGAACTCGGCATAACCGCCCTGGGCCAGCTCGGCTTCCTCGCGCAGCTTTTCCAGGCCCCGCTCGGACAGATAATCGGCGAGCTTGGGATCATCCAGGCCGCTGAACTGGTGGCGGGTGCCGTCAAATTCCTTGGACGGGCCAGTGGGCTGCATCAGTCGATTGGTGGCGAAGTCGTAAATCCCCTCGAACTCGCCGCCCATGCCGACCGGCCAGCTCATCGGGCAGACGTCGAGCTGCAACTGGTCCGCCACCTCGTCGAGCAGGCCGAACAGCTCGCGGCCCTCGCGGTCGACCTTGTTGACGAAGGTGATGATCGGCACGTTGCGCAGGCGGCAGACCTCGAACAGCTTGCGCGTCTGCGGCTCGATGCCCTTGGCCGCGTCGATCACCATCACCGCCGAGTCCACGGCGGTCAGGGTGCGATAGGTATCCTCGCTGAAATCCTCGTGGCCCGGCGTGTCGAGCAGGTTGAAGGTGATGGTCTCGCCATCGCGCGTCCGCTCGAACGTCATGACCGAGGATGTGACGGAAATGCCGCGCTGCTGCTCGATCTTCATCCAGTCCGACCGGGCGCGCCGGTTCGCGCCGCGCGCCTTGACCTCGCCGGCCAGATGGATCGCGCCGCCTTCCAGCAGCAGCTTTTCGGTCAGCGTGGTCTTACCGGCGTCCGGGTGGGAAATGATCGCGAAGGTGCGGCGGGATGGGATGCTCATGATGCTGTTTTCTGGGGTCCGAGTAAAATAACCCGTTCGCCCTGAGCGAAGTCGAAGGGCCTTGCCGAGCGGAGGCGAGGCACTTCGCTGCGCTCAGTGGAGGGCTTCGACTTCGCTCAGCCTGAACGGAACTTGGGAAAGCCCGTTACACGTCGACCAGCGTCACGTCCATGCGGAAGGATCGGCTGTCGCCCGGCAGCAGGGTCATGACACCCTGCTTGTCCCAGACATCGCCGGTGAAGCCGACCGGGTCGGCCATGCCGGCCCAGGGTTCGACGCACAGATAATGGGCGCCCGGCTTCTGCCACAGGCCAAGCCAGGGCGTATCGGGGAAATCGATCTTCAGGTGCGGCCTGCCGGGCACGCCCCAGCTCAGCGATCGACTGGCGAGATCGTCCCAGATCAGCGCGTCACCGGCGAACATGGCATGGGTCGGCGCCAGTTCCTTCCCCTCGACCGGCGAGGGGACGCTTTCCAGCGCGATCAGCCCCGGCTCGCTGCCGACCTTGCGGATCGGCGCGGGTTCGGCCTGCGCGAAGCGGATGCGGTGCTCCTCGACGCTGCCGCCATAGGGCAAAGGCCAGGCGAAGGCGGGGTGATAGCCAAAGCAGAAGGGCATCGCGGTCTCGCCCCGGTTCATGACGGTGGCGGTCATGCGCAGGCTCGGCCCCTCCAGCACGAACCCCATGTCTAGCCGAAAATCGAACGGATAGACGGTGCGCGTATCCCGGTCCGCTTCCAGCCGGAACAGGGCGGCTTCCTCGTTGCGATGGACCAGGGTGAAGGGGCTGGTCCGGGCAAAGCCATGCTGGCCGATCGGATAGTCGACATCGTTCAGCCGATAGACGTCGCCGCGCGATCGGCCGACGAAGGGGAAGAGCAGGGGGGCATGGCCGGTCCACCATTGCGGGTCGGCATCGGTCATCAGTTCGCGGCCCTGTGCATCGGTCAGCGAACAGAGTTCGGCGCCCAGCGGCGATATGCTGGCGGACAGATTGTCGGAGGCGATGGCGATGCGGTCGTTCATGGCGAAACACTCCTGTTTGCCCAGCGACATAGAGCCGGATCGTCATCTGTGGAAGCGCCTTGGACTTCCACAGATGACGTGAATCAGGCTCTATTCCAAGGTCCGATGCGGCAAATCCCGACTGTCTCGCCCGCCGCGCAATCGTTACGTTGCGGAACCGACATGGGGGCTGGCGGGTTGAGCCAGCGGGAGGACCAATGATGAAAATTGCCGTATCGACCGCCACGATCCTGCTGCTGCTCGGCACGTCGGCGCTCGCCCAGGAACAGGGCAAGAAGAGGGACGACACGCTCGACAAGGCGGGCGAAATCGCGTCCCAGCCGGCCCGCGATGTCGGCATCGAAAAGACGCAGGTGCCGCCGATCCTCGTCGCGGCCGAGGAAAATCCCTATGCCGCGCCATCGGGCAAGACCTGCAAGGCGCTGAATGGCGACATGGCGGCGCTCAACAAGGTGCTTGGTCCCGATTTCACCATCGGCCGCGAAGCCAATGAGGATCGCACCAGCAAGATCGCCGAGGGTGTCGGCAAGTCGCTGGTCAATTCGCTGATCCCCTTCCGCGGCGTGGTGCGGGAAATCAGCGGCGCAGCCCCGGCGGAACGTCGACTGCGCGCCGCGATTGCCGCCGGTCTCGCCCGGCGCGGCTATCTACGCGGCATGGCATCGGCCAAGGGGTGCAAGATTACGGGCTGATCTCCGGCGCCGCCGGGCGCGGTGCCCCGAACAGCAGCAGCCAGATGGCGAAGGCGCCTTCGCCCAGCAAAGGCACGAAATCGAGCTGACCGGGGATCGCCTCGCCAATCGCCGGCGACAGCAGCGCCAGGGTGCGCGCGACCAGATGGACCGCGCCGCCCGCCATCAGCAGGGCACCAACCGCCACCGGCAATCGGCGCGATCGGATCGCCAGCCAACCGGTCAGCAGGCAATAGATGCCGAAGAAGATCAGGCTGATGCCGTAGAGGTCGTTGTGGAGGCTGAGGCTGATCCGCACGAGCGACTGCACCTCTGCCATCGGGATACCGGGATGTGGCGCACCATCGATCAGCGCAAGCGGCAGCAGATGGAGCAGGCTGTTGCCCGCCAGCACGGCAATGCCGGTCAGGCTGAACAGCGCGGCTATGCGCGCCAGCACCCGCCCGGTCGGCGCGAACAGGCCATAGAGCAGGGCGGTGACCGCCAGATAGCAGCAGAGCATGGCGACATCGCTCGCCCCGCCGGCGCGATAGAGCCAGGGATAGTCGGCGATGTTGCGCATCGTCTCGCGCCCGTTGCCCGGCACGATCAGGGCCGCGCGCACCACCGCCTCGGCAAACATGCCGCAGCCAATGGTGCCGATGTAGAAGAGGCCGGCGAGGCGGGCCTGAAGTCGTTCAGCCTTCCCGTCCATCGCCGGCCTTTCTCGCTTTAGCCGCGCAGGCTCGCGCCCAGCTTCTGCGCGGCCTTGACCACGGCGGCGCTGATCGCGTCCAGCTCTTCCTGGGCGAAGCTCTTCTCGCCCGGCTGCAGCGTGATTTCTACCGCCAGCGACTTGTGGCCTTCATCCACGCCGGGGCCGGTGAAGACGTCGAACAGGCGCGCGTCGACGATCGCCTTCTTGTCCGCGCCCTTGACTGCGCGCACCAGCGCATCGGCCTCGACGGCTTCGGGCACCAGGAAAGCGAAGTCGCGCTTCACCGCCTGCAAGGCCGGCGGGGCGTAAGGCGCGCGCATGAAGCCGCTCTTGCGCTTGGCCGGAATGGCATCGAGGAAGATCTCGCCCGCGACCACCGTGCCCGACAGGCCGAACTGCTTGGCCAGGCTGGGGTGCAGCACGCCATATTCGGCCAGCACCACCTTGGGGCCAAGGCGCAGCGTGCCCGACTGGCCCGGATGATAGGCTGCCGATGCCTCACCCATGCTCTGCAGATTGCCGACCGGCGCACCGGCGGCCGCCAGTAGTGCGATCACTTCGCCCTTGGCATCGAAGGCGTCGAACGGCTGGGCCTTGCCGCTCTGCCAGCTGCGCGCGGTCTTCTCGCCGGCCAGCACGAAGCCGACGGTGGCGCGCTCGCCCTGCTTGAAATAGCGCCGGCCCAGTTCAAACAGTCGGATCGACGTGGCGCTGCGATCGACATTGCGCTTGGTCGCCGACAGCAGGCCGGGCAGCAGCGAGGGCCGCATGACCTTCAGGTCTTCGGAGATCGGATTGGCCAGCGTCCAGTCGCCACCGCCAACGCTCGCGGCTTCCTTCTCGGAAATGAAGGACCAGTTGATCGCTTCAGCCAGGCCCCGGGCGGCGGCGGTGCGGCGCACGCGGCGCTCGACCAGCTGCTCGGCCGTGGCAGTCGGGCGGGCGACGCCCGGCACGCGCGGCAACGGGGTGGACGGCACATGATCCAGACCGACGATGCGCACCACTTCCTCGACAATGTCGGGCCAGCCATCGACGTCACGGCGCCAGGTCGGCACGGTGATGGTCCAGCTGACGGGCACCGAAACCGGCACGCCGTCCTGATATTCGATTCCCGAGGATTCGCCTTCGACTTCGAAGCCCAGGCTTTCGAGGATGCGCCGCTGGGTGTCGAACGGCACGTCGACGCCGGCCAGCGCCAGGCACTGGTCGGGCGCATAGGCGACCGTCCTGGGCGTGGCGGGCGGGGTGCCGGCACGGGTCGCTTCCGACGCGGTGCCGCCGCACAGGGTCATGACCAGGCTGGTGGCGATCGACAGGCCATTGTCCAGGAAGGCGGGATCGACGCCACGCTCGAACCGGCCGCGCGCATCTGAGGTCAGCGCCAGCTTCTGGCCGGTCACCGCGATCCGCTCGGGCGTGAAATAGGCGCATTCGATCAGCACGTCGGTGGTGCCGTCCTGCGCGCCCGAATGTTCGCCGCCCATGATGCCGCCAATGTCATGCACGGCTTCGTCGTCGGCGATGAGGGTCATCGTCTCGTCAATGGCATAGGTCTTGCCATTGAGCGCCAGCACTTCCTCGCCGGTCTTGCCTTTGCGCGCAACCAGACCGCCCTTGAGCGTCGCCATGTCATAGACATGGAGCGGCCGGCCGAGGTCGATCATGATGTAGTTGGTGATGTCCACCAGCGCGCTGATCGGCTTCTGGCCGATCGCCTTCAACCTGCGCGCCATCCATTCGGGCGAGGCGCCGTTGGTCACGCCCTTGACCGAGCGGGCGAAGAAGGCGGGGCAGCCGTCGACATCGTCGGTGCGCACATCCGGTCCCGGACCCACGCCGGCAATCTCCGGCACGATGATGGCGTTGAGCGTGCCGAGGCCCGCCGCCGCCAGATCGCGGGCGATGCCGCGCACGCCCATGCAGTCCTGACGGTTCGGCGTGATCGACACATCGATGACCGGATCGTTGAGGCCGGCCCAATTGGCATAGACCTCACCCACCGGCGCGTCGCCGGCCAGTTCGATGATGCCGTCATGGTCGTCGCCCAGCTCCAGTTCGCGGGTGGAGCACATCATGCCGTTGGATTCGACGCCGCGAATGGCGGTCTTCTTGAGCACCATGCCGTTGACCGGCACCACCGCGCCCTCGACGCCGAACACGCCGATCAAGCCGGCGCGGGCATTGGGCGCGCCGCACACGACCTGCAACGGATTGCCGTCGCCATGGTCGACGCTCAGCACCTGCAGCTTGTCGGCCTGGGGGTGACGCTCGGCGGTCAGCACCTTGGCGATCTTGAAGGCGCCCAGCTTCTCCGCCGGGTTCTCCACATCCTCGACTTCCAGCCCGATGGCGTTCAGCGTCTTGAGGATGGTGGCCAGGTCCGCGTCGGTCTTGAGGTGCGTCTTGAGCCAGCTCAGGGTGAACTTCATGCGCCGACTCCTCCCGACAGCGTGGGCACGTCGAGTGCCGAGAATCCATAATGTTTCAGCCAGCGCAGATCGCCGTCGAAGAAGGCGCGCAGGTCGTTCATGCCATATTTCAGCATGGCGAGGCGATCGACGCCGGTGCCGAAGGCAAAGCCCTGCCATTCGTCGGGATCAAGCCCGCATGCCTCGATCACGCGGCGGTTGACCATGCCGCTGCCCAGCACTTCCAGCCAGCCGCCACCGGGTGCATCGCCGTCGCCGCCGATGACGCGCTGGCCATTGGTCAGCGTGTAGCCGACATCGACTTCCACCGAGGGTTCGGTGAAGGGGAAATAGCTCGGGCGCAGGCGCAGGACGATGTCCTCGCGCTCGAAAAAGGCCTTGAGGAAGGTCTCCAGCGTCCACTTCAGATGACCAAGCGTGATGCCCTTGTCGATCACCAGACCCTCGATCTGGTGGAACATCGGCGTGTGGGTCGCGTCGGAGTCGCTGCGATAGACGCGGCCGGGCGCGATGATGCGGATCGGCGGTTCCTGCGTCATCATGGTGCGGATCTGCACCGGCGAGGTGTGGGTGCGCAGCAGCATCTTCTTCTGCCCTTCCTCGTCCGGGAAGTAGAAGGTGTCGTGCATCGCGCGCGCCGGGTGCGTCTCGGGGATGTTGAGCGCGGTGAAATTATGCCAGTCGTCCTCGATCTCCGGACCGGTCGCGACCGAGAAGCCTAGGTCGGCGAAGATTTCCGCCAGCTCGTCCATCACCTGGCTGACGGCATGGACGCTGCCCTGCGGCCCCAGATCGGCGGGCAGGGTCATGTCGACCTTTTCCGAGGCGAGGCGGGCGTCGAGCGCGGCCTGCTCCAGCGCGGCCTTGCGGTCGGCGATCGCGGCGGTCACGCTTTCGCGCAGATCCTGGATCGGCGGGCCCTTCTCCAGACGCTCCTCGGGCGACATGCCGCCCAGCGTCTTGAGCAGGCCGGTGACGACCCCATTCTTGCCCAGCGCGCCCACGCGCAGCCCTTCCAGCGCGTCCAGCGTGTCGGCAGCCTCGATGTCGGCGATCAGGCCGGCTTTCAGTGCGCTAATTTCGGTCATATCATTCGTCATTCCCGCGAAGGCGGGAATCCATCTCCCGCGCTAACCAATCATCCTGACGCTCAATCGATGCGCCGACTGTCCAATGGCTCAAAGCCCAAATCGATAGCCAGATCGCGCCAATCGGGATTGCTCCGTTCGATCAGGTCGATCTTCCATTGCCTGTTCCACTTCTTGATCTGCTTCTCGCGCCGGATTGCTTCCTCCATGGATGCGCCGCATTCGAACCAGACCAGTCGCTTGACCCCGTAGTCGCTGGTGAAGCCTTCGATCAAGCCAGAACGGTGCTGATACAGGCGTTGCACGAGGTTTGATGTGACGCCGATGTAGAGCGTGCCATTTTTATGGCTGGCTAATATATAGACTGTCGGATCGAACTCGCGTTGCATCGGCCCCGTCCGGAGATGGATTCCCGCCTCCGCGGGAATGACTTGGCTTTAGGCGCGCGCCCCCAGCAGCGCGCCGCCAAAGCCGATGAACATCAGGCCGGTGCCGCGGTTGAACAGCTTCTGCCGGTTGGCGGGCGCCAGCCAGCGGGCGAGGCGCAGGCCGCCCAGCGCATAGACCGAATACCAGAAGCTCTCGATCACCACGAAACTGACGATCAGGATCGCGAGCTGCAGCCAGAAGGGGCGGGCCAGGTCGATGAACTGGGGGAAGAGCGCGGCGGCGAAGATGATGAGCTTGGGGTTGGACAGGCCGGTCAGCAGGCCGGTCGCATAAAGCGCGCGGGCGGAGCGGACCGGGCCGGCATCGCCGCCGTCCGCATTACCGACCGGCGCGCGCCAGGCCTTGATCCCCAGCCAGATGAGATAGGCGACGCCGGCATAGCGCAATATGTCGAACAGGCGCGGCGAGGCTTTCAGCAGCGCGCCAAGGCCCAGCGCCGACGCGATCAGGCACAGCAGCACGGCGCTCATCAGCCCCGCCATCGTCACCAGCGCCTTGCGCGGCCCATGGGCGATGCTCTGCGTCATCACATGCAGCATGTTGGGACCCGGCGTGGCCGAGATCAGGAAGACCGCCGTGACATATAACCACCAGAGATGCAGCGACATGGGATGGTTCCTCAAATGTCAGGCCGTCCCCAAAAATCCGTTCGGGCTGAGCCTGTCGAAGCCCCCGCCAGAGCGCAGCGAAGGCACTTCGCTGGCGCTCAGTGATGTCCTTCGACTTCGCTCAGGACGAACGGGGTAAAACGGAAAAAACAAAAAGGGCGCCGAAGGCATCTGCCCCGGCGCCCCTTTGACGATCTTGCGATCGATCAGCTTCAGGCTGCGGGCAGCGCAGCCTTGGCCTGGGCGATGATGGCGCTGAACGCCTCGCCTTCGTGCATCGCGATGTCGGCCAGGACCTTGCGGTCCAGCTCGACGCCGGCCAGCTTCAGACCGTGCATGAACTGCGAATAGGTCAGGCCTTCAGCGCGGACACCCGCGTTGATGCGCTGGATCCACAGGCCACGGAAGGTGCGCTTCTTGACCTTGCGGTCGCGATAAGCGTACTGGCCGGCCTTTTCGACAGCCTGGCGAGCGACGCGGATCGTATTCTTGCGACGGCCATAATAGCCCTTCGCCTGAACCAAAATCCTCTTATGCTTCGCCTTGGTGGTTACACCACGTTTTACGCGTGCCATTGTCCTCTACTCCTTACTTCAGGCCGTAGGGTGCCCAGAGGCGGACGTGAGCCACGTCGGCATCGGACAGCACGGAAGTGCCACGGTTCTGGCGAATATACTTGGCGTTGTGCGAGATCAGGCGGTGACGCTTGCCAGCGACGCCGTGCTTGACCTTGCCGGAAGCGGTGAACTTGAAGCGCTTCTTCACACCGCTCTTGGTCTTGAGCTTGGGCATTTTCGTCTCCTTGTTTGGCGCGACGATTACAGACAGCCACGGCAGCCCTAGTTAGCCGGGCGGTCTCACTGAATATCGCGAAGGGCGGCCCATAGTCGGCCGCGCCCGCAAAAGCAAGCGATTCGGACCCAAAGCCACTATGCCTGCGTTGACCTCGCCATGGCCGATGTCGAACCTGTGCCGCCCAGCGCGTCCAAGCCCGCCCAGCCCGGCGGCGCGGCTGGGCATCTGCGCCGCGCGCGCGACCGCTGGCGGCGCCTGCCGCTGCCGGCCCGCATCCTGCTGTGGATCATCGGCATCCTCTTCGCCCTGTGGCTGATTCTGTTCATCACCAAGGGGCGCTTCCTCAAGGGGCCGTTCGAGCGCATCCTGTCCGCACGGCTGGAACGGCAGGTGCAGGTCGGCGGCGACTTCCAGCTCTATTTTGCGCCGATCGCGATCAAGTTCCGGGCGGAGGGGATGCGGATCGCCAACCTGCCCTGGGCCAGCCGGCCCGACCTGCTGCGCGCCGACCTGATCGATGCACGGATCGCGCCCTTGAGCCTGATCTTCGGCAGCAGATACCGTGTCCCATGGCTTGAACTGCGGGGGGCCGCCGCCGACCTCGAATGGTCGCGCGACCGGCAGCATAATACATGGACGCTGGGCGACCCCGACCGAAAGGGCGAGCCGATGGCCCTGCCGCTTGTTCGCCGCGCGCTGCTCGCCGGCACGACGATGCGCTATCGCGATCCGGTGCTGCAACTGTCGACCGATATCGGCTTCGAAACGGTGAAGGCGCAGGACACCCGCTTTGCCAGCGACGTCCGCCTGTCCGGCACCGGCACGATGCGCGGCAAGCCCTTTACCCTCAAGGGCGGCCTGCTGTCGCCCAACGCCACCGTCACCGGCGGCAAGAACAGCCTGGTGCTGCGGGCACAGGCGGGCGCGACCGTGCTGGAGATAACCGGCACGCTGCCCGGCGCGACCGAGTTGGAGGGCAGCGACCTGCGCGTCGTGGCGCAGGGCCCCAATCTCAGCCATTTGTTCGATTTCCTGGGCGTGGCCATTCCCGGCACCCGCCATTATCGCTTCACCGCGGCCCTGACCAAGGCGGGCGAGGAGTGGCGCTTCACCCATTTGAAGGGCCGGTTCGGCGCTTCCGACCTGGCCGGGCGTTTCACCGTGTCGCTGCCGAACAACCGGCTGCTGCTCGACGCCGATCTGGCGACGCAGCGGCTCGACATTATCGATGTCGGCCCCTTCATCGGCTATGATCCGCAACGGCTGGATGCGCAGGGCGGGGCGGGTGCGATCACGACCGTGCAGGGCACCCCGCGCCTGCTGCCCGACGCACCGCTGCGGATCGAGGCGATCCGCAATTTCGACGCCAATGTCCGCTACAGCGTGAAGACCATCCGCGCGCCCAATGTGCCGATCGCCAATGCCGCTATGACGGTGAAGCTCGACCATAGCCTGCTGACGCTCTCGCCTTTGACCTTCGACATGGCGGGCGGTCATGTCGCGTCGGACATAGAGATCAACGCCCGCAACCAGCCGGTGCGCACGAGCTATGACGTCCGCCTGGCGCCCACGCCGATGGGTATGCTGCTCGCCCGATGGGGCGTCGAGCAATCGGGCACGACCGGCATGGTCAAGGGGCGGATGCAGATGACGGGGCTGGGCGATACCGTCCATGATTCGCTCGCCACCGCCAATGGCCGCATTGCCGTCATCCTGCCGGCGGGCAGCATGTGGGCGCGCAATGTCCAGCTTTCCGAAATCGATGTCGGCACCTTCATCACCAAGATGTTCGAAAGGAAGCTGAAGGATCCGGTGCAGATCAATTGTGGCCTGATCGCCTTCACCGTGCGCAACGGCGTGGCGGCAGCCGACCCGATCCTGATCGACACGCGCAAGAATGTGATGGTCGGCCGGGGCGGCTTCTCGTTCAGGAATGAGAGCCTTGACCTCGCCTTCCGCGCCGACGGCAAGAAGATCAGCCTCTTCTCCGGCCAGTCGCCGGTCGGCATTGGCGGCTATTTCGCCCGGCCGTCGATCAATGTCATCAGCCCCGACCTGATTGCGCGCGGCGGCGCGGCGGCGGCGCTGGGCATTGTCGCGACGCCGATCGCGGCGACGCTCGCCTTTGTCGATGTCGGCGATGTCAAGGCAGCGTCCTGCGGCCCGGTGCTAGCCGGCGCCGATGCCGCTGCCCAGCGCACCCGGGGTGGCAAGCCGCGCGACGATGTCGGCCGCGGCACCACTGCGAAGGATGAAGCGGGCAAGGGCAGCAAGGCCGAGAAGAAGACCCAGGACAAGAAGTTCCTCGGCATCTTCTGAAGGTCATGCGTCGGGCCTATCCTGCGGCCCTGCCGACTCGATCAGGGGTCGGACCGAAGGAGAGGATCATGAGCGACACGCCGTTCGTCCTGCCGGGGGTCACGCCCCATCTGACCATCGCCGACGGCAAGGCCGCCGACGCCATCGCCTTCTACAGCGCGGCTTTCGGAGCGACCGAACAGAGCCGCCATCTGGAAGAGGATGGCACGCGGATCATGCACGCCCATCTGACGATCAATGATGGCGGGCTGATGCTGAACGATCATTTTCCCGAAATGTGCGGCGGCGCCCCGGCGGAAAAGCCGGCCTCGGTCACGCTGCATCTGGAAGTGGACGATGCCGATCGCTGGTGGGATCGCGCGCTGGCCGCCGGCGCGGCGATCCGCTTCCCGATCGACAACCAGTTCTGGGGCGCCCGCTATGGCCAGCTCACCGATCCCTTCGGCCATGTCTGGTCGATCGGCGGGCCGATCAGGGACTGATGCGATGATGGTCGGGACGACGCGCTGGGACGTGGTGACGGGCGACATCACCCGTTGCGCGGTCGACGCGATCGTCAACGCCGCCAATAACAGCCTGCTCGGCGGCGGCGGCGTGGATGGCGCGATCCACCGCGCCGCCGGGCCGGAGCTGCTGGAGGAATGTAGGGGCATCGGCTGCTGCCCGACCGGGGAGGCGCGGATCACGCGCGGCTACCGGTTGCCGGCCCGCTACGTCATCCACAGCGTCGGCCCGGCCTGGCAGGGCGGCAATCAGGGCGAGCGCGACCTGCTCGCCAGCTGCTACAGCCACAGCCTGTCGCTCGCCCGCCATCATGGCCTACGCAGGGTCGCCTTCCCGGCAATCTCGACCGGCGTCTATGGCTATCCCAAGGCGCAAGCCGCCAAGGTCGCCGCCCGCGCCGTGGTCGAGGTGCTGCGCCGCGACCCCGATGCCTTCGACCAAATCCTCTTCGTCTGCTTCGACGAAGAGAATCGCGCCCTCTACGACGCTGCCGTCAGGGATGCGGTGGCGGGGGATTAGGGTGTTTGGCTATCATTCCCTCTCTCCGCTTCTACGGCTATAAGGCGCGGGATGAGCGCCATGGCATCTGCATGACGCCTGCGCCCCGGCCTCAGTCGCGCAGGAAGATATCCTCGATCTTCAAGCCAAACAGGTCGGCGATGCGGAAGGCGAGCGGGAGCGAGGGGTCATATTTGCCCGTCTCGATCGCGTTGACGCTCTGGCGCGAGATGCCGAGCTGGGCGGCGAGATCGCTCTGGTTCCAGTCGCGCTCCGCCCGCAAGATCTTGAGCCGGTTCTTCATGCGCGGCCGCCCGGCAGGATCGGCGCCAGCAACAGGCCCAGATTCCACAGGATGAAGGCGGCATAGGCGGGCGCATGGGGGGCAAGGCCCGATCCTTCGAGCAGGCCCCAGACGGTGGTGATGACCAGCATGAAACCGGCCGCGATCAGCGCGCGCCGGGCATGGACCATGCGCAGATATTCGTCGGCCTCCTCCACCAGCAGCCGGCCCATCGCCCAGATGAAGCCGATCAGCGGCGGCGCCGGCAGCAAGGCGACGAGCACGGCCCAGATGCCCGCCGGATGCCATTCGCGCTGGATGGTGATGGCCGCGACCACGGTGACGATATTGGCGATCATCAGCGGCACGACCCGGCCGATATAGCGGGCGATCGCCGATCCCGGCACGCCGCGCGCCAGCCGCATCGCTTCCCAGATCAGCCAGCCCAGCGCCAGCAGGCCCGGCACCATCAGCGGCAATTTGCCATTGCCGCTGATGGTGAAGATGTTGGCGGCGACGGCAGCGGCCACCATCAGCACCGTGAACAGCGCGGCGGCCGCGCAGATGCGCCAGGGAAAGGGGTGGATGGGTTCCGGGGCGATCATGACTCGTGCCTCCTGCTCTGAAATGGTCAAGTGCCCTTTACAGAAGCAGGAAGCAATGAGTCAACTTACCTTTACATTTTATCGTGCACGCTTGTCAGAACTGGCCATAGCGCTCATTGCCGACAAAGCCGAGCTTGGTGACGCCGGCACGGCGGATGTCGGCCAGGGTCTGGTCGACCACCAGATAACGGGCGGCGGCATCCGGCTGGAATTGCAGTTCCGGCTCGACCGGCATGGCCAGCGTCTGGGCGAGATAGCGGCGCAGCGTCAGGGCATCGACTGCCATGCCGTTCCAGCGGACCACGCCCGATGCGTCGATCGTCACCTTGTTCTTGATCGGATCGGGTTGGGGCAGGCTGGTATCGACCGGCGCCTGGGGCAGGTTGATGCCCACGCTGTGGGTCTGGATCGGGATGGTGATGATGAACATGATCAGCAGCACGAGCATGACATCGATCAGCGGCGTCGTGTTCATCTCGCCCATCGGCGCGTCATCCTGCACGCCACGGGATTTTGCAAAGCTCAAAGCCATAAGTCCCTCCTGTGCTGATAATGATATATCAGCACATAAAACATGCGCCCCTGGGTGACTCTTGGCAAGAGGGCTTCTATTGACAGGGCAGACCGCCCATTTATGGGGAAGGCGCGGCTTTTTGGGCCGCGCAACCTGAACATTTCACAGAAAGACCCCCCGTGTCCGCCATGCTCAAGATCACCCTGCCCGATGGTTCCGTGCGTGAAGTCGCGCCCGGCACTACTCCGGCGGACATTGCAGCGGCGATCGGGCCGGGCCTGGCCAAGGCGGCGATCGCCGCGAAGGTCGACGGCGAGCTGCGCGACATCATGCGCCCGCTGGAACAGGATTCGCAGCTCGCCCTCGTGACGGCGAAGGACGAGGCCGACGCGCTGGAACTGGCGCGCCACGATTTCGCCCATGTGCTGGCCGAAGCGGTGCAGGCGCTGTTCCCCGGCACGCAGATCACCTTCGGCCCGGCGACCGACGATGGTTTCTATTATGACTTCGCGCCCAAGGATCGCCCTTTCACCGAGGAAGACCTGCCCGCGATCGAGGCGGAGATGCGCAAGATCATCGCCGCCAACAAGCCGCTGCGCCGCGAAGTGATCGCCCGCGACACGCTGATCGCCCAGTGGGAAGCGGCCGGCGAGACGTTCAAGGCGCAATGGGCGGCCGAACTGCCGCAGGGCGAGGAACTGACCGTCTATCATTCGGGCGACGGCTGGTACGACATGTGCCGCGGCCCGCATCTGGCCTCCACCGGCAAGCTGGACCCGGCGGCGTTCAAGCTGACGCGCGTGTCGGGCGCCTATTGGCGCGGCGACCAGAAGAATGCGATGCTGAGCCGCATCTACGGCACCGGCTGGCTCAACAAGAAGCAGCTCAACGAGCATCTGACGCGGCTGGAAGAGGCCGGCAAGCGCGACCATCGCAAGCTGGGCGCGGAGATGGACCTGTTCCACCTGCAGCAGGAAGCGCATGGCAGCGTCTTCTGGCACCCCAAGGGCTATCTGATCTGGCGCGAGTTGGAAGCCTATATGCGCCGCGCGATCGACGATGCCGGCTATCGCGAGGTGAAGACCCCGCAGGTGATGGACGCGCGCCAGTGGGAACAGTCCGGCCACTGGGGCAAATATCGCGAGAATATGTTCGTCATCCCCGACGAAGTGCCAAATGTGGCCGACGAAGGCCCGCTGGTGTCGGACGATGTCGACTGGATGGCACTCAAGCCGATGAACTGCCCGGCGCACATCCTGATCTTCAAGCAGGGGATCAAGAGCTATCGCGACCTGCCGCTGCGCTTCTATGAAAATGGCTGCTGCCACCGCAACGAGCCGCATGGCGCGCTGCACGGCCTGATGCGCGTGCGCCAGTTCACCCAGGACGACGCCCATATCTTCTGCCGCGAAGACCAGATCGTCGAGGAAGTCCGCGCCTTCTGTGCGCTGGCCGACCGGATCTACCGGGATTTCGGCTTCACCTACTCGATCAAGCTGGCGCTGCGCCCGGAAAAGCGCTTCGGCACCGAGGAAATGTGGGACAAGGCGGAAGAGGAACTGCGCAACGCGGTTGCCGCCGCCGGCCTCAACACGCCCGAATATGGCTGGGAAGAACTGCCCGGCGAAGGCGCCTTCTATGCGCCCAAGCTGGAATGGCACCTGACTGACGCGATCGGCCGCACCTGGCAGGTCGGCACCATCCAGTCGGACCGGGTGCTGCCCGAACGGCTCGACGCCAGCTACATCGCCGAGGATGGCGAGCGCCATCGGCCGGTGATGCTGCACCGCGCGATCTTCGGCAGCTATGAGCGGTTCATCGGCATCCTGATCGAACATTATGCCGGCAAGTTCCCGCTGTGGCTGGCCCCCGTGCAGGCGGTGGTCGCGACGATCGTGTCGGATGCGGATACTTATGCGCTGGACGTGGTCGAGAAGCTGCGCGCGGCCGGCATTCGTGCCGAGGCCGACGTGCGCAACGAGAAGATCAACTACAAGGTGCGCGAACATTCGCTGGGCAAGGTGCCCAACCTGCTGGTCGTCGGCCGCCGCGAGGCGGAAGAAGGCACGGTGGCGCTGCGCGAACTGGGCAAGGATGGCCAGACCATGCTTTCGCTCGACGAAGTGATTGCCCGCCTTGAAAAAGAAGGTCGCGCACCCGATATGGGTTGAGGCAGCAATGCCACAGGGTGCGTGATTCCGTTACGACGGAGACACGCACCCCTTTCAGTTTTGTAGAAAAGCCGCTAAGAGCCACTCGTTTTTAATAGACTCAGGAGAAGCTGCTATACGTCCCCCGATGATGCGCCGCCCGCTGGCGCCGCCGCCGAAGTCCGGCCCCCGGTATAACGAATTCATCACCGTACCCAAGGTGCGCGTGATTGATGACGAAGGCGAAAATCTGGGCGTGATGTTTACGCAAGAGGCGATCGAGCAGGCCGCCGACGTTGGCCTGGACCTGGTCGAAGTGTCGCCCAACGCCGATCCGCCAGTCTGCAAGTTCCTGGACATCGGCAAGTTCAAATACGAGGCCCAGAAGAAGGCGAATATCGCCCGCAAGACCCAGAAGACGCAGGAGCTCAAAGAGATCAAGATGCGTCCGAACATCGACGATCATGATTATGATACGAAGATGAAGAAGGTCCATGATTTCATCGGCGATGGCGACAAGGTGAAGATCACCCTGCGCTTCCGCGGCCGCGAACTCAGCCACCAGCAGCTGGGCATGAACCTGCTGCAGCGCGTGGCGGAAAATGTCGCCGAGATCGCCAAGGTCGAAGCCTATCCGCGCATGGAAGGCCGTCAGATGCTGATGGTGCTCTCGCCGAAATAAGCGGCGCCGCGACATCGAAGAACATGCGTATCGGGCGGGGTCTGGCAACAAACTCCGCCCGATACGCATTTGGAGGCACGCTCTTAGGGGCGATCGACAATCGAATTAAACGGCAATATTGGTTTTCGTAGCCCTTGAGACGAGTCGCATGTCTCGTTTCAAGGCAGCATATTTAAGGCGCGTAATCACAGGAGCGCGGAAAAGCACCAGTTGCAGATCGTCAGCGCTAAATGTCATCGCCCCCGGACTGCATGAGCATATTCGGCGTCCGCAATATGGCCGGGGTGGATGAAATGGCGGATGGTCCGATAATCCCTTCTAAGCTTGTTTGGGAAGAAACTGGAACCGTCTGCTTCTGATCATTGGCAGATTGCTCAACGCCACCCTCAATGATCGTGATGATGCCCATGGTCATGCCCATCACCCGCGCCATGGATCGTCTCCAGCACATCCTCCAGCCGCGCCGGATCGCCCAGCGCCAGCACATGGCCTTCGCTTTCGGCGGTCAGCGGTTCGCCATTCCAGTCGCACATCAGCCCGCCCGCGCCCTCGACCACCGGCACCAAAGCGGCGAAGTCATAGCTTTGCAGTCCGGATTCGATGACGATGTCGAGGAAGCCCGACGCCAGCAGCCCATAATTATAGCAGTCGCCGCCATAGACCGGCCCCTGGCGCGGCGATCCGCCCGACACCGCGCCGACCAGCGCCATATAATGGGGCACGTCACCTTCCGCGAACAGGTGCGGGCTGGTGGTGGCTATCCCCGCCCCCTCCAGCGCCTTGCACGCGCGGGTGCGCACCGGCTTGCCGTTGAAGGTGGTGGGCTGTCCGCTCATCCCGGCCCAGCGTTCCTGCGCGATCGGCTGGTCAATGATGCCGATCGTCGGCCAGCTGCCTTGCGTCAGCGCGATCAGCGTGCCGAAGATCGGCCGCCCGGCGATGAAGCTGCGCGTGCCGTCGATCGGATCCAATATCCACACCCGCTCGGCATCGGTGCGGACCGATCCATATTCCTCGCCGATGATGCCGTCGTTCGGCCGTTCCTTTTCCAGGATCGCGCGGATCGCGGCTTCGGCGGCGCGGTCGGCCTCCGTCACCGGCGACTTGTCGGCCTTGATCTCCAGATCGTAGCGCGCGCGGAAAAAGGGGCGGATGGCGGCGCCGGCGGCGTCGGCAAGGCGGTTGGCAAGGGCCAGGTCATCGCGGGTCGTCATGCCCCTTCGCCTAGCCGGTCGGCGCGCGCTAGGCTAGAGCCCGATCGTCTGAGGGGGAAGCGCTTCGCGCTTGCACCGATGGCGTGAATCGGGCTCTATTCCTTGATTCTGGACCTTGATTCACGCGTCGGGCCGGTTCAGCCTGACGCGATCAAGGTCCAGCCTGCGCCATCCTGATTCACCGAAGGGAGAGGAAAGATGCCCGGTTCACCCGTCATCCCGTGCCTGCGCTATGCCGATGCGCCCGCCGCCATCGATTTCCTGTGCGCCGCCTTCGGCTTCGAGCGGCATGCCGTCTATCCCGACGATTTCGACAACAGCATCATCCATCATGCCCAGCTTGTCCTGGGTGAAGGCATGGTGATGCTGGGCAGCGTCAAGGATATGGAGGGCGAATCGCTCTACACCTGGTCGACGGTGCGCGACCTGGGCGGCATCACCGCCTGCGTCTATATGGTCGTGACCGATGTCGATGCCCATTGCCTTCATGCCCGCAACGAAGGCGCAGTGGTGGTGGACGAACCGCATGACAATCCGGGCTATCCGGGCCGCGGCTACACCGCGCTTGACCCCGAGGGGAATGTGTGGAGCTTCGGCAGCTATGACCCCTGGGAGCCGATCCCCGAAGACGGTGATTAAGCTTTTGGAAACCGTGCCGTTCTAGCCTTCCGGAAGAAAGGGGGGCGTCATGGCGCTGCTTGGCTGGATCTTGAGCTTCATCTGCCTGTTCGCAGGCCTCGCGCTGCGGCAGGACATGCCGATCGGCGGATCGGTGGCGATCTCCAACATCCTCGTCGTCTTCGCCCTGCTCGCCTGCCCGATGGTGTGGCGCGAACTGCCGCTGGGCGTATCGCGCGGCCAGCGCGTCGTTTCCGGCCTGGCGCTGGTCTTCGCCCTGCCGATCATCCTGTTCCCGACGCACTGACGTCAGATACGACAACGCCGGCCGAGCGAGGCTCGACCGGCGTAGGTCTGTGACAGTCACAGGAAAGGCAACCGACCGGCTGCCCGCCCATTGTCGCGATCAGTCGAACAGGCTCGACACCGAGCTTTCGTCCGCGATGCGCTTGATCGCTTCGCCAAGCAGCGGGGCGATCGGCAGGTGGCGGATACGCTTGGCATCGTTCACGGCGTCGGTGCCCTGGATCGAGTCGGTGATGACCAGTTCCCGCAGTTCCGACGCCTCGACGCGGGCGACCGCACCGCCCGACAGCACGCCATGGCTGACATAGGCGACGACTTCCTCGGCGCCCTGTGCCTTCAGCGCGGCGGCGGCGTTGCACAGCGTGCCGGCTGAATCGACGATATCGTCGATCAGGATGCAGAAACGGCCCTTCACGTCGCCGATGATGTTCATCACTTCCGACTCGCCGGCGCGCTCGCGGCGCTTGTCGACGATCGCCAGCGGAGCGTTGTCGAGCCGCTTGGCGAGCGCACGGGCGCGCACCACGCCGCCGACGTCGGGCGACACGACCATGATATTCTTGTCGCCGAAACGGGCCTGGATGTCGGCCGACATCACCGGCGCACCGAACAGATTGTCGGTCGGGATGTCGAAGAAGCCCTGGATCTGGCCGGCATGGAGATCGACCGAGAGGACGCGGTCGGCGCCGGCGGTGGTGATCAGGTTGGCGACCAGCTTGGCGCTGATCGGCGTGCGCGGGCCGGGCTTACGGTCCTGGCGGGCATAGCCGAAATAGGGGACGACGGCAGTGATTCGCTTGGCCGATGCGCGCTTGAGCGCATCGATCATGATCAGCAATTCCATCAGATTGTCGTTGGTCGGATAGGCCGTCGACTGGATCACGAACACGTCTTCGCCGCGGACATTCTCATGAATTTCCACGAAAACTTCTTCGTCGGCAAAGCGGCGGACGCTGGCCTCGGTCAGGGGGATTTCGATATAGTCGGCGATGGCGGCCGCGAGCGGCTTGTTCGAATTGCCGGTCATGAGTTTCATGGCGAAAATCCCCAGGCTAATTGGCGTGACGAATTGATGACGATGCGCGAAACGCGGCCCCTTTAGCGGCGCATGTCCCATGTGGAAAGGCGCTTTTGCGCCCTGCGACAAAATGGCCGGAGCATTTTCAGGATGATCGCGAAGCGGGTGTTCGGTTCGAAAATGCGGCATCGGAAAACAGAGCATTTTCGCAAATAGGCAAAATGCTCTAGGGCGCGGTGCATGACCGACAAACTCGTGATCGCGCTCGCCCAGATGACCCAGACGATGGGCGACCCCAGGGCCAATGCCGACGCCATGCTGGAATGGCGCGCCCGCGCCAAGGGCGCAGACCTGATCGTCTATCCCGAACTGCAACTGATCGGCTATCCGCCCGAGGATCTGGTGCTCAAGCCCGCCCTGCTCGACCAGGCCAATTATCATCTTGATCGGCTGGCGCAGGAAAGCGCCGATGGCGGCCCGGCGATGCTGGTCGGCACCGTCGTCGCCTCGCAGGGCGTGCTGTTCAATGTCGTCGCCCTGATCGAGAATGGCGCCGTCACCGCGATCCGCCAGAAGCGAGAACTGCCCAATTACGGCACGTTCGACGAAAAGCGCCTGTTCGCGCCCGGCCCGCTGCCCGCGCCGATCACGTTTCGCGGCGTGAAGATCGGCGTGCCGATCTGCGAGGATATCTGGTTCCCCTTCGTCACCGCCCATTTGCGGGCCGAGGGTGCGGAAATCCTCATCAGCCCCAATGGCAGCCCGTTCGAGGTCGACAAGGATGATCGCCGCCTGAACGTCGTCGCCGGCACCCGCGTGCGCGAAACCGGCCTGCCGCTCGTCTATTTGAACCGCGTCGGCGGCCAGGACGAACTGGTGTTCGACGGCGCCTCCTTCGTCATGAACGGCGATCTCTCCATCGCCCAGCAACTCCCCGACTGGGAGGAAAAGCTGGTGCTGACCCAGTGGGAGAAATGGGACGGCCAGTGGGTCTGCCTGCCCGGCGAGCGTCATGAACTCGATCCGCGCCCGGCCGACATCTATAATGCGATGGTGTTGGGCCTGCGCGACTATGTGAACCGCAACCGCTTCCCCGGCGTCGTCCTGGGCCTGTCGGGCGGCATCGATTCCGCTCTGTCCGCCGCCGTCGCGGTCGATGCGCTGGGTGCCGACCGGGTCTGGTGCGTGATGATGCCCTCACGCTTCACCAGCCAGGAAAGCCTGGACGATGCGGTCGAATGCGCCCGCCTGCTCGGCGTCCGCTACGACACCATCCCGATCGAGCCGGCGGTTGCCGCCTTCGACACGATGCTGGCCCCGGTGTTCGAGGGCAAGGCGCGCGACCTCACCGAAGAGAATATCCAGTCGCGCATTCGCGGCCTCACCCTGATGGCCCTCTCCAACAAGTTCGGCCATATGCTGCTGACCACCGGCAACAAGAGCGAGATGTCGGTCGGCTATGCCACCATCTATGGCGACATGGCGGGCGGCTATTCGGTGCTGAAGGACGCCTACAAGACGACGGTGTTCGACCTCTGCCGCTGGCGCAACGCGCACATGCCCTCGCTCGGCGAAGGCTTCGGTCCGGCCGGCCCGGTCATGCCCGAACGCGTCATCACCAAGCCGCCCAGCGCCGAACTGCGCGACAATCAGAAGGATGAGGACAGCCTGCCCCCCTATGAGGTGCTGGACCCGATCCTCTATGGCCTGGTCGAGGAGGAATTGTCGGTGGCTCAGCTGGTCGAGCGCGGCTTTGACAAGGCGGTCGTCACCCGGATCGAGCATCTGCTCTACATCGCCGAATATAAGCGTCGCCAGTCGCCGCCCGGCGTGAAGCTCGGCATCCGCAACTTCGGCCGCGACCGCCGCTACCCGATCACCAACGCATTCCGCAGCGTATAAGTAACATCCGTTCGCCCTGAGCGAAGTCGAAGGGCAGGCTGAGCATGGCGAAGCCCCTTCGTTCGGGGCGCACGGGTTTGGAAATAAAGATATGACCGTCATCACCCGCTTCGCCCCGTCGCCGACCGGCCATCTCCATGTCGGCAATATCCGCGCCGCGCTCCACAACTGGCTGTGGGCGCGCAAGTCCGGTGGTCAATTCCTGCTGCGCCTCGACGACACCGATCTGGAGCGCTCGCGCCCCGAATATGCGGACTCGATTCTGGCTGATCTGCGTTGGCTCGGCCTCGACTGGGACGGCGAGGAAAAACAGTCGGACCGCTTCGCCCTCTATGAGGCGCGGTTCGCGGCGTTGAAGGCCTCGGGCCATGTCTATCCCGCCTATGAAACCCAACAGGAACTGGAACTGCGCCGCAAGGTGCTGCTGGGGCGCGGCCTGCCGCCGGTCTATGATCGCGCCGCCCTGGCGCTGACCCCGGACCAGATCGCCGCTTATGAAGCCGAAGGGCGCACGCCACACTGGCGCTTCAGGCTCGACCATGAGCAGCCGATCATCTGGACCGACCTCATTCGTGGCGAGCAGCGCTTCGACCCCAAATTGCTGTCCGACCCGGTGATCCGCCGCGCCGACGGCTCATGGCTCTACATGCTCCCCTCGGTGATCGACGATGTCGACATGGGCGTCACCCATGTGCTGCGCGGCGAGGATCATGTCTCCAACACCGCGACCCAGATCCAGATGTTCACCGCGCTCGGCGCGCCGCTCCCTGCCTTCGCGCACGAAGCGCTGCTGACCGGCAGCGAGGGCAAGCTGTCCAAGCGCCTCGGCTCGCTCGGCGTCGCCCATTTCCGCGAGATCGGGCTGGAGCCGGCCGCGATCGCCTCACTGCTCGCCCGCCTCGGCAGCTCGCAGCCGATCGAGCCCTTCGCCGACCGTGCGCCGCTGATCGAGACGTTCGACTTCGCCCATTTCGGCCGCGCCCCCGCCCGCTTCGACGAAGCCGAACTGGCCAGCCTCAACCAGAAGATCGTCCACGCCCTGCCCTATGAGGCGGTCGCCGATCGCCTGCCCGCCGGCATGGACGCCGCCGCCTGGGCCGCGATCCGCCCCAATCTGGAGACGGTCGCGGGCGCCACCGCTTGGTGGCAGATCATCACCGGCCCGATCGCCGCGCCCGAAGCGGCGCAGGAAGACCGCGATTTCCTCGCCGCTGCCCATCATATTCTGTCCGCCGTCCCCTTCGACGCCGACATCTGGCGCACGCTGACCAATGCGCTGAAGGAAGAAACCGGCCGCAAGGGAAAGACCCTGTTCCACCCCCTGCGCCGCGCCCTCACCGGCCTGGACCATGGCCCCGACATGGGCCAACTCCTGCCCCTGATCGGCCGGGAAGAGGCATTGAAGAGGCTGGCAGTGGCCGGTTGATCGGGTTAGGCTGGCCGGACCGGACCATTCTGGAGGCCAGCCTGATGCGTTATGCTCTCATCCTGTCGTCCGGCCTGCTGCTCATGGGAGCCGCAGCGCCGTCTGCTTCCTATAATATCTTTCCCGAACAGGCGGTGATGAATGCCGCGGCTGTCGCCCCCGATGGGGTGAAGGGGGTGTTCGAGCTGCCCGTCCGCGCCACTGGGCGCCAGGGCGGCTGGTTCTATCTTAATTCTCAGCAGGATTATCGCGATCCCCGCAACCTGACGATCGCCATTCCCGGCGCCATGGCCGATGCACTGGCACAGCGTTTCGGCGCGGAACTCGATCAATATCTGACGGGCAAGACCATCGCGGTCCGCGGCGAAGCGAAGCGGGTGAAAATTCATTTTCTGGCGGATGGCCGGCCGACCGAAAAATATTATTATCAAACCCATGTGCGGCTGACCGATTCCAGCCTGCTGACGGTGGAGGGCGAACCAGTCCGTTACTGACCGTTCAGGCGGCCATCATCTCCAGCGCCTTGCCGACGGCCAGAATGCCCTCCGGCGCGGCGGCGAAGCCCATATGGGTGCAATCCACCTCGATCGCGCGGTCGCGCTCGCCGGCACGGCCTCGCGCGCATTCGGGCAGGATCACGCCGTCGCGCTGCGACCAGAGCGCCACGGTCGGCACCGGCGGCTTCTCCTCGCGGGTGCAGGGGAAGGGCGGCGTATCGACCGGGAAGCCCGACACCAATTGATAGAGGCGCCAGGCGTGGTTGGCGCGCGGGTCGCCGGAAAAGGGCGTGCCCATCGTCACCACGCCGCCGACCTTGGATCGCGCGAACTTGGCATATTCGCGCGCATAAAGGCCGCCCAGGCTCCAGCCGACCAAAGTCACCGGCTTGCCGCTTGTCCGACGGATCGCATCGACGCGGGCGTCGATCTTCTCCAGCGTATCGGCGCGCGGCCCGAAATTGCGGCCCATGTCCCAGCCATGGGCCTGATAGCCCGCCGCGTTGAGGATCGCGCGCAGCGGCTCCATCCGATGTTCCGATGCCATCAGCCCCGGCACCAGCAATATATGCCGCCCGTCGCCGCGAATCGCGCGGCTCAGTTGTTCGGCCTGGGCCTTGGTCCGGTTGATGTCGAACGGCACCGAGGCATTGCCCAGCAGATGCGACAGCGACGGGCGCGCGGACGCGCGCGGACCGCTGGCGAGGCGGCCCTTCCAGAAGCTGGCAATGGCATCGGCATAGGGTGGCACGAGAGATATTGTCCTGAACCGGGCGGAAAAGGTGACATTCTCGTGACAAACGCAGGGTGCGTCCATGGGTTTCATCGCAAGCGATGAACGGTGTGTCTCAGGAAATGAAGCTCAGGGGGCGAGGGGCGATGTCTGGGCGACGCTGGCGCCCTCGGTCGTGCGCAGCTGGCGCGGCTCCAATATCGCCGCTGTCTCGATGAGGTCGAGCGCCCGGCGCGCCTCCAGATAGCGGCGGGCATATTGCATCCAGCGATCGGCCGCAGCGCGATCGGGCATGCGCTCCACCTCGGCCAGCGCCGCGCCGACGCGGCTGGCGTCGATATAGCGCAGCGCCCGCTGCATCGCCATTTGCGGCCGGGGCGAGGGGGTGGAGGATTTGCGGATGATGATCAGCTCGCGCGCCTCATGCTCGAAACTGTCCCACCAGCTGGCATCGGCCGGCGGCGACGTGACGCGGTCGGCGACATCGACCAGGCCGGCGCGGAGGTCGGCCAGCGTCACCGGCTCGCGCGCGGCATTGATGATGGTGGCGACGGCGCGGGGCTGGGCCTGGCCGAAGCGCAGCCGCAACTGCCCCTCGACATAGCCGAGCGGGGCGCCGGTATCGAGCGCGCGGCGCGCGGCAAAGGCGACCAGCAGCCCTTCGGCGCGCGCGGCATTGCCCGACGCGGCCTGCGCCTCGACGGTGATGCGGTTGAGCCGCTCCTCCAGCTGGATCACGCGGGCGTCGAGCATCTGCGCGGCATCCGCCGTCAGCGGACGGCCCGACGGGATGGCGTTGCTGCCCAGCAGCGGCGCAGGCAGGGCGGGCGCCGCCGCCTCGTCCTGGCCCCAGCGCCGTTCGATCTGCGGCATCGCCCAGATGGTGACGCCGATGCCGATCAGAAACGCGAACAGCAGCAGCACGGGCGTCAGCCAGGATGTGCGTCGGCGCGCGGGCGGCGGCGTTTCCTGCTGAATTTCCACACTCTCCTGCTCGTTCATCAAGTCTCTCTCGTTTGCGACCGGCGTTTCATTCGCACAATCGACGGGCGAGGGCCAGTACCGCCGCATCATTGGGCGCATCGGCGGCCTGCGCGCTGCGCCATCCGCTGCCGCAGGCGGCGAGGGCGGCGGGACTTATCGCCACCACGTCGCTGGTTGTGCGCTGATTCTCCGGAACAATCTCTGCCAGCCGGGCGCCAGCCGCCGCAGAATGGACCAGCAGCACGCCGCCGCTCAGGTCCAGCGGATCGCAGGACAGGGGCATCATCCGATAGACCGGGACGCGCGTCACCCGCAGCGGCCCCGCGTCTATCGGCGCCGCCGCCTCGCCCGACAGATGCAACACGGCCCGGTGCCCGTCGGCCGCGATCCGCGCGGCGATCGCGCTGGCATCGCCATCCCCCGCCACCGGATCGGCAAATCCTGCCGCCCGCAGCGCCTCGGCCGTCGCTGCGCCCACGGCATAGGTCGGCAAGGCGCGATAGGCCTGCAGCTCGGCCCCGCCGAATCGCACCGTCTGCGCGCTCGTCACCAGCAGCGCGTCGAAATCCCCGGCGGGTGGCGGCGTCCAGGCCAGCGCCTCGGCCGCGAACAGCGGGCACAGCCGCACCGCCAGCCCTATGGCCATCGCCTTGTCCGCCGTCCTGCCGGCGCCGGGCGCGGGCCGCAGGATGATGAGCGGTCTCACCCCTCGAACAGGCTGCGCAGCGCCGGGCTTGCCCGCTCCAGCAGGCCCCGGCCGATCGCCTCGGCCGCGTCGAAATCGCCGCGCGCCAGCCGCGCCTCGTCCCGCACCGTCTCGTCGCCTTCCGTGCTGATGATCTCGGCGCGCAGATGAATCTGTCCGCCCTCCAGCAGCGCCAGCGCGGCGATCGGCGAATGGCATGTGCCGCCCAGGCCCCGCAGCACCGCGCGCTCGGCCATCACGGAATCGAATGTATCGCGATGGTTGATCGCCGCCAGCCAGCCCAGCATGACGTCATTGTCGGCCAGCGTCTCGATGCCGACCGCCCCCTGTGACGGCGCCGGTAACATGGTGTCGATCTCGACCGTGGCGCCAATGTCCGCCTGGCCCAGCCGGTCGAGCCCGGCGGCGGCGAGCAAAGTCGCATGGGCCTCCCC
The DNA here is from genome assembly GCF_057063145.1 of Sphingobium sp. SG1. NCBI lineage: Bacteria > Pseudomonadati > Pseudomonadota > Alphaproteobacteria > Sphingomonadales > Sphingobiaceae > Sphingobium > Sphingobium sp. SG1. The sequence continues at coordinate 67,335 of NZ_JBVVOJ010000012.1, read as the reverse complement.
GGCTTCCAGCTTGGCCAGCCGGGTGGCGACATTCCCCCGGAACAATATGATCTGCGCATCGGGACGCAGTCGCTTCACCTGCGCGGCACGGCGCGGCGAACTGGTGCCGACGATCGGCAGCGGCGGCAGCGCGGCAAAATTTTCCGCGCCGACCAGCCGGTCGCGCACATCGGCGCGCGGCAGCATCGCGGCAATGCGGATCGCATCGGGCCGGATCGTCTCGACATCCTTCATGCTGTGGACGGCGCAATCGATCTCGCCCTCCGCCAACGCCCGGTCCAGTTCCTTGGTCCACAGCGCTTTTCCGCCGATTTCCGCCAGCGCGCGGTCCTGGATCCGGTCGCCGCTCGTCTGGACGATGACGGTGGTGATGGCGTCCTGATCCCAGCCATGGGCGTCGCGCAGCGCCTGCGCGGTCATATGGGCCTGGGCCAGCGCAAGCGGCGATCCCCTGGTGCCAAGGCGCAACGGTCGTTCGGGTCTTTTCATAAGCGGCTTGCTCTAATGGCCACGGGCACTAGATGGAAGCGGCAATGACCATCATCCTCGGCCTGGAATCAAGCTGCGACGAAACCGCGGCGGCGCTGGTGACGGCCGACGGGCAGATATTGGCCCATCGCCTCGCCACGCAGGAAGACGCGCACCGTCCCTATGGCGGCGTCGTGCCGGAAATTGCGGCCCGCGCCCATGTCGAGGCTTTGGCCCCGCTGGTCGAGGCGGCGCTGGCCGACGCAAAAATGACTTTGGCCGATGTCGATGTGATCGCCGCCACCGCCGGCCCTGGCCTGATCGGCGGCGTGATGGTCGGCCTCGTCACCGGCAAGGCGCTGGCCCATGCCAGCGGCAAGCCGCTGATCGCGGTCAATCATCTGGAGGGGCATGCGCTCTCGCCGCGCCTCGCCGACCAGAATCTGCAATTCCCCTATCTGCTGCTGCTGGTGTCGGGCGGCCATTGCCAGCTGCTCAGGGTGGAGGGCGTCGGCCAGTATCGCCGCCTCGCCACCACGATCGACGACGCTGCTGGCGAAGCCTTCGACAAGACTGCCAAGCTGCTCGGCCTCGGCTTCCCCGGCGGCCCGGCGGTGGAAAAGGCGGCGGCCAAGGGCAATCCCCGCGCCGTGCCGCTGCCGCGCCCGCTGGTCGGCACTGACGAACCCCATTTCTCCTTCGCCGGCCTCAAGAGCGCGGTGATGCGCGCTGCCCAGTCGGGCCAATATGCGGTCGAGGATATCGCTGCCAGTTTCCAGCAGGCGGTGATCGACTGCCTGCTCGATCGCACCCGCCGTGCGCTCGCCGCGAGTGAAGGCGTGACCGCGCTGGTCGTCGCCGGCGGCGTCGCCGCCAACCAGTCGGTGCGCGGCGCGCTCACTGCGCTGGCCGGGGACCATGGCCTGCCCTTCGTCGCGCCGCCCTTGTGGCTCTGCACCGACAATGCGGCGATGATCGCCTGGGCCGGCGCGGAGCGCTATGCGGCCGGCATGACCGACGATCTGACCATCCCCGCCCGGCCGCGCTGGCCGCTCGATCCGACGGCGGAAAAGGCGCGTGGAGCAGGAGTGAAGGCATGAAGGCGGGAGTCATCGGAGCAGGCGCCTGGGGTACCGCGCTGGCGCAGTTGCTGGCGGCCGACGGGCAGGATGTGCGCCTCTGGGCGCTCGAAGCCGATGTGGTCGATGCGATCAACGGCGCCCATGAAAATCCGCTCTATCTGCCCGGCCTGCCGCTTTCGCCCTCGATCGGGGCGACCGGCGTCCTGGCGGACCTAGCCGATCGCGACCTGATCCTGGTGGTCAGCCCGGCCCAGCATCTGCGCAGCGTCGTGGCGCAGGCGCCGGCCGGCGTGCCGCTGGTTCTCTGTTCCAAGGGGATAGAGGCCGGCACCGGCCTGTTGATGTCGGAAGTCGCGGCGCAGGCGCAGCCAAGCTCGCCGATCGCCGTCCTCTCTGGCCCCACCTTCGCCCATGAAGTGGCAAAGGGCTTGCCGACCGCCGTCACCTTCGCCTGCGCCGACCAGGCGTTGGCCGAAAAGCTGGCGGCGCGCATCGCCCGCCCAACCTTCCGCCCCTATCTGTCGGACGATGTCGTCGGCGCGGAAATCGGCGGCGCGGTCAAGAATGTGCTCGCCATCGCCTGTGGCGTGTCGGAAGGTGCTGGCCTCGGCCTCAATGCGCGCGCCTCGCTGATCAGCCGGGGCTTTGCCGAAATGACCCGCTTCGGCCTGGCGCGCGGTGCTCGCGCCGAAACGCTGGGCGGCCTGTCGGGCCTGGGCGACCTCGTCCTCACCTGTTCCTCCACCAATTCGCGCAATTTCTCGCTCGGCAAGGGGCTGGGCGAGGGGCAGAGTGCCGCCGAGCTTCTCTCCAACCGTCGCACCGTGGCCGAAGGGGCGCACACCGCACCGGTGCTGCGCGATGCGGCTCGCGCGGCCGGCGTCGAAATGCCGGTGGTGGAAGCCGTCTGTGCCCTGCTCGGCGACGCCGCACCATTGGCACAGGTCATCGACGCGCTGCTGGCGCGCCCGCTGCGGCCTGAATAAGCATCGCCGCGACACAATAGATCGCCTATAGACATGAGCATGACAATCGAGGGGGACCAGGGTCCTGTGACCGCGCAGGCGACCCCTGCCGAACAGAAGGATGACATCGCCGCCCTGGCCAAGGGCGGACGGACCAACGTCTTCGGCTTCCTGCTGCGCCTGGCTGCGCGCCTGCCTTTCCTGTTCATCGCCGGCCGCTGGTACGGTGCCGATGCGCTGGGACGCTTCGCCTATGCCGTGCTGGTGGTGGAGTTCGTTGCCCAGATCGCGACGCTGGGGTTGAAGCGCGGCCTGGCCGGTGCGCTCGCCCAGACCGAACGGCCGCACAGCCATGTCGTGACCGACGCGATGGTGGTGACGCTGATCGCGTCGCTGCTCGGCGCGGGCCTGTTGATCGCCTTCCCCCAGGCGATGTTCCCCAATAGCGGCATCAACGGACTCGACCGATTGCTGGCGCTGATCGTCATCGCCGTGGCCACCTCTGACGTTGCGCTGGCCGCCTGCGCCTATCGCTTCGACATCGGCGCCACGGTCCGCGCGCGCTCGATCATCGAACCCTGGGCGATCAGCATCGGCGCCTTCGGTTTCGCTTATTATTCGCTGCGCGACGGTCTGATCCTCTCCTATGTCGTGTCGATGGTCGCGGCGATGATCGCCTCGATCATCCCGATGTGGCGCCATTATGGCCGGCCGCATGGCTGGCGTCCCGATGCCGGGCGGCTCTGGCGTCTGGCGCGTCGTAACCTGCCGCTCGCCGCGGCGGATGGTGTCGAATGGGGCTCGCGCCGGCTCGACATGGCGATCCTGGGCCTGTTCGTTAGCCCGGCGATCGTCGGCATCTATTATGTCGCGCAGCAGGTCGCCTCGCTGCCGCAGAAACTCAAGACCAGCTTCGACCCGATCCTTGGCCCGGTCATCACCCGCAACCTGGCCGAGGGCAATCTGGCGGCGATCGCGCGCCAGGTCAGCCAGGTCGGCTTCTGGATCATCGCCGCGCAGGCCGGTATCGCGCTTGCGCTTGGCATTCCGGGCGAGGCCGTCATGGGGCTGGTTGGTCCGCATTTCGTCGGTGGCACCGGCGCGCTGGCCTTCCTGTTGCTGGCCGAAGTGGTCGCGGCGACCGCCGTGGTCAGCGAATCCGCGCTGGTCTATATCGCCCGCCATCGCAACCTGATGATCTCGCTCAGCATGATCGCGTTGCAGGCGGCGCTCAGCTTCGGCTTGATCCTGCTCGGCAAGCGGTTTGGCCTCACGCCGCAGGAACTGGCCGCCGCGCCCGCTCTGGGCCTGTGCATCGCGCTCGGCGCTGGCGCCTTCGTCAAGGCGCGGCTGCTCTCCAGCCTGCTCCACGCCCGCGTCAATGCCTGGCGCTGGCCGCTGCTCAGCGCCTCGGGCGTCGCCTGCATCGTCGGTGCGGCCTTCGTCGCCCTGCCGGCGCGCTTCGAATGGGTCGAACTGGCGGTCGGCGTCTGGGCGATCCTGGGCGCCTATGGCTTCGTCATCTGGCGCTGGGGCTTCGGCCCGGACGACCGCGCCCTGTTCCGCAAGCAGAAGGCCCCGGCCTGATCCACCCAATAAAAAAGCCCGCCTCTCGACCGGAGAGGCGGGCTTTTTTGTCAGTGTCTGTCGCGATCAGGCGAACAGCTTGGCGCGGATCAGGTTCAGATCTTCCTCGGGACGCGCGCCCCAGTGCGAGATCACTTCGGCGGCGGCCGCCGCGCCCAGCGCCAGGCAATCCTCGACGCTGCGCGCTTCCAGATGTGCGGCCAGATAGCCGGCAGCGAACAGGTCGCCCGCACCGGTGGTGTCGATGATCTGGCTGACCGGAGCAGCCGGCGCCTCGTGACGCACGCCATCGATGATGGCGACCGCGCCCTTTTCGCTGCGGGTCGACACCAGCACCGGCACCTTGTCGGCGAAGCGGGCCAGCGCTGCATCGAAATCATCGACCTGCGCCAGCGACTGGATCTCGCCCTCGTTCGAGAAGAGGATGTCGATCAGCCCCTGTTCGATCAGGTCGATGAAGTCGGCGCGATGGCGGTCGATCACGAAATTGTCGGACAGGGTGAAGGCGACCTTGCGGCCGGCGTTGCGGGCGGCGTCGATCGCGGCGCGCATCGCGGCACGCGGCTGCTCGGGATCCCACAGATAACCTTCGAGATACAGGATGCGGGCCGACTGGATCAGTTCCAGGTCCAGCGCTGCTTCGGGCAGGAACTGCGAGGCGCCCAGGAAGGTGTTCATGGTGCGCTGCGCGTCCGGCGTCACCAGGATCAGGCAGCGGGCGGTCGGAATGTCGCCCTGCATCACCGGCGTGTCGAACTTGATGCCCAGCGCGCGCACGTCATGGGCAAAGACCGCGCCCAGCTGGTCGTCATTGACCTGGCCGATGAAGCCGCACTTGGCGCCCAGCGCGGCGAGGCCGGCCAGCGTGTTGGCGGCCGAACCGCCGCTGATTTCCTTGGCCTGGGGCATGTCGGCATAGAGAGTTTCGGCCATTTCGGCGTCGATCAGCTGCATGCCGCCCTTGGTCAGCGCATGCTGCGCCAGAAAGGCGTCGTCGCTGCGGGCCAGAACATCGACAATGGCATTGCCGATCGCGACAACGTCAAGCGTGGGGGAAGAAGTCACGCGGGCTCCTGTGAAAGATGATAGGAAAATAGCGGTAAATTGGGCCGTCTCTACCGGTCCGGGGCCGCTGGCGCAACGCTGCTGATTGACGGAGCCGCCGGGGCGCAGGATATCGGGCCATGATCATCACCGCGGCGCTGCGCGCCTTCCCCCTGATCTTCCACGCCGCGGCGCGCCGGCTGCTGGTCAAGACGCTGGCGCTGACCCTGTTGCTCTTCGTCCTGCTGGGTGTCGGCCTATGGGCGGCCTTTCACGCCACGCGCCTGCATTTCGGCTGGGGCGAGGGCGACGGTTGGGGGGGCATGGCGGAGGCGGCAGCGACCGGCCTTGCCATGATCGCGGCCAGTTGGCTGCTGTTCCGCACCATCGCCATGCTGGTCATGGGCCTGTTCGCCGACGATGTGATCGAGGCGGTGGAGCGCGATACTTATCCACAGGCTGTAGGCCGGCCGGTGGGCTATGCGCGCAGTTTCCATTATGCACTGCGCTCGGTCGGCCGAACGCTCGGCTGGAACCTGCTGGCGCTGCCCGCTTATGTGCTGCTGCTGGTCACGGGGATCGGCACGATCGGGCTGTTCCTGGCGGTGAATGCCTATCTGCTCGGTCGCGACCTTGCCGACATGATCGAGCCGCGCCATCCCGGCCTGCCGCCCATCAGCCGCGGCAACCGGTGGCTCATGGGCCTCGTTTCGGCGCTTCTCTTCCTCATTCCCCTGGTCAACCTGCTTGCGCCGATCTGGAGCGCAGCTATGGCGGTCCACATGTTGCTAGGGTCCAGGAGGAAGCCGGTCTGATGTCGCCCCGTTTCGCGCTCGCCGCGCTCCTGTCGCTGCCGCTCGCGGCCTGTGGCGGCGTCGTCCCGCCCGCCACCAGTTACACTCCGCCGCCCGCCGGTCCGCCGGCCAGCGCCTTCACCAAGACCGGACCGCTGATGGGCATGGACGCCAAACGCCTGACCCAGATGTTCGGCACGCCGCGCCTCGACATTCGCGAAACGACCGTGCGCAAGCTGCAATTCGCCAATGGTCGTTGCGTGCTCGACGCCTATCTCTATTCGCCCGGCAAGGGGAAGGAGCCGGTGGTGACTCATGTCGATGCCCGCACGCCCGCCGGCACCGATGTCGACCACGCTTCCTGCGCGGCTACGCTCCAGCAGCGCTGAGCAATTGGCCTAGCGCCCATTCGGCCGCTTCCGCCACGACCGGATCGGGATCGGAGGTCAGCGGTCGCAACCGGTCGACCAGCCCCAGGTCGCCGCTATTGCCTGCCGCGATCGCGGCATTGCGCACCATCCGGTCGCGCCCGATCCGCTTGATCGGCGATCCGGAGAAAATCTCGCGAAAGCCCGCATCGTCGAGGTCCAGCAGGTCGCCCAGCGCCGGTGCCGCCAGCTCCGCCCGGCCGATGAAGGCGCGGTTGGCCGCTGCCCCCTGCGCAAACTTGTTCCACGGGCAGGCCGCTAGGCAATCGTCGCAGCCATAGATGCGATTGCCCATCCTCGCCCGGAACTCCTCCGGGATCGGCCCCTTATGCTCGATCGTCAGATAGGAGATGCAGCGCCGCGCATCGACGATATAGGGCGCGGGAAAGGCATCGGTCGGGCAGGATGACAGACAGGCCGTGCAACTGCCGCAATGGTCCACCTCCGGTGGATCGGGCTCCAGCGCGATCTCGGTATAGATGGCGCCCAGGAACAGCCAGCTGCCATGCTGGCGGCTCACCAGATTGCTGTGCTTGCCCTGCCAGCCCAGCCCCGCGCCCTGCGCCAGCGGCTTCTCCATCACGGGCGCTGTATCGACGAACACCTTGAGCGCGGTCGGCTGCTGATCGACCAGCCAGCGGGCCAGCGCCTTCAGTGCCTTCTTGACCACATCATGATAGTCGCGACCCTGCGCATAGACGGAAATGCGGCCCCGATCGCCGACCTCGGCCAGCGCCAGCGGATCACGGCCGGGGGCGTAGCTCATCCCCAGCATGATGACGCTCCGCGCCTCGGGCCACAAACCGGTGGGCGATCCGCGCTGCTCGGCCCGCTCCTCCATCCACAGCATGTCGCCATGATGGCCGGCCTCCAGCCATTGGCGCAGCCGCTCGGCCGTGCGCGGCGCGGCGTCGGCGCGCGCGATCGCACAGGCGGCAAAGCCCAGCTGCGCGGCCTGCGCTTTCAGGCGCTGCTCCAATGTTTCGTTTTGCACTGGCATGGTCCGGGATTATCAGGGGCGGATGATCGGTGACACTCCGGCTCCTGCCGCCCCCTATGCCGTCGAAGGCCATGCCCTTGTCAAGGCGTTCGGCGATTTTCGCGCGGTGGATGGCGTCGATATCGCCGTGCCCGCCGGCACCATCTATGGCATTTTGGGGCCGAATGGCGCGGGCAAGACCACCTTGCTGCGCACCCTGCTCGGCATCATCGACCCTGACGAGGGCCATCGCACCCTGCTGGGCGATAGCGCGCCGCTGCGCATGGCCAAGCAGGTCGGCTATCTGCCCGAGGAGCGTGGCCTCTACCCGTCGATGAAGGCCTATGAGGCGATCGCCTTCATGGGGGCGCTACGCGGCCTGCCGCTCCATGTCGGGCGCGAACGGGCGCGCGCCATGCTGCAGGACTATGGCATGGGCGCTTCGGTCGAAAAGCCGATCCGCCAGCTCTCCAAGGGCATGGCCCAGACGGTGCAATTGTTCGGCACGATCGTCCATGAACCGCGTCTCATCGTCCTCGACGAGCCCTTTTCCGGCCTCGACGCGATGAACCAGGAAAAGCTGGAGGCGCTGATCCGCGATCAGGCGCGCAAGGGCGTCACCATCCTCTTTTCCACCCATGTCATCGCCCATGCCGAACGATTGTGCGAACGCATCGCCATCGTCGCGGGCGGCCGCATCCGGTTCGAAGGATCGGTCAGCGACGCGCGCGACCGTCTGCCGCCCCAGGTGACATTGCGCACGCGGCTGAGCGACGGTGCATGGCGCCGCGCCTTGCCGACCGACACGCTGGCACAGGATGGCGCCTGGCATTTCGCGCTGCCCGATGATGGCATAGAACCGCTGCTGCGCGCCCTGCTCGACGGTCAGGCCGGCATTGAAAGCCTGTCGATCGAACGACCGGGCCTGCATGACGCCTTCGTCGCGATCGCGGGGGAGGCTGCTGCGCGCCAGATGCGCGATGACGCCACGCAGGAGGCCGGGGCATGAAGGAATTGCTGCGCGCCGCCAGCGTGATCGCCCGGCGGGATTTCACCGCCGTCGTTCTGTCACGCACCTTCATCCTGTTCCTGATCGGGCCGCTGGTGCCGATCGTCATCGGCATGGTCTTTGCCGGTTTCACCCAGAAGATTTCCAGCACCGACCTGCGCCCGGTCGTCGGCATCGCCATGGCGCCGGCCGATGTCGGCGCGCTCGAACGGGCCCACAAGCGCCTGACCGAACGCATGGGGCCACAGGCGCTGCCGCGGCTTCACGCCGTTTCTCCTGATACCCCGCCGCGTATCTTGCTGGCCCGACCGGAATCGGACGTCGTCGCCATCCTGTCGGGCACGGTCTCCCGCCCGGTCCTCACCGGCAAGCCCGAGGATCTGGACCGGCTGCAGGGGGATCTCAGCCTGATTGCCAGCGCGGCGCAGGCCGAAAAGGTGCTGCACATGGTCAAGGTCGAACGGCAGGAAGTGGCGACCAGTCTCGGCGCCCAGTCTCAGGCCCGTCTGCTGATCGGTCGCACCGGCCAGATCGTCATCTTCTTCCTCACCATCTTGCTGGCGGGCATGATCCTGTCCAATCTGGTCGAGGAAAAGACGAACAAGATCATCGAGATATTGGCCGCCGCCGTGCCGGTCGACGCGATCTTCCTTGGCAAGCTGATCGCCATGCTGGGGATGAGCTTCGTCGGCATCGCCTTCTGGGGCGGCACCGCCTTCACCATCTTCATGGCGTTGAAGGCACCCGGCACGGTCCTGCCCGATCCGGCGGTGGGCTGGCCCGCCTTCATCGCACTCGGCATCATCTATTTCGCCATGGCCTATACGCTGCTCGGCTCGCTGTTTCTGGGCATTGGCGCACAGGCGGCGACCGTGCGCGAGGTGCAGACGCTCAACATGCCGATCACCATGGGGCAGATGATGATCTTCTTCTTCGTCTCCTACACGGTCGACCATATGGGATCGCCGCTCGAAGTGGCGTCGGTGGTCTTTCCCTTCTCCTCGCCCTTCGCGATGATCGCGCGGGCGGCGCAGGATGCGGCGCTCTGGCCGCATCTGGTGGCGATCCTGTGGCAGGGCGTCTGGGTCGCCCTCATCATCCGCATCGGTGTGCTGCTGTTCCGCCGCCATGTGCTCAAATCGGGCGGCCGCTGGTGGAAGCAGTTGTTCAGGAGCTCGACAGGCTGAACAGGCTAGGGAGGGATAATGAACCGGCGGCATTTTCTCTATGGCGTCGCGACCGGCGCCTCTGCACTGGCCCTGTGGCAATTCCGCCCCGACGCGGCGGAAGCCGCCTATCCCTATCGCCTGACCGACGCGCAATGGCGCAGCAGGCTCAGCCCCTGGGCCTATAAGGTGCTGCGCCAGGGCGCGACCGAATTTCCCGACAGCAGCCCGCTCAACCGGGAACATCGCGCCGGCACCTTCACCTGCGCCGGCTGCGCGCAGAATCTGTTCAGTTCCAAGACCAAGTTCGACAGCGGCACCGGCTGGCCCAGCTTCTATGCGCCCTTGCCCCGTGCGATCGGCACGTCGCGCGACTTCAGCCTGGGCGTGCCCCGGACCGAAGTCCATTGCGCCCGCTGCGGCGGGCATCTGGGCCATATGTTCGATGACGGGCCCCGGCCCACGGGCCTGCGCTACTGCATGAACGGCGTCGCGCTGGCCTTCAGTCCCGCCTGACCTTGTAGATGTGCAGCGGTCCCCTGGTGGGCAGCGACTGCAGCCAGCTCGGAACATTGTTTCGCGTCAGTTGCGCCGACAGGCTCTGGGGACGCTCCTTGGCATAGAGCGCATATTCGGTCAGGCCCGCGCAGGTCACGACATAGTCGGCGCCACGCTCGCCATTGACCGAGCGGACTACCGCGCGCGCCTTGTCCGGCGTCGCCATATAGCCCTCGATCACGGCGGTAATGCCGGCCGCATTGCGATGATGGGCGGTGCCGATCACGCGGTGCGGCGTCTGCACCAATATGTCGGGGCCAAGGTCCAGCGGCGCGAACAGGGTGGACGGGGGCAGGGCGTGCAGCGGCGCAAGCGTGGCGGCGGCCCGGCAATTGACGGCGCTGGTCTTGGCCGACGGAGCTTCGGGGATCAGGGCAATCCATAGCGCGCTGATCCCGGCGGGAGACAGCAGGATCAGCGCCACCGATCCCAATACGCGAACCAGCGCCTGCGACGACGCCTGTACCTTGCGGAACAGGGCGATCAGCAACCAGGCGACACCGGGCAGAGCATAGACATGGGCGACCGACACGGCGCGCATAACCAGCAGCGATACCGCCATCGCCCCCAGCAGCAACAGGGTCAACGCCAGCCAGCGCATGCGCGCATCGCGGTTTACGGTTTGCCGCGCGGCGACCGTTGCGCCGGCCAGTCCGACCAGCGCGGGCAACAGGATGACGCCGCGCAGCGACAGGCTCTGGTCCCAGATCGGCCGGCCCTCCATCACCTGCAGATACCAATATTTATAGGCCAGTGGCCCCAGTGCCTGAAACGGATCGCCCGACAGGCAGGGGCCACCGATCGCCAGCAGGATCGCAATGGCGGCCCCGCCGCCGATCGCGGCGATCAGGAAGCGCCGGGTCATGCTGGCCGTGCCGATCAGCTTGCCGGCCAGCGGCACCAGTACCGCCAGCGCGACGAGCGGCCAGACATAGGCGGCCGACAGCGCGTCGCATTGGTCATGCAGCAAGGCCGCCTTTCCGCGCAGCAAAGCCAGCAGCGCAACCGCCGCCCCACCCAGCGTCGCCGCAAAGGCCATGAAGCGCGACGCATCCCGGCCGTCGAGCCATTGGCGCAGCGCAAACAGTCCGGCGAACAGCGCGACATAGGGCAGGGCTTCACTCGAAATCTGCAACCAGACCGCCAGTGCCAGCGCGCTCGTCACGCCGCCACGCACCCGGCTGCTATCCAGTGCGCCGGCCAGCGCGATCGTCGCCATCCAGATCTGCCAGCCATGATGGTCGATCCGCAGCGGCGTGAACTGCACCAGGATCGACGGTGTCGTAAGCAGCAAGGCCACGGTCACCAGCGCCAGAACAGGATCGCCAAGCCGCCGTGCGGCCAGATGCACCGCGCCGGCCAACCCGCCCAGCAACAGCAGCGGCACGGTGATACAGGCGACCAGTTCTGCGGTTGCCGGCCCCAATAGCGGCCGCGCCAGCAGGATCAGTCCTGCCACCGGCATGTCGACGATGCGTGACCAGTGCATCGGTCCGCCCAGTGGCGGGTTCACCCGATGCTGGCTGACATCCCAGAAGCCCTGTCCGCCGATCCAGTCGCGTACCTGCACCAGCCGCATCGCATCATCGGGATCGCGAAAGCCCAACGCGGCGAAATCGCCATGGAACAGCCACAGCATGACCGCGCCGCACGCCAGCCAGGCGAGCAGGATCAGCCAGAGATTATAGCGCTCAACTACGCGCGAAAATGCCATATTTGCGGATCGCATAGACGCTCAGGAAACTGGCAGGCACCGATATCAGCTTGGCGATCGCCGGGGCAATGCCGACCGCGCTCAGCCCGCCAACCATGGCCATGGTGATGCCCATGCCGACCAGCGCACTGGCCACGAAGCCGAACCGCTGGGCATGACTGGGGCCGGCGCCCGTGTCGAACACGAAGCGGATGCTGATTACCCAATGCACGACCAGGCCGATCGCATAGCCCCCGAACGCAGCCAGAGTCGGCGTCGCACCGGCCCGGCTCAGCATGAGGAAGGCAGCCATGTCGCTCGACAGCGCGCAGATGCTGGCCAGCAGATAGCGGGCGAACATGAAGCGCGCGGCGATGCTGCCCAGAAGGGCGGTCAGGGCGCGCAACGGCTCGCCCATCGGCTCATGCGGCCTTCAGGCGAGAAGGCACCAGTCGTTCGCTGGCGAGCGCGGCACGCTGTCCTTCGACATCCTGCCCTTCCTCGCCCGATTCATGATATTCGGCATCCTCGTTGACGCCCCAGACGTCATAGACGCGCGTGCCGGCCTCGATGTTGCGCACCGTCAACATCGCCGTCATCATCGCATGATCCTGGTTGTTATAGCGGTGCATGCCGTTGCGGCCGACCAGATGGAGCGTCGGGGCGACGGCTTCCAGCTCGGTGCGCATCGCCAGCACATGGTCGGCATAGGCATCGTCATAGACCGGATAGGCCTTCTCCTGCCGCACCACCGCGCCGCCGACGACATCGTCGGGATTGCACAGGCCCAATATGGCCATTTCCTTCTTGGCCAGGTCGATCAGGTCGGCGTCGGCCGACGCCCACAGCCCGTCGCCCTCGAAGCAGAAATATTCCAGGCCCACGCAAGCGACCGATTCATCGGGCACCATTTCGGGCGACCAGCTGCGAAAGTTCTGGATACGGCCGACCTGCACCTTGCTGTCGTGGATATAGATCCAGTTGTCGGGGAACAGATCCTCCGACTTGATCATCAGCGCCACGGTCAGGAAGTCGCGATATTTGAGTTCCATCGCCTCGGGCAGGGTTTCGGGCAGCGGATGGATGCGCGCGGCCAGTTCGCGCATCGGCGCGGACGAAATCACATGCGCGGCGTTGATGATGACATCGCCATCCGGTCCGTCCGCCACCACGCGCCAGCGCTGCGTGCCCTGATCCTGCGCCAGCTGTTTCAGGCTGTGCGCCATCAAGATCTGGTTCCCGCCCTCGATCACCCGGTCGCGCGCGGCTTCCCACATCATGCCGGGGCCAAGGCGCGGATAGCGGAAGGTTTCGAGCAACGTCTTGGTCGCCATACCGTCATTGGGCTTCTTGTTGAGGCCCAGCGAGCGCTTCAGCCCATCGACCACCGCACCCCAGAGCGACAGGCCCTTGATCCGCTGCGCCGCCCAGTCGGCCGACATCTCGTCGCACGGCATGCCCCAGACCTTTTCCGTATAGGTCTTGAAGAAGATCGAGAAGAGCTTGTGGCCGAACGCGTTGACGGTCCAGTCCTGGAAGGAGCGGACATTGCGGTTTGGGAACAGCTTGGCCTTGGCAAAGCTTGCCATGCACAGGGTCGAGCGCCACACGCCCAGATTCCACAGCGCCTCGAACGCGCGCAGGGGATAGGAGTAGAATTTCCCCTCATAATAGATGCGGCTCATGCGCGGGCGCTGGATGAAATCGTCCGGCAGAATCTCGTTCCACAGGTCGACCACTTCCTTCGACTTGGAAAAGAAGCGGTGGCCGCCAATATCGAATCGATAGCCATCCAGTTCGACCGTGCGGCTGATGCCGCCGACATAGACCGGGTCTTTCTCGATGACGGTGACGGAAAAGCCTTTTTTCGTCAGCAGATAGGCAGCGGTCAGGCCCGCTGGCCCCGCGCCGATGATGGCCACGTCCACGCTCTGATCAATCCGCGACATGCGATTTAGTCCCCTGGATAGTCCTTCGTGTCTCGGTGAGTGCAGGAAATCCTCTAAGGAGTGGTTAATCGCCGGTAAGCATGAATGGGGCGCCGGCAGGACCGACCGATAGGACAAAGGGCCGCCCCGCATGTGCGGAACGGCCCCCTGCAGTCCCCGTGACGGGGAAGGCTTCCCTTGCGGGATGGGTGAAGATCAGCCCTGGCGCTGTGCCAGCGCGTTAAGGTCGCTGCGTGCGCCGTCCAGCGCGCTGCCGACACAGTCGCGATAGTCGGGGGTCGCCGGCAGGATCGATCCGTTGACCCAGCCGCACACCTGCTTGGCGGCGCGGCTGATGCGATAATCGGCGCGGCGCAGGCCATTGTTGCTGGCCAGGTTCAGGTCAGCGACCGATACGGCGATGGTGCGGGTGGTGAGGCCGGTGGTGCCGTCGACGACGACTTCGTTGCTGCTGTTGCCGGCGATAGCCATGCCAGGCAGCGCAAGGGCCAGGGTGGCGGCCATCGCCACCAGCGTCTTCTTGGTCATCCTATTCTCCTGTCGAACATGCTTTTTCTTATGTCGTGCCCAACGCCTGACGTGGGTGCGGGGTCGTCATCCTAAATAGGATTGCCCGGTGACATTGAAAAGAGGCCAATTGCCAAAAAATGGCAGTTTTCTGCGATTTTGCGGGTGCGAACAGGATCGTTTCGCACCCGCATAAACCTGATCGCGATATTGTCCCGACGCGCCATCTAGCGCGTTGGGAAACAAGCCTTAATGGCGGAAGTGACGCATGCCGGTGAAGACCATCGCCAGGCCCGCTTCGTCTGCTGCGGCAATGACTTCCTCGTCACGGATCGAGCCGCCCGGCTGGATCACCGCCGTCGCGCCGGCTTCCACTGCCGCGAGCAGGCCGTCGGCGAAGGGGAAGAAGGCGTCGGAAGCGACCGCCGAACCGATCGTGCGCGGTTCGCTCCAGCCGGCCTTCTCGGCGGCGTCCTTCGCCTTCCAGGCGGCGATGCGGGCCGATTCCAGGCGGTTCATCTGGCCAGCGCCGACGCCGGCGGTGCTGCCGCCCTTGGCATAGACGATCGCGTTCGACTTCACATGCTTGGCCACGGTCCAGGCGAACAGGCAGTCCTTCAGTTCCTGCTCGGTCGGCGCGCGCTTGGTCACGACCTTCAGCGCGTCCAGGTCGACCTTGCCATTGTCACGGCTCTGGACCAGCAGGCCACCGGCGATGCTCTTGACCATCAGGCCGGGGCGGGCCGGATCGGGCAGTTCGCCGGTCAGCAGCAGGCGCAGATTCTTCTTCTTGGCAAAGATCGCCTTGGCTTCGTCATCGGCGTCGGGTGCGGCGACGACTTCGGTGAAGATGCCGCTGATCGCTTCGGCGGTCGGGCCGTCGAGCGGACGGTTGACGGCGATGATGCCGCCGAATGCCGACACGCTGTCACAGGCGAGCGCCGCTTCATAGGCTTCGATCAGCGTCTCGCCGGTGGCGACGCCGCACGGATTGGCGTGCTTCACGATCACTACGGTCGGCGGGCCGTCGCGGAATTCGCTCACCAGCTCCAGCGCCGCATCGGCGTCGTTATAATTATTGTAGCTCAGTTCTTTGCCCTGGATCTGCCTGGCCTGGGCGATGCCGTTCGCGGTCGGGCCGTTAGGCAGGTAGAGCGCCGCCGACTGGTGCGGGTTCTCGCCATAGCGCAGCGTGGTGCTGAGCTTGCTCGACAGCGACAGGCTTTCGGGG
Source organism: Sphingobium sp. SG1 (assembly GCF_057063145.1). Classification (NCBI taxonomy): domain Bacteria; kingdom Pseudomonadati; phylum Pseudomonadota; class Alphaproteobacteria; order Sphingomonadales; family Sphingobiaceae; genus Sphingobium; species Sphingobium sp. SG1. The sequence goes on along the minus strand of NZ_JBVVOJ010000012.1, from coordinate 51,875 downwards.
AAGGCGACACCCTGGTCGGCAAAGGCGAACCAGCTGGCGATCATCGAATCATAGGCGGCGGTGGCGGCATAGGCCTTGGCCGCCAGCATCCGGCGGAAATCATAGCTGGTGGCACCGCCCTTTTCGGCCATTTCGGCGATCAGGCGGGCATAGTCGGCCGGATCGGTGACGATCGCGACGCTCTCATGATTCTTCGCGGCCGAACGGACCATCGACGGGCCGCCAATGTCGATATTCTCGATGATCTCGTCGCGGTCGGCGCCCTTCGCCACGGTCGCGGCGAAGGGATAGAGGTTGACGATCACCAGGTCGATCGCGCCGATTGCATGCTCGTCCATCGACGCGACATGCTCGGGATTGCCCCGCACCGCCAGCAGGCCGCCATGGACCTTGGGGTGCAGCGTCTTGACGCGGCCGTCCATCATTTCGGGAAAGCCGGTCAGCTCGGAAATATCCTTCACGGCCAGGCCCGCCTCGCGCAGCGCCTTGGCGGTGCCGCCGGTGGACACCAGTTCGACGCCATGCTGGCCCAGTGCCTGGCCCAGTTCGATGAGGCCGGTCTTGTCCGATACGGAAAGGAGGGCGCGCTTGATGGTGACGTCGGTGGTCATGGGGATGCTTCCTGCTGTTCGGGATGCCGCTTCAGGCTTGCCGCAGCCCTCTAGTCGCGCGCGGCGCAAAAATACAGTCCTCAAGCGCAGGGAATTTCCCGATCTTGCGGGCCTTTGCCGCTACTGTATTGTGATTGCATAACAGTTGGGGGATCTGACATGCGCTATCTGCTCGCCGCCACCGCCTTGCCCTTGCTCGTCGCCTTCCCGGTGCTGGCGCAAATTCCCACGCCGGAACGGGCAGTTACCGATCCCAAAAGCCTGACCTCGCCGGTCAATCCCGACGCCCGCGCCGTGCCGCTCGCCGATATCGGGGCCTCGCGCAGCCTGTCGAGCGCGGCGTGGAGTGCCGACGGCAAGCAGATCTTCGTCGCCACCAACCTCACCGGCCGCACCAATATCTGGCGCACCGACACCGCCGGCAGCTGGCCGGTGCAACTGACCCAGTCGGATGATGCCCAGACCGGCCTCGCCGCCTCGGCCGACGGCCGCTACCTGCTGTTCCAGCAGGATGTCGGCGGCAATGAATATAGCGACATCTACCGCGTGCCGGTGAACGGCGGCGCGGTCGAAAATCTCACCAACACCCCCGACCGGCGCGAAAGCGACTTGCTGGTCGGCCCCAGCGGCGGGCTGGTCGCGCTCGTCACCAAGCTCAAGACCCAAGGCCAGTCCAATGTCGCGGTGATGGACGGCGCGGGCAGGGTGCGCGACCTGACGCAGGAGGCCGACCCGCAGTTCGGCTGGTCACCGGTCGCCTGGATCGCGGATGGCAAGGCGCTGATCGCCAACCGTATGCGGATCGATTCCAAGGTCAGCGAAATCTGGCGCATCGACGTCGCCAGCGGCAAGGCGGCGAAATTGCTCGGCAAGGCCGACACCGTCTATGCCGCGACCGATGCGACCGCCGACGGCAAATGGATCGCCGTCTCCACGGATGAAGGCAGCGGCCAGATTCATGGCGGCCTGCTCGAAGCCGCCACCGGCAAATGGCGCTGGCTCAAATCTACGCCCTGGGAACAGGTGCCGGCCAGCTTCACCCGCGACGGCAGGGCGCTCATCTTCCGTATCAACGCCGACGCGCGCAGTAGCCTCTATCGCTTCGACCTGGCGAGCGGCGCGGAAACACCGCTCGCCATCCCGCCGGGTGTCAATTATCTGGTCGGCAGCGAGCCGCGCTCGCCCGACGGCGCCATGCTGATGCTCAACCATTCGGGCGCCGACTCGCCGGCCAATCTCTATCTCTATGACCTTGCAGCCGGCGCTGCGCGTCCCGCAACACAGCTTGCCATCGCCAGCCTCCAGCCCGCCGCGCTGCCCAAGTCCGACGTCGTCACCTACAAGAGCTTCGACGGTACGCTCATCAGCGCGATCGTGACCATGCCCGCCAATCTCAAGCGCGACGGCAGCAACCCCGCCATCGTCCTGCCCCATGGCGGCCCCACCGGTCAGGCGCAGGATGGTTACAGCCGCTACGCCACCGCCTTTGCCAGCCGCGGCTATGTCGTGATCCAGCCCAATTTCCGCGGCTCGACCGGCTATGGCAAGGCGTTCCAGGACGGCAATGTCAAGGATCTGGGCGGCGCCGACCTCAAGGACACGGTCGCGGCAAAGCATTTCCTGGTCGACAGCGGCTATGTCGACGCCAAGCGAGTCGGCATCTTCGGCGGCAGCTATGGCGGCTTCATGACCCTGATGGCGATCGGCCGGGCGCCCGACGAGTTCGCCGCCGCCGTCCAGTGGTTCGGCATCATCAACTGGCGCACCATGTATCGCGATCAGGATGAGGAGCTGAAGGCCTATCAGCGCAGCCTGCTTGGCACGCCGGAGAGCGATCCCAAGGTCTATGATGCCGCCTCGCCGCTCACCTATATCCGCGCCGCCAGGGCGCCCCTGCTTACCATCCAGGGCGAAAACGACATTCGCGTGCCGCGCGGCCAGGCGCAGGAGGTGCATGACATCCTCAAGGCCAAGGGCAATGTGGTGGAGACGATTTTCTACCCGGCCGAGGGCCATGGCTTCCAGAAAAAGGAGAATCAGCTCGATTCGCTGACCCGCACCGTCGCCTGGTTCGATACTTATCTGAAGTCGTCGCCTGTCCGCTGAAAGGGCTAGCGGCCCGGCCGCTGAAAGTGGCCGGGCCTGAGAGCGAGGTCGTTGATTGGTAGCAAACGGGCCTCGGGTCGCCCCTCTTGCATGCGCCCTTGTCCGGGCCGTTCATAGGAAAAAACGGACATCGATAGCCGGCTGAACAATAGCGCCCGCGTGATGGCCAATGTGATGCGGGTCAGCCGACCCGCTTGAACAGCCAGCCGATACTGGAGCCGCCCGGCAGTGCCTCGCTCGTCACCACCAGCTGCCTTGTGGGGTGGGGGCGGCCATCGCCATCGACCCACAGGCTATCCTCGACGCTCAGCACGCCGGCCCCGGTCCGGAACTGCCACAATGCGCCCAGTTCGATCCGCAGCAACGCGCCCTGGCTGTCGGCGGTCAGGGTCGGTTCCACGCCGGGCGCCAGATGAAAGCGCAGCTGCACCGGCCGCTTGACCGGCTTCTTGCCGCGCGTCGCCGGGGTCAGCATATCCTCGCCGCGCACTTCCTTGCCGTCGCCGCTCATCATCAGCAGGCGGCGGTGGACATAGCCCATGCGGCGGACATAGCCGTCATGGCTCAGCTCCACCCGGCTGCCATTGTCCAGCTCCTGCCGGTTCAGCTCGACCTCGGTCACGCCCTTGCCCAGCGTGCCGTCGGGCATCAGCGCGGTCGAGTTGCTGTCGTCCAGCACCAGCGTGCTGTGCGCCGCGGTGGAGCGCAGCGCCTGGGCGAGATCACGCGGGATATAAGCGCCTTCCAGCGCCGCGCCGCCGCAATTGATGACCAGCCGCAGCCGTCCGTCGCTGATCTCGATCGCGCCGGTGGAGGCGCAGCCGGCGGCCGCCAGGCGCGCGACCGGCGGCGGCGCCGCATCGATCTGCACCACCGTATTGCCGGCGCTGATCCGCTGATAGCCCCAGTCGCGCGCCTGGCGCAGCGGCCGGGTCCGCACCCGGCTGGCCTGCACCAGCGCCTCGACCATGTCGGGGTCGACTGCACCTGCACCCTGCCAGTTGCCCAGGCCCCCATCGCCATGGGTCAGGCCCAGCAAGGCCGGCACTGCGCGGGTCAGCCCGTCGATCAGGAAGCCGGGCACCTGTTCGCGTCGCACCTCATAGACCGCGACCACCATCGCCAGCAGCATCACGCCTTCCAGCTGCGCCAGCGGCGACCGGGAAATGATGCCGCCATCGGCATGGAAGGCGCTGTCGATCGCGCGCTTCAGGCCCGCTTCGCCGAACAGCTTGCGCGGATTGCCGCCGGGCATCAGCATCGACGCCGCGACGATCCCGCCCCAGGCGACCAGGCGCGGCAGGCCCGGCGCGGCCTTGTCCGCACTCTGGTCCAGATGGCGCGCGGTGCGGGCGATGCAGTTGAGCACCAGCGACCGATAGACAAGGTCGCTCGACGACAGGATCAGCGGCGCATGGGCGGTCCAGAACAGCAGCCGCCAGGCCGCATTGTCGGCGCGCCAGGCCGGGTCGCTCGGCGTTTCGGCGTGAGCGGCGAGCCATTTGCGCATCAGCGCCTCGGCCACCGGCGCGCCCTGCTCGCGCGTCGCCGCTGTCGACAGGTCGCGCAGCCAGCGGAAACTGTGCAGATAGTCGGTGAAGGCCGGGCCGACCGCCAATTTGCCGAAATCGATCGTGTCGATTGCCAGCTTCTGGCCCCGGAACAGGAAATAGCCGGCACGGATCGCCTGGCCGGCGCGCGGGTCGCCGGGCACGACATCGTCCGGCACCGCCAACAACTTGAGCGGATATTTGCCCTTCAGCCGCCGGCTGTGCAGCGGCGTCTTCCAGCTCAGCCGATAGAAATGATTGGCGATCCGCTCGGCCAGCGACAGGCCCTTGTCATCCGCGACGCGGATGAGCCGCTTGCCCTGTTCGATGCCGTCGTCGGCCGGTTCATGACCGGCCTCGACCGCGACAGGGGAGGACTGGCGCCGCTGGTTCGTCACCCGCCCCGCAGCGTCCTGATATTGTCGGCATAGGCGGCCGGGCCGCCACGGAAGGTCGCGGTGCCGGCGACCAGCACGTCGGCGCCCGCCGCGATCGCCTTGGGCGCGGTGTTGATGTCGATGCCGCCATCGACCTGCAGGCGGATGTCACGGCCGCTCTTCTCGATCATCTTGCGGCACGCCTCGATCTTGCGCAGCTGATTTTCGATGAAGCTCTGGCCGCCGAAACCGGGATTGACGCTCATCACCAGGATCAGGTCGATATCGTCGATCAGATAGTCCAGCATCTTGGCCGGGGTGCCGGGGTTCAGCACCACGCCCGCCTGCACGCCCAGCGACTTGATGTGCTGCACGGTGCGGTGGATGTGCGGACCGGCCTCGGGATGGACGGTGATGATGTCGGCGCCGGCCTGGGCGAAGGCGTCAAGATACTGGTCCACCGGCGATATCATCAGATGCACGTCGAACGGCTTTTTCGTGTGCGGGCGCAGCGCCTTCACCACGGCCGGACCGATGGTGATGTTGGGCACGAAATGGCCGTCCATCACGTCGATATGGATCCAGTCGCAACCGGCTTCGTCGATGGCGCGGACTTCCTCGCCCAGCCGTGCGAAATCGGCGGACAGGATGGACGGAGAGATGAGAATGGGATGGGTCATTTGACCGCTCGCATTAGCCCTCCCTTGGGGCGAGGGCAACGCATGATTTGCGCGGTGCGGCGATGAGTCGCATCAGGGGATGAAGAAGGTCGTGGGTTCCAGTCGGACGGGCGCACCGACATCCTTGGGCAGCCATTGCTTGACCCCGTGCAGCGCCACCGTCTCGCCGTCCAGCAGCACCGGCGCGGCGATCAGCCGCATCGCGCAATCGCTGCCGTCCGGGCGGCGAATGTCGACGTCCAGGGTGAAGCCGCGCTGGTGGCGGATGGCATAGGCGCGCAGCCGCTCCATCGCCTCGCGGCTGTCATGCGCATAGAGCGACACCGACAGTGGCCGGGGCACGATGCTGCCCGGCTCCAGCCCGAATATGTCATAGACGCCCTGGGTCCAGCTGATGCTGTTGTCGGCCAGATTGCAATGCCACAGGCCCAGCCCCCGATCGGCCAGCGCCGCCTCATTCCCCACAATATCCTGGTCCAGCACCACCGGCGCGAGATGGTCGCGCAGGTCGTAGAGTGGCCAGCTATGATGCAGGGGCAGGGGTTCGGTCGGACGCAAGGTGGGCCTTTCCAGCGAAGGGCCTCACCTTAAGCCCCTCATGGTTAAGCCTTAGTTCCCGATGCGCACGATCCTTGCAACGAAAAAGCCGTCGGTGCCGCCCTGCTCCGCCAGCGTGTCGGGCAGGGTGCGCAGCCAGCCGTCGGCGCTGGGCGCCATGCCGTCGGGCAGTTCGCTTGCCGTCACCGGCTGGGCCGCAAAATCGGGACGCGCCGCCAGGAAGCGCGCCAGCTGCGCCTCGCCCTCGGCCTGTTCCAGCGAGCAGGTGGCGTAGATCAGCGTCCCGCCCGGCTTCACCCAGTCGGCGACGCGGGCCAGCAGTTCGCCCTGCAGTTCGGCCAGTTCCGCGATCTGGCGCGGGCCGATGCGGTGCAAAACGTCGGGATGACGGCGATAGATGCCGGTGGCGGTGCAGGGCGCGTCGAGCAGCAGCGCATCGACCGGCGCGTCCGGTGCCCATTGGCGCAGATCCGCCTGCACGACATCGGCCGACAGGCCGGTGCGCACCAGATTTTCGCTCAGCCGCTCCAGCCGCTTTTTCGACTGGTCGACCGCGGTCACGGCCCATCCGGCCGCTGCCAGCTGCATCGTCTTGCCGCCCGGCGCGGCGCACAGGTCCAGCACGGTCCGGCCTTCGCCTGCGCCTAGCAGTCGGGCCGGGCAGGAGGCGGCGATATCCTGCACCCACCAGGCGCCCTCGGCAAAACCGGGCAGGTCGGGCACGATCGCCCCCTCGGGCAGGCGGACATGGCCGGGTGCAAAGCTGGTGCCGCCCAGCGCTTCGACCCATTTGCCGGTCTCGGCCGGATCGCGCAGGCTGATGTCGACCGGCGGCCGCACGGCATAGGCATGGGCGGCGGTCAGCGGCATCGCCTCGCCCCATTGTCCGGCCCAGCGTTCGGCGACGTCGGCGGGCAGGGTGGGCGGCACGGGCAGGCTCGGCTCGGCGCGGGTCACGGTGCCGAACACGCCATGGACCAGCTTGCGCGGCCCGCCATCGACCAGCGGCAGCGCGGTGGCGATCGCCGCATGGGGCGCGGTGCCCAGCGCCAGCACCTGGATGAGCGCGATGCGCAGCACCATGCGCGCCTTGGCATCGGCGGGCAGGGGCTGCTTGGTCGCGCCGTCGATCAGCGCGTCGAGATCGGGCAAATGGCGCAACGTCTCGGCGACGATGGCATGGACCAGGGCGCGGTCGGCCCGGTCGGCCAGCCCCTGGGTCGCGCCATGCAGCGCGATTTCCAGCGGATCGCCCCGACGCAAGACGGCGTCCAGCAGCTTCAGGGCCGCGCGGCGCGCGGGCAGGCCGGGGACATCATCGGCGCGCGGGGCACCGGAACGGGCGTTGGGACGACGGGACATCAGCGGCCCCTACGCGCTTTTGCCCTTGGGGTCATCTTCAAACGAAGCAGATGACCGTGTAGATCGCTGCCGCAACCAGGCCGATGCTGGTGGCAACGCCGACCCACAGCGCCAACCAGTCCGACCGGCGCGGGCGCGGCGCCATCCCCTTTGGCACCACCCGCAAGGAAGAGGGGATGCGTTTGCGGCCCAGCGTGGCGATCGCGATCGTCCGCCGGCCGATGGCGTGAAACAGGCGCGGCGTATGGCGTGAGAATATATAGTCGACGGCAATGTCGACGACGAGGCCGGCCGCCTCGCGCGCCACGAACCCGGCGGCGCGGAAGGCGATCTCGCCAATCTCGTCGACCGGCATCAGCGCCCGTGCGGGTCAAGGGCGCTGCGGCGCGGCCTGGGCGCTGCCACCGGAGACAGGGCCGATGCTCGCGTCGCCAAGTTAATGGGCGGCGGGCCGCCATTCTGCCCCATATCCTGCGCAATCTCCTCGAGCGCGGCGATGCGCTTCTCGGTTGCCGGGTGGGTCGAGAACAACTCGCTCACATGCACCGGCACGATATAGAGCTGCGCGGCGGCGGGATTGCGCTCGGCCACCGGGTTGGGAATCAGCTCGGCCCGGCCGGAAATCTTGGCCAGGGCGGAGGCGAGCGCGCGCGGATTGCCGCTGATCTCCGCCCCGGCCTGGTCGGCGCCATATTCGCGGGTGCGGCTGATCGCCATCTGCACGATCATCGCGGCAAAGGGGGCGACGATCACCGCCAGCAAGGTCGCGATCATGTTGCTATGGCCATTCTCCTCATTGCCGCCGCGGAAGAAGAGGCCGAAATTGGCCAGCATCGAAATGGCACCGGCGATGGTCGCCACCATCGTCATGATCAGGGTATCGCGATTCTTCACATGGCCCAGTTCATGCGCCATCACGCCCGCCACCTCGTCGCGGGTCAGCATGTTGAGCAGGCCAGTGGTCGCCGCCACGGCAGCATTCTCGGGATTGCGGCCAGTGGCAAAGGCATTGGGCGCATCCTGGTCGATCACATAGACACGCGGCATCGGCAGGCCGGCGCTCTGGCTCAGCGCCTGGACCAGGCCGTAAAATTCGGGCGCGCTCTGGGCATCCACCTCGCGCGCATTGTGCATGGACAGCACGATCTTGTCGGCGTTCCAGAAGGTGAACAGGTTCATGCCCGCCGCCACCAACAGGGCGATCACAGCGCCGCCGCTGCCGCCCAGCGTATAGCCCAACGCCATGAACAGCGCCGTCAGCGCCGACAACAGCATCACCGTGCGAAAACCACTCACTTGCACATCGCTCCTTTGCGGCCCAGATAGCGGGCCTTGTACTGAATATGGGGTTGCCGCGCGCGCTCCGCAATCGAAAGGCCCGACATGGGACATTTCAACGGCAAGCGCCCGGCGCATGTGAAGGCGCCCGAGCATCTCTCCAAGAGCCCGCCCGTGCCCCAGCCCGACCCGGTCGACCAGCAGCCGGCGCTGGACGAGGAACTGAGCCCGGTCCGCTATGGCGACTGGGAGCGCAAGGGCATCGCCATCGATTTCTGATCTGGCGACTTCTGATCGGCCAGCGCTGAACGCAACTTGTTCGGCTTGCCGACGTTTCAGCACATATTCCGCTGGCCCGTGCCCGGCTAGCGGGCGAGCGCGATCCGTTGCTCTGGCCTTTCCGGCTGAGTCTGCGCAGATTCAGGGGCATGAGGAGTATGCGGGGCGTGAGCGCGGAATTGGCGCAGGACGACAAGGTGACGAAGCCGGTTGCGGCCTATGCGCCGGAAGATGCGGCATTATTGTGCGGCATCGGAAGATTGGTTTGTGCTTGGACGATGTTGGAACAGAGTCTGGAAGCACGGCTGGCCGAGTTGCGCGAGACCATGGGCGATGTCCGCACCGTGGGGGCACGCACCCGGCCTACGATGACGAAGCTGATGACCGAATTGCGCACGACCGTCGCCATGCGGGACAGGCGCAACGCGGCTGGGCTGACCGAAATTGCGGAGGTCGAACGCGATCTCCAGCGGATCGACCGGTTTCGCGCCTTGATCATCGGCGGCTTTCAGCAACCCGCACCAGACGGCTTTCTTTGTCGCGACCTACGTAATAATGCTCAGCACGTCAGTCTGGAACATTTGGACGAAGAAATCGCCGCGCTTGAACAAGTGGCGCAGCGCCTGCTGAATATCTGACAGATAAAAGACAAGTAGTCGTACCACTTGACCTTTTCCTCCCGGTTCGCGATTCCCAGCGGACCGGTATCCATCGAGAACGGAATCCCATGTCGAACAAGCCGATTCGCAAAGCCGTCTTTCCTGTTGCCGGTCTTGGCACGCGCTTTCTGCCCGCGACCAAGTCGGTGCCCAAGGAATTGCTGCCCGTGGTCGACCGTCCGCTGATTCAATATGCGGTGGATGAGGCCCGCGAGGCAGGGATCGAGCAGATGATCTTCGTCACCGGACGCGGCAAGGGCGCGATCGAGGATTATTTCGACATCGCCTTCGAATGCGAGATCACCCAGCGCGAGCGCGGCAAGGATCTTTCGGCGCTCGAAGGGACGCGCCTGGCGCCCGGCGATGCGGTGTTCCTGCGCCAGCAGGAGCCGCTGGGCCTGGGCCACGCGATCTGGTGTGCCCGCGATATCGTCGGTGACGAGCCGTTCGCCATCATCCTGCCCGACGAGTTCATGAAGGGTGCGCCCGGCAATGGCTGCATGAAGCAGATGGTCGAGGCCTATGAAAAGGTCGGCGGCAACCTGGTCTGCGCGCTCGAAATCCCGATGGACCAGACGCCCAGCTATGGCGTGATCGATCCGGGCGCGCGCGACGGCGCCCTGACCGAAGTGAAGGGCCTGGTGGAAAAGCCCAAGCTCGGCACCGCCCCCTCCAACCTCATCCTGCCCGGCCGCTATATCCTGCAGCCCGACGTCATGAAGATCTTGGAAACCCAGGAAAAGGGCGCCGGCGGCGAGATTCAGCTGACCGACGCCATGGCCTCGCTGATCGGCAAGCAGCCCTTCCACGGCGTCACCTTCGATGGCCGTCGCTTCGACTGCGGTTCCAAGGCCGGCTATATCGAGGCGAACCTCGCCCTGGCGCTGGAGCGCGAGGATATCGGCGCCCATATCCGCGACTTCGCGAAGGCCGAACTGGCCAACTAAGTTTCGATCCGCAGGGGTGGCCGCTGGTCGCCCCTGCTGCCCGTCAGAGCAGGCGGACGGCCTGCGCCAGCAAAATCCCGATGCCCGACAGGGTGATGGTGCCACCAATTGCCATCTGCAGCGGGCGGACTATTTGCCGGATTGGGACACCGATGGCAGCTTCAATCTTGCTCATGCAAATCATTATCGCATAATGCGAGCGGAGAGTCACATCCATCTCTCCACTCACACTGATGCAGCGGATCGATCATCATTCGTGATTATAAGTAACGAATGATCGGAATGGCCGCTTTCAAATCAGTAACGCAACAATGGGCTCAAACTGTCAGCTTCGCTGTCAACTTTGCACCGCCGGTGACACATAATCGGCGTCGTGGATGAACGGCATCGCCGCATCGTTCGCCAGCGCCGTCAGGATCGCGGCAAAGTCCGTCGCGCAGCGAAACCCCATCTGGCGCTGCGCCAATCCCGCGTCATAGACCCGGCCGATCGAAGCGGGCAGTTGCCAGCCACGCTGGGCATATAGCTCTGCGGCTTCGGGAAAATACCGCGCGATCACCGCCGCCGCATCGCGTTTCAGTTCCTCGGCTTCCGCCCGAACGAACGGCGTTGGCGCGGAAACCAGATAGGTTTCGCAACGCGCTGGCGGCGTCCGTTCCAGCGCAACCAGATGTGCCCGCGCCGCATCCTCGACCGTCAGCCGGCGATGGAGAAATTCATTGGCCTTCAGATTCTGCCCTGACAGGCTAGCATCGCTGTCGTCATCCTCGGGGAAGAAGCGGGCGGTGCGCAAGATGGTGCAGCCGATGCCGCGTTCCAGTTGCTGCACCCGGCACAGCCCCTCGGCCGCCAGCTTGGTCACGCCATAGATGTTGCGCGGCTCCAGCGGCCCGCTCTGCTCGTCGAGCCATACCGCCGCGTCACCGGCCTCGTCCCGCACCGCCTGGCTGATCATCAGCGATGTGGTGGATGTCATGACGAAGCGGTCATGTCCCGCCGCGACCGCCGCTTCCAGCAGGTTGCGCGTGCCGGTGACATTGACGTCGATGAAGGCCTGGGCGGGGTAGCGGACGATGTCCGGCTTGTGCAGCGCGCCGCTATGGATCACCGCCTCGATCCCGCGCTCAGCAAAGGTCCGATCGACCAGCACCCGGTCGGCGACCGATCCGATGATGTCGGTGTCCCGGCCCGGCGAGACGTCCAGGCCGGTCACTGCATGTCCCGCCGCGCGCAGCATCGGCGCCAGGAAACGGCCCAGCCAGCCCGACGATCCGGTCAGCAGGACATGCATGTCAGTTTAATTCCTGTGGAAAGGGCCGATCAGAACGGCACTTCGTCGTCCAGGTCATTGTCGAAGTTCGGGCCGCCCTGACCGCCGCCCGAGGAGCGTCCGCCGCCAAAGCCGCCACCCTGGTTGCCGCCGCCCGAGGAGCGCCCGCCACCAAAGCCGCCGCCGCTGTTGCCGCCGCCGAAATCGTCATAATCGCCGCCGCCAAAGCCGCTGCTGCTTGCGCCCCAGTCGCTGACGCCCTGGTTGCCGCCGCCCGACGAGCGACCACCGCCATAGCCGCCGCCCTGGCCGCCACCGCCACCCGGTGCGCCGTCCAACATGGTCAGCACCGCGCCGGGGCCCGACAGGGCGACCTCGGTGGTGTAACGGTCATTGCCATTATTGTCCTGCCACTTGCGGGTGCGCAGCTGGCCCTCGATGTAGATCTTCGATCCCTTGCGCAGGAAGCGTTCGGCCACGCCGACCAGGCCTTCGGAATTGATGACGACGCTATGCCATTCGGTGCGCTCCTTGCGCTCCCCCGACATGCGATCCTTCCAGCTTTCCGAGGTCGCGATCCGCAGGTTGCAGATCTTGCCGCCATTCTGGAAGCTCTTCACTTCCGGGTCGGCCCCCAGATTCCCGATGAGAATGACCTTGTTGACCGAGCCTGCCATGATTCCTCCGAAAGCACTAAAGGCGCCGTTATAGAAGCCTCGCCTTGGCGGTAAAGAACAAAGCTAGGCCAAATGTCCGGGGCTTGGGATCAGCCGAGTCCCATCGCGACTGCCGCCCAATATGTCACGCCCGCCGCCGCATAGGCCAGCACGAACAGATAACCGATCATGAACAGTGGCCATTTCCAACCATTGGTCTCGCGCCGGGTAACGGCAATGGTGGAAATACACTGCGGCGCGAACACGAACCAGGCCAGGAAGGCGAGGGCGGTGGCCAGGCTCCAGCGGCCGGCCAGCCGGTCGCCCAGTCCCTGTTCCAGAGCCTCGGCATCATCCTCGGCATCGATCGCATAGACGGTCGCGATGGCCGACACGGCGACTTCGCGCGCCGCCATGCTGGGCAGCAGGGCGAGCGAAATGTCGCGGTTGAAGCCGATCGGCTCGACCAGGACGTTGATGCCGCCCGCGATCCGGCCGGCGATCGAATATTCGCTCTGCCGCACGCCTTCAGGCGCATGGGGGAAGCTGGCCAGCACCCACAGCACGATATTGGTGGCCAGGATGATGGTGCCGGCGCGCTTCAGGAAAATGACGCCGCGCTGCCACAGGCCGATCAAGATATCCTGCGGCCGGGGCCACTGATATTTCGGCATTTCCATCAGGAATCCGCCGCTGCGGCCCTTGGCCACGGTCAGGCGCAGCGCCCAGGCGGCGAGCATGGCGCCGACGATGCCGGCGACATAGAGCAGGAACAGCACCAGTCCCTGCAGGCCGATGCCCGGCCCCACGCTGCGCGCCGGGATGAAGGCGGCGATGATCAGGCCATAGACAGGCAGCCGCGCCGAACAGGTCATCAGCGGCGCGATCAGGATCGTGGTCAGCCGGTCCTTGGGGTCGCTGATCGTGCGCGTCGCCATGATGCCCGGCACCGCGCAGGCGAAGGAGGACAGGAGCGGGATGAATGCCCGGCCCGACAGGCCGACTTTCGCCATGATGCCATCCATCAGGAAGGCAGCACGGGCCATATAGCCGGTCGCCTCCAGCATCAGGATGAAGAAGAAGAGGATCAGGATCTGCGGCAGGAACACGATCACCGCGCCGACGCCGCCCACCACGCCCTGCAACAGGAAATCGTGGATGATGCCGGGCGGCAAAGTGTTGGTCACCGCCTCCCCCAGCGCCGTGACCCAGCCCTCCAGCATGTCGGCGGGCACCGATGCCCAGGAGAAGACCGCCTGAAACATCACGAACAACAGGCTGAGCAACAGGGCGAGGCCGAGCACCGGATGCAACGCGACCCGGTCGACCGCCGCGGTCAGCCGGCGCGACGGGGTTTCGCGCACAATCGCGGCGCGGGCGATGCGACGGGCCTCACGACGCACGGCGTCGAAATCCGGTTCACCGGCGGAGGCGCGCAACATGCCCGTCTGGGCGCCGAGCAGCGTTTCCAGCTCGGTCTTGAGGTGATCCAGGCCGCGCTTGCGCACCGCCACGGTGGATACCACCGGCACGCCCAGTTCCTGCGCCAGCACATTGGCGTCCAGTTCCAGCCCGTCGCGGGTCGCTAGGTCGACCATGTTGAGCGCGACCACGGTGGGCAGGCCCAGTGCGATCAGTTCCAGCGCAAAGCGCAGATGATTGTCGAGGTTCGATGCGTCGACCACGATCACCAGCGCGTCGGGCAACTTCTCGCCGGCCTGCTTGCCCAGCACGAAGTCGCGCGTCACCTGCTCGTCGGGGCTGGCCGGCGACAGGCTGTAGGTGCCGGGCAGATCGACCAGTTCGACCGGCCGGCCGTCGGCCAGCGACAGCCGACCCGCCTTGCGCTCTACCGTGACGCCCGGATAATTGCCCAGCTTCTGCCGCGCGCCGGTCAGCGCGTTGAACAGGGCGGACTTGCCCGCATTGGGATTGCCGACCAGCGCGACGAGGGGAAGGCCGCTCATGCCTGCGCCTCCTGCGGGCCGGTGCTGACCTCCACTGCGGCGGCGTGGTTGCGGCGCATCGCCACCGTCATGCGCCCGATCTTGACCGCCAGCGGTCCGCGACCCAGCAGCCCGCTATGATGCAGCGCTTCGACGCTGGCGCCTTCGCACAGGCCGAACTCGCGCAGGCGCTGTCCTTCCACGGACGACAGCGACTCCCAGTCGATGGTTTCAACAAAAGCGGGTTGGCGCAGGGGCAGATCGGTCAGGCGCAAGGAGGAGGGACTCTTAACCAGAAATCGGATTTGCGACTGACTATCAATTACGTCTGGTGAAGGCCAGCCCGAACTTCACACCGCCGGGTAGCGCAGCCGGCCGATGAAGCGCGACAGGCTGAGATGCTCGCCATCGCCCACGCCCTTGAACCGGGCCTTCATCTTCTCGAAGCGCATGATCCCCTCGATCCGCCGGGCCAGGAAGGCGCGGCTATCGGCATGATCCTCGCTCTCGTCATTGACGAAGGTCAGCAGTGTCGCGGCATAGATGCTGCCCAATGTCGCACGCTTGCTATAATGGTTCAGGTCGGTGGCGGTGTCGCCCGCCGCGCGCCACATGATGTCGGCGGCGTGCCAGCCCAGCTTGGCGGCACGCACGGCATTGGCCGGCATCGCCAGGATCGCCTGCGCCCGGCGCAGCGCTTCGCGGTCGGGCGCCAGCAGGGCCAGGCGGGTCTCGATCAGCGCGCTGATCTTCTTGCGGATCGACATGGTCGCCAGCTTTTCGTGGGGCAACGCCTCCATCATCCGCGTGTCGATGCTGGCGAACCAGGCCTCGATCATGCCCATGGCGCCACCGTCGAAGGCCAGCGCGGCGACATCGGCATCGATGTTCTTTTCCGCCGCCGCCATCGCCACCGCTTCGGGCCGCCAGCCGTCAAAGGCGGCGTGGCGCGGCAGGATCGGCGCCAGCAATGCGCGGATTTCGTCCAGGGTCAGGTCTTGGGTCTGGTCGCTCATGGTCGTAATCTAGGCCCGTCGGGGCAGGCGCACAAGCACCAGTGCGACCGCCACGGCCACGCCGCCGACAATGTCGGTCGCGCTCAATGTTTCGCCGAACAGCAGCCACCCGGCCAGCGCGGCAACGGCGGGTTGCAGCAACAGGCTCAGCCCCAGCACCAGCGGTGAAAAGCAACCGAGCGCATAGGTGAGCAGTCCCTGGCCGACGATCTGGCTGGACAGGGCGAGGATGATGAGCGGCGTCCAGTCCTGCGGCATCACCGCTTCGCCCATCGCATTGGCGGCGAGCAGCAGCGGCAAGGCCCCGGCTGCGCTGACGACCGCCAGCACCGACCAACTGTCCAGCCGCTTGCGCGCGCCCTGGATCAGCAGAAGATAGGTGGTGTAGAGCAGCCCGGCGAGCAGGCAGAACAGGTCGCCCTTCAAGTTGACAGGCGACAGCTCATAGCTGCTGCCCATCAATATGGCCGCGCCGATCGCCGCCAGGATCAGCGCGCCGATCTGCAGCTTCGATACATGTTCGCGCAGCACGATGAGGCCCCAGAGCGGTAGCATCAGCGCGCTCATATTGCCGAACAGCGTTGCATTGGCGACCTTGGTATGGCCGATGCCCAGATGCCAGGCGGCCAGGTCGGCGGCAAAGCAGACGCCGGCCAGAATCACGATCGTCCACTGGCCGCGCGACAAGCGGCTCTTGCGCAGCTTCGGCAATGCCAGGATGAACAGGAAGGGCATGGCGATCGCCAATCGCCAGAAGGCGGCAGCCACCGGCCCGACATCGGCCAGCCTTACCAGCACCGGTCCCAGCGCCAGAATGATATTGGCCAGGATCAGCGCCGGAAAAGCGAGTCTGGGCGTCGCGATATGCGCCATGGGGGTTGAAGCGGCCATGGCGGCTCCCTAGCTGGCTTTCTGCATCACGTCCCGTTGCAAATTGCAACGTTCATGAGGGAGGTTTCATGACCACAATCTTCGATCCGATACAGCTCGGCGCCGACACCGCCGCCAACCGCGCCATCATGGCGCCGCTCACCCGTGGCCGCGCCACCCGCGACCATGTCCCGACCCCGATCATGGTCGATTATTATGCGCAGCGCGCCTCGGCCGGCCTCATCATCAGCGAGGCGACCGGCATTTCGCATCAGGGTTTGGGCTGGCCCTATGCGCCGGGCCTCTGGTCCGACGAACAGGTCGAAGCCTGGAAGCCGGTCACCCAGGCCGTGCATGACAAGGGCGGGCTGATCGTCGCCCAGCTCTGGCATATGGGCCGCGCCGTCCATTCGGCCGTGACCGGCGAGCAGCCGGTTTCCTCCAGTGCCACCGCGACGCCGGGCGATGCCCATACCTATGAGGGCAAGAAGCCCTATGAGGTCGCCCGTCCGCTCGCCATCGACGAAATCCCCGGCATCATCGCCGACTATGTGAAGGCGGCCAACAATGCGATCGCCGCCGGCTTCGACGGGGTCCAGATCCACGCCGCGAACGGCTATCTGATCGACCAGTTCCTGCGCGACAACAGCAATTTCCGCGATGACATCTATGGCGGCAGCATCGAAAATCGCGTCCGCCTGCTGCGTGAAGTGACGCAGGCGGTGGTCGATGCGATCGGTGCCGATCGCGTGTCCGTGCGCCTGTCGCCCAATGGCGATACCCAGGGCGTCAATGACAGCAATCCTGAGCCGCTGTTTGCCGCCGCTGCCGAGGTGCTGAACCAGATCGGCATCGCCTTCCTCGAACTGCGCGAGCCCGGCCCGGACGGCACCTTCGGCGCCACCGACGTGCCGCGCCTGTCGCCGCTGATCCGCCAGCATTTCAAGGGGCCGCTGGTTCTCAACAGCGATTATGGGCTGAATCGTGCGCAGGCCGATCTCGCCTCTGGTCTGGCCGACGCGATCAGCTTTGGCCGTCCCTTCCTCGCCAATCCCGATCTGGTCGATCGCCTGCGCGAAGGCGCGCCGCTGACCCCGGCGCAGATGGCAACCTTCTACAGCCAGGGCGCGGAAGGCTATACCGACTATCCGACCCTGGCCGAGGAAAAGGCGGCCGCCTGATCCTCCGGTAGTAATGAATAAGGGCGCGTTCCTCGCGGAGCGCGCCCTTATTTGTGTCTGGCAAAAGGCCGTGGATCAGATCGCGAAACGCTCGCGCAGGCCCAGCATGGCGATCGCTGCCTTGGCCGCTTCGCCGCCCTTGTCCTTCTGGTCGGGACGGGCACGGACCAGGGCCTGCTCCTCATTCTCGACAGTCAGGATGCTGTTGCCGATTGCGATAGCGTCCATGCTCAGCGCCATCAGGCCGCGCGCGCTTTCGTTCGACACCACTTCGAAATGATAGGTTTCGCCGCGGATCACCACGCCGATCGCGACGAAGCCGTCATAGCGGCCGGTCTCGGCTGCCAGTGCGATCGCGCCGGGGATTTCCAGCGCGCCCGGAACGGTCACCACCTCATATTTGTGGCCGGCTTCATCCAGCGCAGCCTTCGCGCCTTCGATCAGCAGGTCGTTGAGATGGTCGTAGAAGCGGGCTTCGACGATGAGAAACTTGGCCATGCGAATATCCTTCAGAGCTCGATCGGACGCTGCCCAACCACGGCCAGGTCATAGCCGTCAAGGGCGATCAGGCTGTGCTGGGTGTTGCTGAGCAGGATCATGTCATGCACGCCCAGCTCCGCCAGGATCTGCGCGCCCACGCCATAGTCGCGCAGTTCGTCCATGCCGCCCGGCTGCTTGCCGGCATGGGCCTGGATCATGCGGGTCAGCATGTCGGGTTCGCCGTCACGCAGCAGCACGACCACGCCGGCGCCTTCCTTGTCGATGATTTCCATCGATCGGGCCAGCATGTCGCCACGCGGGCCTTCGGCACCGAAAATGTCGCTCAGTGGTGCCAGCTGGTGCATGCGCACCAGGGTCGGCTGGTCGGGGCTGATGCGACCCTTCTGCAAAACCAGCTGCTCGGACTGGGTGGCGCGGTTGAAGAAGGTGATTGCCTTCCACTCGCCGCCCCATTTGCTTTCGAAGCTGGTTTCGGCACGACGCTCGACCACATGGTCGTGGCGGCGGCGATAGGCGATCAGGTCGCGAATCGTGCCGATCTTCATCTTGTGCTTCTGGGCAAAGATGATCAGGTCGTCGAGGCGCGCCATCGTGCCGTCGTCCTTCATCACTTCGCAAATGACGCCGGACGGATTGAGGCCGGCCAGGCGGGCGACGTCCACCGCCGCCTCGGTATGGCCGGTCCGCACGAGCACGCCGCCGTCACGGGCGATCAGCGGGAAGACATGGCCAGGCGTCACGATGTCGGCGCGCGTCTTGGATGCGTCGATGGCGACGGATACGGTGCGGGCGCGGTCGGCGGCGCTGATGCCGGTGTCGACGCCTTCACGCGCCTCGATCGACACGGTGAACGCCGTTTCGTGGCGGGTGCCATTGTTGCGGCTCATCAGGTCGAGCCCCAGCTGGTCGACGCGATCCTTGGTCAGCGCCAGGCAGATGAGGCCGCGGCCATGGGTGGCCATGAAGTTGATCGCGTCCGGGGTCGCCATTTGGGCGGGGATGACCAGATCGCCCTCATTTTCGCGATCCTCGTCATCGACCAGGATGAACATGCGGCCGTTGCGGGCCTCGTTGATGATTTCCTCGGGGCTGGCAAGTGCGGTGCCGCCCTCGCGCTTGAGCAGATAGGCTTCCAGCTTGCCCAGCGTCTCGGCCGTCGGGTTCCAGTCGCCTTCGCCCAGCTTGCGCAGGCTGTTGGCGTGCAGGCCGGCGGCGCGCGCCAGGCCCGATCGGGACATGCCGCCATCGGTGACGAGGGCGCGGACGGAATCGATAAGCGAGGACGACATAAACACTCCTTCCCGGATCGGGGATGAGCGTTATATCACACTACAATGTGATTTCTTCAAGGGCGAAATCACATCATTTGCTGCGAAGACTTTGCATCCGGTCGAGATATCGGGCCAGCACATCGATCTCCAGATTGAACGCCCGGCCATCGGGCAGGCTGTCCAGCGTGGTCGCGATCGCGGTGTGGGGGATGATGTTGAGGCCGAAATGCACGCTGCCGTCGGGCTGGTCCTCGACGCTGTTCACGGTCAGCGAGATACCGTCCAATGTGATCGATCCCTTGGCGGCCAGTGCGGCGGCCAGTTCCGCCGGTGCGCTGATGACCAGGCGGATCGAATCGCCCTCGCGGCTGGCCGACACCAGATGGCCGATGCCGTCGACATGGCCGGTGACGATATGGCCGCCCAGCTCGTCGCCGACCTTCAGTGCGCGTTCCAGGTTGAGCTTGCCGCCCTGTGCCCACAGGCCCGGCGCGGTGCGGGCGACGGTCTCGGCCGACAGGTCGACCGCGAACCAGCCCGGCCCCTTTTCCACCACCGTCAGGCAGGCGCCCGAACAGGCGATCGATGCGCCGATCGCGACCGTCTCCATGTCATAGCCGCTTTCGATGACCAGCCGCAGGTCGCCGCGCTGCTCATGGGTGCGGATGGTGCCGATGTCGGTGATGATGCCGGTGAACATGGTGCCCAGATCCTTGGGAAAGAATTTTGCGCTGATCTATGCGCTACGCGTCCGCGCGTAAACCTCCAGCCGGTCCGGGCCGAACCAGCGCTCCTCGGTCTGGCGCCAGCGCCCATGGGCATCGGCCAGGTCGGTCAGGCCGATATCGCCGATCCCGGCCAGGCCCGACCCGATCAGGATCGGCGCGCGATAGAGCAGCAGCCGGTCGACCAGATCGGCGCGCAGGAAAGCGGCGGCGGTCTCGGCCCCGCCCTCGATCATCAGATGATCGACCCGGTCGAGCGTTGCGATATCCTCCGGATCGGCAATCGCACTCCAGCCTTCGGGCGCCGGGCCACGGCTCAGCAGCAGCCGGCGGGGCGATCGCTCCTCCAGCCCTGGCAGGCGCACGTCCAGGCTCGGCGCATCGGCCCGCAACGTACCACCGCCGACCAGGATGGCGTCATGTCGCGCCCGCTCCAGATGGGCATGGGCACGGGCATCCGGCCCGGTGATCCAGCGACTCGACCCGTCAGCCAGCGCGATCCGTCCGTCGAGCGAGAGTCCCAGCTTCAGTGTCACTGCCGGGCGCCCGAGCGTCTGGCGCAGCACGAAACCGCGCATCGCCTCGGCGGCCTCGGCCGCCATCAGCCCCATCTCGACCGTCACGCCGCGTTCGCGCAGCCAGGCGGCACCCTGGCCATCGGTGCGCGGATCGGGATCGCGCAGGGCAATCACGACTCGGGCAATACCCGCCCGCGCCATCAGGTCGGCGCAGCGCGGTCCGCGCGGGCTCAGGTGAAAACAGGGTTCCAGCGTCACATAGGCAGTGGCCCCCTCGGCCCGGTCCATCGCCTCGTCCAGCGCCTGCGCCTCGGCATGGGGGCGGCCGCCCTTCTGGGTCCAGCCGCGGCCGACGACATGGCCGTCGCGAACGATCAGGCAGCCGACATTGGGGTTCGGGGTCGACAGGCCCCGGCCACGTTCCGACAGGGCAATCGCCGCCGCCATGTAGCGACGGTCAGCGGCGACGTCTGTGGTCATGGTCAGGGCTTGGCGGTTGCCGCGTCGACCTTCTGATCGGCCTCCGCCTTGGCCAGCCGCTGGTCCAGCAAGCCATTGATCTGGCGGACGGCCTCCTTGCGCCGTGCGGTGTTGCGAGCCTCTTCGTCGCGCCATTCGATGCCGAAGGCGTCGGCAAAGCCCTGCATCTTCTTCTGCTGCTTGACGAGGGCCGCCTCGCGCTTGGCGAAGTCGATCTTCTGCTGCAGGATCACCGCCGCGTCGGACCGGTTCGCGTCCCAGCTCTGGACATAGATGATCTTGTTGCGGGTCGGCATCGTGTTGGTGTTGGCGTCGACGATGAAGGCCCAGACGATCACATAGGTGAAGGCTGCGGACACGCCGAGCAGCGGCCATTTATGCTGGCGCTGCTGCCGGAAATAGCTCCAGAAATCGCCAAAGGCGCTTTTGGGAGAAACGGGACGGGGAAATATCGCCATGCCGCGCTTATAGGGCAGGGCGGGCGCGGATGCAAAATGATCCATCGAACATCCCTCCATGAAGGACGGGCGGGCTATGCCCGCCCGTCCTCTGCTCAGCGATCGGTCAGGGTGAAGCGCACAGTCAGTGTCTTGATGCTGCTCACCGCGACGCCGTCGCGCGTTGCCGGCCGGAAGCGCCATTTGCGCAGCGCATGCTTCTGGGTCGCGAGCCAGAAGCTCTCGTCGGTAGCTGAAATCTTGACGATGTCGCTGACGCGCCCTTCCGGGCTGATGGTGACACGCACGGTGACGTTGCCTTCCAGCCCCTGGCGGATCATCGCGCCGGGATAATCGGGCTGGAAAGAACCCAGTGCGTTTGGCGCTATCGTCGCATCGACAAGCACCGGAACATGTAACGGGGGCAAAGGCGGATCGATGACCGTCCCGGCTCCGGAGCCGTCAAAGGGCGAGGATGGGCCGGTTTCGACCGTCGTCCCCGTCGGGACGGGCATCGGCACAATCGGATCGGTGATGGTCGGCTTTTGCGGCAGCGGGTTGGTCTGGACCGTCTGGGTGGTCGGTTCCGGTGGTGCCGGTTCAGGCGGCGGGGGCAGCGGTACGGGATAGCCGGTGATCGGCGGCGTCGGGCGGACCCAGTCGATGACCTCCTTGGGCATCAGCAGGAAGGCGCCGACCACAACGGCATGGACCGCAATTGCCCCGCCGATCCCGATCGGTGATTTGCGCCGCGCGGCATAGCCCGACCGGGTCGCATCCTGTGTCGGTTGCATCGTCATATACATGGACTGCACCCTCCTTTCGTGGCGCCGTCTCTCCGGCAACCATGAAATGATACAACATCAAAATATGATATGTTGCAACGTCAATTTTCAAAGGGGCGATGCGCCTGAAATATTCGCGTCGCCTCGGGACATATCGGGGCAATGCGGCGATGCGAGACACTGCGGCAACGCAAATCCAGGAACCCCGATGCGCCTTCCCACGATGCTGCTATTGTCGACCCTGTTGCTGCCGGTGCCACTGTTCGCCCAGCAGCCAGCCGACCTGTCCGCGCGGACGGAAGGTCCGCATGACGGCGGGGCACGACCCGATGGGCCCTGGGCTGCCGATGCCGACGGTGATGGCCGGATCACGCGGGACGAGATGCAGGCCTGGCTCGACCGCCGCTTTTCGGCGATGGATTCGGATGGCGATGGGGCGATTTCAGCTGACGCCATGCAGCAGATGCTGGGCCATCAGCGCGGCCCGCGGCAGGAAGGGCAGGGCGAACGCCGGCATGGCCGTGGCGGCCCCGGTGGCGCCGGCGGCCCCCCGCCGGGAGGACCACCGCCCGGCGGCCAGCGTGGCGACGCCGCTCCACCCCCACCTCCGGGCCGCGCGATGCCCTATCCCGAGGATGGCAATGAGGATGGCGTGATCGATCGCGCCGAATTTTCCGCCCCGTCGCTTGCCATGTTTCATGATCTCGACCGCAATGGTGACGGCGTGTTGAGCGCTGATGAGCTGCCGCCATCGCCGCCGCCACCGGGGGGAAAGGGCGGTCCCGAAGACTGATGTTCAGTTAGGAACCGGGGGCCTTCTCCTCTGTGCGACCGGTTCCGGTCGGGGCGCGTCGTTTTTGGCCCGATGCGCCCCGACCATTTCTCAGAAGAACGTGTCGATGGCGTGGATCGCCAGCCCCACCAGCCCGCCGACCAGCGTGCCGTTGATGCGGATATATTGCACGTCGCGGCCGACCGCATTCTCCAGCCGGCTGGTGACCGTGCCGGCATCCCATCCGCGCACCGTCTCGCTCACCAGCTTGACGATCGAATCGCCATAGGTCGCCGTGGCCCCGACCGCGCCGCGCCGCACGAAGCGATTGATCACCAGTTTCAACCGCGCATCCTCCTGCAGGGTGCCGCCCAGTTGCTGCAACGCCTCGCCCAGTCGCCCGGCCATCGCCTTGCCGGGATCGCGCACCGCACGCAGCAGGCCGGTGCGGGCCTGTTCCCACATCCCCTCGATCCAGCGCTGCATCGCCGGATTGTCGAGTATCTCGTCGCGGATCTTGGCCGCCTTCGCCTGCATCTCGATGTCGAACTGCAGGTCGAAGGCAAGCTTGGCCATGCCTTCCTCGGCCTTGAGGCGCAGGCTGTGGCCAGGATCGGCGGCCATGTCCGCCAACAACTTGCGCAGGCCGCCGAGAATCGCATTGGCCAGATTTTCGTCCAGCCCGGTCCAGCGCAGCACCGTGCCCGCGCGCTCATGCACCATCTGGCGGATCAGATGGTCATTCGCCTCCAGCGCCCTGTCTGCCCACTGGATGATGCCATCCATCACCGGCGCATGGCGGCCGTCGCGCATCGCGGCCTCGATTGCTTGCCCCACCAGCGGGCCGACATTGATCGCGCGCAGCCGCTGGCCGATCGCACCCTTCACCATGCCGCCCAACCGTTCCTGGTCCAGCGCCTCCAGCATGTCGGCCAGCAGCCGGGATGCGCCCATGCGCAGTCGGCCGTCGCCGGCGGACGGGCTGGCGAGGAAACGGCCGGCCGCACCGGCCACGTCCATGCCGCGCATCCGCCGCGCGACGACGGCCGGGGTCAGGAAATTGTCGCGCAGGAAAATCGCCAGCGTGTCGCCGATCCGGTCCTTGTTGCGCGGAATGATCGCCGTATGCGGGATCGGCAGGCCGAGCGGATGGCGGAACAGGGCGGTGACCGCGAACCAGTCGGCCAGGCCGCCGACCATCGCCGCTTCGGCAAAGGCCTGGACGAAGCCGATCGCGGGGTGGAGATGGACGGTGGCGCGCGCCGCGATGAAGATCGCCGCCATCGCCAGCAACATCCCCGTCGCCACCAGCCGCATGCGCCGCGCGGGATGGGCGGCAGCGTCGAGGGGCGAACGGGGCATGCGCAGCAGCTTCATGGCGGTGAAACGGTTACGCGCCCGTTTCGTTCAGGCAAGCTCCATATTTTGCCATGGGGCTGCCCGCGCGAACCCGATTCTTTATTCCGCCGGCTGGGCATGGCTGCCCGCATGGCCATCATGCGACTTGTGGGTCAGGAAGCGGCGGCTCAGCCGCGGCCCGGCCCATTGCTCGACGCCCAGCGCCAGGCTGAACACGGCCGGCACGATCACCAGCGTCAGCACCGTCGACAGCAGCAAGCCGCCGATCACCGTGATGCCCATCGGCGCGCGCCAGGCGGCGTCACCCGACAGCGAAAGGGCGGTCGGCACCATGCCCGCGACCATGGCGACCGTGGTCATCACGATCGGCTGCGCACGCTTGTGACCGGCGTCGAGAATCGCCTCCTGCTTGGGCACGCCCTTCTCCATCTCCTCCAGCGCGAAGTCGATCACCAGGATCGAGTTCTTGGCGACGATGCCCAGCAGCATCAGCAGGCCGATGAACACCGGCAGCGACATGGGCTGGCCGGCAATGTGCAGCGCGATCGCCCCGCCCAGCGGCGCGAGCAGCAGCGACCCCAGATTCACGAAGGGCGGCATGATCCGCTTGTAGAGCAGCACCAGCACCGCCAGCACCAGCATGATGCCGGAGAAGACGGCGATCACGAAGTTGGTCAGCATTTCCGCCTGGAACTTGCTGTCGCCTGCCTCGATCTTCTGCACGCCCTGGATGCGGCCTTCCTTGATGGCCTTCATCGTCGGCAGTTCGTTGATCTTCTGATTGGCCTGGCTGGTGACGATGCCGGGCGCCAGATCCGCGCCGACGACGACGCGGCGGATCTGGTTATAGCGGCGAATCTGCGTCGGTCCGGCGCCAAAGCTGATGTCGGCGACCACCTTGAGCGGCACGGAACCACCCGACACGGTCGGCACCGGCATATTCTCGATCGTGGCGATATCCTTGCGGCTATCCTCGGCCAGGGCGACGCGGATCGGGATCTGGCGATCGGACAGCGAGAATTTGGCGACATTCTGGTCGATGTCGCCGATCGTCGCGATGCGGATCGACTGGCTGAGCGCAGCGGTCGTCACGCCCAGGCTGGCGGCCAGGTCGAGGCGCGGCTTGATGATGATCTCGGGCCGCTGCATGTCGCCCTGCACGCGCGGCGCGCGCAGTTCGCGGATGCCGGCCATTTCATGCACCAGCTGATTGGCGGTCTTTTCCAGCAGCTCCGGATCGTCCGAACCATACATCATGATGATGTCGCGGCCGAAGCCACCACCCGACTGGGACTGAAAATTGACCCGTGCGTCGGCGATCGTCTGGAACTTGGGCGCGATCTTGCGTTCCCAATCCACCGACGACATCGGCCGGGTCTTCTTGAGCGTCAGGAAGATGTCGGCGCTGGTCGGCTCGATATCGGCGAAGGCGGCCTCGACCACATCCGTGTCGGCGGCCAGCATGTCGGCGACCTTGCGGGTGATGGCGGTGGTCTGCTCCAGCGTGCTGCCCGGCACGGTCTCGATCTTCACCTGGCTGAAATCGGTGTTGATCGTCGGCTGGAAGGTCATGGGCAAAGTGCCGAAGGCGAACAGGGTCGCCACGAAGGCGAGCATGCCGATGCCCAGAGTCCACACGCGATGGTCGACGAAGAAGGCGACGAAGCGATTGCGGAACCCGCCGCGCGCGCGCCGCGCCTTTGCCTTGCGCTGGTCCAGCGACCAGTGGAGCACGCCCATATAGCGGTCCATCAGCCAGCCTTCGCCATGGCTCGCCTCGCCATGGGCCTTCAGGAAATAGGCTGCGATCATCGGCGTGATGAGGCGCGCCACGGCCAGGCTCATCAGCACCGACACGACCACGGTCATGCCGAACTGGATGAAGAACTGGCCCGAAATACCCGGCATCAGCGCGACCGGCAGGAACACCGCGACGATCGCCATGGTGGTCGCCAGCACGGCTAGGCCGATTTCGTCGGCCGCGTCGATCGATGCCTGATAGGCCGATTTGCCCATGCGCATGTGGCGCACGATATTCTCGATCTCCACGATCGCGTCATCGACCAGCACGCCCGCCACCAAGCTCAATGCCAGCAGCGAAATGCCGTTCAGCGTGAAGCCCAGCATGTCCATGAACCAGAAGGACGGGATCGCCGACAGCGGAATGGCGAGGGCAGAGATCATCGTCGCGCGCCAGTCGCGCAGGAACAGGAAGACGATGACGACCGCCAGCACTGCGCCCTCGATCATCGCCGACATGGCGCTGTGATATTGGCCGCGTGTATATTCGACGCTTGAATAGAGCTGCTTGAACTGGACCTTGGGATTTTCCTTCTTGAGCTTGTCCAGCACCTTCATGGCATCGTCATAGACGGTGACGTCGGACGATCCCTTGGCCTTTTCCAGGCTGAAACTGGTCACCTGCCGGCCGTTCATCAGCGCCAGGCTACGCTGTTCGGCATACATGTCGCGAACATCGGCAATATCGGCCAGCTTGACCGTGCGGCCGCCGGAAATGGCGATCTGCGTCTGGCCCAGATCATGGGCGTTGCGGGCATTGCCCAGCACGCGAATCGACTGTTCGGCACCGGCAATTTCGGTGCGACCGCCGGCCGCGTTGATATTGACCTGGCTCAGCTGCGCATTCACCTGCGCGGCGGTGACGCCATAGGCCTGTAGGTGGGCGGGATCGAGGATGACGCGGATCTCGCGGCTGACGCCGCCGCCGCGCCGCACCGCTGCCATGCCGCTGACCGACAGCAATCGCTTGGCGACCGTATTGTCGACATACCAGGAAAGTTCCTCCAGCGTCATGTCGGTTGCTTCGGCGCTGAAATAGGCGATCGGTCCGCCATCCACGTCGATGCGCTGGACCTGCGGTTCCAGGATGCCGTCGGGCAGATCGCTGCGAATCTGGTCGACGGCATTCTTGACGTCATTGACCGCACGATCGACCGGCGTGCCGATCTTGAACTGGACATTGGTCAGCGACTGGCCTTCGGACGCGAAGGAGGTGATGTCCTCGACCCCGCTGATACCGCGCACGGCGGCCTCGACCCGCTGGGTCACCTGGGTTTCCAGTTCGGTCGGCGCGGCGCCCGGCTGGGACACGGTGACGCTGACCATGGGGAAGCTGATGTCGGGATTCTGGTTGATGTCCATCCGCAGGAAGCTGACGACACCGGCCAGCATCAGCGCGGCGAACAGGACCAGCGGCGGCACCGGATTGCGGATCGCCCATGCGGAGATATTGCGAAAACTCATGACGGGCTTCCCTCACCGGACGCCACCGCGCCCGCTTCCAATATTATCAGTCCTGCCGGTCCGGGCACGATGACCCGGCCGGGACCATTGTGTCAGCGCGCCTTGAGCGCTTCCGGCTTCACCTTCTGCCCCACGGTCAGGAAGGCGCCGGCCGACGTCACGATGCGCTCCGCGCCCGTGATGCCGCTGGTGATGGCGACGCCCGTGTCGGACACCTGGCCCACCTTCACGTCGCGCCGTTCGACCTGGTTCTTGCCGTTGACGATATAGACATAGCTGCCCTTGGCGTCGCTCTGCACCGCCGATTCCGGCAGCAGCGGAGCATTACCCGAGCCGCTGGTGATCGTCGCCGATGCGAAACCGCCGGGGCGGATAGCGTCATTATAGGCGACCGCGATGCGGGCGATGCCCTGGCGGGTCTGCGGGTCGACGACCGGCGATACCTGCCAGACGCGACCGCTGAAATGCTGGTTGCTGCCGACCGGGGTCACGGTCGCACTGTTGCCGGCGCGCAGCGTCGCCAGATCGGCTTCAGCCACCTGCGCCTGCATTTCCATCTCGCCATCCTTGGCCATGCGGAACAATGTGCCGCCGCCGGCCTGGACGATCTGGCCGGGCTCGACCGTGCGGGTCAGCACCAGCCCGGATGCCGGCGCGCGGATGTCCAGCCGGCCGGTGCGGGCGCGCTGTTCGGCCAATTGCGCTTCGGCCACGCGGACCTGAGCGACGGCCTGGTCGCGGGTGGCGGTGCGCTGGTCGATGTCGGCGGCGCTGATGAAGCCGCGGCCAACCAGCGCCTTGGCGCGTTCCAGTTGGGCCTGGGCCAGCTTGGCATTGGCACGCTGTACTTCGACCTGGGCGGCCAGCGAATTGACCTGCTCGCTCTGGACCGATCGTTCGACGGTGGCCAGCGCCTGGCCAGCGCGCACCCAGTCGCCCGGTTGCACCAGCACGCGCGTCACCATGCCGCCTTCGCCGACCACGCCGACCGGCATGTCGACACGGGCGGCCAGCGATCCGGTGCTGCTCACGGTACGCGCGACCATCGTCTGGCCGGGGGTCAGTACGGTCACGACCGGCGCCTGCGGTGTGGCGTCGGGGGTGGCGGCATCCTTGCCCCGCATCGACAGCGCGGCAGCCGCCGCCACCAGCGCAACCGCAACAACGCCACCGATGATCAGCAGCCGGCGGCGACGGCGAATCCGGTCTTCGTCATCGATCAGGATCGCGGACGATTCGCCCGTCAGCGTAGTTTCGTAATTCATGCCGTTTCCATCTCTCCGGCGGGTTCCGCCCAAACTCGGAACTGTGTTATATGAATATATCACCGCCCTCAAGCCCCAATATCACGGTTGGACGGGCCTTCGCAAAGCCAATTGTGCTGATGCGAAGGGGCTGGCGGGCTCTTGCATCTTGTCCGTCTCTTGCCAAAGGGGCCGGACTATGTCGCTATGCCGCGCCTTGGGGCGGGTTGGCCAATATAAGAGGATGCGCGCCATGGAATTGCTGGGATGGATCATCACGGGCCTGCTCGCGGGGGCATTGGCGCGTCTGGTCATGCCGGGCCGCGATCCGGGGGGCTGCGTCGTCACCATCCTGCTCGGCATGGCCGGGGCCTTGCTGGCGGCCTTCGTAGGTCAGATCATGGGCTTCTACGCGCCGGGCGAGCATGCCAGTTTCATCGCCGCCGTGCTGGGTGCGATCGCGGTTCTGGCGCTCTATCGCTGGTTCAGCGTCCGGCGCTGACGCAAAAAGGCCGCGTCCTTCCTGGGAAGGACACGGCCTTTGATATGGAATGTCCGGTCGTTAGCGGACCGATCCGCGCCGTACCAGGTTGACGATCGCCAGCAGGATGACCGCGCCCAGCAGCGAAACGAGGAAGCTGTAGAGCGTCAGTCCGGCATTGTTGATCGAGCCGCCACTGAAGATCAGGCCGCCGATGAAGGCGCCGACAATGCCGACGACGATGTTCAGCAAGATACCCTGCTGCGCGTCCGTGCGCATGATCATGCTGGCGAGCCAGCCAATAATGCCGCCGACGATAAGCCACAAGATGATGCCCATGTTACTCTCCTTGACCACACCCCCAACGGGTTTGCTGGCTATTCAACCCGGAACATGGCTTCGCGTTCCCGCACAAAATGATTCCGCCTTGGAAACCATCCCCGACCCGCAACGCGAAAGGGGCCGCCGGACGGTCTGTCCGGCGGCCCCCGCATCATTCGTCTCTGTGCCCGCCCGTCGGCGGTACCCGATCCTTCAATATTTCTGCTGTCGCTCGTAGAGTGACTTATAATATTGGATGCGCGTCACGCGCAGGCCATGCATGCCCGAACGGTCCACCGCCCGCTGCCAGCTGGCAAATTCTTCCAGCGTCAGGCTGTAGCGGGCGCAGGCCTCGTCCACGGTCAGCAGGCCCCCATTGACGGCAGCGACGACCTCCGCCTTGCGACGCACGACCCAGCGGGTGGTGTTCACGGGCGGCAGATTTTCCAGCGTCAGGGGTTCGCCGAGCGGTCCTACGACCTGTGCAGGCCTGATTTTCTGGTTCTCTATCATCTTTACCCTCAATTAGCGGCATTGGCGTTGCCGAATTCAGCAGCGAAACCTCGTTGTCACATCAGCCCTGAAGATCGGCTAAAGCCCCAAGGTAAACACAGGCTTCATCATCCTTGCCCCACCCCTAAATGGCTCGCGATCAGCGGGTTAAAGCTTCCTGCGAGACGAACGGCTTCGATCTTGCCGTCGGAACGTGGCGCGAAAAGCTCGGCCAGTTCCTGTATCCAGTCCTCCATCCCGTCCTGCCCCCGCAGGACGCCCGCGACCGCCAAGGCCGTGGGACTGGCCGCCTGCGCCGCAGCCGAAGCCGCCCGCAGGAAAGGCCAGGCCGGGACGCGTGCCCGGCCTGTCGGCCTTGTCAGGGCGGGTTTCAGCCCGCCTGTCCGGAGAAAACTCAGATCCATGACCAGGCTTCTACCGGGCTAATCGATAAGGTCCGGTAAATGCCGGACACATTTTCGTCATCGAAACGATGCGCCTCTTGGGGAAGGTGCTGGAACGCGGCGCCGCCTGCGACTATATGGGCGGCCATGCAGCCCGAATTTCAGCTCCCAGAGCCGCTCTCGCAGCGGCGCATCGTCGTTGCCATGTCCGGTGGCGTGGACAGCAGCGTCGTCGCCGCGCTCGCCGCGAAGACCGGCGCGGAAGTGATCGGCGTGACGCTCCAGCTTTACGATCATGGCGCCGCCGTTGGCCGTACCGGCAGCTGTTGCGCGGGCCAGGATATCCGCGATGCGCGCGCCGTCGCCGACCGCATCGGCATTGCGCATTATGTCTTTGATTATGAAAGCCAGTTTCGCGATTCGGTGATCGCCGACTTTGCCGATGAATATATGGCCGGCCGCACCCCGATCCCGTGCGTGAAATGCAATATGGGGGTGAAGTTCACCGACCTGTTCCAGATCGCGCGCGACCTGGGTGCCGATTGCCTGGCGACCGGTCATTATGTCCGCCGGGTCGAAGGGCCGCAGGGCGCCGAGTTGCATCGCGCCGCCGATCCGGCGCGCGACCAGAGCTATTTCCTGTTCGCCACGACTCAGGCCCAGCTCGACTATCTGCGTTTCCCGCTGGGCGGCCTGCCCAAGCCGCAGGTGCGCGAGATCGCCGCCGAACTCGGCCTGTCGGTGGCGTTGAAGCCCGACAGCCAGGACATCTGCTTCGTGCCCGATGGCGATTATGCCAAGATCGTGCGCAAGCTGCGCCCCGATGCGGACGAGGGCGGCGACATCGTCCATGTCGATGGCCGGGTGCTGGGCCGGCACAAGGGGCTGATCCATTATACGGTCGGCCAGCGCAAGGGGCTGGAGATCGGCGGCCAGGCAGAACCGCTCTATGTCGTGCGGCTCGATGCCGAAGGACGGCGGGTGATCGTCGGGCCGAAGGTTGCGCTGGCCGTGTCGGGCGCGCGTCTCAGCGACATCAACTGGCTTGGTCGCGATTTTACCGGACCTCTGACCGCCAAGGTCCGCTCCATGGCCAAGCCGGTTCCGGCGCGGCTCGAAGGCGATCGGCTGATCTTCGACGCGCCCGAATATGGCGTCGCGCCGGGGCAGGCGGCGGTTCTCTATGCCGGCGATCAGGTGCTGGGCGGCGGCTGGATCGCCGCGACCGAGGCTGCGCTGGCCGAGGTGGCCTGAGCCGGCGGCGCGGCCAATTGTGACAATTATATTTCCTTTCGTGCCCGATTCGATCTAGCGTCCCCGCCCTGGCGGCACCGCTCGCAACAAGGGGCGCACGGATGGACAACCGCGAAGTCGAGCTGAAGCTGGAATTTGACCCGGCCGATCGCGCTCTGCTGGCCGATGCACCGCTGTTCGCGGGGCAGAAGGGGCAGGCGGCCCATCTGGTTGCGACCTATTTCGACACCCCCGCGCTCGATCTGCACCGTGCCGGTTTTTCGCTGCGCATCCGGCGCAAGGGGCGGGCCCATGTTCAGACGATCAAGGCCGATGGCGGCAGGGCGGCTGGCCTCTTTGCCCGCTCGGAATGGGAAAAGCCGGTCGACGGCAATGTCCCGCTGTTCGATGCGATTCCCGATCCGCTCGATCGGGCCGTCGGCGCCGCCACCGTCGCGACCGCCGACAAGATTTTTGTCACCGATATCGAACGCACCGTGCATCGGCTCGATCGGGACGGGCAGGGGGTCGAATGCGCGATCGACATTGGCCGGGTTCGGGTCGGCCGTCGTGCCACCCCGCTGGCAGAGGTGGAACTGGAATTATTGTCGGGTGAACCGGCCCTGCTTTTTTCGATGGCCCGCCAGCTCAACGATCTGGTGCCGCTGCGTCTGGGCATGCGCTCCAAGTCGGATCGCGGCTATGCCCTGCTCGCGAAGGAACGGCGCAAGCCGGCCAAGGCCGAACCCATTGCGATCGCACCAGACGCAACCGTCGAGCAGGCCTTTCGTGCCATCGCCCAGGGCTGCATCCGCCAATTCCGCCTGAACGAGGATCTGCTGTTCACCACTGGCGCGCCCGGCGCGCTGCATCAGGCGCGGGTGGGGCTGCGTCGGCTGCGCTCGGCGCTGTCGATCTTTGCGCCGGTGCTGGCGGGCGATCCTGCACTCGCGCCGCTCAAGGATGGTCTGCGCGCACTGGCTGCCACGCTTGGCCGGGTCCGCAATATCGACGTGCTGCTGCCCAGTCTGCCCGACGATGCCGCCGCCCGCCTCGCGCTTGTCCGGGCGGAAGCGCTGGCCGATGCCGAACTGCGCCTGCAGGCGCGCGAGACCCGAATCCTGATGCTGGACCTCGCCGAATGGCTGGCGCTGGGCGACTGGTGTAGCCAGCCGGCCGATGCCGCGTTGCTGCATGCGCCTGTCAGGCCCTTTGCTGCCGAAATCCTGTCGGATCGACGCAAGCGGCTGAAGCGCAAGGGTAAGAATCTTGCCAGACGCAGTGACGAGCGGCGCCACCAAGCTCGCATCGCCGCCAAGAAGCTGCGCTACGCCAGCGAATTTTTCGCGCCGCTTTTCCCCAAGAACCAGCAGCAGCGGCGCCATGCTGCCTTCTCCGCCATGTTAGAAAAGCTGCAGGATGATCTGGGCGCGCTCAACGATCTGGCGACCGCGCCCGCCACCCTCGCGGCGGCCGGTATCGACTTCGATCTGCCGGCGCCGGATGACAAGGCGCAGCGCCGCCTACTGCGTCGCGCGGAAAAGGCCTATGCGTCTCTGCTCGACACCAGGCGCTTCTGGGGCTGAGCTTCCTGTTCTCCTGACCCGAAAATCTTGTGCTTTGGCGCGTCGATGGCTAAGGCCCGCCGGTCATGACTCGCCCGATCACCTTCGCCATCCCCAAGGGCCGCATCCTCGAAGAAGCGCTGCCCCTGCTCGCCAAAGCCGGTATCGAACCGGAGGCGGAATTTCATGACAAGAAGAGCCGAGCGCTGCGCTTCGCCACCAACCGGCCCGACGTGTCGATCATCCGCGTGCGCGCCTTCGACGTGGCGACCTTCGTTGCCCATGGCGCAGCACAGATCGGCATCGTCGGTTCCGACGTGGTCGATGAGTTCGATTATTCCGAACTTTACGCCCCGGTGGACCTCAATATCGGCCATTGCCGCCTGTCGGTCGCCGAGCCGGCGGATGCGGGAGACGAGGATCAGGCGGCGATGAGCCATGTCCGTGTCGCCACCAAATATCCGCATCTCACCCGCAAATATTATGAGGCGCGCGGGCTTCAGGCCGAATGCGTCAAGCTGAATGGCGCGATGGAACTGGCGCCTTCGCTTGGCCTGTCGCGTCGCATCGTCGATCTTGTGTCCTCGGGCGCCACGCTCAAGGCCAATGGCCTCGTTGAAACCGCGATCATCATGCCGGTTTCGGCGCGGCTGATCGTCAATCGCGCCGCCTACAAGATGCGTTCGGCCGATCTCACCACGCTGGTGGAGGCGTTCCGCAAGGCCGTGGAGGTGCGCGATGCCGCTTAGGCTCGACAGCAAGGCCGCCGGCTTCGCCGCCGATTTCACCGCCCTGGTCGATGCCCGGCGCGAGGCGGACGAGGATGTGTCGCGCGACGTCAGCGCCATCCTGAAGGCCGTGCGCGCCCATGGCGACACCGCGCTCGCCGATTATACCAGCCGCTTCGACCATCATGATCTGGACGTCAGCGGCTGGGCGGTCGACCCGGCGGATTGCCGCGCCGCGCTCGATGGCCTGTCGACGCCTCTGCGCGACGCGCTCGAACTCGCGGCCGCGCGCATCACCGACTATCATGAAAAGCAAAGGCCGGTGGACAGCGACGGTATCGACGCCGCCGGTGTGCGCCTCGGCGCGCGCTGGACCGCGGTGGATGCCGCCGGCCTCTATGTGCCGGGAGGCCGCGCCGCCTATCCCAGCTCGCTGCTGATGAACGTCATCCCGGCCAAGGTCGCGGGTGTGCAGCGCATCGCCATGGTGACACCGACGCCGAAAGGCGAGATTAACCCGCTGGTGCTCGCCGCAGCCCAGATTGCGGGAATAGAGGAGATCTGGCGCGTCGGTGGCGCGCAGGCCGTCGCCGCGCTGGCCTATGGCACCGAACGGATCAAGCCGGTCGACGTCATCACCGGCCCCGGCAATGCCTGGGTCGCCGAAGCCAAGCGCCAGCTTTATGGCGTGGTCGGCATCGACATGGTTGCCGGCCCGTCCGAAATCGTCGTCGTTGCCGATGGCCGGAACGACGCCGACTGGATCGCCGCCGATCTCCTGAGTCAGTCGGAACATGACCCGACCAGCCAGTCGATCCTCTTTACCGACGATGCCGCCTTTGCCGACGCCGTCGAACAGGCAGTTATGCGCCGCCTGCCGCTGCTGTCGACGCAGGCCGTCGCCACCACCAGCTGGGCCGCCAATGGCGCGATCATCCTGGTCCGCGACCTGGATGAAGCGATGCCGCTGGTCGATCGACTCGCGCCCGAACATCTGGAACTGGCAGTAGACGATCCCGACCGCTATTTCGCGCAGGTCCGCCATGCCGGTTCGGTCTTCCTTGGCCGCATGACGCCCGAGGCGGTGGGCGATTATGTCGCTGGCCCCAACCATGTGCTGCCGACCGGTCGCCGCGCGCGCTTCTCCTCGGGCCTCTCGGTGCTCGACTTCATGAAGCGCACCAGTTTTCTTGGCCTTACCCCCGACGCGATCCAGGCGATCGGCCCCGCGGCCGTCGCTCTTGCGGAGGCGGAAGGGTTGCCCGCTCACGCCGCATCGGTCGCGCTGCGGCTTTGATTTCTTCCCGTTCGGTTCGAGCCTGTCGAGAACCGGTTATGCGGGCTTCTCGACAGGCATGATATTCACGGATTAGAAAGCCGCATGAACGACCGCTCCAAATCCCGCTCCGCCGCGCGCCTCGCCGCGGTCCAGGCGCTCTACCAGCTCGAAATGGAGGGCACGCCGCTCCATCTGCTGCTGCACGAATTCCACGAACATCGCCTGGGCGCGACGATCGAGGACGTGACCTATGCCGAGGCCGAACAGAATTTCTTCGATGATGTCGTGTCGGGCGTCGATCGCCGCCGCGCCGAGATTGACGGGCTGATCAGCGCGCGCCTGTCGAGCGGCTGGACCCTCGACCGCCTCGACAAGCCGATGCGCCAGATCCTGCGCGCGGGCACCTATGAACTGCTCGCCCGTCAGGACGTCGCGACCGGCACCGTCATCAGCGAATATGTCGACGTCGCCCACGCCTTCTATGACAAGCGGGAAGCCGGCTTCGTCAACGGCCTGCTCGACGGCGTGTCGAAGGACGTGCGGAAATAAGGTTGCACGGACGCGTTCTGTAATGGACGTCATCCCGAACTTGATCCGGGATCCATTCAGCGCTTCCTCTCCAACATAGCGCGCAATGGATCCCCGCGTCCGCGGGGATGACGGATGATTTCGGTAGAAGCGGGCGCTGGGATAGAGATTATATCATGTCCGCCGAATCCCGCTTCCTCAACCTGCTGCGCCTGCTCGCCCATGATCCTGCCGCGCAGGGATTGCAGGACGATGTCGCGGTGCTGCCGGTCGGCGCCACGCGCCTCATCCTCACCAGCGACACGATGGTGGAGGGCGTTCATTATCTCCCCACCGATCCGCCGGCCGATATCGGCTGGAAACTGGCGGCGGTGAACCTGTCGGACCTCGCCGCCAAGGGCGCGAAACCGATCGGCTGTCTGCTCAACTACAGCCTGTCCGGCGACGACGACTGGGACGCCGCCTTCCTCGAAGGTCTGGGCGAAGCGCTGGAGCGTCATGCCATGCCGTTGCTCGGCGGTGACACGGTCAGCATGCCGGCCGGCGCACCGCGCAGCTACAGCCTGACCGCGATTGGTGAGGCGACCAGCACGCCGGTCCCCAGCCGCGCCGGCGCGCGGGCGGGCGACCGCCTCTATGTCACCGGGCCGGTCGGCGATGCCGGGATCGGTCTCGACCTTGCCCGCGCCGATCCTGCCGCATCCGGCCCGCTGGTCGCCGCCTATCGCCGACCGCGCCCGCGTCTGGCAGAGGGGGCCTTGCTCGCCCGTCTCGCCACCGCCATGATGGACCTGTCCGACGGCCTGCTGATCGATGCCGCGCGCATGGGCGCGGCCAGCAACCTCGCCGTCACCATCGACCATATCCCGCTCTCCCCGGCGCTCGAGAGCGTGCGCGGCGCCAGCACCGCGATCCAGCTCGCCGCGGCGCGCGCCGGCGACGATTATGAACTGCTTTTCGCGCTGCCGCCCGGCGTGTCGCCGCCGGTGCGCGCGATCCCGATCGGCCGTTTCGCAGAAGGGGCTGGCCTGACCCTGCTGATCGACGGCGCGGTCATGCCGTTGCCCGACCGGCTTGGCTGGGAACATGGCTGATCTGGATCATTGCGCTACCGGCTTGACGCGCGGCGCCTGACCTGTAGCTTCCTATCACCCTATTCTCAGCCGGTTGGAGCGCCCGATGCGCATCGTCCTGTTGCTGATTGACGCGGTGCCCGATGCCGGCGTTTCTCCGTCCGGCCGCCCGCTGTTGTGCCCTTCGCCCGCCCGTCATTCCCTGCGGAGCGATCGATGACAGCAACAATAGGGGGAGAGGAACAAGCATGCAGATAGTCCATATCGCCATAGGGTGCGGCCTGCTGGCCGTGCTCTACGGGCTTTTCACCAGTCGCCAGGTGCTTGCCGCACCGGCGGGCAACGATACGATGCAGGCGATCGCGGGGGCGATCCAGGAGGGGGCAAAGGCCTATCTTGGCCGCCAATATACCACCATCGCGGTGGTCGGCATCGTCGTCGCCGTCCTTGTCTTCCTTTTCCTGGGGATCACTTCTGCCGTCGGCTTCCTGATCGGCGCGATCCTGTCGGGCGCGGCCGGTTTCATCGGCATGAACATCTCGGTCCGCGCCAATGTCCGCACAGCAGAGGCGTCGCGCGGCACGCTGCAGAGCGGCCTCACTGTCGCCTTCCGGGCCGGCGCGATCACCGGCATGCTGGTGGCGGGCCTCGCCTTGCTCGCGATCAGCGTCTTCTTCTGGTATCTGACCGGCCCGGCCGGCCATGCGCCCGATGACCGTCTGGTGATCGACAGCCTGGTCGCGCTCGCCTTCGGCGCCAGCCTCATCTCCATCTTCGCGCGGCTGGGCGGTGGCATCTTCACCAAGGCGGCCGATGTCGGTGCCGATCTGGTCGGCAAGGTGGAGGCCGGCATCCCGGAGGATGACCCGCGCAACCCGGCGGTGATCGCTGACAATGTCGGTGACAATGTCGGCGACTGCGCCGGCATGGCGGCCGACCTGTTCGAAACCTATGTCGTCACCGTCGGCGCCACCATGGTGCTGACCGCATTGCTGGTAACCGGCGTCGACAATGCCTTCCTGATGCGCTTGATGGCCTTGCCGCTGATCGTCGGCGGCGTGTGCATCATCACCTCGATAATCGGCACCTATATGGTCCGTCTCGGCGCCAGCCAGTCGATCATGGGCGCGCTCTACAAGGGTTTCTGGACCACCGCGATCCTGTCGATCCCGGCGCTCTGGTTCGTCACCCATTATACGCTGGGTGATCTCAATACCCCGTTCGGCACCGATCTGGATGGCGTCGGCGGTTATACCGGCATGGCGCTGTTCTGGTCGATGATGGTGGGCCTTGCCGTCACCGGCCTGCTCGTCGTCATCACCGAATATTATACCGGCACCAATTATCGCCCGGTCCGTTCGATCGCCAAGGCATCGGAAACCGGCCATGGCACCAATGTCATTCAGGGCCTCGCCATCAGCCTGGAATCGACCGCGCTGCCGACGATCGTGATCGTGATCGGCATCATCGTCGCCTATCAGCTGGCGGGCCTGATCGGCATTGCCTTTGCCGCCACCGCGATGCTGGCGCTGGCCGGCATGGTGGTCGCGCTCGACGCCTATGGTCCGGTCACCGACAATGCCGGCGGCATCGCCGAAATGGCCCATCTCGACGACAGCGTCCGGGTGAAGACCGATGCGCTCGACGCGGTCGGCAACACCACCAAGGCGGTGACCAAGGGCTATGCCATCGGCTCGGCCGGCCTGGCGGCTCTGGTGCTGTTCGGCGCCTATACGGAGGATCTCAAATTCTACAATTCGGCCCTCGGCCTTACCGAACCGGTCGATTTCAGCCTGTCCAACCCCTATGTCATCGTCGGCCTGCTGCTGGGCGCGCTGCTGCCTTATCTGTTCGGTGCGATGGGGATGACGGCGGTCGGCCGCGCGGCCGGCGACGTGGTCAAGGATGTGCGCGACCAGTTCGCCACCAACAAGGGCATCATGGAGGGGACGTCGCGCCCCAATTATGCCCGCACCGTCGACCTCGTCACCCGCGCCGCGATCAAGGAAATGATCATCCCCTCGCTGCTGCCGGTGCTCGCGCCGATCGCGGTCTATTTCATCATCGCGGCGGTGGCAGGCGTGCCCAACGGCTTTGCCGCGCTGGGCGCGTTGCTGCTGGGCGTCATCGTCTCGGGCTTGTTCGTCGCCCTGTCGATGACCTCGGGTGGCGGCGCCTGGGACAATGCGAAGAAATATATCGAGGACGGCCATCATGGCGGCAAAGGCAGCGAGGCGCACAAGGCTGCGGTGACCGGCGACACGGTGGGGGATCCCTACAAGGACACCGCCGGCCCGGCGGTCAACCCGATGATCAAGATCACCAATATCGTGGCGCTATTGTTGCTCGCGGCGCTTGCACACGGCGCTTAACCCGGTTTTAAATCGCCGGACTGACGATGACCCCGCCCGGTAACGGGCGGGGTCATGTTTGACTGGGGGGTATGTTTGAAACCAATTCTTTCCGCCGCAGCCTGCGCGCTCGCGGCTTTTGCACCTGCTGTCTCTGCGCAAACCGATGCGACCAAGGCCGACGCTGCCAAGGTGTCCGCGACAACCGCCAAGACCTGGCCGATCGAGGCCTTCGCCGAACTGCCGGCAATGGATTCACCCGAACTCTCGCCTGATGGCGCGCGCGTCGCCGCGCGGATCGCGATCAAGGGCGTGCAGCAATTGGTGATCGCCGAAGTGAAAGGCGGCAATGTTCGCACCATGGGCCTGGGCGAAAATGACCTCAACTGGTGGCGCTGGGTCAATAATGACTGGCTGATCGTCGGCATCGGCGCAGAAACCAATGTGCAGGGCATGCCCTGGTCGATCAGCCGCGTCGCCAGCATCAAGGCGGACGGCACCAAGGCCAGCATCCTTGCCAAGGCTGTCGCCGCGCAAAATGGCGACGATGTCATCTGGGTCGCCCGTGATGGCAGCCCGCGCATCCTGCTCTCCTACCAGACCTCCATCTATTATGATGATCTTGGTTTCTGGCCGCAGGTTAGCGAGGTGGACGTCAGCACCGGCAAGATGCGCACCGTCGTTGCGTCGCGCCAATATGTGCGCAGCTGGTATGCCGATGCGACCGGCGCGGTGCGCATGGGGGTGGGCTATAATGACACGACCCGTTCCTCGAAACTGCTCTACCGCCCCGATGGTCGCGGCAGCTTCCGCGTGGTCGACAAGGCTAATCGGCGCCGCCATGAATCGCTGATCGTGCCGATGCTGTTCACTGCCGATCCGGGTAAGGCGATCGCCAGCGACGATCGCGACGGCACCGATGCCTTCTATGAACTGGACCTAGGCACGCTTGAATTGGGCAAAAAGCTCTATGAAGCGCCCGGCTTCGATCTTGGCGGGCTGGAGGTTGATGCCGCTGGCACCGGCATGGCGGGCGTGCGCTACACGGCCGATGCGCCAGCTGTTCACTGGTTCGACCCGACTTTGGCGAAGATTCAGGCGGATATCGACAAGGCCGTGGGTGATCGCCGCGCGCGCATCATCTCGACCAGCCAGGACTTGAAGAAA
Source organism: Sphingobium sp. SG1 (assembly GCF_057063145.1). Taxonomy (NCBI): domain Bacteria; kingdom Pseudomonadati; phylum Pseudomonadota; class Alphaproteobacteria; order Sphingomonadales; family Sphingobiaceae; genus Sphingobium; species Sphingobium sp. SG1. The sequence goes on along the minus strand of NZ_JBVVOJ010000012.1, from coordinate 11,551 downwards.
CTGATCGTCCATGTCGGTGCGGCCAGCCAGCCGGGGGCCTATTATTATTATGACACCGATTATGGCGCCATGTCGCTGCTATCGAAGGTCAGCGAGACGCTGGGTGTCCGGCCCCAACTCTCCCCGGTCAAGACGATTCGCTACAAGGCGCGTGACGGTCTGGAGATCGCGGCGGTGCTGACCCTGCCTTATGGCAAGGAGGCGAAGGATCTTCCTTTAATTCTGATGCCCCATGGCGGCCCCTTCGCCCGCGACGCGGAGACCTGGGATTGGTGGGTGCAGTTCCTGGCCAATCGTGGCTATGCGGTGATCCAGCCCAATTATCGCGGCTCATCGGGCTATGGCACGGAATTCGCGGCCAAGGGTGAGGGGCAATGGGGCCGTGCCATGCAGGATGACCTCAATGATGCGGTCGATTGGGCAGTGAAGCAGGGCATTGCGGACGCCAAGCGGGTATGCGTCGTCGGCGCCTCCTATGGTGGCTATGCCGCGATGCGCGCGGCCCAGCGCGATGGCGGTAAATATCGCTGCGCCGTCTCCTATGCCGGCGTGTCGGATCTGGGCGCGATGATGCGCTATGACCGGCGATTCCTGAATTCCGGTGCCAGTGGCGACTGGCTGAAGGAGCAGGCGCCCGATTTTGCTGTCGTCTCGCCGATCAATTATGCTGCCGGCTTCTCGACGCCGATCCTGCTGATGCATGGCAAGAAGGACCGGCGCGTACCGGTCGGCCAGTCCCGTGAAATGGCGGAAAAGCTCAAGGCTGCCGGCAAGGTGGACGGCCGCGACTATATCTATGTCGAACAGCCGCTGGCCGACCATTTCTTCTCGCGCCAGGCCGACCGGCTGGAATTTCTCCAGCAGCTCGAAGCCTTTCTGAAAGCGCATAACCCCGCTTGATCGGGGCGCGGCGCGACCGTCAGAAGTCGCGCCGCAACTCCAGGAAGACGGTGCGCGGCCGACCGACAAAGGCGCCCTTGCGCGCGTCGAAGGTGGCGACGGCATAGGTCTTGTCGAAGATATTCTCGACCCGGATCATCGCCTCGGCAAAGCCCAGATCCTGGGTGATGCTGCCGTCGAACACGGTGAAGCCGGGAATATGCGCGCCGCGCCGGTCGATCTGCCCCGACACATATTGGCCGCCCAGCGCCAGCGCCGTGCCCCAGGCAGGGATCTGATAGCGGGACCATAGCCCGGCCTGATGATGCGGGGCGTTGGGGAAGCGGCCGCCGACCGCATTGTCGATCGTCGCGCCGTCCGCACTGTCGGTGATGCGCGCGTCATTATAGGCGTAATTGGCGGTCAGCACCCAATTCTTGCTGATGTCGGCCGCCAGCGTCAGCTCGATCCCCTTGCTGGTGACTTCGCCGACCGGCGACAGCTGGTCCAGGCCATTGACCGGTTCCAGATCGGGATCGACCTGCACGATGCCGTTGCGCACGATATGATAGAGCGCGATCGTCGGTTGCAGCTTGCCTTGCATCAGCTCGCCCTTGGCGCCGACCTCGAACTGGCGGCTGGCGATCGGGGCGAAGGGGCCGCCGACCGCCGGATTCTGGTTGCCGGGGCTTTGCGGCTCGAAACTCTGGGCATAGCTGCCATAGAGGGACACCGACTGCACCGGCTTGTAGATGCCGCCAACGCGCCAACTCCAGCGACCGCCATCGGCATAGGCGCCGCCAATCTCGTCCTTGTCGTCGAACCAGTCATGGCGCACGCCGCCGACCAGGATGACATGCTCGCCAATATCGGCCTGTTCCTGCGCATAGACGCCATAGCGATGGGCGCGTGATGCATTCACTTCCGGGGTCAGGCCGGCCAGATCCGCCTCTGTCGGATTACTCAGGCCATAGACGGGGTTGTTGAGCGACAGGCCCGGCACGCCCTTGATCGTCACGCCGCTGAAATCCTGGGTCTCGCGATACCAGTCGGCGCCGACCAATATTGTATGCTTGATCCCGCCGGTCTCCAGCCTGGCGATCATGTTGCTCGCCAGGCTCGCGCCCTCGATCGTGCGATGCTGCGACCGGAATTCGCGCGGCTGGGTATCGACCACGCCATCGCCGTCGGTGTCGATCGGTCCCAGCGGTTCATGATAGCGCTGATATTCGGTGTAGCGGAACCAGCGGCCCGATGCATTGATGCTGACCGCATCCGACAGCCGGCTGTCGAGCCGCGCCTGCAGCACGGTGCCCTTCAGGTCCAGTCTGTCGTTCTTTTCATTATGGGTCCAGCTCCGGTCGGCCAGGAAATTGCCGTCCGCATCGATCGCCACGCCACGCAGCCGGTTGCCGGGCCGATCCTGGTCATAACGGGTCGCCTGCACCGTCAGGCTGGTGTCGGGCGCCAGATTGAACTTCAGCCCGCCGTCCGCGACCAGGCTGCGGCTGCCGGAAAAGCGCTGCACCGTGTCGAAACTCTCGTAGAACAGGCCGGCCCGCCCGGCGACCACGCCATTAGCGTCGATCGGCCCGGTCACTTCGCCCGACGCGCCATAGCGATCATAATTGCCGACCACCGCGCGCACCGATGCGGCGAACTTGTCCTGCGGCTTCTTCGTCACATAATTGACCATGCCGCCGGGCGAACTGGCGCCGTAAAGCATGCCGACCGGCCCCTTCAGAAACTCGACCCGGTCGATGCTGAACAGGTTCGGCACGGCGAAGCCCTGGAACGGGTCGCCGCGCAGCCCGTCATAGAACATCGATTCCTGTCGGAAACCGCGATAGGTAACGGTGGCATATTGGTTGGCGCTGACGCCGGCGACATTGCGATAAAGGTCGGTGATGTCGCGTGCGCCCTGGTCGCGGATCAGCTCGCTGGTGATGACCTGGACCGACTGGGGAATGTCCATCGGATCGGCCGGGATCTTGCCGATCTCGCTATCCTCGACGCGATAGAGTTTCTGCGCGCGGGCGGTGACCAGGATGTCGCTGTCGCCGGCGGCCGCATCGAGCGGGGCCTGCGCCAGCACGGGCAGTGGTGCAAACAGGAAGGGCAGGGCGCAAAGACGCGCGAGGCGGAGGCTGGGCAAGGCGGCGATCCCGTTAAAATGGATAAGGAATGGAGCTGGTTCGCTCCTTCTGGCCTCTCCCCAATGTCGCTCGGCTAATGATATTGCGACTATATTGCAATATGTAACAGGCTGATTTGGCGCGACATGTTCCGGCCTGCCGAATGCCGGACGGAGGATGTGCACATCAGCAATTGTCCGGACTGCCATTGTCACAAAATGGCAATCAAACTGACGCTGGCATGTAATCGAATCGTCATAGAGGCCCGCCAACCCTGTTGGAGAGCAATGCCCGATGCGCCGCCTGTCCCTCTGCCTTTTTGCCCTGATGGCGCTGCCCGCGACCGCCCATGCCAGCGAGGATGAGCAACTCTGGACCACCACCAGCGCGACGGTGAAGCTGTCCGACCATTGGCGCCTCCAGCAGGAGATCGTCGCCCGCTTCAGCAATGATCGCGACGGCCTGTACGAGGTCGAGAGCAACACGCTGGTCGGTTACAAGCTCGACAAGAAGGTGACGGTCTGGGCTGGTTACACCCATGACCCGCAATATGATGGCGGCGATTTCACCGTGATGGAGCATCGCGTCCGCGAGCAGGTGACGGTCGACAATATCCTCAAGCTCGGCCCGGTGTCGGTCAGCGCGCGGATGCGGATGGAGCAGCGCTGGCGCGAAGGAATTGACGGCACCGCCTGGCGCCTGCGTCCCTATGTGAAGCTGACAATGCCCTTCAAGGAAGGCGGCAAGACCGCGCTGATCCTCAGCCATGAGAGCTTCATCGATCTCAACAAGACCAATTTCCAGCGTGTCCAGGGCGAGGAGCGGATGCGGAACCTGATCGCGATCACCACGCCGCTGGCCAAGAATGTGAATGTGGAGATCGGCTATCTCCACCAGCATGGCTTCCGCTCCGATGCCGACGACAGCAACGACAATGTCGCCTCGCTCTCGCTCAGCTTCAGTTTCTGATCGCTGGATTGATTGGGGGGAAGGGAATCCTGTTGCGACTGATGAAAGAATTAACGTTGCTCTCTTGAAGGAACGGAATTTGCGATACTTCGAGAAATGGTGCGGAGACGACATCGAATTGGAGCATCAGGATGCTGAATTACAGTGAAGTCAAAGCATCGATGCTTTCGGCCAGCAGCGCGCGCTGGTTATCTGGCAGCGCCTCCTTCTCACGGACGGCAGTTCGCTGCGGCTCGACAATTTTCCAGCGACGGATACGGCTGGATATGCCGGGCTGGCCGACAATGTCGATTTCTACAGTTGGTCCCGGCTCAAGGGGATCGCCATCGCAACGCTCCTGGATGTTGGATCGGAACTGACCATCAAAGGTGAAAGCGACGTCAGCGGCGCTCCCCCTGCAGCCGATCTCCCGTGGATGAGCATTTGTTCCAGGAGGCCGGCTGCAGCTTGTCCTTCTATCTGACGCCAGTAACGGGCGCGCTTGCGTTGCCCGATTGCCAGCCACCGCCAAGCGCCTTGAACAGATCGACGCGCGCGGTGGACAGTCGCTGGAGCGACGTCGCCTGCGCCGTTCGGGCGTCCAGTAAGGCCGATTGTGCAACAAGCACATCCAGCAGGCCGACAGACCCTGCCCGATAGCGCTGGCTGGCGAAATCGAAAGCGCGGGTCGAGCGAACTTCAGCCTCGTCAAGAGCGGCCAGCCTTTCCTGTTCACGCCCGACATTGGTCAGTGCCTGTTCGACCTGCTTGAGCGCCGTGATGACGGTGCCGTCGAAGGCGGCGAGCGAGGCGTCCCCCTGCGCTTCGGCCTGACGGATGCGGGCACGCGCGACGCTGATATTGGGGAAGCTCCAACTGAGCAGCGGTCCCACCGAAAAGCTGAGACTGTCATTGCCGCGGACGCTGTCGTTGCGGAAGAAATTGCCCGACCCGCCCAGGCTGATCTTCGGATAGAGCGCGGCGGTCGCGACGCCGATCCGTGCCGTGTCGGCCGCCAACTGTCGCTCCGCCTGGCGCAGATCAGGGCGACGGCGCAGCAGGGATGCGCCGTCGCCCACCGGCAATGCCGCCATGGGGGCAGGCGGCGTCGTGCATTGCCGGGCAGCAGGGGGAATGTCGGCGGGTGTGGCGCCCAGCAGGGCAGCGAGTTCGAACAGCGCGACCTGATGCTGCGCTTCCAGCGCCGGGATCGCGGCACGCGCGGTTGCGGCAGCGGCGGCGGCACGCTCGACATCGAACTTGCCGACCGATCCGGCTTTTTCCTGCGCGGTCACAAGGCGCAGGCTGTCGGTGCTGACGCGCCAGCTATCCTGCGCCACGCCAAGCGCATGAGCATAGGAACAGGCGTCGAGATAGGCCCGTGTCGTTTCCGCCGCGACCGTCACGCGCACGGCATCGCGGGCCGCCTCCACAGCCTGCGCATCGGCACGGGCCGCCTCGACCGCGCGGCTGACGCGGCCGAACAGGTCAACCTCCCAACTCAGCGCCAGGCTGCCATTTTGCGACCATTGCGCCTGATCCTGGGTGAAGGCGCCGCCCGCGCCTTGCATTCCGTCGCCATAGCTGACCCCGCCATTGATGTCGGTGGCCGGCAGGCGTCCTGCCTTGGCCTCGCTCAGCGTGGCGCGGGCCCTGGCGAGATTGGCGGCGGCGACGCGCAGGTCGGTGTTGGCGGCCAGCGCCTGCGCCACCAGCGCATCGAGCGCCGGATCATCATAGAGTTTCCACCATTGGTCCGGCAGCGGCGCGGTCGGATCGAAGGCATTGGCCTGCGTCACGAAAGCGCCACTGGCGGCGGCCTTTAGTTCGGGACGGTGATAGTCGGGGCCAGCGGCGCATCCGCCGGCCATCAGCGCCGCGATCAGCGGCAAAAGAGATTTACGCATGGGCAAGGTCTCCCGCAGGCTGGGCGCCTTCATCGCCCGGCGCCGCCTTGCGATGGTCGCCGGCCAGCAGCGTGTAGAAAGTGGGCAGGACGAACAGGGTGAAGAGCGTGCCGATCAGCATGCCCATGACGACGACGATGCCGATGGCAAAGCGGCTGGCTGCGCCGGCGCCGCCAGCGAAGAGCAGCGGAACCAGCCCCGCTACCATCGCCGCCGTGGTCATCAGCACCGGCCGCATCCGGACGGCGGCGGCATGGCGGATCGCCTCCATGCGGCTCAGCCCTTCCTTTTCCTGCATCTCATTGGCGAAGGACACCATGAGAATACCGTGCTTGGAGATGAGGCCGATCAGCGTCACCAGCCCGATCTGGGTATAGATGTTGAGCGTGGTGAAGCCGAGATAGAGCGGCACCAGCGCGCCGCACACCGCCAGCGGCACCGTCACCAGGATCACGAGCGGATCGCGGAAGCTTTCGAACTGCGCCGCCAGCACCAGGAAGATGACGATCAGGGCGAAGGCGAAGGAGACGGTCAGCCGATCGCCCTCGGTCACATATTGGCGGCTGTTGGACAGCCAGTCGATACTGGTCCCGGCCGGCATCGGCTGCGTCTTCAGGAAGTCGACCGCCTGGCCCATGGTGACACCCGGCATCAGCACCGCGGACAGGGTAGCAGAGTTCATCTGGTTGAACTGCGGCAGCTTGTTGGGCTGCGGGCGCATCTCGACCTTTGCCACGGTGGACAGCGGGATCAGCGCGCCCGACCCGGCCTTGACATAATATTGGCCCAGATTGTCAGGCGTGACGCGCTTGTCGCGAGGCACCTGTGCGATCACGTCATAGCTGCGATCATGCCAGTTGAAGCGATTGACGTAATTTTCGCCCACCAGCACCGCCAGCGTATCGGCAATCTCCGCCATGGTGACGCCCAGTTGCCCGGCCTTGGCCCTATCGACGCTGATATGCGCCTCGGGACTGTCGAAGGCGAGGTCGCTGTCGACGAAGGCGAAGAGGCCACTGCCCCAGGCCGCGCCCTTCACCGCCTCCAGCGTCTGGTAGATTTGCGAGAAGTCATCGGAGGAACGGATGACCATCTGCACCGGCAGGCCGCCGCTGCCCGCCGGCAAGGGGCTGTCCTGGAAGGCGGTGGCATAGATGCCGGTGACGGCGCTGGTGCGGCCAACCAGTTCACCCTGAATGGCGTCGGCATTGCGTTTGCGGTCGCCCCATTCGGACAGGATGATACCGCCAAACCCATTATTGGTGCCATTGGCCCCGCCAGCATCGAACCAACTGCCGCGATATTCCGGGAAGGTGCGGAAGATGTCATCAACCTGGCGGTTGAAGCGCGAGATATAGTCGATATTGGCATATTGCGGCGCCTTGGTCGCGACGAAGACATAGCCCATATCCTCCTGCGGGGCGAGTTCGCGCTGGCTCCCGGTGAAGAGCAGGACGATCGTGCCGAGCATCGCCACGCCGACCACCAGCACCGCCGCGCGCGCCGCCAGCGTGCGATCGAGCAGTCGGCCATAGCCCTGGGTCAGCCGCTCCATATTATGCTCGATCGCCTGGCTCAGCCTGCCTTCGGCCAGCTTGGCGTTGAGCAGCTTGCCGCTCATCATCGGCGACAAGGTGAGCGCGATCACGCCCGACACGATCACCGATCCGGCCAGGGTGAAGGCGAATTCGCGGAACAGCGCGCCGGTGAGGCCACCCATCAGGCCGATCGGTGCATAGACTGCGGCCAGGGTAATGGTCATGGCGATGACCGGACCGACAATTTCCCGCGCACCGACCAAGGCCGCGTTGAAGGGAGAGAGGCCTTCCTCGATATGACGGTGGATATTTTCCACGACGACGATGGCGTCATCGACCACCAGACCGATGGCCAGCACCATCGCAAGCAGGGTCAGGAGATTGAGCGAGAAGCCGAAGGCCAGCATCAGCGCCGCCGTGCCGAGCAGCGAGAGCGGGATGGTGACGATCGGGATGATGACCGCACGGACCGAGCCGAGGAACAGGAAGATGACGAGGATGACGATGACGATCGCTTCAATGAGCGTATGTTCGACCTCCTCGATCGAGGCATTGACGAAATGGGCGACGTCGAAATCATTATGGACCTTCACCCCCGGCGGAGCGACCCGCTGCATCTCGGGGATCATTGCCTGGACGGCCTTTACGATTTCCAGCGGATTGCCATCGGGCGTCGGGGAAATGGCGATCGAAATGCCGGGGACACCCGACGACAGGGCGCCGGCATCATAATTCTGGCCGCCCATTTCCACCGTCGCGACATCGGCCAGACGAACGATACCGCCCGCCTCGCTCTTGAGGACCATGTCACGAAAGGCGCCGACATCACGCAGGTCAGTGCCGGCCGTGATGTTGATCGCCGTGTTGGCGCCCTTCAACTGGCCGGGCGAGGCCTGCACATTATTGGCGCGCAGCGCATTGGCGACGTCGCTGGCGGTCAGGCCGCGTGCGGTCAGCTTCACCGGATCGACCCAGATGCGCATGGCGAGCGGCGCGCCGCCGGTCATCTCCGCCGACGCGACGCCGGGGACGGAGGTGATCATCGGTTGCGCCACGCGGGTGGCGAAATCCTGGATCTGCGGTGGTGAGAGGGTCTTGCTGGAAAAGGAGACATATTGGATCGCCGATGCGCCGTCGGTGATCTTGGCGATGACCGGATCGGTCACGCCGGCAGGCAGACGATATTTCACCTGCTGCACCTTGGCGAGAATTTCAGTCATCGACCGCTCGGCATTGGCGTTCAGCACCAGCTTGGCGGCGATATGGCTCTTGCCCTGGCTGGAGGTGGAACTGAGATATTCGATACCGTTGGCGGTCGCGATCGCCTGCGCGATCGGCGTCGTGACGAAGCCCTGCATCACGTCCTGCGTCGCGCCCGGCAGCGCCGTGTCGATCGTGATCGTGGCGCTTTCCATCCGGGGATATTGGCGGATCGGCAGGCTGAACAGCGCAGCAAGGCCGATCAGCAGGATCAGCAGGCTGACGACGACCGAAAGGATCGGCCGGCGGATGAAGAGATCGGTGAAGGCCATGTCAGCGGCCTCCCTTGATGGTCGGGGCCGCAACCTTGACCTCGGCGCCCGGCTGCACCCGCAACTGGCCTTCGGTGACGATCACATCCCCGGCGCGCAGGCCGCGCGTGACGACGACATCATTGCCGACCCGGCGCCCAGTCTGGACCGGTACGATCTCCGCCTTGCCGCCAACGCGAGCATTGCTGCCACGAATGACGATGATGCTGTCCCCCTGCGCCGAGGTCTGGATCGCGGTGGCGGGCACGAGCAGCGCGCCCTGCTGCACCGGCAGTTCCAGCGCGGCGGTGACATACATGCCCGGACGCAATGCGCGATCGCCATTCCCCAACAGCGCCTGCACGCTGACGTTGCGGGTATCCGCGCCGATCTTCGGCTCGATCGCGTTCACCTTTGCCGTGAAGCGGCGGCCGGGCCAGGCATCGCTTGTAACGATGACCGTTGCACCAGGCTTCAATCGGCTCAGTTCCTGTTGCGGCAGGGCGAAATCCACGAACAGGCTGTCGAGCGCGGTCAGCGTCGCCACCGCATCGCCGGGATTGAGATATTGGCCAAGATTGACCTGCCGGATGCCCAATATCCCGGCAAAAGGTGCACGCACCTGCTTCTGGACCAGCCGTGCGTCGATCTGCTGCACGGCGGCGGCGGCCTGATCGCGATCAGCGCGGCGCTGTTCGAGTGTCTCGCGCGGTTCCGCGCCGGTTGGCGCCAGTTCCTGTGATCGGGCGACCTGAATTCCGGCAAAGGCTGCCTTGGCCTGCGCGGCACGGTGGTCGGCTCGTTCAGGCCCGTCGAACAATTGCACCAGCAGCGCGCCGGCTCCAACCGGTTGCCCCGCTTCGAAATGAATCGCTGAAACTCTGCCGGCAATTTCGGGCGACAAAGTGACTTCGCGCACGGCACGCAAAGAACCGACAGCCTCCAGCGCGGCAGGAATGTCGCGCGACTGCACGACCATGGCAGCGACCGGTACCGCTTGGGGCTGCCAGGCCTGCGCCTGGCTCGCGCGCCATCCACGCCAAAGATACAGGGTCCCCAGAAGCACGAAAAGCAGGACGATCGTCAGCAACATAGTGCGTGTCGGGCGGATCAATCGCGGGGCAGCGCGCGATGGTTCGGGCAGATTATGATCGCTCATGCTTTCACCTCCCTCCGCTTCAGGCGAACGAAGTGGGGCCAGAGCAGAACCGCAAGGCCGAAAGGATCGATGCTCATCGAAAATCCAGTTGGATAAGAGGAATATAGGCGAGATGGCTGCCGCGAAGTCACGCAGGACTCCGTCAAAGACAGTCGCTCATCGGAGAATGGGGAAGGGTCACAATCGTCTGCGCGCACGGGCTATCCTTCACGGGGACAGGACGTGCGTCGGCAAGAGCCGTAAACACCGCGCGTCATGCCCCGAAACAGGTTCGGGTTGACACCGCGGCGGAGAAGAACTTGCCACCTGGCAAGCGCAGGAGACACCACCCTGCAACTCTATTTCCGGCCAACATCGATTATTCTTGTTGCGAGAGGCTTGCAACAGGAATCGCTTTTGAGCGCGCCAATACGACGCGCGAACCATTGAGATCAGGAATAGCAAATCGACCTCCCTTGCGAATCAGGGAGTGCCTCTATAAAACCTCAATAATAGTTGAGGTAAAGCGATATCTCGTCCGCGACGATGTCGCTGCAAAATGGACATATCGATGCCGCTGGCAGCCACTGGTCTTGGTGTAGGTGAAGTCGCCCGGCGCGCCGGCGTGCCGATCTCGACGCTTCATTTCTACGAGGCACAGGGTTTGATCGAGAGCCAGCGGACCAGTGGCAATCAGCGGCGCTATCATCGCTCGGTGCTTCGCCTGATCGCGGTGATCAAGGTTGCCCAGCGTGTCGGCATTCCCCTTGCCCAAATCAAGGACAGCATCGCCCAACTCCCGTCGGGGCATGTGCGGGCAATGAATGACTGGTCTGCCCTGTCCAAATCCTGGCGTGCGGAACTGGATCGCAGGATTGCGCTGATGTCGAGCCTTCGCGATCAACTGGATAGCTGCATTGGTTGCGGATGCCTGTCGCTCGCCGACTGTCCCTTGCGGAACCCTGGCGACATAGCAGCCGGAGCCGGATCGGGCGCACGTGCATTCGATTGATCTGCAAAGATCTGGGCTTATCAAGCCTGAACACCAACCGGAAATGCCGTCCGTTATATGGTCATCGGGGATGAAAGTCTCATTGCCGATCGGCCGTCGGGTACAACCACTCGCTCGCTGAAGCGGTGACCATCTCCGTCACCCAGTCGATGAAAGCGCGAACCTGGGGCGCCAAATGTTGTCGATTGGGATACATGATCGAGAGCGGCCAGCGAATTGACCGCATTTCCGGCACAACCTCAACCAGCGAACCGGTCGATAGATGATCGGCCACGACCAATCCCGGCACTTGAATCAATCCCAAGCCATTAAGGGCACAGCCGACGAACGCCTCGGTATCGTTGACCATTATGCCGCTTCGCAGGGTGAATTGGGGCAAGCCGGGATCACCGGGCATGGACCAGGCTGTCAATCGGCGTCGAAACGGGACCCCCGATCGGCGCGCAAAAGGGACCCCCTTTCAAGGATGGCACGACGGTCGAG
>NZ_JBVVOJ010000011.1:0-151549 GCF_057063145.1 Sphingobium sp. SG1 | reverse complement strand
CGCTCATTTTCAGGAGCCATTCCTGCACAATATATTCTAGTGGAATATATCGAGACATATAGGAACGGCCTAAATTTTACCGAGTACCTTACGCCTGAAAGCCGTAAGAACCCGGGGCCGCCGCCCACATGTCCCTTCATCTAAATCACAATGTCAAAGAGCCGCACCGACATCAAAACCGGACAACCAGTGTTCCCTAAACTCTCGTTCAGAGGACCAGTGTCCGTCTATGTGGGCGACCGTTCCGAGCGCTTCCGTTTGGCAGCGCCCCGTCCGGTGAAAAGCCCTCTAGGCGGGGCAGCCGGAACCGTCAAACGCTTTTTGCAATTTTGTTTCACATTTTTTTGGCGGTTCCGGTCTAAACCCGGAAAACACGGGCATTTCGCCACGGGATACAGGATGACTATGGGGTTACAGGAAGCCGATGCCGCCGACGCAGGGTTCGGCGCACGGGTGAAGAAAGCGATATTCTGGCGCTCGGGCAGCCAGATCATCTCGCAGATTCTGAGCTGGGCGGTGACGCTGGCGGTGATCCGCCTGCTCGACCCCGCCGATTATGGCCTGTTCGCCATGACCCAGGTGATCCTGAACTTCGCCACCTTCCTCAATGGCTATGGCCTGGTCGCGGCGCTGGTCCAGTCCGAGACGCTGGAATCGCACCGACTGCGCCAGGCCTTCACCATCATGCTGCTGCTGAACGGCAGCCTGGCGCTATTGCAACTGGCGATCGCGCCGCTGGCCGCCGACTATTATGACCAGCCGATGGTGGCGCAGCTGCTGCGGGTGCAGGCACTGCTCTATCTTTCCACCCCCTTCATCGCGATTCCCGAGGCGATCACCGCCCGCGCGCTCGATTTTCGACGCCCGGCCTTCATCAACCTGATCGCCGCCATAGCCTCGGCGGCGATGGCGCTGGTCGGTGCGCTGTCGGGCTGGGGCGTGTGGACATTGGTGTTCGCGCCGATGACCGGATTCTGGGTGAAGGCACTGGGCTATATGCTGGTCACCGGCTTTCGCCCGATTCCCAGTTTCGATTTCAGCGGCACGCGGGCGATGATCCTCTATGGCGCATCGCTGCTCGGCAGCCAGCTCTTCTGGATCATCCAGAGCCAGAGCGACATCTTCATCGGCGGCCGCGTCCTGTCTCCACATCAGCTCGGCCTCTATGCCGAAGCGCTGTTCCTGACCCAGATCTTCGTCAGCAAGTTCATCCCGCCGCTGAACGAGGTCGCCTTCCCGGCTTATGCCCGCATGCAGAAGGATGTGTCGCGGGTGGCCTGGTCCTTCTGCAAGGCGGTGCGGCTGCTGATGCTGATTTCCTGCCCCATCTATCTGGGCATGACCGTCACCGCAGAACCGCTGGTCGAGACCTTGTTCGGCCAGAAATGGCTGGAGATGGCGCCCTTCGTCTCGATCCTGGCGCTCGCCATGCCGTTCATGACGCTGCAGGTGATGTTTGCGCCGGTCAGCAATGCACTGGGCCGGCCCGGCACCACCGCCCGAATCGCCGCGATCGGGGCGATATTGATGGCGAGCGCCTTCCTGATCGGAATCCAGTGGGGGGCGATCGGCCTGGCCTGGGCATGGCTGGGTGCCTTCCCGATCCTGACCATCGTCACGGCGCGCCTGGCCGGCGGGCCGATGGGGCTGCGCGCGATCGATCTGATCCGTGCCGCCGCGCCGGGGCTGGGCTGCGCCATCCTGATGGCCGGCGTCGTGCTGGTGATCGACCGCCTGCTGCCGCCGCTCGCCGCGCCGATCCGGTTGGCGATCCTGGTGCCGGCCGGCGGCATCGCCTTCTTGGCGGCGCTGATGCTGTGCGCGCGCGGGACGCTGATGGAGCTCGTGCGCCTGATCGTGCGCCGCGCACCGCCGGTGCAGGCGCCCGCCTGACGGATCGGCGGGCGCCCACTATTCATCAAAGCGGTTCGTCAGGCAGTCTGGATATAGTCGCGCAGCGCGGCAGCTTCCGATTCGATATTGTCGATGCGGAACTTCACCAGATCGCCGATCGAGACCAGACCGATCAGGTCACTGCCCTTCACCACCGGCAGATGGCGAATGCGCCGCTTGGTCATCAGCGACAAAGCGTGGATCACCGGCATCTGATCGTCGATGGTGATCGCGGGCCGGGTCATCACATCGGCGACCGTGTGGTTCAGTGCCTCTGCCCCTTGCTGGGCCAGACGATAGACGACATCGCGTTCGGAAAAGATGCCGACCACCTGGCCGCCATCGACCACGGGCACGCAGCCGATCCGCCGATGCGCCAGCAAGGTCACCACCGACAATACGCTGTCGGTCGACTGGACCTGGACGACGTCGCGCCCCTTGCCCTGCAAGATTGCCGCGATGGTCATGGCCGCTCTCCTTTTGTGGACTTACTGTCTCTGCGCTTGATGATCCCACTTTCGCGGCGCAAAGAAAAGGGAGGAGAGCAAGAGAATGACAGAGAAAAAGGGCCTGGACGATCCCCGGATCGCGGCAATCGCCTGGTCGCGATTCCGCCGGATCATGCTCTGGATGGCGCTGATCGGCGCATTATGCGTCGGCGCGGCCTTGCTGTTCCTGCGGCTATGGACCGGGCCGATGCCGGTTCACATGATCATCGCCACCATATTGGGCGTCTGGTTGACCTTCATGCTGGGAACGGGCTTGATGGCGCTCGTCTTCCTCTCCGCCGGGACGGGGCATGACGACCAGGTAATGGACCGGCTGAAGGACGAGGTGCCGCTTGACGATTGATCCCCATCGCGAAGTGATATTGCGGGTCGTACCGCGCCCGGCCGACATCAACAGCAATGGCCATATCTTCGGCGGCTGGGTGCTGAGCCAGATGGATATTGCCGGCGGCATCGTCGCGGGCCGAATCGCCCAGGGCGCGGTGGCGACGGTCGCGATCGAGAGCATGAAGTTCATCTCGCCCATCCTGATGGGCGACCTGGTGTCGGTCTATGCGCAGGAGGAGAAGCGCGGCCGCACATCGGTGGCGATCCGCATCGACGTGGTGGCGACTCGCGGCGGCGGCGCGGAAACGGTGGCGCTGACCAGCGGCGTCTTCACCTTCGTCGCACTGGACGAGACCCACCGGCCCCGCCCCATTCCCGGCGACTGAGGGGGTCAGCGCAGCTTCTGGTCATAGCTATAGCTGACCTGCCCATTGGCGGGGATGATGGCGCGCCACACCCAGCTATTGCCGCGGCGCTCCATCTGCGTAGGACGCGGCGCGATGTCGTGGGGAATGAGGATTTCCGCCGTCGCATCAAACGGCCGCGCATTGGTGAGGGTCAGCGTCCAGCGCCGCGCCTTGGCCGACTGGCTGCCGATGACCGCCATGATGCGCACATCGGCGCTTTGGGCGATGTCATAGTCGACCCGCTCGCCTTCCGCCTTGTCGCCAATGTCGGTTTCGCCCGCGAGCAGGCGCTGGCCATCGACGGTTTCGAACAGGGCGACCCGGCCCGAAGGCATGGCGAGTCCCAGCCCGTCGGCCTTGCGATTCTGGAGCCGCAGGCGGAGCGTCATCGGGCGTGAGCTGCCATTGCCGTCGCCATAGTCGATCGTCGCCGCATAAAGGCGTTCGACCAGCACGTCGGGCTGGCGCAGCAGGGCGACCTGTTTCTGGCCTTTCGCCGCAACATCCACCGTCACCGGGACGCGATAGAGTTTGAGGTCGCCGACATCCTCCGGCGGTGGAGGAGGTGGAGGTGGAGGCGGCGGGGGTGGCGGCGCGGCCATCATAGGCGCGGGAACGCGACGCGCGGTCAGGACGATCTCCTGCGCCGAATCCATCATCGCCTCGGCCTGCGGCATGTCGATCGGGAACAGCGCCCACTGCGGATGGGTGCTGGTGATGTCCATCGGCCAGCAGCGCAGCTGCAGCGGTCCGCCGGTCGAACGGGGTTGCACCTTGCGCCCCTGTTTGTTGGGCTGGCCGGCGATGACGCTGAGCCGGGCGTCGGCAAAGCCGGTGACGCCGCCATTGGCCACGGTCAGCCAGGCCATGAGATCGAGATGGCGGCCATCATCCTGCATGTCGGCGACATAATTGGCGGCCCAGTCGAAGCCCTCGGCCAGATAGGTGAGTTGCAGCGTGACGCGGGTCGGCCGGGCGCTGGTGGCGATCACCGATAGCGTCGGACGCGGCGACAGGTCGGTCGGCACGCGCGGATAGAGCATGCGTTCAGGCAGACCGCTGCACCCCAGCGCCTCATAGCCCTGCGCCGTCTGGACGATGACGCCGCCCATCGGCCCGGCGCTGATGATCGCATCCTGCTCGCTGACCTTGCCGGTCTTGCGGTCGGTGCGGCGCAGGGTGACGCTGCGCTTGAGATAGGCGTCGACCAGACCGGCGGGCGAGAGCAGCCGGGCATCGCGATTCTTTTCCCGCACCCCCTGCGGCATGCCGGAGAGGATCGCGGTTTCGGGCATCAGTCCCTCTGCCACGCCCTCGAACCGCACCACCGAGTCGCCCTTCGGCAGGTCGATGATGCGAGTCTCGTTAATCAGCGCATAGCCGCCGGGCCATTTGGGATCGATCGCGCCCTTGGCGCGCTCGGGCTGGCGATAGACGGTGACCGAGACCGAATCCGCCTTGGCCGAAACCACCGTCCCCGCCCGCGCCGGCGCGATGCCGAGGCAGAGCATAAGAAGAACAAGGACGCGCAGCAGCACGGCGCCGACCCGGTCAGTAGCGCGAATCGAAGGTGACGCTGAGATCGACCGAGCCATTGGCCGGCACCGGCACGCTCCATTCCATCCGGTCGGCGGAGACGCGCCTGCCTTCCAGGCTTTGTGCGGTAACGCGGGTGTCGCCCCACAGCCCCTGCTGGGCCAGGTCGACCGTAACCGCTTCGGGCCGGGCGTTGGTGAGCGTGTAGCGCATCCGCGTTTCCCAGCGCTGGCTACCCTTCTTCGTGCGCTGCTCGACGGTCGGGCGCACCTTGACGTCGAATGCCTCGCCGGTGCGCAGCGCCATCGAGGAACCCATCGGCGTATGGTCGATGCTGTTTTCGCCGATGAACTGCGGATCGCCCCGCGCGTCGCGCATGTAGACGCGGATCGTGCCGGCCGGCAGTTGATCGCCAAGGCCGCCCTGTTTCGAGGTCGAGAATTTGAGCACGCTCGATGCGCTCATCGGCTCGGTCGAACTGCCCATCCAGCTGTTGAGATATTCATAGGTGGCGCGCGCCGGCGCCCCCTTCACGTCGAGGAAGCTGACCTGCTTCTGCTGGGCATTGGCGATGGTCGTGCGATCGGCCAGCGGATAGAGATAATAGTCGCCCAGCCGCTCGCGCGGGCCGCTTTCGGTGCCGGCCTGGTCGATCGCACCGCTAGACGACTGCCACCAGTTACGCCTTCCGCCGCCATTGGCCGGATTGCCGGCGACCAGGATGGTCTTCGCATTGGTGAAGCTCGTGCCCGTATTGTTGGTGAGCGTCACCCAGCCCTGCATGTCCATCGCGCCCTTGGCCGCGTCGAACAGCGCGACATAATCGGCGGTCCAGCCAAGATTGGGCGTCAGATAGGACAGTCGGGCAGGCACGGTGCCGCCGCGCGCGGCCTCGATCGTCACCGACAGGGTCGGACGGGCGCGCAGATTGGGCGGCACCCGGTCGAAGATCACCCGCACCGGCAGGCCATCGTCGCGCAGCACCTCGATCCGCGAACCGATCTGCATGACGATGCCACCATTGGCCGCGAGTATCTTGGCGCGCTCGCGAGTCTCGGCGCCGGTCGCGGGGTTGGTGCGGACCAGCGTCACTTCCTGCCCCACCGCCTTGTCCATCAGCTTGTCGGGCGAGAGCAGGTCGAAATCGAAATTCTGTTCGACGATAGAGAAGCCGGGGCCGGAGAGATTGACCGTTTCGGGCCGGATGCGGGCGGAGACGTCGGGAAATTCGATGCGGTTGCGGCCGGCATTGACGCTCAACTGCCGGTCATCCTGCACCAGCGACGGACCGCCATTATAGATGATGACGACGACATCGCCCTGCGCCGTGGCGCCGGTGGGATCGACAGCAGCGGTCTGGGCAAAGGCGGCGGCCGGCAGCATCAGGGCCAGACCGGTCAACAGGCGGACAGTCGTCATCAGGTCGCACTCCCCTTATGCGAAGACCTTCTGCCCCAAGCGGCTATATTTGCAAACAAAAAGGGCGGCGCCGGGATGGCACCGCCCTTTTTGCTTTAGGGGTTGCTCGAAAGCCGCGCTTATTCGGCGGCTTCGGTCGCCGGACGGGCGCGACGGGTGCGCTTGCGGGGCGCTTCCTCGGTCACGTCCGTGTCGCTGTCATTATCGGCGCGGGCGATCGAGGGCGGCAGGATGCTGACATCCAGGCCTTCATTCGCTTCGGTCGGCGCAGCATCGGCTTTGCGCGGGCGACCGCGGCGCGGCTTGGGCGCTTCGGCGGCCGGTTCGGCTGCGAGTTCTGCGGGCTGTTCGGCTGCCACCGGCTGCTGCTCGGCGCCTTCCTCGGCCACCGGGCGGTCGCGACGGTTGCGATCGCGACGATTGCGGTCGCCCCGATCGCCACGATCATTGCGGTCACCGCGATCCTGACGCTCGCCGCGCGGTTCGCGACGGTCATAATCGCGTTCGGCGCGCTCGGGCTGTTCGGTGCGGCCCTCTTCGGCGCCGTCCTCATTGCCCTCGAACTCTTCGCCCTCATCGTCGAAATTCTCGTCATTCCGGCGGAAGCGCTGCTGCTGCTCCTCCTGGCGCGAACGATTGTCGGCCAGCACGCGGAAATAATGATCGGCGAACTGCAGATAATATTCGGCGTTCACACGGTCGCCAGCCATCTGGGCATCGCGCGCCATATTCTTGTATTTCTCAAGAAGCTGGGCCGCATTGCCGCGGGCGCGGTTGTCGATACGGTTGCCGTTGTCGCCACCACCCCGGTTACCGCCATTGGGACGACCGTTGTTGTTATTATTCCGGCCGCGATTGCGGCGACCGGCCTGCCGGTTGTTGATCAAGACATGATCCTTGCGTTCGCTATGATAATATTCACTGAAAACACTGTTCAGCTGCTATCCCCAAGCACCGCCCCTTCCGTGGGGCCGGATGTGGCTCCGCCAGACATGATCCGAACCGGACCACGCCCTCAGCCACCAGAGGCGCTTGCGCAGCAGCGCCATCTTGACTTTCAGGAGCAGGAAAATGCCTTATCCATCAATGGCCTGATAAGGCCATGTCGCCGGAATGGCGGTTTTCCTGATCCCGATGTAATGGCATTCACGCGATAAACCAAGCAATTTTCGCTGTGGTGGCGTGAAATCCCGCCTTCTTATTCGCCCGGCGTGGCGACGAGGCAGCGATCATGCCCCGCAAGGTCGCGGTGGAGCGAAACGCCCAGCCCCTGCGCCCGCAGCAGTGCCGACACGCTTTGCCCCTGATCATAGCCGATCTCGATCGCGGCCATGCCGCCCGGCGCGATCAGCGCGGGCAGTTGCGGCGCGATGCAGCGATAATCGTCCAGCCCATCGGCGCCGGCGAACAGGGCGCTGGCCGGATCATGCAGCACATCGCCGGCGAGCGGCGCGTCGGTGGCGATATAGGGCGGGTTGATCAGCAGCAGGTCGAACGGTCCGGTCACGCCGGCCGCCCAATCGCCAAGCTGGAAGCGCGCGCGCGTCCCCATGCCCAGCCGGTCGGCATTGCCCTGCGCCACCGCCAGCGCGGCGGCCGAGGCGTCGATGCCCAGCCCTGTCGCATCGGGCCACTGGTCGAGCGCGGCGAGCAGCAGCGCACCCGATCCGGTGCCAAGGTCCAATATGGTCGTCGGCGCACGATCGCGGAAATGATCGACCGCCGCCTCGATCAGCGTCTCGCTGTCGGGGCGCGGGATCAATACGTCGGGCGTGACGGCCAGGCTGATCGTCCAGAAATCACGGCTGCCCAGAATATGGGCGATCGGTGCGCCGGCCAGCCGCTGCTGCAGATGGACAGCGAAAGTGACAGGGACAGACAGGTCGCGCTGGCGCAGCAACAGGTCGTTGCGACCGATGCCCAGTGCATGGGCCATCAGCAGTTCGGCGTCGAGCCGGGAGGTGTCGCTGATCGCGGCTAAGCTGACAGTGGCGTCGCGCAGCGCATCGGCGACGCTCACGCCACCCCGTCCAGCTGGGCAAGGCGCGCAGCCTCATCCTCGGCCACCAGCGCGTCGATCACTTCGGCAAGGCCGGGCCCCTCCAGGATTTCGGGCAGGCGGTGCAGGGTCAGGTTGATGCGATGGTCGGTCACGCGCCCCTGCGGGAAATTATAGGTGCGAATGCGCTCCGACCGGTCGCCCGATCCGACCATCGCCTTGCGCGCGCCGGCCTGTTCGCTCTGGGTCCGCTCCCGCTCCGCCTCATAGATGCGGGCGCGCAGCACCTGCATCGCCTTGGCCTTGTTCTTGTGCTGCGAACGCTCGTCCTGCTGCGTCACGACGATGCCGGTCGGCAAATGGGTGATGCGCACGGCGGAATCGGTGGTGTTGACATGCTGGCCACCGGCGCCCGACGCGCGGTAGATGTCGATCTTGAGGTCGCTATCGGCGATCTGGACATCGACCTCCTCCGGCTCGGGCAGGATGGCGACAGTCGCCGCGGACGTGTGGATGCGGCCGCCGCTTTCGGTGACCGGCACGCGCTGGACGCGATGCACGCCGCTCTCGAACTTCAGCTTGGCGAAGACGCCGGTGCCGTTGATGCTGGCCACCACTTCCTTGAAACCGCCCTGTTCCGAGGCGTTGGCGGAGAGCATCTCCATCTTCCACCCCTGGGTATCGGCATAGCGCTGATACATGCGGAACAGGTCGCCGGCGAACAACGCCGCCTCGTCGCCCCCGGTGCCGGCGCGGATTTCCAGCATCGCCGGGCGGGCATCGGCCGAATCCTTGGGCAGCAGCTGCAGCGCCAGCGCGCGCTCGGCATCGGGCAACTGCCCCTTGAGCAGCTGCATTTCCTCCTGCGCCATTTCGCGCATCAGCGGATCGGCATCGCTGTCCTCGCCGCCGGCCATCTGTTCGAGCGCACGCAGTTCCTGACGCAGCCGGCGCACTTCATGCGCGGCCCGCGCCACCGGCTCGATCTCGGCATATTCCTTGGACAGTTTCACGAACGCATCGGGCGCGAGGTCGGCGCGCGTCATCGACGCCTGCACCTCGTCCCGGCGCGCCTCGATCTGCGCGATGCGTTCGGCGGAAATATGCATCAGAGCGCCGTCACCGTGCCGATCAGCGCATCCAGTGCGACCGCCTGCTGCTCGCCCGTGCCCAGGTTGCGGACCGCCGCCTCGCCCCGTGTCAGTTCATCGTCGCCCAGGATGATCGCCCAAGAGGCACCCGACGCGTTGGCGCGCTGCATCCGCTTCTTCATATTGCCGCGATAGCCCATGTCGCAGGCGATGCCGGCGCGGCGCAGATCCGCGATGATGCCGGTCGCCTTTGCTTCGGCCGCCTCGCCCATCGGGATCAGCACGATCTGCGGCTTGTCGATCGCCGGCTGGCCGATCAGCATCGCCAGCCGCTCGATCCCCGCTGCCCAGCCGACCGCCGGGGTCGGCGGCCCGCCCAGATTTTCGATCAGGCCGTCATAGCGACCGCCGCCCAGCACCGTGCCCTGCGCGCCCAGCCGGTCGGTGATGAACTCGAACGCGGTGTGGCGATAATAATCGAGCCCGCGCACCAGTCGCGAATTGCGTTCCCAGGCAACACCGGCGGCGTCGAGGCCGCTCGTCACTTTGTCGAAGAAGCTGCGCGCCTCGTCGGTCAGATAGGCGTCGATATCCGGCGCGCTGTCGGCGATCGGGCGGTCGCGCGGATCCTTGGAGTCGAGGATGCGCAGCGGATTCTTCGCCAGCCGGTCGATGCTTTCTTCCGACAGCTCGCCACGATGCGCCTCGAAATGCGCGATCAGCGCGGCGCGCCAGGCTTCACGGCTTTCCGCGTCGCCCAGCGTGTTGAGGTTCAGGGTCACGCCTTCCGACACGCCCAGTTCACGCAGCAGCTGGTCGGCCAGCACCAGCAGCTCGACATCGGCTGCCGGCTCGCCCGCGCCCAGGATTTCGGCGTCGAGCTGGTGAAACTGGCGGAAGCGGCCCTTTTGCGGGCGCTCATAACGGAACAGCGGGCCGTGGGTCGCGACCTTCAGCGGCGCATATTGCTGCCAGCCCTCGGTAATATAGGCGCGCGAAATGCCGGCGGTGAATTCGGGGCGCAGGGTGATGCTGTCGCCACCGCGATCCTCGAACGTGTACATTTCCTTCGACACGACGTCGGTGCTTTCGCCCAGCGAACGGGCGAACACCGCGGTCGATTCAAAGACGGGCACTTCAACCCGCTGGAATCCATAGAGTTTGCGCACCCGGTCAAAGGTGGCGACGACATGGGCGAAGCGTTCCTGAAACGCCTCCGCCGTGCCGCCCAACATATCCTGCGTTCCGCGCACCGGGCGCGGCGTTTCGATCTTCGCCATGGGGCAGCGCCTTTAACGATAATCGCGGCCCAAGGAAACGCGCTTTTTATGGCGGCATAAGGGGTGGACGCGGGCGATTCGCCCCGCCATGCTTGGGACAGACGGGCCGTCCGGCCCCCGTTCCTTTTCTGGAGACCGTCATGATCCGCAGCCTTGCTGCCGCCCTTTGCCTTTCGACCGCGATTGCCAGCCCGTTGCTGGCGCAGGATGTCATCCGTTCCAAGCCGACCGCCCTGCCCGTCGACAGCGCCAAGCCGATGCCCAAGGATGTCCCCTATCCGGGCGGCACGATCCGCCTTGACGTCGACGCCACCGACACGATGCAGCGCATCTTCCGCGTGAAGGAAACCATTCCCGTCGCGGCGAGCGGCCCGATGACCCTGCTGATGCCCGAATGGCTGCCCGGCAATCATGCCCCGCGCGGCCCGATCGAGAAGCTGACCGGCCTGACCTTCACCGCCGACGGCAAGCCGATCAGCTGGAAGCGCAATCCGCTCAACGTCTATGCGTTCGAGATCGACGTGCCGGCCGGCACCAAGCAGGTCGTGGCGCAGTTCCAGTTCCTGTCGGCAACCGCGACCAACCAGGGTCGCGTCGTCGTGACGCCCAAGATGCAGAATATCCAGTGGGAAGATGTCTCGCTCTACCCGGCCGGCTATTATACCCGCCAGATCCCGGTGCAGGCCAATGTCACCTATCCCGCCGGCTGGCAGGCGGCGACCGCGCTGCGCGGCAAGCGCACCGGCGACACCATCGCCTATGACGTGATCGACTATGAGGCGCTGCAGGACTCGCCGGTCTTTGCCGGCACCCATTTCAAGGCGGTGGACCTGGGCCATAACGTCACGCTGAACATCGTTGCCGACGATGCCGACGAGCTGGTGTTCAACACCGACCAGATCGCCAAGCACAAGAAGCTGGTGGCCGAAGCCGGCGCCGCGTTCGGCACCTATCATTTCGACCATTATGATTTCCTGCTGTCGATCACCGACGAAATGGGCGGCATTGGCCTGGAGCATCATCGCTCATCCGAGAATCAGGTCGAGCCGGGCTATTTCAAGAAGTGGGATTCGGGCGAGGCACTGCTCGACCGCAACCTGCTGCCGCATGAATTCACCCATAGCTGGGACGGCAAGTTCCGCCGCCCCGACCTGCTGTGGACGCCCAATTTCGACGTGCCGATGCAGGACAACCTGCTGTGGGTCTATGAAGGCCAGACCCAGTTCTGGGGCTATGTGCTGGGCGCCCGTTCGGGCATGTTCTCCAAGCAGGAGACGCTGGACGCCTATGCCCAGATCGCGGCGAAGCTGGACACCACGCGCGGCCGCGAATGGCGCCCGATGGTGGACACCACCAATGATCCGATCATCTCGGCCCGCCGTCCCAAGGGCTGGGCCAACTGGCAGCGGTCGGAGGATTATTATAATGAAGGCCTGATGATCTGGCTGGAGGTCGACGGCATCCTGCGCCAGCAGACCAGGGGCGCCAAGGGCATCGACGATTTCGCCAAGGCCTTTTTCGGCATCAAGCCGGGCGACTGGGGCCAGGTCGTCTATAATCGCCAGGACGTGATCGACACGCTGAACGGCGTCGCCCCCTATGACTGGGCCGGCCTGTTCCACAAATATGTCGACAGCCCGACCACGGAAACGCCCAAGGGCGGCTTTACCCTGGGCGGCTACAAGCTGGTCTATACTGATACGCCCAATGCCATCACCAAGGCGGCCGAAGGCGCGCAGAAGACGGTCGACCAGAGCTTTGGCGTGGGTCTGACGGTCAAGAATGACGGCGATATCGCGGCGGTGATCTGGAACAGCGCGGCGTTCAAGGCCGGGCTTGCGGTAGGATCGAAGATTATTGCGGTGAACGGCAATGAATATTCGAGCGACGCATTCAAGACGGCGCTGACCGAGGCTAAGGACGCGAAGAAGCCGATCCAGCTTATCCTAAAGCAGGACAAATATTATCGCACCCTGACCCTCGCTTATTCGGATGGCCTGCGCTATCCGCACCTCGAAAAGACCGGCACCGGCGAAGGCAGCCTCGACAAGCTGCTGCAGCCGCGCACCTGAAGATTTCCAAGCAACCGCATGTAAAAGGCGAAGATGCATGAATATTGACCTGATCCCCGTCGGCGAAGATCCGCCAAACAGCCTGAACGTCATCATCGAGGTGCCGGTTGGCGGCGAACCCGTGAAGTACGAGTTCGACAAGGCCTCGGGCGCGCTGTTCGTCGATCGCATCCTGCACACGCCGATGCGCTATCCGGCGAATTACGGCTTCGTGCCGCACACCCTGTCGCCCGATGGCGATCCGCTCGACGCGCTGGTCATTGCCCGCTCGCCGTTCGTGCCCGGCTCGGTCGTGCGCGCGCGCCCGATCGCCGTGCTGAACCTGGAAGATGAAGCCGGCGGCGACGAGAAGCTGGTCTGCGTGCCGGACAACAAGACCTTCCCCTATTATAATAATGTCGGCGAGAAGGACGATCTGCCCACCATCGTGATGGAGCAGATCGAGCATTTCTTCACCCACTATAAGGATCTGGAAAAGACCAAGTGGGTGCGCATCGGCACCTGGGGTGGCGCGGAAGACGCCAAGCGGATCACGCTGGAAGCGATCGAACGCTATCAGGCCGAGAAGAAGAAGGGCTGAGTCCCTTCTCGGTATAGCCATCTGAAAGGGCCGCGCGGTGATGATCCGCGCGGCCCTTTTCTTATGGGTCAGATCAATCGGTCAGCCTCCAGGGCGAGGGCCAGCGGATCGCGGCCGCGCGGGGTGCGGGCGTGGAGCCGGGCATCCGCCTCCACCAGTCGGGCGACGCCCATGTCGAGCTGCGCTTGCGGCAGGGTGAAGGGCAGGCGCAGGAACCGTTCGAACGCGCCATTGACGCCGAAGCGCGGACCCGCCGCGATGCGCACGCCATGATTGCCGGCCAGCGCGGCGAGCGCGCTCGCCTCCGCGCGGGGCAGTTCGGCCCAGAGCGACAGGCCGCCAGCCGGCGATTCCACCCGCCAGTGCGGCAGATGTTGTTCCAGCTGCGCCAGCAGATGGTCGCGCCGGTCGCGCAGCATCGCCGCGCGCGGCCCCAGCCCCTCGTCCGCATCCATCAACTGGGCGACGGCCAGCTGCTCGATCACGGGACTGGCCATGTCCATCGTCGTGCGGATGCGGCCGAGCGCGGCTACGGTCTGCGGATCAGCACGGATCCAGCCAACCCGAAGCCCGCCCCAGAAGATCTTGCTGGCCGACCCCAAGGTGATGACATGGCGGCCGGACGGATCATGGCAGGCGACCGGCGGCGGCGGCGATCCGTCCAGGCCCATCGCCACCATCGTTTCGTCGATCACCAGCGGCGTGTGGGTGCGCATCGCCACCGAAACCAGCGCGCGGCGGGTCGCCGGGTCCATGCTGCGCCCGGTGGGATTGTGGAAATCGGCGATGATATAGGCGAAACGCGGCGCGGTCTGGCGGAAGGCCGCATCCATCGCGTCGATATCCCAGCCATGGACCGGCAGGCCGACCGGCACCGGCACGACATTGGCCCGCTGCAGCGCCTGGATCGCATTATGATAGGTCGGATGGTCGATCACCGCCCGATCACCCGGCCCCGCCAGCCATTGCAGCAGCAGCGAGAAACCCTGCTGCGCGCCGTTGGTGATCATGATCTGGTCGGGATCGGTCGGGCAGCCACGCCGCTCATAATGGGCGGCGATCGCCCGGCGTAGCACCGGCAGGCCGAGCGGATCATAGCCCAGATCCCCCAGATAGGCGGGCAGCGCCTCGACCGCATGGGCATAGGCCAGGCCCACGCCGGGCGCGGCCGGCAGCGCGGCATGGGTCCAGTTGAGCAGATTGTCGCCGGTGACCCCATCGATGTCGGGCGTCGGGGTCTCGACCCGGCCGGGCGGCAGGCGGGTGACGCTGCCCGACCCCTGCCGGCTTTCCAGATAGCCCTCGTCGCGCAGCCGGTCGAAGGCGGCGGCAATGGTGGTGCGGCTGAGCCCCAGCGCGGCGGCCAGTTCCCGCTCGCCCGGCAACCGGACATTGAGGCCGATCCGCCCGTCCAGCACCAGCATCCGCAGCGCCTGCGCCAATTGGCGATAGGCCGGCTCGGCACTGTCCTGCGCGCGCCAGGCGCCCAGCAGCCGCAGCAGCGAGGGGGGCCGAAGGAAGGAAGTGGACATGTCTATCAATCCAATCAGAGAGATTTGAAGGCCACTTACGCGCCATTGGTCCTTTTGTAAAAGGCCAATTTGGCTAGGTCTGATGCCCATGATGATGACCCGCCGCCTCTTCCAGCTTTTCTGGGGCCTTGTGCTCTACGGCTTTGCCATGGCGCTGATGCTGCGCGCCAATCTGGGGCTCGATCCCTGGGATGTGCTGCATCAGGGGCTGGCGCCCAAGCTCGGCCTCAGCTTCGGCATGACGGTCAACCTGGTCGGTGCGGTCGTGCTGCTTCTCTGGTGGCCATTGCGGCAGCGGCCGGGGATCGGCACGGTCTGCAACATTTTGGTGATCGGCACGGCGGTGGACATCAGCCTCCATTATCTGCCGACGCCGAACGGCTATGCGATGCGCGCCGCCTGGCTGGGCGCGGGGATCGTGCTCAATGGCATTGCCGGCGGTGCCTATATCGGCGCCGGTCTTGGGCCGGGTCCGCGCGACGGGTTGATGACGGGCCTGTGCCGCCGCAACGGCTGGCCGGTCAAATGGGTGCGCACCGGCATCGAGATCGTGGTGCTGGCGACCGGCTGGATGCTGGGCGGCACGGTCGGCATCGGCACCATTGTCTATGCCGCGACGATCGGCTGGATCGTCCACCATGCCCTGCCCTTCTTCACGATCACGCCGCCCGAGCGCCCGGCGATCGCGGGATAGAGTTGCCCCCTGACCGGCCGACAGAAACCCGTCGGCCGGTCCTTTTCCCGTTGAAAATGCGTCGCACCTTCCTTGTCCGGACCGGCCTTGACCGGACCGGGCAGTCGGGCATGATCCCGCCTCCGCCCTTCCCGACGATCAAGGAGTCCCCGCCGATGCGCGCCTTCCTCGCCGCTGCTCTCGCCCTGCCCTTCGCCGTCGCCGCCTCCGCTGCGCCGCCGGAACAGGCGCTCGCCCCCCTCGCTTTCGAACAGATCGCACCCGCCGGCACCAAAATGCCGCGCTTCAAGGTCGATGCCGCCTGGCCGGCCATGCCGGGCGATCTGTTGCTGGGCCAGGTCAGCGGCGTTGCGGTCGGTCCGGACGATTCGGTCTGGGTCGTGCATCGCCCGCACAGCCTGACCGCGACCGACACGGGCCTGGCCGAATCGCCCGCCACCGCCGTCTGCTGCAAGCCGGCCCCGCCGGTGGCGCGCTTCGCCCAGGATGGCCGCTATCTGGGCGGCTGGGGCGGCGCCGACAGCGCGCCCACGGTCGACGGTGTCAATCAATGGCCCGCCAGCCTGCACGGCATCTTCGTCGACAAGGCCGGCAGCGTCTGGTTCGGCGGCAATGGCAAGGGCGACCATGTCGTCATGAACTATACGCCGGAGGGCAAATATATCCGCAGCTTCGGCCGGCGCGACAAGACCGGTGGCAATGACGCGACCGACCGGCTCGGCAACCCGTCCGACGTCAATCACAGCGACGGCATGGTGCTGATTTCCGACGGCTATGTGAACCGTCGGGTGATCGGCTTCGACGACCGGACCAACAGCTACAAGGGCCGCTGGGGCGCCTATGGCAAGCCGCCGAGCGGACCGGTGCTGCAGGGCACGTTCGACCAGAGCCATGCCGTCGATCCCAGCCGGGTCGCCGATCCCAAGTCCGCCATCTTCAACAGCATCGTCCATTGCGTGGTGCCGACGCGGGACGGCCATCTCTATGTCTGCGACCGCAACAACAACCGCGCGCAGCTGTTCAAGCGGGAGAAGGATGGCGGCCTGACCTTCGTGCGCGACCTGGCGATCGCGCCGGAAACCGGCGGCACCCACACCGTCACCGACATCGCCTTCTCGCCCGACCCCGACCAGACCTATCTCTACGTCGCCGACATGATGAACGGCCGCATCTGGGTTCTGGAGCGCAAGACCCACACCGTGCTTGGCGCCTTCGGCCGGATCGGGCGGCAGGCCGGGCAATTCACCTGGCTGCACAGCATTGATACCGACAGCGCCGGCAATATCTATGCGACCGAGGTGAACACCGGCCGCCGCGTGCAGAAGCTGGTCTTCACCGGCATCGAATGAAGGGAATCCTCGCAACGTGGCGACCGAACTCTACGACCTGACCGTCCCCGCCTTCCTGCGTGGCCTGCGCGTCCTCTCTACCCTGCTCGACAAGGGCGCCGCCTTTGCCGCCGAACAGGGGATCGATCCCGCCACGCTGACCGGCGCCCGCCTGATCGAGGATATGCGCCCGCTGACCGCGCAGGTGCAGCTTGCCACCGACAGCGCCAAGGGCGCGGTCATCCGCATCGGCGAACTGGAGCCCTTCCCCCTGCCCGACACGGAAGAGACGTTCGCCGAGCTGCAGGATCGCATCGCCCGCACCATCGCCTTCCTGGAATCGGTGCCGCGCGACAGGATCGACGGGCGCGAGGAGGCGACCGTCATCCTCAAGACCTCGCGCGGTGAATTTTCCTCCACCGGGCGCAGCCATGTGCTCACCTTCTCGCTGCCCAATTTCTATTTCCACCTGACGACCGCCTATGCCCTGCTGCGCCAAGCCGGCGTGCCGCTAGGCAAGCTGGATTATCTGGGCGGGCTGTAATCAGCCCGCGACCAGCCGGACATAGGCGCTGGAGACCCAGCCGCTGGTGCAGGGACCGGCATAGGCCTGCTTGCGGTCGACCGGTTCGCGCACGCCGCAATCAGTCGGCGTCGCGCCTTCGGTCGCTGGCGGCGGGATCACCACGCCCAGCCATTTCTGGTCGATGCTGCGGGTGCAGACATGCACCCGTGCGCCTTCGGCCAGCTGCGCCAGCGCCTTCGCCTCGGCAAAGGGGGCGGACCGGACGCTCAATCCCTGCGGCCCGACACGGGTCGCCTGTCCCATCGCGCCGCAGGCGTCGAGCCGGGGGCCATCCTCGCCGATCGTCACCGGCCGGGCCAGAGTCGCCTCGATCCGGGTTTCGGGCATCGCCTCGCGCGGGGCGCCGGCCAGCGAGCTGTTGGGCAATTCGTCGGCCACTTCGCTGCTGCGCGAGCAGGCGGAAAGCAGCATTAGGGCAAGGATCGGGACAACACGCATGAGCGCCTGATAAACCGCCCCAAAGCCGGGTGGAAGACGCCATGTTTCGCTTTAGTTTCGAGGCGCCATTCCCTATATGCTGGGTATGAGCGACGAACAGCAGAACAGCCCCAACAGCAATGAATATGGCGCCGACAGCATCAAGGTGCTGAAAGGCCTCGACGCCGTGCGCAAGCGGCCCGGCATGTATATCGGCGACACCGACGACGGGTCGGGCCTGCACCATATGGTGTTCGAGGTCAGCGACAATGCGATCGACGAGGCGCTGGCCGGCCATTGCGACCGGATCGTCATCACGCTCAACCCCGACAACAGCGTCAGCGTCGAGGATAATGGCCGCGGCATCCCGACCGGCATCCACAAGGAAGAAGGCGTGTCGGCGGCCGAGGTCATCATGACCCAGTTGCACGCGGGCGGCAAGTTCGAGAACACGTCGGACGACAATGCCTATAAGGTGTCGGGCGGCCTGCACGGCGTGGGCGTCTCGGTGGTGAATGCCCTGTCCGAATGGCTGGACCTCAACATCTGGCGCGACGGCAAGGAACATTGGATGCGCTTCGCCTATGGCGATGCCACCGCGCCGCTCAAGATCATCGGCGATGCGCCCGAGGGCAAGAAGGGCACGCGCGTGACCTTCCTCGCCTCGACCGAGAAGGTGCCGGGCGATGGCGGCACGTTCAAGAACCAGACCGAATATGATTTCGACAAGCTGGAGCATCGCTATCGCGAGCTGGCTTTCCTCAACAGCGGCGTGCGCCTGTTCCTGGTCGATGCGCGCCATGAGGAGAAGAAGGAAGTCGAGCTTTATTATGAGGGCGGCATCGCGGCCTTCGTCAAATATCTCGACCGCAACAAGAATGCGTTGATGCCCGATCCGATCGCGATCGCCGGCACTCGCGACGACGTGACCATCGACGTCGCGCTGGAGTGGAACGACTCTTATTATGAGAATGTCCTCTGCTTCACCAACAACATCCCGCAGCGCGACGGCGGCACCCACCTTGCCGCCTTCCGCGCGGCACTGACCCGGACCCTCAACAGCTATGCCGAAAAGACCGGCCTGCTGAAGAAGGAGAAGGTGAGCCTCACTGGTGAGGATATGCGCGAAGGCCTGACCGCGATCGTTTCGGTCAAGCTGCCCGATCCCAAATTCTCGTCGCAGACCAAGGACAAGCTGGTCAGTTCCGAAGTGCGCCAGCCGCTCGAAAGCCTGATGGCCGACAAGATGGCCGAATGGCTGGAAGAGAATCCCGGCCATGGCAAGATGATCGTCCAGAAGGTGATCGACGCCGCCGCTGCCCGTGAAGCGGCCAAGCGTGCGCGCGAACTGACCCGCCGCAAGGGCGCGATGGACATCGCTTCGCTGCCCGGCAAGCTGGCCGACTGTCAGGAGCGCGACCCCGCCAAGTCCGAACTCTTCCTGGTCGAGGGTGACTCGGCCGGTGGTTCAGCCAAGCAGGGCCGCAATCGCCACAATCAGGCGATCCTGCCGCTGAAGGGCAAGATCCTGAACGTCGAGCGCGCGCGGTTCGACAAGATGCTGTCGTCCAAGGAAGTCGGCACGCTGATCCAGGCGATGGGCACCGGCATTCGCGACGATTTCAACCTGGAAAAGCTGCGCTACCACAAGATCGTCATCATGACCGACGCCGACGTCGACGGCGCGCATATCCGCACCTTGCTGCTGACCTTCTTCTATCGCCAGATGCCGCAGATCATCGAGGCGGGCCATCTCTTCATCGCCCAGCCGCCGCTCTACAAGGCGAGCCGTGGCCGGTCCGAAGTCTATCTGAAGGACGAGGCGGCGCTGGAGCAATATCTGGTCGACAATGGCGTCGACACGATGGCGCTGGAAACCACCGGCGGCGTGCGCGCGGGCGACGATCTGCGCAGCCTGATCGACCATGCCCGCCGCATGCGCGCGGTGATGCGCTATGTGCCGCGTCGCTACGACCCGGCGATCATCGAGGCGCTGGGCCTGACCGGCGCGCTCGATCCCGAACTGTCCGAGGCACAGCTGGCCGAACGGCTGGCAACCGCCGTCGCCTGGATCGCGTCGCATGATCCCGAGGGCAAGTGGACCGGCCGCATCGCCGAAGGCGGCGGCTTCCATTTCGAACGGCTGTGGCGCGGCGTGACCGACCATCATGTCATCGAACATGGCTTCCTGGGCTCGGCCGAGGCGCGCAAGCTGCACGGCACCGCCAGCGAAGAGGCGGAAAGCTATGCCAGGGGCAGCCGCCTGGTCTCGGCCAAGGCCGTCGCCGCGCAGGACGAACTGGGTGAGGATGAACTGCCCACCGTGTCGGCCAAGGGCGTCAACATCTCGCGGCCCAGCGAATTGCTGGAAGCGATCCTGACTGCCGGCCGCAAGGGCCTGTCGATCCAGCGCTACAAGGGTCTGGGCGAAATGAACGCGGAACAGCTGTGGGAAACCACGCTGGACCCGGACAATCGCTCGATGCTGCGCGTCGAGGTGGAACAGGCCGACGTCGCCGACGAAATCTTCACCAAGCTGATGGGCGACGTGGTCGAACCGCGCCGCGAATTCATCCAGGACAATGCGCTGAACGTCGCCAACCTGGACGTTTGATCGGATGACGATGCCAGCCCGCACCCCCACCCGGCCATCCGATCAGGATAATCTCTTGGGCGGCCGGGTGGGGGTGCGGGCCGGTGCGGCGCCGTGCGCCGTCAGGCGCACCCAAAACCCATGACCGATCTGCCACGCTGCAACTGGGTGGGGCCGGACCCGCTCTATCAGGCCTATCATGACGCGGAATGGGGCGTGCCCCAGCATGATTCGCGCATGCTGTGGGAAATGCTGATGCTGGAGGGGTTCCAGGCGGGACTCAGCTGGATCACCATCTTGCGCAAGCGCGAGGGGTTTCGCGCCGCCTTTGCCGGCTTCGATCCGGACAAGGTCGCCACCTTCGGTCCCGACGATGTCGAGCGGCTGATGGCCGATCCCGGCATCGTCCGCGCCCGCGCCAAGATCGAGGCGACGATCAAGGGTGCGCAGATATATGGTGCGATGCGCGACGCCGGCGAGGATTTCGCTGCCTATGTCTGGTCCTTCGCGCCCGACGGGCCGATCATCGGCGACGGCAAGAGCTTCCCGACCCGGACGCCGCTGTCGGAGGCGATCTCCAAGGATCTCAAGAAGCGCGGCTTCAAATTCGTCGGGCCGACCATCGTCTATGCCTGGATGCAGGCGATTGGCATGGTCGATGATCATGCGGTCTATTGTTTCCGGCGGGCCGGCGCGTGAAAGTGACGGCGATGGTGACAGGGCTGCTGGCCCTCACCGCCTGCTCAGGCGATCCGGTGCCGCCGAACAGGGTCGACAATCGCACCGACAAGGCAATCGCCAACGCCGCCCCGGCGCTCAACCAGGCGATCGTCGCCAATGAGAGTGCCGCGCCCGAACCGGCCGCTGCCCCGGCTGTGCAACCGGCGCCCGCCGCTGTTTCCCGTGAAACACCGTCTCCCCCGCCTCCCCCTGAGGAATATCGCGCGATCGGTACCGAGCCTTTCTGGGCGGTGATCGTCACCGGATCGGTCGCGACCTTGCAGCGGCCCGATCATCGTCCGCTGCGCTATCCCGTCACCCGCACCGATGATCCCCGCGCCATCCGCTTCATGGGCGATGGCTTTGCCATGACCGTCACCGAAGGCCCGTGCAGCGACGGGATGAGCGACGCCATCTGGTCCGACCGGGTGCAGCTTTCCTTCGGCGAAGGCGTGCTGAAGGGCTGTGGCGGCATCAAGGACGGCGGCGAATAGGCGGGATCGACGCCATCGCTCGTCTAACCCGGCAAACAGGGAGCATGTGACGATGAGCGACCAGTCCAAAGCCGATGTTGCGCGGCGCAACTTTCTCCTGACCGCCGGAATCGCGCTCGCCGCGACCGGCACGACTGTCTCCGCGCAACTTTCCGTGCAGCCGCCAGTGCCGCCAAGTGGGCCGAAGAAGAAGCTGGGCATGGTCCTGTTCGACGGGTTCGAGCTGCTCGACGTGTTCGGCCCGCTGGAAATGTTCGGGATGCTCAAGGACCGGGTCGAGATCGTCATGATCGCCGACAAGGCCGGGCCGGTGCGCAGTGGTGCAGGACCGCAGACGATCGCCGACCATGGCTTTGCCGACGCGCCCAGGCTCGACATCGTGATGATCCCCGGCGGCCTTGGCACCCGGCGGGAAGTCAATAATCCCGATTTCCTTGCTGCGGTCCGCACGCTGGCACAGGATACGCCGCAGGTGGCGACGATCTGCACGGGCTCCGGCCTGCTGGCCAAGACCGGGCTGATCGACGGGGTGAAGGCGACCAGCAACAAGATGGCCTGGGCCTGGGCGACGGCGCAGGGGGCCAAGGTCGCCTGGATCCCCCATGCCCGCTGGGTCGAGGATGGCAAATATATCTCCTCCTCCGGCATTTCGGCGGGCACGGACATGGCGCTGGGCCTGATCGCCAAACTCTATGGCAAGGAGATGGCCCGCTGGGTCGCCAACCGGACGGAGTATCGCTGGCAGGAGGATGCCAGCGACGATCCCTTTGCCAGGTTGAACGGGTTGCCTGGGTAAGCCATCTTCCATTCCGTTCGGGCTGAGCGAAGTCGAAGCCCATCACTGAGCGGAGCGAAGTGCCCTCCCTCCGGTCGGGCGAGCCCTTCGACTTCGCTCAGGGCGAACGGTGTCGGGACGGTCGCCCCCCTCAATCCGCGCGCATGGCTTCGGCCACCAGCGCCTCGGCCTCGATCAGCAGTGCATCCTCGGCATCGCGCTGCGCCACCTGTTCACGGCCGATCAGAATCAAGAGCGGCACGGCCAGCGGGCTGACCCGGTCGAGCGGCACATGCAGCATGGTCGATGCCGCCCGGTCGATCAGGTCGCCCAGCCGCCCGACATCGGTCATCCGTGCCCGCGCATCGGCCCAGGCGGCCTTGAGCAGCAGATGGTCGGGCTGATATTTGCGCAGCACGTCATAGATGAGGTCGGTGGAGAAGGTGACCTGCCGCCCGGTCTTGCGTTTGCCGGGATGCTGGCGCTCGATCAGGCCGGAGATCACGGCGACATCGCGGAAGGCGCGCTTCAATAGGCTCGACTGCTCGACCCAGTCGACAAATTCATGGTCCAGGATATCGGCGGAAAACAGGCTCTGCGGATCGGTCACGGGCTTGAGGCCATAGACCGCCAGCGCATAATCGTTCGACACGAAGCCCAGCGGCATCAGCCCCTGCGCGTCCATCCGCCGGGTCAGCAACATGCCGAGTGATTGGTGCGCGTTCCAGCCCTCGAAACTGTAGCAGACCATATAATGGCGCCCCTCATGCGGGAAAGTTTCGACCAGCAATTGCCCCGGCTGCGGCAGGGCTGAGCGGGCGCGCTGCACCTCCAGCCATTCGCGCACATCGTCGGGGAAACGGTGCCAGGCGTCGGGTTCGGCCAGGAAATGGCGCACCCGGTCGGCCAGCCGCGTCGACATCGCCATGCGGGTGCCGCCCCAGCTGGGGATGCGCGCGGTCTTGGCTGTCGCGCGGACGATCAGGTCGCTGGTGTCCATCCGCACCACCTCCAGCGCCATGCCGGAGAAGAAGAAGCTGTCGCCCGGCCGCAAGGTGGCGGCGAACCCCTCCTCCACCGTGCCGAGCTTGCGCCCATTGGCGAAGCGCACCGCCAGCGCGGGCTGATCGACGATGATGCCGGCATTCATCCGGTGCTGCTGGATGAATTTCGGATGCGACACCCGCCATGTGCCGTCACCCTCTCGCACCAGCCGCTTGAACCGGTCATAGGCGCGCAGCGCATAGCCGCCGCCCTCGATGAAATGCAGCACATGGGCAAAGCCCTCGTCGGTCAGCGCGCTATAGGGGGTGGCGGATCGGATTTCGGCCAGCAACTCCTCCTCGCGGAACGGCCCGGCACAGGCGATCGCCATCACATGCTGGGCCAGCACGTCGAGCGCGCCGGGGCGAAAATCATCGGCGTCCCGCTCGCCCGCCTCGACCGCGTCCAGAGCCGCCCGCGCCTCCAGATATTCGAAGCGATTGCCGGGGATCAATATCGCCTCCGACGCCATGTCGAGCCGGTGATTGGCGCGGCCGATGCGCTGGAGCAGGCGCGAGCTGCCCTTGGGCGCGCCCATCTGGATCACGCAATCGACATTGCCCCAGTCGACGCCGAGGTCGAGCGAAGCGGTTGCCACCAGCGCGCGCAGCTTGCCCGCCGCCATCGCCGTCTCGACCTTGCGCCGCGCCTCGATCGACAGGCTGCCATGATGGATGGCGATCGGCAGGTTCGCGTCATTGACCGACCATAATTCCTGAAAGATGAGTTCAGCCAGGCCGCGCGTGTTGCAGAAGACGAGCGTGGTCTGCCGCGCGGCGATCTCCGCCATCACCTGGCTCGCGGCATATTTGCCCGAATGGCCCGACCAGGGCACCCGCCCCTCCGGAATCAGGATGGTGACGTCGGGCTCCGCTCCCGCCTCCCCCAGCACCGGCGTCACCGCATCGATATCGCCATCGGGCGCCAGCCAGGCGCGATAGGCATCGACATCGGCCACCGTCGCCGACAGCGCCACCCGGCGCAGACCGGGATTGATCGCCTGCAACCGCGCCATCGACAGGTTGAGCAGATCACCGCGCTTCTGCGTGGCAAAGGCATGGACCTCATCGACGATGACGGTGCGCAGATGCTCGAACAGCAGCGCCGCGTCGGGATAGCTCAGCAGCAGCGACAGGGATTCGGGCGTGGTCAGCAAGATGTGCGGCGGCCGCACCCGCTGCCGCGCCTTGCGATCCGACGGGGTATCGCCGGTGCGGGTCTCCACCCGGATGGGCAGCCCCATCTCCTCGATCGGCGTCAGCAGGTTGCGCCGCACATCGACCGCCAGCGCCTTCAAGGGCGAGACATAAAGGGTGTGCAGCCCGTCGGCGGGATTGCCGATCAGGTCGGCGAGCGTCGGCAGGAAGCCGGCCAGCGTCTTGCCCGCCCCGGTCGGCGCGACCAGCAACGCATGCTCTCCCCGCTGCGCCGCCATGAGCATGTCACTCTGATGCCGCCGCACCCGCCAGCCGCGCGATGCGAACCAGTCGGTGAGGATGGGAGGAAGCGCGGGTGGCATCGAGGGAGATGTAGGGGCTGTGGCGGATGGGGGGAAGTGGTGCATGCGTTCACCCCGCTCATCGGGCATCAAGCATCGGGCATCGGGGGAAACCCCAATAGCCAATATGGCCGCCCCGACTAGGCTTCGCTCCATCACGTCCATCGCGAACGAGGATAGCAGCATGTCGACCCGCAAGAGCCCGCCCGCACTCAACCGCTATGTCCTGCCGATCCCGGAGCGCGTGCCGCCGCACGACACGCCGA
This sequence comes from Sphingobium sp. SG1, assembly GCF_057063145.1. Classification (NCBI taxonomy): domain Bacteria; kingdom Pseudomonadati; phylum Pseudomonadota; class Alphaproteobacteria; order Sphingomonadales; family Sphingobiaceae; genus Sphingobium; species Sphingobium sp. SG1. The sequence goes on along the minus strand of NZ_JBVVOJ010000011.1, from coordinate 126,489 downwards.
TGAACGCCAAGGAGGCGCAGAGCCCGCCGGCCAAGGAGTTCATGCGCCCGCCGGCCGGCGCGCCCAATGTGCTGATCGTGCTGATCGACGACATGGGCTTTGGCGCCAGCAGCGCCTTTGGTGGCCCGTGCCTGATGCCCAATGCCGAGCGGGTGGCAAAGGACGGCATCCGCTTCACCCGCTTCCACACGACGGCGCTCTGTTCGCCGTCGCGGCAATCGATGCTGTGCGGGCGCAACCATCATACGGTGAACATGGGCGGCATCACCGAAGTGGCGACCGCCATGCCCGGCAATACCGGCCTGCGCCCCGACAGCTGTGCGACGATCGCCCAGATCCTCAAATATAATGGCTACAGCACCGGCGCCTTTGGCAAGATGCACCAGACGCCGACTTGGGAAACGAGCCCGTCCGGCCCGTTCGACCATTGGCCGTTCGGCGACGGGTTCGAGAAATTCTATGGCTTCCTGGGCGGTGACTGCAATCAATATGCCCCGCCGCTGGTCGACGGCCTGACCCCGATCGAGCCGCCCAAGAGCATTGAGGAAGGCTATCACCTGACCGAGGATCTGGTCGATCAGGTCATCAAATGGACCGGATCGCTGCAGACGTTTACGCCGGACAAGCCCTGGTTCACCTATCTGTCGTTCGGCGCCACCCATGCGCCGCACCATGTGCCCAAGGAATGGGTCGACAAGTACAAGGGCAAGTTCGACCACGGATACAACAAGCAGCGCGAAATCACGTTCGAAAAGCAGAAGGAGCTGGGCGTCATCCCCAAGGATGCCGAACTGACCGTGCCGACCGAATGGCTGCCCGAATGGGACGAGTTGACCGACGACGATCGCAAGGTTTCCTGCCGCCTGGCCGAAACCTATGCGGCTTTCGCCACGCATGTCGATCATCATGTCGGCCGGCTGCTCGACACGCTGGAGGCGCGCGGCGTGCTGGACGACACGCTGGTCATCTACATCCTGGGCGACAATGGCGCCTCGGCCGAGGCCGGCCCCTATGGCACCTTCAACGAGATGGCCTATCAGAACAGCGTTGGCATGACGACGGCGGACATCCTGCCGCGCCTGGACGAGATTGGCGGCCCCAATTCCTTCAATCACATGCCCTCTGGCTGGGCGCATGCGATGAACACGCCCTATCAGTGGAGCAAGATCGTCGCGTCCCACTGGGGCGGCACCCGCGTCGGCATGACGATGCGCTGGCCGGAGAAGATCAAGGCGAAGGGCGAGTTGCGTCACCAGTTCCACCACCTGATCGACATCGCGCCGACCATCCTGGAACTGGCGGGCGTGCCTGCGCCCGATTTCGTCAATGGCATCCAGCAAAAGCCGCTGGAAGGCGTCAGCATGGCCTATCTGTTCGACGAGGCCGAGGCGGAGGACCGGCACACGACGCAATATTTCGAGATCGGCTGCAACCGCGGCATCTATCATGACGGCTGGACCGCCGTGACGATGCACCGCCTGCCCTGGCCGGACGAGCGAGAAAAGGTGGGCGAGATCGAGGATGACACGTGGGAACTCTATGCGCCCGACGACTGGACCCAGGCGCATAATATCGCGGACAAGAATCCCGAGATGCTGCGCAAGTTGCAGGACCGTTTCCTGATCGAGGCGACGAAGTACAACGTCCTGCCGCTCGACCCGCGCCAGCGCGAACGCTTCGACGCCCGTGTCGCCGGCCGGCCGGACCTGCTCAACGGCCGCACCTCCATGACCTTCCTACCGGGCATGAGCCGGAGGAACGAGAATACGGTCCCGAACGTCAAGAACACCAATTTCACCGTCACCGCGAAGGTGGAGCTGGGCGCGGAGCCGACCAATGGCGCGATCATTGCGCAGGGCGGCAAGTTCGGCGGCTGGAGTTTCTACATGAAGGACGGCGTGCTCGCCTATGCCCATAACTGGGTGGGGCTGGAAACCTTCACGGTGCGTGCGGACGAGCCGCTGGGCAAGGGCAGCCACGACCTGCTGCTCGACTTCGAATATGATGGCGGCGGCGCGGGCAAGGGCGGCACCGTCACCTTCAAGGCGAACGGCAAGGCGATCGGCACGGGGCGGGTGGAAAAGACCGTGCCGGCCATCTTCTCCTTCGACGACTTCATGGACATCGGCCAGGACAATGGCGAGCCGGTGGTGGAGGATTATGGCCCGACCGGCGGCACCTTCACCGGCGCGATCGAAATGGTCCGGATCGACCTCAACGGCGAATCCCACCATGACCATGATCTGTCGCTGAAGGCGAAATACGCCAAGCAATAAGGGACGATGCCGGCGCACGGGGACATGCGGCCCCGTGCGCCGGTGCCGTTGTCGACCGAGATTCCGTCGATCTCGTTCGAAACAATCATACCCCGACAAGAAAGATTATATCACTCTCCGCTGGCCCCCTGCCCTGCTCCTGCGTTACAGTCCCTCCATCCATGAGCGGCACAGCAGAGGCCGCCAGATGCAGGAGAATGACATGACCGGCGAAACCCCGCCCCCCCTCACCGAAGCCGATCTGACCGGCGCCGAGCCGCCCCATAATCGCCGCCGCCCCAAGGCGCCAATCCTGGAGATTGACGGCCGCAAGCTGAAGCCCGCGACCCTGATGATGGGCCATGGCTATGACCCGACCCTGTCGGAAGGATCGCTGAAACCGCCGATCTTCCTCACCTCCACCTTCGCCTTCGAGAGCGCGGCTGCGGGCAAGCGCCATTTCGAGGGGGTGACCGGCATCCGGCCCGGCGGCGCGGAGGGCCTCATCTATTCGCGCTTCAACGGCCCCAATCAGGAAATTGCCGAGGACCGGCTGTCGGTGTGGGAGGAGGCGGAGGACGCCTTGCTCTTTTCCAGCGGCATGTCGGCGATCGCCACCACCCTGCTCGCCTTGGTGCAGCCGGGTGACGTGATCGTCCATAGCGCGCCCCTCTATGCCGCGACCGAATCGCTGATCGGCCGCATCCTCGGCCGATTCGGAGTGCAATGGCTCGATTTCCCCGCCGGCGCGACCGAGGCGGAGATTGGCGCGGTGATCGAGAAAGCCAAGGGGCTGGGCCGGGTCGCCATGCTCTATCTGGAAAGCCCGGCCAATCCGACCAATGTGCTGGTCGATCTGGAGGCGGTGGTCGCGCGCCGCGACGCGCTGTTTGCGGGCGAGGATCATGTCCCGCCGATCGCGATCGACAATACCTTCCTGGGGCCGCTGTGGCACCGGCCGATCAACCATGGCGCCGACCTCGTCATCTACAGCCTGACCAAATATGCCGGCGGGCATAGCGATCTGGTCGCGGGCGGCGTGCTCGGCTCCAATGCCCTCATCAACAGCATTCGCCTGATGCGCAACACGATCGGCACGATCCTCGACCCGCACAGCGCCTGGATGCTGTTGCGCAGCCTGGAGACGCTGGAATTGCGCATGAGCCGCGCGGGCGAGAATGCGGAAAAGGTCTGCACCTGGCTGAAGGACCAGCCGCAGGTGGAGAAGGTCGTCTATCTCGGCTTTCCGGAGACCGAGCGGCAGGCCGACATCTATCGCCGCCACTGCACCGGCGCCGGCTCCACCTTCTCGCTCTATCTGAAGGGTGGCGAGGCGGAGGCCTTTGCCTTCCTTGACGCGCTCAAGATCGCCAAGCTGGCGGTAAGTCTCGGCGGCACCGAGACGCTGGCCAGCCATCCCGCCGCGATGACCCATTTGTCGGTGCCGGCTGAGCGCAAGAAGGCGCTGGCGATCGGCGACAATATGGTGCGCATCTCGATCGGCTGCGAGGATGCCGACGATCTGATCGCCGACTTCGCCCAGGCGCTGAAGGCGATAGGATAATGGCCCATCTGCGCCCGGTCATCCTGATCGCCCAGCCCCATCTCGCGCCACTGCTGCCGATCCTGGCGATGCAATATGACGTCATGGGGCTATGGGAGGAGGCCGGGCGCGCCCGCCTTGCCGAGGCGGAGATACTCGTCACCGCCGGTGAGTTCCGGCTCGATCCCGCCATGCTGGCGGCAATGACGCGGTTGCGGCTGATCGCCTGCTTCACCGTCGGCTATGACGGAGTGGACCTCGACTGGGCGCGGGCGAACGGCATCGTCGTCAGCCATGCTGGCGACGCCAATGCCGAGGATGTCGCCGACCATGCAATCGGCCTCATCCTCGCCCATCGGCGGCAGATCGTCAGCGGCGACCGGGCCTTGCGCGCGGGCGAATGGCTTCCCGGCGGCAAGACCATCACCCGCTCGATCGCCGGCGCCCGGCTGGGCATCGTCGGCATGGGCAGCATCGGCATCGCCATCGCAGCGCGCGCCGACGCCATGCGCATGACGACCCGCTGGTGGGGGCCGCGCGACAAGCCCGGCCTCGCCTGGCCGCGCAGCGAGAGCCTGGCGGCACTGGCGGCCGAGAGCGACATTTTGGTCGTCGCGGCGCGCGCGACCGACGACAATCGCGGCATGATCTCCGCCGCGATCCTCGATGCGCTTGGCCCGAATGGCCTTCTGGTCAATGTCGCGCGCGGGCAGTTGGTGGACGAGGATGCGCTGATCGACGCTCTGCGCGCCGGCCGGCTGGGCGGCGCTGCGCTCGACGTCTATGCGCAGGAACCGACCGATCCCGCGCGCTGGGCCGATGTCCCGAACTGCATCCTGACCCCGCATACCGGCGGCGCGACCGACGCGGCGGTGGCGCAGATGGCACAGATGCTGCTCGCCAATATCCGCGCCTTCGTGGCGGAAGAACCGCTGCCCAATCGCGTGCTCTGAACCAAGCCGCAACGCCGCGCGTTGAGCGCCGACACGGCCGACCGGGCCGGACGGGAGAGCGACAGGGATGGCCAGCGGGGCAAAACGATGGGTGGCGCGTGGGCTGGTGGGCCTGATCCTGCTTTGTGCGATCCTGCTGCTGGCACTCGCGGCCTTTCCCTGGGGCTGGATGAAGGGGCCGATCGAGCGCCGCCTGTCCGACCGCATCGGCAAGCCGGTGACGATCGGCACAATGGCGCGGGAAGACAGCCTGTCCTTTCACCCCACCGTCACTCTGCGCGACCTGCGCGTGCCGCAACCCGGCTGGGTCAGGCCCGCTTTGCCCGACCTGGCCCGGATCGGCGAGATCCGTGCCGGCTTTTCGGTCTGGGGTCTGCTGACCGGCGGGCCAGTGCTGGAGCGGCTGGAAGCACAGCGTGCCCGGCTCCATTTCTATCGCGATGCGCAGGGCCGCGAGAATTGGAGCGGCGAGCGCAGCAAGGGCAGTGACAGGCACGGCGGCCGTCCGGCGCTGCACAGCCTGATCGTCGCCGACAGCCGCATCGCCTATCGCGACGACAAGCGCGGGCGATCGGTCGATGCCGCGCTGACCGTCGATCCGCGCGGCCTGCGCCTGTCGGGCAGCGGCGATGTGCGCGGCCATGCCGTGATCGTCACCGCGACCGGCGGCCCGATCCTCGACAGCCAGCCGGGCCAGCGCTGGCCGTTCGACGCGGCGATCAGCGGCGATGCCGTCGGCTTTACCCTGAAAGGCACGATGGATGGCCCGCTCGACATCGGCCATCTGCGCGGCGAGGCGACCGCCCATGGCACCGACCTCGCCCTGCTCGACGCCATCATCGAGGCTGGCCTGCCCGGCACCCAGCCGGTCAGACTGACCGCGCGGGTGACACGCGACCGGCCGGACTGGATCGTCGAAGGGCTGAAAGGCACGATCGGCCGATCCGACATTGCCGGCCACGCGACCATCCGCAAGCGCGATGGCCGCACACGGATCGACGGTGCGCTCAGCGCCGACCGCTTCGATTTCGACGATCTGGCGAGCCATGCCGGCAAGGCGAAGGCGGCGGCCAAGCGCGCGCAGTTCGGACCGCGCCTGATCCCCGATACGGCGATCGACCTCGCCACCGTCCATCGCACCGACGGGAAGCTCGACCTCAAGGTTCGGCAATTGCTGTGGCCCGGCCCCAGCCCGTTCCGCTCGCTCACTGGCACGATCAGCCTGGAACGCAGCCGGCTGTCGGTCGAACCACTGACGCTGGGCCTCACACGCGGCACGCTGTCCGGCCGGATCGGCGTCAACCAGCGCGATGGGGGGCCTCTTCTGGATATCGCCATGGCGATGCGCGGCGCACGGCTGCTCGATTTCTTCCCCGACGCCCGGATCGACGGCGCGCTGATCGGCCGGGTCGCGGTCAAGGGACGGGGCAGAACCATCCGTCAGGCGCTGGGCACATCCACCGGCACGATCGCGCTGGTCGCGCGCGACGGCCGCATCCCGGACCGCACCGCCGCGCTGATGGGGCAGGATGTCGGCCGGGGCCTGACCCTGTCGAAGCGGAAGGAGGCCGTCCTGCGCTGCATCATCACCCGGCTGGATGTGCGCGACGGGATCGCCCGGCCGGGTCCGGTGCTGATCGACACCTCCCGCGCCCAGACCCATGCCACGGGCACGATACGGCTGTCGGACGAGCGGCTGGCGCTGGCGCTGAGCGGCGTGCCCAAGCAGGACAGCCTGTTGCGGCTGAAGGGCAGCGTGCCGGTCGGCGGCACGATCAAGACGCCCGATATTCAGCTGCCCAGGGACGCCCGATCGGCCAAGGGCATAATCGGGATGATCGGCGACGCGATCGGCGGCGAGAAGCAGCCGACCGTGGGCGACGCCGATTGCGATAGCCTCGCCCGCACCGCGATGCGCTGATCCCTTAGCTCCAGTCCACCCGCGTCCAGCCGCGCTCGGCCGCCAGCCTGGCGAGCGGCGGGTGCGGGTTGGAGGCGAACGCCTCGTCGGCGAATTCCAGCATCGGCGCGTCCGACACATGGTCGGAATAGGCGCGGATATGCGCCTGGCTGCGGTCGATCGCCTCGCCCGCCATCCACGCCTTGATCATCCGCAGCTTGCCGGTGTCATAGCAATTCTCACCGGAAATCTTGGCGCGGACATAGGGCAGATCCTGCCCGACATGGTCGGTCGCGATCACCGTGTCGAAACCCAGCCGCCGCGCGATCGCCTCGACATAGAGGCGGTAGGAGGCGGTGGCGAGCACCAGCCGATAGCCCGCCGCGCGATCCTGCGCGATCTGCTCCAGCGCCCCGGCGCGGACATTCTTCGCCATCACCTTGTCGGCATAGCTTTCGATATGCGGCTGCAGCTTCGCCCGGTCCGCCCGGCCGCCGATCATCAGCCACTGGTTGGTTTCCTTCAGCGTCTGGCGGCTGATCAGCTTCACTACATAGGCCAGCATGACGAACGGAATGAGCGGCAGGAAGATCAATCGCCAGGGCGCCATATGGGCGGCCACATGGATGAGAAAGCCGGTATAGGTGCCCGAAAAGGTCACCGTGCGGTCCATGTCGTAAATCGCCAGCCTGTATGTCATGCCGTGTCCGAAACTTTTGCCCTTGCCCGTCGTTCTGTCTGGCGGATGGGCCGTTTCGGCTTGCCGCGCAACCGATAATGGACCACTAATCCCTCCACATGAACAAAGCCGCTGATCTCGTTGAGGAAAGCCGCGACGACGGCGGCAAGGTCATACGCCTGTCCGGCACCTGGTCGATCGCCTGTTTGCACGACATGCCGAACCGGCTGGACGCCATTTCCGGCCCCATCGCCTGCATCGACGTCGCCGATATCGACCATATGGACACGATCGGCGCCTGGACCATCCATCGCACCGCCAAGCGGCTGGAAACCGAAGTGTCCGGCGGCAGCACGGACTGCAAGCGACTGATCGGCGCGGTCGGCAAGATCGACGAACCGGTCGATATCCGCCCGACCTATGTCTCCCCCTTCAACCGGGTCTTGGGCCAGATCGGCGAGGCGGTGATCAATTCCGTCAACACGCTGGTCGGCCTGCTCGGCTTCTTCGGCGGCGTGCTGGTCACGGTCTGGGGCCTGATCCGTCACCCCAGCCGCTTCCGCATCAACGCCGTGGTCCAGCGGTTCGAGGTGGTCGGCGTCTCGGCGCTGGGCATCATCGGCCTGATGAGCTTCCTGATCGGTATCGTCATCGCCCAGCAGGGCGCCGTCCAGTTGCGCCAGTTCGGCATGGAGATGCTGACCATCAACCTGGTCGGCCGCCTCACCTTCCGCGAACTGGGCGTGCTCATGACCGCGATCATGGTCGCCGGCCGCTCCGGCTCGGCCTTCGCGGCCCAACTCGGCACGATGAAGCTGACCGAGGAGGTCGACGCGATGCGCACCATCGGCGTGTCGCCGATGGAGGCGCTGGTGCTGCCCCGCACCCTGTCCGTGGTGGTGATGATGCCGCTGCTCGGCTTCTATTCCTCGATCATCGCGATCATCGGCGGCGGCTTCCTGTGCGCCGTGTCGCTCGACATTCCGCCGATCACCTTCGTCCAGCGCCTGCGCGAAGTGGTGCCGATCCACGATCTGTGGGTGGGCCTGATCAAGGCGCCCGTCTTCGGCCTGATCATCGGCATCAGCGGCTGTTTCCAGGGCATGCAGGTCAAGGCCAATGCCGAGGAAGTCGGCCTGCGCACCACGGCGGCCGTGGTCCAGGCGATCTTCCTGGTGATCGTGCTCGACGCCTTCTTCGCCGTCTTCTTCACCTGGGTGGGCTGGAACTGATGACCACCGATGAACGCCAGGCCAAGGAAGAGCGGATCGAACGCGCGGTCGCGTCCGATGATATCGCCATTTCGGTGCGCGGCCTGAAGAACAGCTTCGGCGACCAGACCGTCCATGAAAATCTCGACCTCGACGTGCGCAAGGGCGAGATATTGGGCGTGGTCGGCGGATCGGGCACCGGCAAGTCGGTGCTGATGCGATCGATCATCGGGCTTCAGGTGCCCGACGAGGGCGAGGTCCATGTCTTTGGCGAGGATATGGTCGGCCGCCTGGACGATGACGAGGCTCTGGCGATCCGCAAGCGCTGGGGCGTGCTGTTTCAGGGCGGCGCGCTCTTCTCGACCCTCACCGTGGCCGAGAATGTCGAAGTGCCGATCCGCGAATATTATCCCAATATCGGCCCGGTGCTGCGCGACGAGATCGCCGCCTACAAGATCCGCATGACCGGCCTGCCGGCCGAAGCCGGCCCCAAATATCCGGCCGAACTGTCGGGCGGCATGAAGAAGCGCGCCGGCCTGGCCCGCGCCCTGGCGCTGGACCCGGACCTCTTGTTCCTCGACGAGCCGACCGCCGGCCTCGACCCGATCGGCGCGGCCGCATTCGACGACCAGACGCGCAAGTTGCAGGAGACGCTGGGCCTCACCGTCTTCCTCATCACCCATGATCTCGACACCCTCTATTCGATCTGCGACCGTGTCGCGGTGCTGGCCGACAAGAAGGTGATCGCGGTCGGGACGATCGACGAATTGCTGGCGCTCGATCACCCCTGGATCCAGGAATATTTCAACGGTCCGCGTGGCCGCGCCGCAACCGCGGCGGTTACGCGCGAACGCGGCAAGGCCGCTGCCGAAAAACAAGCGGACGGAAGGCAATAGGATATGGAAACCCGGTCCAATCATGTGCTGGTCGGCGCGGTCACGCTGCTGCTGCTGGCCGCCATCATGGCGGCGGCCTTCTGGTTCTCGCGCCTGTCACAGGGCGACAACAAGGAATATGACATCTTCTTCAAGCAGTCGGTGAACGGCCTCGCCAAGGGATCGGGCGTCAATTATTCCGGCGTCCCTTCCGGCCAGGTCGAGAAGATCGAACTGTGGAAGCGTGATCCCAGCTTCGTGAAGGTCCGCATTTCGGTCAAGGACGGCACCCCGGTGCTGCAGGGTACGACCGCGACCATCGCCGGCGTCGGCTTCACCGGCGTCAGCGAGATCGTGCTGGACGGCGCGGTCAAGGGCGCGCCGCCGATCCTCTGCCCGGCCGAGAATATCACTTCGGCCTGCCCCGACGGCGTGCCGGTGATCCCGACCAAGCCGGGGGCGCTGGGCGAACTGCTCAATAATGCGCCGCAGCTGCTGGAGCGGCTGTCGACCCTGACCGAGAAGCTGACCGAGCTGCTCAATGACAAGAATCAGCAGTCGATCGCCGGCATCCTCGCCAATCTCGACCGGGTGACCGGATCGCTGGCCGATCGCAGCCCGGAAATCGCCGCTACCCTCGCCGAAGCGCGCATCGCGGTGCAGCGCACCGGCGTCGCCGCGCAGCAGATCGGCGAGCTGGCCGCGACCACCAACCGCCTGATCAATGACGAAGGCCGCCCGCTGATGGCCGACCTGCGCAAGAGCGTGGCCTCGGCCAGCCGCAGCATCGACACGCTCGACAAGACCATCGCCGAAGCGCAGCCCGGCGTGCATGCCTTCAGCAACCAGACCATGCCGGAAGTGAACCGCCTGGTTCGCGACCTGCGTGAAATGTCGCGCGCCTTCCGCGGCGTCGCCGAAAAACTCGACCAGCAGGGCGCGGGCTCGATCGTCGGATCGCCCCAGCTGCCCGACTATAAGCCATGAAAGGGAGCCGGATGATGGTCCACAAGAAACTGGGTGGCGCATCGCTGGCGCTGGCCGCTGCAATCGCCCTGTCCGGCTGCGTCTCGATCGGCAGCAAGCCGCCGCAGCAGCTGCTGACGCTCGACGCCGCGCACAAGGTGCCGACCGGCGCGCAGAGCAATGCCGGCGGCGGCCGCAGCCTGATCATCGTCGATCCCGAAGCCGCGCGCGTCATCGACACGGTGCGCGTGCCGGTGCAGGTGACGCCGACCTCGGTCGCCTATGTGACCAAGGTGCAGTGGGCCGAAACGCCCCGCCATCTGTTCCGCCGCCTGCTGGCCGAAACCGTGTCGGCGACGACGGACCGGATCGTGCTCGATCCCGGCCAGTTTTCCGGTGACGGCGGCCAGCGCCTGAGCGGCGAGCTGATCAGCTTCACCATCGACCAGGCCAGCAACAATGCGGTCGTCACCTTCGACGCGGCGCTGATGACCCCGGCCGGCGTCGCGATCGCGCGCCAGCGCTTCACCGCCAGCGCGCCGGTTGGCGGCAAGATCGACGCCAGCAGCGTCGGCGCACCGCTCAACAGCGCCGCCAACAAGGTGGCGACCGACGTCGCCGCCTGGGTCGCGGCGCAAAAGGACTGATCGGCCGGCCGGGGTTTGAACGCCCCGGCCGCCGCCTTTCCCTTATCCCTCCAGGCTCTTGCTCGCCTGCTCGGTCACGTCCTTGGACAGGCCGGGCTCGTTCAGGATGCGCTGCAGTTCCGCCCGCATCTGTGCGGCGCGGCCTTCATCGAAGCGCTTCCAGCGACCGAGCGGCGGCACCAGCCGGGCGGCGGTCTGCGGATTGAGCTTGTCGAGCGCGATGATGCAGTCGGCGACCAGCCGATAGCCCTTGCCCGACTTGTGGTGGAACGCCCACTGGTTGCCGGCAAAGGCGCCGTAGAGCGACCGCACCCGGTTCGGGTTACCCAGCGTAAACGCCTTGTGCTGGCCCAGCTGCTCGACCAGTTCCACCGTATCGGGATGGAAGGCGAAGGCCTGGGTCTGGAACCATTTGTCCAGGGTCAGCGCATCGTCGCTGTAGCGATTATAGAAGATGTCGAGCGCCGCCTCCCGTTCCGGGCTGGTGCCGCTTGCCAGCGTTGCCAGCGCCGACTGGCGTTCGGTCATGTTGTCGGCATCGCTGAATTGGCCATAGGCGATCGCCGGGCCATCCTCCGCGCCCGAGGCGACCAGATAGAGCAGCGCGACATTGCGCAGCTTGCGCGCGCCCTTGGCGGCCGGAGAGACCGCAAAGCCGTTCGCCTTGGTCCTGGCATGAATATCGCGCCACAGCGGTTCCAGATCGGCGCCCAGGCGCGTCTGGAGGGCATCGCGGGCGGCATGGATCGCATCCGGGTCCACCTGCTTCATCTGGTCGCCCAGATAGGCTTCGCTTGGCAGGCGCACCGCTTCCGCGACGAAGGCGGGGTCGAGCAGCGGATCGGTGATGGTGTTGCGCACCGCGTCAACCACTGCCGTCACATCGACGCTCTGGCCGGCCACCTGGCCGACCAGCACATTGACCATCAGCTGCTGCATCGCCTCATAACGGGCGAAGGGATCGTCATCATGCGCCGACAGGAAGGCGAGATCGGCCTGGCTGCGATTGGTCTCGACGATCACCGGCGCGGAAAAGCCGCGGTTGATCGACAGGATCGGCAGGCTGGCGAAATTGTCGAACGTGAAACGCTGCTGCGCCTCCGTCAGCATCAGCAACTGGTCGCCATGATGGCTGCCGGTCGCCGGATCATAGAGCGCGACGCGCAGCGGGATGGCCATCGGCCGCTTGTCGGGCTGGCCCGGCGTCGGCGGCACGCTCTGTTCCAGCAACAGTTCCGCGGTGCGGCTGACCGGATCATGGCTCAGCAGCGCGCGGACATGGGGCGTGCCCGCCTGCTCATACCAGCGGCGGAACTGGCCAAGGTCGATCTCGCCGCCCTCCTCCATCGCGCGGACGAAATCCTCGCAGGTCGCCGCCTCGCCATCATGCCGGTCGAAATAGAGGTCGGTGCCGGCGCGGAACCGCTCCGCCCCCAGCATCAGCGCCATCATGCGGATCAGCTCCGCGCCCTTGTTATAGATGGTCGCCGTGTAGAAGTTGCTGATTTCCATGTAGGATTCAGGCCGCACCGGATGCGCCAGCGGGCCTGAATCCTCCTGAAACTGGGCCGCGCGCAGAATCCGCACATCCTCGATCCGCTTGACCGCATGGCTGCCCATGTCGGCCGAGAAATTCTGGTCACGGAAGACGGTGAAGCCTTCCTTCAGCGACAGCTGGAACCAGTCGCGACAGGTGACGCGATTGCCCGACCAGTTGTGGAAATATTCATGCGCCACCACGCCCTCGACACCATCATAGTCGATGTCGGTCGCGGTCTCCGGATCGGCCAATATGTAGCGCGAATTGAAGATGTTGAGGCCTTTATTCTCCATCGCGCCGAAATTGAAGTCGGCCACCGCGACGATGTTGAACACGTCCAGATCATATTCGCGGCCATAGACGCGCTCGTCCCAGGCCATGCTGTTCTTGAGCGCCTGCATCGCATGGTCGGTGCGCGGCAGGTCGGCCTCGCGCACCCAGATGCCCAGAGCCACTTCGCGGCCGCTCATCGTCACGAAGCGATCCGCGTTGCAGGCCAGATCGCCAGCCACCAGCGCGAAGAGATAACAAGGCTTGGGGAAAGGATCATTCCACAGCGCCCAATGGCGACCGCCCTCCAGATCGCCCTGCTCGACCGGATCGCCATTGGCGAGCAGGATCGGGTAGCGCGCCTTGTCGGCGGTCAGCTTCACGCTGTAGCGCGACAGGATATCCGGCCGGTCGGGGAAGAAGGTGATGCGGCGGAAGCCCTCCGCCTCGCACTGGGTGCAGAGCAGCCCGCCGCTGGCATAGAGGCCCATCAGCTTGCTGTTGCTCTCGGGCGCCAGCTCGACCAGCACCTCCACTTTGTGCGTCGCGCCGCCGAGGGGGACGACCAGCGCGCCGGCCTCCAGCGTCCATTCCGTTTCGTTGAGGCTGCGGCCGTCGACCTTCACCGCCAGCGGCACCAGCCCGTCGCCGTCGAGTCGCAGCGGCCGGTCATGGTCGCCATTGCGCGCCACCGACATGTCGGACCAGACCCGCGTCCGCGCGGCATCCAGGTCGAAGTCGAGGGCGATGTCGGGGATCAGCCAGTCGGGCACGCGATAATCGGCGCGGCGGATGATGGCGGGAGCGGCGGCTTGGGTGGATTGGATATCGGCCATGGCCCCAGCCTAGTGCCTGATTCTGTGAGGGGGAAGCGCTTTGCACGCCCCCCTCATCCGGAACCGAACCGATGCGGCTTTTTAGATCCGCTCGCCCGACAGGCGCTGGCACAGCATGTCCAGCTGGTCGAGGGTCGAATAGCGCAGCGACAATGTGCCCGGCCCGTCACCGCTATCGGCAATCTCGACCTTCAGGCCCAATATATCGGCCAGATGCTGCTCGAGCGCCGCGATATCGGCATCCTTGCCACCGGGAGTTGCGCCGCGCGACTTGGGCTCGGCATCCTCGCCCTTCTTGGTCTTGCGCACCAGCTGCTCGGTCTCGCGGACCGAAAGCCCCTTCTGCTCGACCATCAGCGCCATCGATTCGCAGCCCGGCACGCCGATCAGCGCGCGGGCATGACCCATGCTGATCCGCCCGTGCGATACCGCCTGCTGCACCGGATCGGGCAGGTCGAGCAGGCGCATCAGATTAGCGATATGGCTGCGCGACTTGCCGACGATGCGGCCCAGCGCTTCCTGGCTATGATGGAATTCGCCGATCAGCTTGCGATAGGCCTCGGCCTCTTCGATCGGGTTGAGATCCTCGCGCTGGATATTCTCGACCAGCGCGATTTCCAGCGTTTCCTGCTCGTCGAAGTCGCGCACGATCGCCGGAATGCGATGCAGCTGCGCCTTCTGCGCCGCGCGCCAGCGCCGCTCGCCCGCGACGATCTGGAAGCCGCCGCCATGGGGACGAACGATGATCGGCTGGATCACGCCGCGCTTGGCGATGCTGTCAGCCAGTTCGTGCAGCGCGTCCTGATCGAAATGCCGGCGCGGCTGTTCGGGGTGCGGCTGGATCAGCGCCACCTCGATATTCTGCACCGCCTTGCTCGACGGCGCGGCGCTGTTGGCGCTCGCCGCCACCGGCTCTTCCCGGCTGACATCGCCCAGCAGCGCCGACAGGCCGCGGCCCAGACCGTGCGGCCGCTTTACCGGCTTCTGCTTTTCCCCAATCTCGTCGCTCAAGCCGCTACCTCCTGTCGGGGAAGACGCGCGATCAATTCGCGCGCCAGACGCATATAGGCTTCCGACCCCGAACAGCGGAAATCATAGATGAGCGCCGGCACGCCATGGCTCGGCGCCTCGGACAGGCGCACATTGCGCGGAATGACGGTGGTGAAGACGAGGTCGCCCAGCACGGCGCGCACATCGTCGGCGACCTGATCGGTCAGCCGGTTGCGGCGATCATACATGGTCAGCGCCACGCCCAGGATCGACAGGCCAGTGTTGAACCGGCTGCGGATGCGCTCAACTGTCTGCAACAGCTGCGACAGCCCTTCCAGCGCGAAGAATTCGCACTGCAACGGCACCAGCAGCGATTGCGCCGCAACCATCGCATTGACCGTCAGCAGGCCAAGCGACGGCGGACAGTCGATCAGGCAGATGTCCCAGCGCCCGGCCGGTGCCTCGGACAGCACCCGTTCCAGCCGGTGGGTGCGCTGCTCATAGTCGATCAGCTCGATCTCGGCGCCGGACAGATCCTGGGTCGCCGGGATCAGGTCCAGCTTGGGCACGCGGGTGGTGACAACTGCCTCGTCCAGTTCGCAATTGCCGACCAGCAGGTCATAGCTCGAGCGTTCGCGATCGGCATGATTGACGCCTAGCCCGGTCGAGGCATTGCCTTGCGGATCGAGATCGACCAGCAGCACCCGCAGCCCCGTCGCGGCCAGGCCGGTCGCCAGATTGATAGCCGTGGTGGTCTTGCCGACTCCGCCCTTCTGATTGGCGATGGCGATACAAATCATCCTCGACCCTTCTTTTTGACAGGTTTGACGGATCGCGCGACGATGATGGCGCTGTCGGCGTCGGTCACGCTGCGTTCCACATGAAACGCACCTTGCCATGCCGGACGCGCGGTCTCCAGTTCATTCTGCGCATTTCGTCCCTTGGGCAGCACCCAAATCGTCTTTTCATCGGACAGATGCTGGGCCGACTGGAGCAATTTGGGCAGCGGCGCATAGGCGCGGGCGCTGATAACGGCGGACTTGGTCGGCGGCGCGACCTCGACCCGCCCGCCAAAGACGGAGGCGTTGGTCAGTCCCAGCTCCGCGATCACATCATTGAGGAAGTCGATCCGCTTGCGGCGCGATTCGACCATGATCAGCGGCCGGTCGGACATGCTGGCGACGACAATGCCGGGCAAGCCGGCGCCCGAGCCGAGGTCCATCCAAGGCCCCTCGCCCGCATCCTTAGCATGCAGAAGCAGCTGGGCCGAGTCGACGATATGCCGCGCCCAGACATGGGGCCGGGTCGATTCGGCGATCAGATTCTGTTCGTCCATCGCGGACAGCAAAAGCGACACATAGCGCTCCAGCCGATCCCATGTTTCACGTGGAACATCAAAATGCGCGTCGAGCCAGGCCCGCGCTTCGTCTTCGGTCATGCTGCCTTCCGCCGCACATGGACAAGGATGGCGGCCAGCGCCGCCGGGGTGATGCCGCGGATACGGCCCGCGGCGGCCAGCGTGTCGGGACGAGCCCCGTCCAGCCGCTCGATCATCTCGGTCGACAGGCCGCCGACATTGGCAAAGTCGAAGTCCGCCGGAATGGCCACGCGCTCGTCCCGACGCAGGGCGGCGATCTCCGCATCCTGTCGTTCGAGATAGGGCGCATAATGGGCGTCCTCCAAAATCTCGGCCCGCAAGTCCGCCGGCGCCTCTGCCAGGCTCGGCGCCAGCGTCACCAGCAGCTCCGCTTGTACTTCCGGGAAGCGCGCCCATTCGAACAGGCTGCGCCGTGCGCCATCCTGCCGCACGGTCGCCCCTGCCCGCGCCATCTCGGTCGCGGTATAGGGTCGCGCCAGTTCCGCTTCGATCGCGGCCCGTGCGGTGGCCCGTGCGGCGAAGCGCGCCGCCCGATCCGGACCAATGATGCCATGGGTCAGGCCGATACCCCCCAACCGCGTCTCGGCATTGTCGGCGCGCAGCCGCAGCCGATATTCGGCGCGCGCGGTCAGCATGCGATAGGGTTCGGTCACGCCCTGCAGCACCAGATCATCGATCATCACGCCGATATAGGAACTGGCCCGGTCGAGGATCATCGGCGCCTCGCTCTGTGCCCGCGCCGCGGCATTGGTGCCGGCCACCAGCCCCTGGGCCGCCGCCTCCTCATAGCCGGTCGTGCCATTGATCTGCCCCGCGCAGAAGAGGCCGGGCAGCGCCCGCACTTCCAGGCTGGCATCCAGAGCACGCGGATCGATATGGTCATACTCCACCGCGTAGCCCGGCACGACGATCTCCGCCTGCTCCAGCCCGCGCATCGACCGGATCATGGCCAGCTGCACATCGGCCGGCAGCGAGGTGCTGATGCCATTGGGATAGACCAGCGCATCGTCCAGCCCTTCCGGCTCCAGGAAAATCTGATGGCCGTCGCGATCGCCGAAGCGGATCACCTTATCCTCGATCGACGGGCAATAGCGCGGCCCCCGCCCCTCGATCGCGCCACTGAACAGGGGCGATCGCCCCAGCCCTTCGCGGATGATCGCATGGGTCCGCTCATTGGTGCGGGTGATGGCACAGGCCAGTTGCGGCAGCGGCCGATGATCCGACAGCGGCGACATGGTCCAGCCCTCGCCGTCCGACGCCTGCTCCTCCAGCACCGCCCAGTCGATGGTGCGGCCGTCGATGCGCGGCGGCGTCCCGGTCTTCAGCCGGCCGATCGGCAGGCCGATCTCGCGCAACTGCACCCCCAGCGCGGTTGCCGCCCGCTCGCCAGTGCGACCCCCGACATCCACATCCTCACCCCGGAACAGCTTGCCGCCAAGGAAGGTGCCGGTCGCCAGCACGACCGAGGGTGCCTCCAGCGTCCGGCCATCAGCCAGCGCCAGACCCGCCACCGCGCCGTCGCGGACGATCAGGCCCACTGCCTCACCCTCGACAATATCAAGGCCCGCCTGGGCGTCGAGCATCTGGTGGATTGCCGCCCTGTAGCGCTTGCGGTCGGCCTGCACGCGCGGTCCCTGGACGGCGGCGCCCTTGCTGCTGTTGAGCATGCGATAATGGATCGCGCCGGCGTCGGCAGCCCGGCCGATCAACCCGTCAAGCGCATCCACTTCACGGACCAGATGGCCCTTGCCCAGACCGCCGATCGCCGGGTTACAGGACATGGCACCCACGGTCGCCCGCTCGAAGGTGAGCAGCGCCACCGCTGCGCCCTTGCGCGCTGCCGCAGCGGCCGCCTCGCAGCCGGCATGGCCACCACCGACCACGATCACATCATAGCTTGTTCGCATGGCGGCCCCATATCAGATTCAGGGGCCTGCGGTCAAAAGCGTTCCACGTGGAACATCGCACTATCAGCCATCACACGCGGAAATTTCGCTCACTTCCCGATACAGAATCCCGAGAAGAGACGGTCGAGCATATCCTCGGTCCCCGCCTGTCCGGTCAGCGCATCAATGGTTCGCCGCCCCAGGCGCAACTCCTCCGCCAGCACCAGCAGGTCGCGGGCCGCGCCTGCGGCGAGCAGATGGTCGTGCAGTTGGCGCACGCCCTCCCGTTGCCGCGCATGCAGGGCATAGTCGCCCTCGCCCGGCAGCAGCGTCGCCGCCCGATCGAGCAGCATCGCCACCAGCGCGTCCATCCCCTCCCCCGTCCGCGCCGACAGACGCAGGCCGGGCCGGTCGGAACCATATAGCGCGACATCGCTCTGCGCCGCGATCAGCAGCGCATCCTCGCGTGGTGCCTCGGCCGGATCGCCCAGCCACAGGATGATGTCCGCCGCCTCCAGCGCGGCGCGTGCGCGGTCGATGCCGATCGCCTCGATCGCGTCGCCGGTCTCGTCGCGTAGTCCAGCCGTGTCGGTGAACAGGAAGGCGGTGCCGCCAATCGCGGCGGGCACTTCGATCCGGTCGCGGGTGGTGCCGGCAATATCGGACACGATCGCCGCCTCGCGTCCCACCAACCGGTTGAGCAAGGTCGACTTGCCGGCATTGGGCGGCCCGGCCAGCACCACCCGAATGCCATCGCGCAGCCGCTCGGCAGAAGGCGCCGAAAGCAGCGCGCCGACATCATCCGCCAGGGCCATCACCCCCTGCCCGATCCGCGCCTCGATATCGGCGTCGGGCACATCATCCTCGTCGGAGAAGTCGAGCGCGGCCTCGGCCATCGCCGACAGGTCGAGCAGCCGCATGCGCCAGCCGTCGATCCGCTGCGAGAAATGGCCCTCCATCATCGCCAGTGCCGCGCGCCGCTGTTGCTGCGTCTCGGCCGCCAGCAGGTCCGCCAATCCCTCGACCTCGTTCAGGTCCATGCGGCCATGGGCAAAGGCGCGGCGGGTGAACTCCCCCGCAGTCGCGCGGCGCAACTCTGGCATCGCGCCCAGCGCCGCCTCGACCGCAGCAATCACCGCGCGGCCACCATGGCAATGCAACTCGGCCATATCCTCGCCCGTCACCGTGCGCGGCCCCGGCAACCACAAGAGCAGCGCCCGGTCGAGCGGCGTACCGTCACGCGGATCGCTCAGCAGCGCCAGGCTCGCCATGCGGGGGCTGGGCAGTCGCCCGGCCAGCGCCTGCAACGCCGCGCCCGCCATCGGGCCGCTGACGCGCACCACGCCAATCCCCGCCGGCGGCGCGCCGCTCGACAGGGCGAAGATCGTCTCGCTCACTTAATCCTTCTTGTCGCCATTCTTGCCCGCCATGCCGGACAGGCCGATATCCATCATCTGCTTGAACAGCCGCACGCCCGCATCGCCCATCGGCGAGAAGCTCTTGAACAGCGTCTCCATCTGCTCGACGCTGCCAATGCCGTCCATGCTGTCCAACATGGTCTTGATATATTTGTCGTGGATGGGGCTGACGTCCGGCAGGCCCAGAAAGGCGCGCGCCTCGGCCGGGGTGCAATCCACGTCGACGGTCACTTTCATCTGCTGCCCTTCCCTGTCGCGGTCATCCGCCTGTCGCTCCATCTCATGCCGCAAACAGGCCGGCGATGGCAAATTTTTTGGGCGCGACAGCGCGCTTGCACCCCTCGCCCAAGGCGCCAATATGCGCCTCGACCTAACAGACTCCCAAGGCGGAAGGATATCCCATGGCAGACTATATTCCGATCAAGACGCTGGAAGGCGACGGCCAGTTCGACGCCTATGTCGCCACGCCCGACAGCGCCCCCAAGGCGGCGATCATCGTCATCCAGGAGATTTTCGGCGTCAATGAGGGCATCCGCCGCAAATGCGACAGCTGGGCCCGCGCCGGTTATCTGGCGATCGCGCCCGACCTGTTCTGGCGCATCGATCCGCATATCGAGCTGGACGCTGACATCCCCGAACAGATGCAGCAGGCGCTCGACTATATCCCCCGTTTCAACCTGGATCAGGGCGTCCGCGATATCGAGGCGACCATCCGCGCCGCGCGCGCGATGCTGGAAGGCCCGGCCAAGGTCGGCGTCGTCGGCTATTGCCTGGGCGGTCGCGTTGCCTTCATGACCGCCTGCCGCACCGATGGCGATGCCTTTGTCGGCTATTATGGCGTGGGCATCGACGGGCTGCTGGGCGAACAACATGCCATCGGCAAGCCGACCATGCTGCATATCCCGACCAATGACGGCTTCGTCCCCGCCGACGTTCAGGCCAAGATGCATGATGGGCTGAAGGACAACCGCCACGTTACCCTGCATGACTATGAAGGGCTGGATCATGGTTTCGCTGCCGAGATGGGCGACCGCCGGGTCGAGGAAGCCGCCCAGCTGGCCGACCGTCGCACCGCCGACTTCTTCGCGCAGGCGCTCGCCTGATGTCGGGTGATGCATGGCGGATGATCGTCCGGGCCCATGGCGGCCCCGAGGCGATCGAGCGCGAGCGTTT
The DNA here is from genome assembly GCF_057063145.1 of Sphingobium sp. SG1. Lineage (NCBI taxonomy): Bacteria > Pseudomonadati > Pseudomonadota > Alphaproteobacteria > Sphingomonadales > Sphingobiaceae > Sphingobium > Sphingobium sp. SG1. Next base: position 105,969 of record NZ_JBVVOJ010000011.1, on the reverse strand, counting down.
CGATCCGGGCGCGCCCGGTGAGGGCGAGGTGCTGATCGCGCAGGATGCGATCGGCCTCAATTTCATCGACACCTATTATCGCACCGGCCTCTACCCCGCCCCCCTGCCCCTGACGCTGGGGTCGGAGGGTGCGGGCCATGTCGTTGCGGTGGGTGCGGGCGTCAGTGGCATTGCCGTGGGTGACAAGGTCGGCTGCGCCGCCGGCCTGGGCGCCTATGCCACCCATCGCATCGTCCCGGCCGACCGGGTCGTGCGCATCCCCGATGCGGTCAGCACGCGCGATGCCGCTGCAATGATGCTCAAGGGCATGACCGCCTGTTATCTGGCCGAGGACATGATCGACCTGCTGCCCGGCGATGTCGCCTTGGTCCATGCCGCCGCCGGCGGCGTGGGATCGGTGCTGGTGCCCTGGCTGCGCGAAAAGGGCGTGGTCGTGATCGCCCATAGCGGATCGCCCGAAAAGGCGGCCAGGGTCGATGCCGACCACAGCCTGTCCGGCCCGCTCGACGATCTGGCGGCGCAGGTGCGCGACCTGACCGACGGCAAGGGTGTCGCCGTTGCCTATGATGGCGTCGGCAAGGATAGCTGGGCCGCATCGCTCGCCAGCCTCCGCCGCCGCGGCCTGCTGGTCAGCTATGGCAATGCATCGGGCGCGGTGCCGCCGATCAGCCTGCTCGATCTCAGTCGCAATGGATCGCTCTATGTCAGCCGCCCGACCCTGTTCGACTATGTCGCGACGGCCGAGGATCTGGCCAACACCGCCGAACGCCTGTTCGACCGTATGGCACGCGGCATCATATCGGCCCAGATCGGCCAGAGCTTCGCTCTCGCCGACGCCGCGGACGCCCATCGCGCACTGGAAGGGCGCCAGACGACCGGCAGTACCATCCTGATCCCCTAAGCCTCTGGCTGATCTTCATAATCTCATCAGGGGCGGCATGACACATGCCGTCCCTTTTTTTGTGCAGACAGTCTGCCCGCCCTTCCCTATTGATCGTCATTTGCAGTATCCGACAGGAGATGCAGCCGTCCCGGAAGAACAAGAACATGCCCCGATTGGCCCAGTGGATCCTGTTGCCATGGTGGACCCTGCAGTTGGCGACTGGGGCCAAGTCCTTTCTCGACAATCCGCTGATCGGTTCGTCCCGGCTCAATGCGCTGGGCCTCCATGTCGGGCGCGTCAGGCTCGCCCAATGGATGACAGCCCGTCGTCGCTCGCGTCTCGCCGCAAATCTTTCCGCAGCCGATCGTCATGCCTTTGATCGCGACGGTTTCATCGAGATTCGCGACTTCCTGCCGCCGGAACAGTTTGCCGCCCTGCGCGAGCAGATTGCAGCCTATCAGGCTGTTCCACGTGAAATGGCACAGGGCCATACCATCACCCGCCGTTACGCACTGGACGGCGCCGCCCGGCGCGCAATGCCCGCGGTGGCCCGCTTTCTCGATCATCCCCGCTGGCGCGCGCTGGCGCGCTATGCCGCCGGCTTCAACGTCGAGCCGCTGATCTACATCCAGACCATTCTCACCCATCGGCGGGACGGTGCGCCCGATCCCCAGACCCAATTACACGCCGACACCTTTCACCCCGCGATGAAGGCTTGGCTGTTCCTGGAAGACGTCCCGGCCGAAGGCGGCCCCTTCACCTATGTCCCCGGATCGCATCGCTTGACCCCCGCGCGCGCAGCGTGGGAGAAGCAGCGCAGCCTGACAGCACGCGATGGCGATTGCCGCCTGTCGGCGCGCGGCTCGCTGCGGATCGACGAAGCGGAACTGGCCGGTCTTGGCCTGCCGCCGCCGCGCCAGTTTCCGGTCCCTGCCAACACATTGGTGATCGCCGACACTTTCGGCTTCCATGCGCGGGGCGAAGCGGCGCAGCGTTCCACCCGCGTCGAACTCTGGGCCTACGGCCGGCGCAACCCCTTCCGGCCGCTAGTGGGGCTCGACATTTGGAGCCTGCCCGGAATCACCGAACGGCGCATCAACCTGCGCTGGGGCCTGCGCGATGCCGTGGCACGCTGGATAGGCCATCCCTGGCGCCCCGCAGGCATGAAAAGGCCCGCCGACGACTGAGCGTGGGCGGGCCGATTGCGATAGCGTCGATCAGATCGATCAGAATAGTGTCAATATGCCGACCGACCGATCCATGATGCCGTCATAGATCATCGAGCAGGCAACATAAACGATCACCGCCAGGCCAATATAGGCCAGCCAGCGGAAGCGCTCGATATATTTGGCGATGATGTTCGCCGCGATGCCCATCATCGCCACCGACAGGATCAGGCCGATGATCAGGATGCCGGGATGATCGCGAGCCGCGCCGGCCACGGCCAGCACATTGTCCAGGCTCATGCTGACGTCGGCGATCGCCACCGACCAGGCGGCGGCGGCAAAGCTCTTGGCCGGGCGCACGCCCGATACATCATCGTCGCTCGGATCGTCGGGCGTATGCGCGCCGGCGTTGGGCCGCAGCTCGCGCCACATCTTCCAGCTGACCCACAGCAGCAGCAGGCCGCCGGCCAGGATCAGGCCGACAATCTGCATCATCTGGCTGACCACCAGCGCAAAGCCGATGCGCAGCACCAGCGCGGCGATGATGCCGATCAGGATGACCTGCTGGCGCTGCTTGGGCGGCAGGCCGGCGGCCAGCGCGCCGACGACGATCGCATTGTCGCCCGCCAGCAGGATATCGATCATCAACACCTGGCCAAAAGCGGCCAGGGCGCTGGGCGTCCCGATATTGCTGAAGTCGTTGACGATATGCTGCCAGATATCCGCCGGGGAACCGAGCCCCTGGGCGGCCGAAGCGGCGGTGGCGATAAGGTCGAGCATGACGGCCTAACGTCCCTGTATGTGAAAATGAAGAAAGCCGGACCATATACATGGCCCGGCTCTCACCGCAAAATATATGGCAGGGTGGCCGCACAACCGCGCAGCCGCCGCCGCGCTTACTGGTTCATGGTCGCGAAGAAATCCTCGTTGGTCTTGGAATCCTTCATCTTGTCGAGCAGGAATTCCATCGCGTCGACCGTGCCCATCTGCATGAGGATGCGGCGCAGCACCCACATCTTGCTGAGCGTCGGCTTCTCGACCAGCAGCTCTTCCTTGCGGGTGCCGGACTTGCCGACGTCCAGCGCCGGGAAGATACGCTTGTCCGCAACCTTGCGGTCCAGCACGATTTCCGAGTTACCGGTGCCCTTGAACTCTTCGAAGATGACTTCGTCCATGCGGCTGCCGGTGTCGATCAGCGCGGTCGCGATGATCGAGAGCGAGCCGCCCTCCTCGATGTTGCGCGCGGCGCCGAAGAAGCGCTTCGGGCGTTGCAGCGCGTTGGCGTCGACGCCGCCGGTCAGCACCTTGCCCGACGAGGGCACGACAGTGTTGTAGGCGCGGCCGAGGCGGGTGATCGAGTCGAGCAGGATGACGACATCCTTCTTGTGCTCGACCAGGCGCTTGGCCTTCTCGATCACCATTTCGGCGACCTGGACGTGGCGGGTGGCAGGCTCGTCGAAGGTCGAGGAAACGACCTCGCCCTTCACGCTGCGCTGCATGTCGGTGACTTCTTCCGGACGCTCGTCGATCAGCAGGACGATCAGGAAGACTTCGGGATGATTGTCGGTGATGGCCTTGGCGATGTTCTGCAGCATCACCGTCTTGCCGACGCGCGGCGGCGCGACGATCAGCGTGCGCTGGCCCTTGCCCTGCGGCGAGACGATGTCGATGACGCGGGCCGACTTGTCCTTGATGGTCGGGTCCAGCGTGTCGAGGCGCAGCTTCTGCTCGGGATAGAGCGGGGTCAGGTTGTCGAAATTGACGCGATGGCGGACGACGTCCGGATCATCGAAATTGACCGACAGCAGCTTGGTCAGCGCGAAATAGCGCTCGCCATCCTTGGGCGCGCGGATCTCGCCCTCGACCGTGTCGCCGGTGCGCAGGCCGAAGCGACGGACCTGGTTCGGCGAGACATAGATGTCGTCGGGACCGGCCAGGAAATTCGCCTCAGGGCTGCGCAGGAAGCCGAAGCCGTCCGGCAGCACCTCGATCGTGCCCTCACCCATGATCTGCGCGCCATTTTCGGCCTCGGCCTTCAGGATGGCGAACATCAGATCCTGCTTACGCAGGGTCGATGCGCCCTCGACGCCCAGTTCTTCCGCCATGGTGACGAGGTCGGCGGGAACTGTCTTCTTGAGGTCCTTGAGATGCATTGCGAGTCGGTCCGATGGAGTGAGGGATAGAATAGCCGGGTAAGAAAGGAGATTTTGCCCGGTCGATGTCTCGGGAAAGCCTCGCGCCGGACGGGCGAGGGGAATAGTCGGCGTTTAGCGAGCGCCCGGCCCTCAAGTCAAGCGAGGACATTTCCCTATTCCGCCTGAAATCATGGGCGATCCGGGGATTTTCGACAGGTGGTGCCCCATCTGCGGCGATGGACGACATATCCTGCCCCATGATATGATGAGACATAAAATATCGGAAGGATGAGGAAATGCGTTATTTCCGTGCCCTGATGGCGATCGCCACGGGCGCGCTCACCGCGCTGCCACTCGCCGCGCAGGATAGCCCCCCGCTCGATCCCGACATACCCCCCACCGTCGTCCGCACCGGCCCCTCGCTCGACGACCGCGTCACCATTCCCATCAATATCGACGGCAAGGGGCCGTGGAACTTCGTGATCGACACCGGCTCGCAGCGCACGGTCATCGCCCGCGACCTGGCCGACCGGCTCGCCCTGCCCAATCGGCGGATCGTCACCATCCTCAGCATGACCGGCAAGGCGGAGGTGCCGACCGTCGCCGTGCCCCGGCTCGGTTTCGGCGCGACCACGGTGGACGATATAGAGGCACCGGTGCTGAACGGCGAGCATCTGGGCGCTGCCGGCCTGCTCGGCCTCGACAGCCTGCATGCCAAGCGGGTGCTGCTCAATTTCCGCACCGGCCGGATGGAAATCAGCGAAAGCCGCCGTCTGCCCCCGCGCGATCCCGATGCGATCATCGTCGAGGCGCGCCGGCGCAAGGGACAGCTGATCCTGCTCGATTCCGACGTCAACGGGATGAAGGTGAACATCATCCTGGATACCGGCGCCAATTTCAGCGTCGGCAATCTGGCGCTGCGCGACAAGCTGGTGCGCAAGAAGCGCGCCCCCGAACTGCTGCAGGCCAGCCTCATCAGCGTGACCGGCGACACGCTGACCGGCGATGTCGGGCGGCTGGATTTCGTGCGCATGGGCCGGGTCAAGCTGACCGGTGTGCCGGTGCTGTTCGCCGAGGCCAGCCCCTTTGCCGAGCTGGGCCTGGCCGACAAGCCGGCGCTGATGCTGGGGATGAATGCGCTGCGGCTGTTCGACCGAGTGGCGATCGACTTCGGCCGGGGCAAGGTGGACTTCCTGCTGCCCGATACCGGTGCGCTCGATCCGGTCCGGCTGGCGGCCTCAGCGCCCCGTCAGGGACGCTGAGGCACAGGGTCAGGGATTGTCGGGGCGCTGCTGCTGGGCCGGCTGGCGCTGGCGCGGCGTGCGGCCCAGCACATTGTCGATCCATTGCTGGTCCAGGCGCGGCGGCGCCGGGCGATCGGCCGGATCGGGCTGAGCCATATCCTCGCCATCCTCCGCCTCGCTGCCGGCCGGCCGAGCACGGTCGATCGGCAGGCCATTTTCATCGACCATCATGCCGCCTTCCATGCCGTTATCCGGCTGGCCGTAATAGGCCTCCTCGTCCGGCTCCAGCTGCCATTCGGGCAGGGTGACCTGGGTCTCGAACTGCTCCACCGGCCGCTTGGCGACGGCGACCTTCATATAATCGGCAAAGGCGTGGGCCGGCGCGCGACCGCCATAGAGCGATGGCACCGCCTTGGCGTCATCCCGGCCGACCCAGACGCCGGTGGTGATGCCGCTGGAAAAGCCCAGGAACCAGCCATCCTTGCCGCTGTTGGTGGTGCCAGTCTTGCCCGCGACCGGGCGTCCGATCTGTGCCGCCTTGCCGGTGCCGGTGCTGACCGCGGTCTGCATCAGGTCGGTCATGCCCGCCGCGACCCAGGGCGCCACCAGCACGCGGCTGGTGTCATCCTGATGCTGGTAGAGCATCCGCCCGTCGGCGGTCGTCACCTTGGTGATGCCATAGGGGGTGACCGCCACGCCCTTGCGCGCGATCGAGGCGAAGGCGCGGGTCATGTCGATCAGCCGTACGTCCGACGTGCCCAGCACCATCGAGGGGTGGGTGTTGATCGGCGTGGTGATGCCGAAGCGGCGCGCCATGTCGGCGACGGTCGGGAAACCGACCTCCACGCCCAGCTTCGCCGCGACCGTGTTGATCGAATAGGCAAAGGCGGTGCGGATATCGATCGCACCGGCAAAGCGGCCATTGCTGTTGCGCGGGCTCCAGCCATTGATCGTCACCGGCTCATCGGTAACGCCGGTATCGGGCGTATAGCCTGCCTCCAGCGCCGCCATGTACACGAAGATCTTCCAGGCCGAGCCGGGCTGGCGCACGGCGGTCGTCGCGCGATTATAGTTGGACGTCACATAGTCGAGCCCGCCGACCATGGCGCGCACCGCGCCGTCGCGATCCAGGCTGACCAGAGCGCCCTGCATGCCGTTCGACACGTTTGCCTTCACCGCGGCGGTCGCGGCATTCTGCATGCCAAGATCGATGGTGGTATAGACTTCCAGCGGCTCATTGGGCTCGTCGATCAGCGTATCGAGCTGCGGCAGCGCCCAGTCGGTGAAATAGCGCACGCTGTTCTGCGGCGGCTCGGGCGCCATGCGCACGCCAGCCAGATTGGCATTGGCATGATCGGCAGCGCTGATCTTGCCATTTTCCTGCATCAGGTCGAGCACCACGCCGGCGCGGCCGATCGCGGCCTCGGCATCGGCGGTGGGGGAATAGCTGGACGGCGCCTTCACCAGGCCGGCGATGATCGCCGCCTCGGGCAGGTCCAGGCTCTGCGCGGGATGGCCGAAAAATTTGCGGCTGGCGGCGTCGATGCCATAGGCCCCGCCGCCGAAATAGACCTTGTTGAGATAGAGTTCCAGGATCTGCTGCTTGGAGAATTTGCGCTCCAGCGCCATCGCCAGCACCATCTCGCGGACCTTGCGGCCCCAGCTATAGCTGTTGTTGAGGAAGATGTTGCGCGCGACCTGCTGGGTGATGGTCGAGGCACCCTGCCAGCGCCGGCCGCTGCCGCGCCGTTCCAGCGCGACCCAGGCCGCGCGTGCCATGCCGACCGGATCGACGCCGGGGTGCATGTAGAAACGGCGATCCTCGGTCGATACCATCGCATCGACCATGACCGAGGGAATCTGGTCATAGCTCAGCCAGCGGCCGAAGCTCGGCCCCAGGGAGACGATGACCGATCCGTCCGCCGCATGGACGCGGATCATCTGGCCATTGGGGGAGGATTTGAGGCTGTTATAGTCGGGTAGCGACTGCATCGCGATGAACACGGCCACGCCGATCGCGACCAGACCGGCAAAGGCGCCGACCAGACCGATCTTTAGCCCGCGCACCAGCCATTTCTTCGCCTTGCCCGGCGCCTTCTTGCTCTTGTCAGATCGTGCCATTTGCCGCCCCGGATACGCGCTATTACCGGCCCGGACCAGCGCAAATCAGGGCGCTCGTCCGGAAAACTCCCCGGTCTGTAAGGATGATGCGGCTTTACCCGCGATGAATATATCGGTGGAGGTCCGAACAAGCCGGGGCGGGCAGGACATGCTGCCCCCGCCCCGCACCAGTCCGTCCCTATGACGCTCTTATTCCGCGTCGTCGCGCGATTTGAAATCCAGCGACGCGCTGTTCATGCAGTAACGCAGGCCGTTGACGCCGGGGCCGTCAGGGAAGACATGGCCCAGATGCCCCTCGCATGTGGCACAACGCACCTCGGTGCGGATCATGCCATGGCTGGCGTCGCGAATTTCCTCGACCGCGTCGATATCGACCGGCGCGGTGAAGCTGGGCCAGCCCGACCCGCTGTCATATTTTTCCTCGGCATCGAACAGCTCCGCGCCGCAACCGGCGCAATAATAGACGCCATCCGCCTTGTTGCTGTTATATTTGCCGGTGAAGGCCCGTTCGGTGCCCGCTTCGCGCAGCACATGATATTGTTCGGGGGAAAGGCGCGCACGCCATTCGGCTTCGCTCAGGTCCAGCTTTTCCATGGCCGCAATATGGCGTCCGCCGAAGCCCTTATCAAGTCCGCGATCAGGCCCGCTCGCGCGCCGCCTGTCGGGCGATCGCCAGCAGCTCGTGCCGCACCAGCAGATCGCCCAGCCCCTTGCCGCCGCGGCTGGACCGTTCGGCCTGGGCCAGGCGCTGGATGACGCGGGCGATGCCGGTCGCGTCCCACAGCCGCACCTGGCGGGTGACCAGCCCCTTCTCCTTCCAGAAGACCGCCTTGCCGGCCGATTCCACCGCCGCCTCCAGCCGCCCGCTGCTGTCAAAATCCGCGCGGATATTGGCGATCAGCATGGCACGGGTCAGCAGCGGCCGGATCACCGACGCCATGGCCGCGCCGATCTCCGCCAGATTATTGAGTTCCTTGTGCATCGCCCGAAGGTCGCCGCCCAACACCGCATTGACCAGCGGCGCCGCGTCGGAATCGGGATTGTCGGCCGACAGCGCGTCCAGCGCCTCCGCCGTCGCCTCGCGCGGCTGTTCCGGCGCGGCGTCGAGATAGAGGACCAGTTTCTCGATCTCGATTCCCATCAGCGCCCGGTCGCCATTGGCCAGGTCGACGATGCGGCGCGCCAGTTCCTGCGGCAGACGCAGGCCGTTCTCGCGCGCGGTCGCCATGGCGATCTGCTCCGCCTCGCGGGCATCGGGCTGATAGGAGATGAAGGCCATGCAGCCCTTGTGGTCGAGCGCCAGCTTGACCAGCTTCGACGTCGCCTTAAGCGCGCCGGCGATCGCGATCACCGGATTGCCCGCCGCCTCCGCCTCCAGCAACGCCGTCACCGCCGGCAACGATTCGTCGCCCATGCCGTTGATCCGCACCCAGCGCTTGTCGCCGAACATGGAGAAGGATGCCGCTTCGTCCGCCAGCCGTGCCGGATCCTCGCGCAGCGTGGCCACGTCCAGATCAACCCGCTCGGCCCCCGGCCCCATCGCCCGCTCCAGCCGCCTGGCAAGCGCGGTGCTGCCCGCCTCGTCAGGACCGTAGAGCAGGAAGAAGCGGATATCCGACGGCGGCGCGTCGAGCGCCTTTTCTATCTGGCCGCGATTGGCTTTCACTGGCCGGTCGACGCCGCCGACGATGGGGCTGTCGATGGCGCCGCCTGGGCACCTTCCTTGCGCGTCGCATACAGCGCCAGGCGGGTGACAATCTGGTCGGCGACGATCTCCGACAGCCGCTCCAGCGCCGTGTCTTCGGCCGCGATCGTCGCATATTCGCTCGACGTCGCGTTGATGCCGGCGTCCGACCCGGCGCTGTCGTCCAGCACCTGCGCACCGGTCGCTTCATCGATCAGCTGATAGCGCGCCCGCAGCGTGCGCCGCTCACGGGTGATGGCCGCGTCGGACCGCAGACCGAAACCGCTGATCTGGTCGTCCAGCTTCACCACCAGCTTGTAGCTGGGGCCGGAACCATTGCTGATCGCGCCAAGCCGGTCGTTGAGGGCGTTGCGCATCAGCCAGCCGCCCTTGCCCGCAATATCCTGCACCTCGACATGGCCCAGCCCCTGCGCCACCGCGCCATGGCTGCCGCCGCCATAGACCGGGCGCAGCCCACAGGCGGTGAGAAGAGGTGCGGTGAGAAGAGTCAGGGCGACGAGGGGAAGGATGCGCTTCATGGGCATGATCCTTATCCCGTCACCCCGCCCTTGTCGAACCAAAGGTCGGGGTGACGGGCACAGGTCAGATGACCAGATTGACCAGACGATCGGGCACCACGATCACCTTCTTGGGGGTGGCGCCATCCAGCGTGCGAACGACGTTCGGCGCGGCCAGCGCCAGCTTTTCCAGCTCGTCCTTCGGCGTGCCCTTGGGGACGGTGATGGTGTCGCGCAGCTTGCCCATCACCTGGCAGGCGATGGTCACTTCATCCTCGACCAGCAGTGCCGGATCGACCGCCGGCCAGGCGGCTTCGGCGATCAGGCCCGGCTGCGCCATCTCGGCCCAGCCCTCTTCGGCCAGATGCGGGGTCATCGGCGCGACCAGCAGCGCCAGCGCGCGGATCGCCGCGGTGCGGCTGGCCGACGGCTTGGCCTTCTCGATCGCGTTCACCAACTCATAGATCTTGGCGACGGCCTTGTTGAAGCCCAGCGCCTCGATATCCTTGGCGACACCGTCGATCGTCTGGTGCAGCTTGCGGTCGAGCGCCTTGTCCTGGCCTTCCGCCGCCGCATCGGCTTCGCCGAACAGGCGCCAGACGCGGTTGACGAAGCGCCAGCTGCCCTCGATGCCGGCCTCGGTCCAGGGCAGGTCGCGCTCGGGCGGGCTGTCCGACAGCATGAACCAGCGCACGGCGTCGGCACCATATTGTTCGATGATGTCATCGGGATCGACGACATTCTTCTTCGACTTGGACATCTTCTCGACGCGGCCGACCGTGACCGGCGCCCCGCTCTCGATATGGATATAGTCGTCGCCGGACTTCTTGATTTCCTGCGGCGACAGCCAGCTGCCATCGCCAGCCTTGTAGGTCTCATGCGTCACCATGCCCTGGGTGAACAGGCCGGTGAAGGGCTCGGCAAAGCCCAGCTGGCCCATATGCTGCAGCGCGCGGGTCCAGAAACGGGCATAGAGAAGATGCAGGATCGCATGTTCCACGCCACCAATATATTGGCCGACCGGCAGCCACTGCTCGACGGTCGCACGATCGAACGGCTTGTCGTCGGGCTGGCTGGCGAAGCGGATGAAATACCAGCTCGAATCCGCGAAGGTGTCGAGCGTGTCGGTCTCGCGCCGCGCCGCCTTGCCGCAGGACGGGCAATCGACATGCTTCCAGCTCGGGTGACGATCCAGCGGATTGCCGGGAATGTCGAAGGTCACATCCTCAGGCAGCTTCACCGGCAGCTGGTCCTTGGGCACGCCCACCACACCACAATCATCGCAATGGATGACCGGGATCGGGGTGCCCCAGTAACGCTGGCGCGACACGCCCCAGTCGCGCAGACGGAACACGGTCTTGCCCGCCCCCCAGCCTTCGCCCTCGGCGCGGGCGATGACGGCGGCCTTGGCGGCTTCGACTGCCATGCCATCCAGGAAGCGCGAGTTCACCAGATTGCCGGGGCCGGTATAGGCCTCGTCATGGATCGGCTTGTCGGCTTCGCCGTCCAATGCGACGACGCGCTCGACCGGCAGCATATATTTGCGCGCGAAGTCGAGGTCGCGCTGGTCATGTGCGGGCACGCCCATGACGGCGCCGGTGCCATAGTCCATCAGCACGAAATTGGCGATGAAGACGGGCAGGTGCCAATCGGGATCGAACGGATGCGCGACCGTCAGGCCGGTGTCGAAGCCCAGCTTCTCCGCCGTTTCCAGCTCGGCGGCGGTGGTGCCGCCTTCCTTGCACTTCTCGATGAAGGCAACCGCGTCGGGGTTGTTCGCGGCGACGGCCTGCGCGACCGGATGGTCGGCCGCGATCGCGACGAAGCTGGCGCCGAAGATGGTGTCGGGACGGGTCGAATAGACTTCGATTTCGCTGTCGAACGGCGCGACCGGCTTGAAGCTGAACTGCAGGCCGACTGACTTGCCGATCCAGTTTTCCTGCATCAGCCGCACCTTGTCGGGCCACTGGTCGAGCGTCTGGAGGCCCCCCAACAGATCATCGGCGAACTGCGTGATCTTGAGGAACCACTGGTTGAGCTTGCGCTTCTCGACCAGCGCGCCCGAACGCCAGCCGCGCCCATCGATCACCTGCTCGTTCGCCAGCACGGTCATGTCGACCGGATCCCAGTTGACCTGGCTTTCCTTGCGATAGAGCAGGCCGGATTCCAGCATATCCAGGAACAGCGCCTGTTCATGGCCATAATAGTCCGGCTCGCAGGTCGCGAGTTCGCGGCTCCAGTCGATCGCGAAACCCAGCTTCTTCAGCTGCGCGCGCATATTGGCGATGTTGGACCGGGTCCATTCGCCCGGATGCACCTTCTTTTCCATCGCCGCATTTTCGGCCGGCATGCCGAACGCGTCCCAGCCCATCGGATGCAGCACTTCATGGCCGGTCATCCGGCGGAAGCGCGCCAGCACGTCGCCCATCGAGTAGTTGCGGACATGACCGATATGGATGCGCCCCGACGGATAGGGGAACATCTCCAGCACGTAGCTGCGCGGCTTCGTCGAGGCATCGTCCGCCTTGAAGCTCTGCTTCTCGTCCCAGACGGCCTGCCAGCGGGCGTCGGCCTCCAGCGGGTTGAAGCGCCTTTGCATGTCATGTCCTTACAAATGCAAGCGGGCTGGGCTCTGTAAAAGCCCAGCCCCGATGGTTTGAAAACAGGGCGTTACCGTATCAGTCGCGCCCGAAAGGGGTGGTTCAGCCGATCGCCATGCGGCGCAGGTCGCGCGCCTTGGTCAGGATGATCTCTTCCAGCTTCTGCACCGTCGCGGCCTGCACCGGGGCATCGACCCACTGGCCATTCTGGTTGACCTGGCGGCTGGCGGCCACGCGCAGCGCGTCGGCGCGCAGATCCTGGTCCAGGATCGACACGGTGACCTTCATCCGTTCACTCGGCGTGTTGGGATTGGTATACCAGTCGGTGACGATGACGCCGCCGTTGGAATCGGTCTGCACCATCGGCATGAAGGACAGCGTGTCCAGGCTGGCGCGCCACAGATAGGCGTTGACGCCGATGGTGGTGACCTTCGACGCGGCCAGATCGGCCTTGGGCCGTTCCTTCGCGCCGCCCCCGCATGCGGCAAGCGGCAGGAGCGCAGCCAGCAGAAGACCGGAGGAAAGGGTAACGGGAAGGCGACGGACCATCAGGCATGTCCTAGCTTGAAAAAGACGAAAAACGCCCCGCTTCTATAGTCGACGCGCGCCATTGGGCAAGGGGGCGCGCGGGTCCGACACGCCACGGATCGTCGCAACCCGTCCTCGGAGTCTGTGTGCTCTGTGCAACAGCTCAGACAAAAAGCGGATAGCGCCTCTGGTCAATGGCGCTTTTTGGTGTCTAATGCGTCTTGAAAAATAACCGGTGGGGAAGAGATTCGAATCATGCGCGTGAAACGGGGACATTTGGCATTGGCAGGCTCGGCGATCGCCGTCGCTGGCTTCATGCTGTCGCCCGCTTTTGGCGCCGCAACCGATCTCGTCCGCATGCGTGAAGAAGCTCCTGTGTCGCTTGGCGCGCTGGGCAGCATTTCCTCCTTCACCCCCACGACCAAGGATTCGCGTCTGGCTGCGGCCTATGCGAAGATCGCCGCCTCGGCCGGTCGCCAGAATTTCCGTTTCACGCCGACCAGCGGTTCGCTCAGCGGCCAGCGGTCGATCACCGTCATGGTGCGCGCCAGCGACGTCGATCGCGTTGCCGCCAACCGCTCGGTGGTCCCGGTCAACATCGCACCCGTCAGCTTCAGCCTGAACGGCGAGCATGGCTGGCGCAAGTTCGCCCTGCCGGAAAATACCGGCCGCAAGGCGCTGGACCCGGTTCCGGTCGAAACCATGGTCGATGCGAAGAATTTCTCGCTGGATGACGGCAAGAAGGATCGCTTCAGCACCAAGGTGCTGCTGGAAAGCCGCCGCGAGCCGACGGCGACCGTCCGCAACCCGAGTGCGGACAAGGATTATTCGCTGGATCTGGCCAGCTCCTATTCGCTGACCCGCAACCTGAACGTGACGGCGGGCATCCGCTACAACAACAGCGTTGCCGGCCGCCTGACCCCGATGACCGACGAGCGTCAGGACAACCAGGCCGTCTATCTGGGCACCATCTTCAAATTCTGATCGCCTGAAAAGGCAGGGATACGCATGATCGGCATCGCCTGATGCCGATCGCTTCAACGCGTCAGCAATAGCTGCCGCCACCCTTGGCGCAGAGCATGACCGGCTCCGTCTCTATCAGGCGCAATGACTGCACCATGTCGGCGGTGCCCTGCTTATATTTCAGGAAATGCGGTGTCTTGAGATGCGCCTGATAGGCCGCGTCGCTGGCATAGACTTCCAGCAGGCGGATGCTGGCCGGCTTTCCGGCGATCGCCACCGCCGACAGCGACAGCACGCCCGGCTCCTGCGCCACCGATGCGGCAATCTCCTCGCGCAGATAGGCCTTATAGTCCTCGATGTGCGCCGGATCGATCTCCAGCTCCGCGATCCGCACGATCGGCTTGTCCGGCGCGGCCTGCGCCTTGGCCTGTCGCCCGGCCCCGACGCCCAGCATGAAGGCGGCCAGCGTCAATGCGCCCATCGCCGCCTTAGTCCTGCGCATCGTCGAACAGCTTGCGGGCGATCCCCAGCGCCGTCATCGCCGGCGGCCAGCCGGCATAGAAGGCCAGATGGGTGATGGTCGCGATGATCTCCTCGCGCGTCAACCCATTGTCCAGTGCCCGCTGCAGGTGAAAGGGCAGCTCATTGCCGCGATAGAGCGAGATGAGGCTGGTGATGGTGATCAGGCTGCGGTCGCGCGGCGTCAGTGCCGGATCGGCCCAGACTTCGCCGAACAGGGTCTTGTCGGTCATTTCCGCCAGATGAGGCGCCAGATCGCCAAAGGATCGGCGCGCGTCAGTGGGTTCGGTCATGTCGGGTCTCCGCAAAATGGACGGCGTCGCCCAAGCCTAGCCGACTTATCCACAGGCTATTAGGCCCGCATCCGCGCTAGGCCCCATGACCCCAATTCATATATGGTCGGTCAGTCCGTCGATCGCCGCCCAGCCCACCGCGCCGATTCCGCGCAGCATATGCCGGTGCTTTGCCCTGACCCCGCCCAGCGCCATCACCGGCGCCTTCGCCTGCCGCGCAAGCGCCGCAAAGCCGATCCGCCCCAGCGCCCCGGCACCAGGATGCGACCGGGTCAGGAACAGCGGCGAAAGGAAGACCAGGTCAGCCGACCGTGCCGCTGCGACCTCCCGCCGGTCATGCGCCGCCTGGCTGTGGATAAGTCTGTGGAAATTTTTCACCCCATCCCGCCCATGCCAGCCATCCGCGCGCCAGGCGGCGGCCGTCCGCGTGTCCCCCGCCAGCATCAGCACCAGTCGCCGGCGCCGCGCAATCGCCCGCAATGCCTCGAACAGCGCGCGCCGTTTCACCGCTTCGGTACGATAATGGCGAAAGACGATTCCCGCCCGCCCGCGTGGCAGGCGCGCCGCCGCCGCCAGCAACGACGCATCCTCCACCCGCTCATCGGTCATCAGCCATAGGCCGGGCAGCTTTTTGCGGTGGCGGGCGTGCATGGCCATCGCCTATAGCAGCCGCCATGACCACCGACATCCCCGAAGCTGCGGCCCGCCTCGCCACCCTGCGCGACCAGATCGACCGCGCCGCCCGCCTGACCCAGCGCAGTGCCGACGACATCAATCTGATCGCCGTGTCCAAGACCCAGCCAGCCGAAGCGATCCTTCCGCTGATCCACGCCGGCCAGCGCGTCTTCGGCGAAAACCGCGTCCAGGAAAGCCAGGACAAATGGCCGGCCCTGCGCGAACAATTCTCGGATCTGACCCTGCATCTGGTCGGCCAGTTGCAGTCGAACAAGGCCGCCGATGCCGTCGCCCTGTTCGACGTCATCCATTCGCTCGATCGCCTCTCGCTGCTGACCGCGCTCGCCAAGGCAATGGACGCCGCGGGCAAGCGCCTGCCCTGCTTCATCCAGGTGAATATCGGCGCCGAGGAACAGAAGGGCGGCTGCCCGATCGCCGATGTGCCGGCTCTGATTGCCGCCGCGCGCGACGCCGACATCCCCTTGCTCGGCCTGATGTGCGTGCCCCCGGCCGATGTCGAACCCGCCCCCTATTTCGCCCTGCTCGCGAAAATGGCGCGGGAAGAGGGCCTCCCGCGCCTGTCGATGGGCATGTCGGGCGATTTCGAAACCGCCCTGATGCTGGGCGCCACCGACATTCGCGTCGGCACCGCCCTGTTCGGCGAACGTGCCCCCGTCAGCCGCCCCGTCCCCCGGAGCGGCCTGGGGATGATCAGAAACGCCCCCGCAAGGTAATGCCATAGGTGCGGGGTTCGGCCAGATAGGCGGAGATGAGCTGGTTCGCCATCGGCGCGCCCTGCACGAACTGACCGGTGGTCGATGTCGCCGGGCTGCTCGACTGGAGCGGGCTGCTGAAGGCGACCTGGGTATAATCCTGGTTGAAGATATTCTGGCCCCAGAATTCGACCGCCCAGCGCTGATCCTTGCCCCGCAGGCCGACGCGCGCATTGAACACCGCAAAGCCGTCCTGCGCCTTTTCCGGGAACAGGTCGGACCCGGTATTATAGTCGCTCATCATGCGGCCATCGATGTAGAAGAGCGCGGACAGGCCGTTCGACCCGATATCGGGGGTCCAGGCCATGCTCGCGGTCGTCACCAGCTGCGGCGCATTGCTGTTGATCGATCCCGGCAACAGGAACAGCGCCGGATCGAGCGGCACGCTGCCATCGCCGCTGCCGACCAGTCGCTTGGCGAATTTCGCCCGTGCGTAGGTCAGGCCACCGGTCAGGCGGAAATGGCGCACCGGTGAAGCGGTCAGTTCCAGTTCCACGCCCTGGCTAATCAGCCCCGGTCCGACATCGCCGGAATCGCAGGTCCGCGCCGCCGACAGGGCACTGTCACAGCCATTGATATTCTGCACGACGAAGCTAGTTCCGTTGAAGGTGTTCAGCTGGAAATTCTTGAACTCCTGACGGAAGGCCGCGATGTTCGCGCTCCATTTCGGCTGGGTATATTTGAAGCCGATTTCAAAGGCATCGACCTTCTCTGCGGCAAAGCGCAGGCTCGTCACATCGGCATTGGTGCGCGGCGCATAGACCGCCGGCACCGTGTTCAGGCCGGTCGATCCCAGCTGGAAGCGGTCGAGGTTGAAGCCGCCCGCCTTATAGCCCTTGGAATAGCTGCCATAGACCAGCATCTCGTCGATCGGCTTCCACGACAGCACCGCCGTGCCGCTGAACTCGCCGTCGCTGATCTTGTCGTTGAGGTCGAGCGCATTGAGCGTGGTCGAGCCATTGCCAAGGCAGCCGAGCGTCAGGATGCCGCCCGCCAGCGCCGCCGCGCTGCCCAGCGACGCATTGGTCGCCAGCGTCGGCAGCGAAGAGGCCTGCAACGCCGCGCAGGTCGCGTTGTTGTTATTGAAATCCGAAGAAAATTTCTTCGATTCATGCGTGTAGCGCAGGCCCAGGGTCAGATCGAGCCGCTTGGTGATGTGGATGATATTATGGGTGAAGAGCGCCCAATTCTCGCTCTTCTGGCGATAGATGGAGGCAACGTCGCCGGTGCCTTCCGGGATTGCCGCCAGCGCGCGCAGGCCATTGCCGAGGCCGGTGGAGATCGCCCCCGCCTGCGCCGCCGCAACGCCGGCCGGCAACCCGGCATTGATCAGCGCGGCGGTCAGGCCGGCATTGAGGTTCGCCTGCGTGCCGCCGATCAGCGCCGAAGTGGCAAGACCGCTGCCGCAGGCCGCCAGTTGCGCCGCTGTGAAGTTGCTGTTGACGCCCGCGCCCGCCATCAGGCGGCAGGCAGCAAAGCGGCCATAGTCGGCGCCAAAGCGGATATTATCCTCCAGCGTCAGCTTCTCATTGGCGTAATAGCCACCCACCAGCCAGTCGAGCGCCTCGTTGAAGGCCGAACCCTGCGCCCGCAATTCCTGGGTGAAGGTCTTGAACTGGCGATAGGTGTTGGGATCGCGATAGAGAAGGTCGGCGCCCGAATAGTCATAATCGCCATAGTCGCGGGATTTATAGTCGCGATAGGCGGTGATGCTGGTCAGTTTCGCGCCGCCCAGATCATAGTTGATCTCGCCCGACACGCCCCAATCCTTGAGCTTGCTGACATAGTCGCGCCCTTCGGTGATGGTCAGCTCGCGATCATAGGGATCGGCGGGGAAGACGCTGCCCTGCCCGGCCAGGATCGCGCCGATGCGGTTGAACGGCGCCGTGCTATAGCCGCCGCCGGTCGCCGGCCGCCGTTCGCGCGTCTCGACATAGGCCGCGCCGCAACAGCTTTCGTCGCGATTGGTATAATCGCCGATCAGCCGGATCGACAGGGCATCGCTGGGTTCGATCAGTGCCTGACCACGCAGGAAATAACGGTCGCGGTCATTGGTATCGCCAACCTTGTTGCCGCTGGCATCGACCAGATCGTAGAAACCGTCGCGCTTCGACCAGACGCCGTCCAGGCTCAGCGCGATCCCCTTGGCGATCGGGCCGGTGATGCGCCCGGCCAGGCGCCAATAATCATAATTGCCGTAGGTCGCCTCGGCCATGCCGCCCAGGGTGAATTCCGGCGCCTTGCTGACGATGTTGATCAGGCCGGCCGACGCGTTGCGGCCGAACAACGTGCCCTGCGGCCCGCGCAGCACCTCGACCCGCTCGATCTCGCCCAGATCATTGAGGCCCGCGCCGGTGCGCGAACGATAGACGCCGTCGATGAACACCGCGACCGAGCTTTCCAGGCCAGGATTGTCGCCGACCGTGCCGATGCCGCGAATGCGGGCCGAACCATTGGCCTCGGTCCCGGTCGAGGATACCAGCAGGGACGGCGCCAGCTGATTGAGCGCGCGAATATCATTGGCGCCGCTATTCTGCATCGCCTGCTGGCCGACCGCCGATACCGCGATCGGCACGTCGGACAACGGGCTGGCGCGGCGGGTCGCGGTAACGATGATGTCGACGCTTTCGGTGTCCACTGCCGCCTGCGGCGCGGCATCCTGGGCATGGGCAAGCGGCATGGCGCCCACCAGCGCGACGGCACCGGCGGACAGCAGCCAAAGGCTCTTGTGCATCATGATGTGCATCCTCTCCTGGCCCGCCTGGCTTTTTGCCGGGTCGGGACTATGCGCGATTATGCTGCCACAGTCGGAATAACGCAATATATCGCGTGATTCCGGGCTTTTTCCGCAGTTGCGTGATGATGGCAGCATGACCCTGTTGCCTAGCAGCAACAATTTAACGCCCGGTTTCCGTAGCGTTTGCTTACGTCAGCGGAAAGCGCAGCAATCGGTTGGAAACGGGTATCAACGCCATTGCACCCGGTCCGACGGCCTTTTGTATCTCGCCATGGCCCGCATCCAGCCCACCGGTCAGCGCGCCGAGCGCCGGCAGGATCAGCTTGGTCGGCGATCCGACGAAGCAGCGGCGCGATACATGCCGGCCGCGCAGCGACAGGCGCAGCTTGGGGTGGAAATGGCCCGATATCTCCGGCCGGGGGTCGGCCGGGTCGGCTTCATGTCGCAGCCAGACGCCGTCCACCTCCGCCTCGACCGCGCGGCGTCCGCCCGGCATCTGCGCCACGCCGACGTCATGATTGCCAGTTATCCACAGCCAGTCGAGCCGTTCGGTCAGCGCCTGCAATCGCGCCCGCGCCCGCGGGTCCAGCCGCGCCGCGCCATCGGCATCGTGGAAACTGTCACCCAGCGACCAGATCGCCCGCGCGCCGGTGCGCGCCACCAGCGCCTCGATCATGTCCAGCGTCGCCGCGCTGTCGTGCGGCGGCAGGAACTGGCCGAAGCGCGCATACCAGCTCGCCTTCTCGAAATGCAGGTCGGCCACCAGCAGCGCGCCCTGCGCCGGCCAGAACAAAGCCGCCTCCGGCAAAGCCAGGAAATCATGACCTGCGAACGAAAGGGGAACCATCACCCGGCTATGCGCCCTCTTCGCCCGGCTTTCAAGTATGCGCGCCAGCGCCTATAGGGCTCCCATGTTCACCGTCGCAGCCCTCTACCGTTTCGCCACCTTCGCCGACCCGCAGGCAACTGCTGCCGACCTGCGCGCGCTGTGCGCCGATCTTGGCACCTGCGGCACGCTGATCCTGGCGCGCGAGGGCATTAATGGCACGGTCGCGGGCACGGCCGACGCGATCGAGCGGCTGGTCGCCCATATCCGCGCCCTGCCCGGCTGCGCCGACGTCGACGTCAAATATGCGACCGCCGACAGCGCGCCCTTCGGCAAGATGAAGGTCAAGGTGAAGGCGGAGATCGTGACCCTGGGCGCGGGCGACCTGGACCCCGCCCATCAAGCCGGCGTGCATCTCGATCCCGCGGACTGGAACGCGCTGATCGCCGATCCCGACACCGTCATCATCGACACCCGCAACGCCTATGAGGTGGCAGTCGGCACGTTCGAGAATGCGATCGACCCGGCCACCCGCTCCTTCCGCGAATTTCCCGCCTGGTTCGACGATTTCGCCGCCAAGCTGCGCGATGAAGGCCGCAGCCCCAAGATCGCGATGTTCTGCACCGGCGGCATTCGCTGCGAAAAATCGACCGCGCTGGTCAAGGCGCGCGGCTTTGACGAGGTCTATCACCTCAAGGGCGGCATCCTGCGCTATCTGGAGGAAATGCCGCAAGCGCAGAGCCGCTGGCAGGGCGACTGCTATGTCTTCGACGAGCGGGTCGCGGTCGGCCATGGCCTGAAACAGGGCCATTATGCCACCTGCAGCGCCTGCGGCCTGCCCTATCCGCGTGATACCGACCATGACTGCCCCGGCGGCGACGCCGACGGCGCCTGGCCGCATCGGGGCTAATCCGCGCTTTCCACCAGTTCGACCATCTCGAACTGATAGGATGTCCATCCTCGCATCCGCGCGCCATCGGGCGCGGCGGCGCGCTTCTTCTTCGCCTCGGCCAGCGAACGGGTGTGGCCCCAGAACACTTCGGTCTTGCCATTTTCCAGTATGGCGACGATCCGCCAATAATGGGTGAAGGGGTCGGCGGTCGGCCCGATCTTCTTCACATAGCCGTCCGGCATGGTGGCGGTCAGATAGCGTTTCCGGCGCGCCATCGGTTCAGGCCTGATAGCGGTGCAGGCCCGCCCCATGCGCCTTCAGCCAGGCACGCGCCGGGCGCGGATCCTCGCCATAGATGCGGGCATGGGCCGCGTGGAAGGCCGGGCTATGGTCCATGTGCAGCAGATGCGCCAGTTCATGCGCCACGGTCGATCGCCGCACCCAGGCCGGCGCCAGGATCAGCCGCCAGCTATAGCGGATCGCCCCGGTCGATGTGCAACTGCCCCAACGGCTGCGCGTGTCGCCGGTGCCGACCGAGGCGACGATCAGGCCATGATCCTGCGCCATCGCCAGCGTCTCCGCCTCCAGGACCGCCTTGGCCCGTGTCCTCAGCCAGCGCAGCACCCGCGCACCGACCGATTCCGCCGCCCCGCCCAGGATCAGCCGGTCGTCCTCCAGCCGGATCGTGCGGGTCGCCCCTGCAAGCCAGCAGATGCGCACCTCGCGCCCCTCCAGCGGGAAGGTCGCGCCGTCACCCAGCAGCGTCACCGCCGGCGTCACCGCCATCTGCGCCCGGACCCAATCCTCATGCCCCTGCGCCCAACCCAGCGCGCGCTTGAGGTTCGCCCGCGCCGGCAGCGACAGCCGCAATTCACCGCGCAGCCCGTCGATCGTCAGCTTGTAGGCGCGCGCCCGCGCCGACCGGCGCACCCGCACCGGCATGGCGACGCCATCGATCAGTATTTCTGCCTCAGAGCTCTCGGTCGACAAGATGATGTTCCCAATCGCCGGCATCGGCCTCCGCCACGGTCCAGCCGCGCACAGATTCCTTGGCCCGATGCACCGCCTCGCGATCGCCGCAGACCAGATAATGCCAGTCGGGTAGCGGCAGGCCGGCCTCGCGCAGCCGATAGGCGCAGGTGCGCGGCAGCCAGTTGATCTGCTTCACCTTGGCCGGGGTCAGTCGCACACAATCGGGCACGAACCGCCGCCGGTCGGGATAGTTGGTGCATTGGCCGCTATGCCGGTCGAGCAGGCGACAGGCGACATTGGTCGGATAGATGCGGCCCGTGTCCTCATCTTCCGCCTTGTGCAGGCAGCATTTGCCGCAACCGTCGCACAGCGCTTCCCATTCGGCGCGGTTCAGCTTGTCGAGGGGCTTGTCCCAGAAGTCCAAATGTCACTTGACCCATTTTTCGAGAAAGGCGCGCACGATATCGGGTGCGCCCTCGTCCACGTCCGGCGTGCCCGGATCATCCACCGGCACCAGTGCGATCGGCTTGCCGTCCGGCCCGAACAGATAGGGCGTGCGGCTATGGCTGACCAGATAGTCGCTCGCCCCTTCCGGCTTTTCCGCATTGTAGAGGACGACGAAGTCCTTGGCCACCTTCGCGATCTGCTCCGGCGTGCCGGTCAGGCCGACGAGGCGCGGGTGGAAGGCCGCGACATAGGTTTTCAGTACCGCCGGCGTGTCCCGCTTGGGATCGACGCTGATGAAGATCGGCTGCACCTTCGCGGCGCGGGCGGGTGCTGCCTTCTCGAAGGCGCTGAACGCCTGCATGATCCGCTGCAGATCGACCGGGCAGACATCCGGGCAATAGGTGTAGCCGAAATAGACGATCCGATACTGGCCCTTATAATCGTCCCAATGCACGGTCTTGCCGTCCTGGTCGGTCAGGGTGAAGGGCGCGCCGATGCGCGCACCGACCAGATTGCCCTGTTCGCTCTCGCCGCTTGATGCGTTGCCACCAGCCCCCATATTGCATGCCGTCAGCAAGGCCAGAAGCGGCAGGGCGAGCGAGATCAGCGCTTTGTTCATGGTGTCGCCTGCCATGCCTTGCTATGGGCCGATTTGCAAATCGAACGGGGCGCGCGACGATGAAGATTGGGATGAAGAGCGGACTTTCCACCTGGCTGTTTCTGGCGCGGCCTGCCGCCATCACCCTGGCACTGATGGCCCCGGTTGCGGCCCAGGCCCAGTTTTCCAACAATTACAACTTCCTCAAGGCGGTGAAGGACGCTGACGGCGACAAGGCGACCGAACTGCTGCAGAAGCCCGGTTCGACCGTCATCAACAGCCGTGACGTCACCACCGGCGAAACCGCGCTGCACATCGTCATCGGCCGCCGCGACACGACATGGCTCAACTTCATGCTGTCGAAGGGCGCCAATCCGAACCTTGCCGACAATAATGGCACCACGCCGCTGCTGCTCGCCGTGCAGAACCGGTACGAGGAAGGCGTGCGCCTGCTGCTCGCCCGCGGTGCCCAGGTCGACAAGACCAATGGCAGCGGCGAGACCGCATTGATCCGCGCGGTGCAACTGCGCGACATCGGCCTGGTCCGCCTGCTGGTGGCGCAGGGCGCCAATGCGGACAAGCGCGACACCATCGCCGGCATGTCTGCCCGCGACTATGCCGAGCGCGACAGCCGCACCCCCGGCCTGGTCGAAGCGCTCGATTCCGCCAAGGCCAACGCCGCAGCGCCCAAGGGCCCGGTCCAGGGTCCGGTTTTCTGAAACATTGGGTGGCCGTGCTTAGCCCGCGGCCACTTCCTCATCAGTCCACCAGCGGATATGCTTCGCTTCGCCACTGGCTTCGACAATCGCCTCTAGGGCATCAGCCAGCCTTTCCACCGGCTCAATGGTGCTTATGCGACGAAACCAACGTCTCACAAAGGGCCGTGAAGGTTCGATGAAACAAAGCACACCGTCAGGATATTCCAGATAGTGGCCGCATCCGATCCACAGTGAGAAGGCCTCATGCGCGATCGGAACGCACCAGCCCCAATCCTCCTGAATGATCGGCTGGGCTTGAAAGCCATAATGAGGCAGGTGTTCGGCCAGAACCTGGGCAATGGCCGCCCCATCGTCTGCATAAACTGCCGATCGAAATTCCAGATGCGAGCGCATCTACCATCCTTTTCTGATATTACCAGCCCAGTTCCGCCGCATAATCCGGGTCCGCCAGCGCCGACAGGCGGCGGGCCGCGCGGCGGGCGAAGCGCAGCGTCTCTGCCTTGCGCCGGGCGGCGGCCAGCGGCTCGAACGGCGCGGCGCGCACCAGTTCGGCATCATATTGGTCCGCGACGATCAGGCCGGTGCGGGCCGGCCACAGCGCCTCGCTGTCGAACAGGCTGGTGTCGAAGCCCGATGGCACCGCCCAGAAATAGCGGTCGCAATAGTCGAAATAATCCGGCCATTTCATGTCGCCCAGCAGATCCGCCCGGCTGCACTTGATCTCGACGATGGTCAGGCGCCCGGCAGTGTCGATCGCCATGATGTCGGCCCGCCGGCCATTGGGCAGCGGCACTTCCAATATGCCGTTCATGTCATGGCGGTGGAACAGGCGCAGCGTGCCGCGCGCAACTGCCAGCGCGGTCCCGTCGGTCAGCGGTGAACAGCGATCGGCGTCTTGGGCGGCGTCTTGGATGGTCATGGCACCAAACTAGAACAGGAAGGGAACAAAAGAAAAGACCGATTCGGACATGGGGTCCGAACCGGCCTTCAAAAGGGCGTCACTGTCGCGCGGTGAGCGCGGATCAGCGATAGAAGACGTGATTGTCGATCGACGCCAGCTTGGTCTTGCCCCAGCCCGGCGACACGCGGCGGGCATGGAAGAACAGTGCGCCTTCGGCCTGGCTGTCCCAGCTGTCGTCCAGGGCGATCTGCGCGATCGCGACGGCCTCGCGCCAGGAATCGCTGGCGATGTTGATCGGCGGCATGCCGTGACCACGCACGAAGCTGAACTGGCTCGGCTGATAGATGACGCCGCACAGGCTGCTGGCGAAGCGGCCCGACTTGGCGCGGTTGATGATGACGCGGGCAACGGCCAGCTGGCCCTCCAGCGTTTCACCCTTGGATTCGAAATAGACTGCACCGGCCAGGCACTTCATGTCGCCTTCGACATCCTCGGGAGCGCCTTGCGCATCAACCAGGGCTGCCAGGGTCTCGGCCTTGGGCTCGATATCGGTCGAAAAATTGCTGCCAGCCTTGGAGCCGGAATCCAGCGACTGCGCGACTTCTTGCGGCGCAGCAAAAACGACGGCGGGCTTGGTGCCGACCGTGGGTGCGCTAGTCAGCGCGGCGGTTTCCGGAAGAGAAACCGTGGACAGGGAGGCCTCGCTGGCACTCGACATGTCCGACGCCGTAACAGCCGCAGCGGCCGACAGCGTAAATGCCGCGATGATCGCGGCCTTCAGACGAAAACTCATTATTGCTCAAAATCGTGCGGTTATTGGCCAGAAACGTCGATTGTAACCGATATTCTGTGACGTTCGGCCGCCCCCCGTCTGCGTGTTTACCGGCCCGCCCCCCATGGACGAATGCAGGCAACCTGCGCGTTCAGCGTCGGCCGCCATTGCCCGCGCGCGTGCAAGGAGTCAACGATCAGCAGATCGTTTCAGCGGCGAACCGTTCCGCATCCGCGATATCAAGCTCCACTAGCCACAGGTCGGGGTCCGATCTGCGCCGGCGTTCGGCATAGGCGGCGAACGCCTCCGGCCCCTCTTCCGCAGGGGGTCCACAGCGCATCAATGCATGGCCGCCGCGAAAGTTCGATACCCGTTCGAAAATTGCGGATTCCCGCCCCTTGTCCATCACCTGGACCAGGATGACACCGCTCATCTGATCGCCCTTGGCCAATATCATGGCAAAGCCGCCGGCGGCATTCACCCGCTTCACCAGCGCGCCGACCAGCATCGCGCTGGTCAGCCGCGCGGCCGGGCTGTCCTCAGCCATGATATCCCGGCAGCGATGACAGCGGAATCTGCGATCGCATGAAGGTGCCGGTGCCCCGGCCCACCTCTTCCCCGTCCGAATCGAGGATGCTCGCCTCGGCGACATAGACGCGGCGCTTGCCGCTGATCCAGCGCCCCTCGGCGCGCAGCTTTCCGGGACCGATCGGCCGGGTGAACAGCAGGTTGAAGGCGGTGGTCAGCAGGAAACGATCGCTGACCAGACTGTTGGCGGCATAAAAGGCCGCATCGTCCAGCATCTTGAAATAGACGGTGCCATGCACCGCGCCGGCGGCATGGAAATGCCGCTCGTCGACCTCGAAATCGATCACCGACCGGCCGGGTTCCGGCACGCGCAGGGTCGACAGGAACAGGTCGTTGATCGGCGCGCTGTTGTAGAGATGCTCCAGCGCGCGAAAATGCGCCGCCTCGCCACTGGCGAGCGCGGCGGCCTCAGGCGGCGTCACGCGCCTCACCACCGGCCAGCAGCGCATGCAGCGCCTCGGCCGACTTGGCACCGCGCAGGCGCGTCACCTGCGCCTCGTCGCGCAGATAGCGGGATACACGCGCCAGCGTCTTCAAATGCTCGGCACCGCTGTCCTGCGGCGACAGCAGCGCGAACACGACATCGACCGGCGCATCATCAACCGCGTCGAACGGCGCCGGCGGATCGAGCAGCACGACCACGCCGCACATGCGATCGAGGCCCGGCAGCTTGGCATGGGGAATGGCAACGCCGCCACCGAAGCCGGTAGAGCCCAGACGCTCGCGCTCCAGCAACGCATCGGCGGCCGCTTCGGCATCCACTCCATAGGATTGCGCCGCCAGAGCCGCGATCTTCTGGAACAGCATCTTCTTGCCGTTCACCGTCACCTCGGTGGCCAGCGCGTCCGGCGAGACAATATCGTTGAAATGCACCATTTTACTTCCGGGGGCAGCCGAGGCGCGCCCAGCCTGTCGAAAAAAATGCGCGTTGCTCGGAGAAACTAAAGCCCGGCCCCATAGGCCGCCTGCACCCGGAGGTCAACAGGCGGCCCGGCTTGGCAGGGGGTCAGCCGCGCGGCTCGACCCAGCCGATCGTGCCGTCCTGACGGCGATAGACCATATTATAGGCCGACGTGCCGGCATTGAGGAACAGCAGCGCATTGGTGTTGCGCAGGTCCAGCATCATCACCGCATCGGACACGCTGGCCTCGGGAATGTCGACCCGTGTTTCGGCGACGATCAGGGGCGCGTCGGCCACTTCGGCCTCCTCGTCGGCGGCACCGGCGAAGATGGTATAGCCCGCGCCGTCGATATCATCGACGCTATAGCCATTGGCGCGCTGCGCCTCGGCAGCGGCGGCCTGGATGCTGCGGTCCTTCAGGCGGCGCATATAGCGGCGCAGTTGCTTCTCGATCCGGTCCGATGCCTGGTCGAAGGCGGGATGCGCCTCCTGCGCCTCGCCGGCGCCCTTCAGGATCAGGCCGGTCATCACATGGCAGACGATATCACAATGGAAGGCGCCATGCGGGGCCGGTCGGAAGGTCACCTGGGCGGAAATCGTGCGGGAGAAATATTTCTCGGCTATCGCTTCCAGCCGGTCGCTGACGTGCTGCTTGAGCGCCTCGCCCGTCTCGACCTGATGCCCGGAAACACGGATATCCATATGCCTTCTCCTTATTCTTGCCGGGACGCCGGATCAGCGGCCCGGTTGGCACGTGGCAAACGCCGGCAGGTTCAGGCCGGCGGCGCCTCCTCGAGCCAGAGCGGCTTATCCAGCTTCGCGACGAAAGCAGCATGCCTCTCCAGCTCCTCCGCGCTCGCCGTGAAGACGCGCGCGGGACGAACAGGGCGAACAACGGCGGTTTCCGTCAGTTCCACCCTGACGATCTCTTTCTCTTCCTCCTGTGCAAGACCCAGGCCGATCTGACGACCGCCGGTCAATTCGACATAGAGCTGCGCCAGCAGTTCGGCGTCGAGCAGCGCGCCATGCTTGACGCGGTGGCTGCGGTCGATGCCGTACCGGGTGCAGAGCGCGTCCAGGCTGTGCTTGGCGCCGGGATGCAGGGTGCGGGCGATTGCGACCGTGTCGATCATCCGGTCCATCGACACGGCGTCGCGCGCGCACAGCTTCAATTCGTGATTGAGGAATCCGAAGTCGAAGCGCGCATTATGCGCGACCAGCGGGCTGTCCTCCAGGAAATCCATCAGTTCGGCCACGCCCTCGCGGAACAAAGGCTTGTCCGACAGGAACTGGCTCGACAGGCCATGCACCGCCTCGGCGGCGGAGGGCATGTCGCGCTGTGGATTATAATAGGCGTGGAAGGTGCGGCCGGTCGGCACGCGATTGATAAGCTCTATGCACCCGATTTCGACCAGCCGATCGCCGGATGCCGGATCAAATCCCGTCGTTTCGGTGTCGAAAATGATCTCGCGCATCGCCCTTTTGAACCGACTCTCTATGACTCTACTTATCTGCCTGTCCGGGCGCCAAGGCAAGCGACCAGACGCCTGACCTGTGCCCGGGTTGCGGCAAATGTCGTACCCGTGTTGATGATATAGTCCGCCCTTAGCCGCTTTTCAGCATCGGGCAGCTGCAAGTGCAGGATTCTACGAAATTTTGCTACCGTCATGCCCGGCCGGGCCAGCACCCGCCGCCGCTGTTTCCAGGCGGGCGCACTGACGACGATGATGCCCGCCATGCGCCGGTGGCCGCCCGTCTCGAACAGCAAGGGCACGTCCAGGATCACGAATTGGCGCGACCGATGGCGTTTGAGGAATCGCCGACGCGACTCGCCCACGGCGGGATGGACGATCGCCTCCAGCGCCTTCAATTCGGCGGGATGACCGAACACCGCCGCGCCCAGCTTCGCCCGGTCGACGCCCTGCGGCCCGGTGGTGCCGGGAAAGCGCGCCTCGATCGCCGGGATCAGCCGGCCGCCCGGCCCCTGCAGCCGATGCACCTCGGCATCGGCATCGAACACCGGCACGCCCTCGCGGCGAAACATCGCCGCGACCGCCGACTTGCCCATGCCGATCGAGCCGGTGAGGCCGTAAATCTTCACCCCGTCGCCGTTCAGTCCGCCGCCAGCAGCAGCGCGCGCAGTTCCGCGTCCAGTTCGCGCGGTGCCTCCGCATCGAAGAAGATGTCGAACGCCAGCGCCGCCTGGCCGATCAGCATTTCCAGCCCGTCCAGCGTCTTGAGGCCCCGGTCACGCGCCGCCTTCAGCAAGCCCGTCTCCAGCGGCGCATAGACGATGTCATAGACGGTCGCGCTGGCCGGCAGCGGCGACAGGTCCAGATCCAGCGCCGGCTGGCCGACCATGCCCAGCGACGTGCTGTTGACCAACAGGTCGGCGGCCGGCAGCGCATCGGTCATGCCGATCACCTTGCCCTTCACCCCGGCCCGGTCGAGCAGCGCCTGTCCCTTGGCCGGGTCTCGCGCCATGATCGTGATGTCCGGCACGCCCAGGCTGGTGAGCGCGAACAGGATCGCCCGCGCCGCGCCGCCCGCGCCGATCAGCACCGCATGGCGCCCCTTCCACTTGTCGCGCAGCAGCGGCTGCAGAAACCCGCCGGCATCGGTGTTGGTGCCGATCAGCGGCCCGGCGGTCTCGCTGGCGATGGTGTTCATCGCGCCGATCCGGTCGCGCACTCCACCCGGATCGTCGGTATAGTCCATCACCGCGATCTTGTGGGGAATGGTGACATTGCAGCCCAGCCAGTCGGGATCGGCCCGGCGCTGCAGGAAATAGGCGGACAGCCCCTCGGGCGTCACATGAGTCTTCTTATACTCCGCCTCGATATCCAGCGCCTGCAGCCAGAAATTGTGGATAAGGGGCGACTTGCTGTGGTCGATCGGATCGCCGATCACCTCGGCATAAGGGAGCTTGTCGGTCATGACGCCAGAACGCCCCTTATGCGCAGGAAGTCAAGCAGCGGCAGCAGCGGCAGGCCCTGGATGCCGAACTGGCTGCCTTCCACCCTGGCGAACAATTGCGCGCCCGGCCCCTCGATCCGGTAGCAGCCGACGCACCATTGGCATTCGTCCCAGTCGCCCTCCAGATAGGAGTCGATGAATCCGTCGGACAGGATCCGCACCGTCATCCGCACCCGCTCGACATGGCGCCAGATCGGTTCATTGTTGAGCACGATCACCGCTGCGCTGTGGAGATGATGCACCCGGCCCGACAGCAGGCCCAGGATGCGCGCGGCATCCTCCTTGTCGATCGCCTTGTCGATCATCGTCCCGTCGTCGAGAGTCAGGGTCTGATCGCAGCCCAGCACCAGCGCCCCCGGCACGCGGCGCGACACCTTGAGCGCCTTCAGCTCCGCCAGCGCATCGGCCAGCGCGCGGCCGTCATGGCCGTCGGCGCGCAATGCTTCCTTGGCGGCCTCTTCATCCACACCGGGCGACAGCGCCTCGAACGGCACGCCGGCCGCGCTCAGCATGGCGCGCCGGCTGGCACTCTGCGAGGCTAGGACGATCATGCTTCATTTCCTTCCGCCAGTTCGCGGTCGTTGAACAGGTTGATGATGGCGGCGGCCGCTTCCTCGATCGACCGGCGGGTCATGTCGATCACCGGCCAGCCATTGTCGGCGAACATGCGCCGCGCAAAGGCCAGTTCCTCCTGCACCTTGTCGCTATCCACATAGGCGGTCTCGGGCGCCTGGTTGAGCGACAGCAACCGGTTGCGCCGTATCTGGATCAGCCGCTCGGGACTGATGGTGAGGCCCACCACCATCGGATGCTTCAGGCCATAAAGGCTGCGCGGCGGCGGCGATTCCGGCACCAGCGGGATATTGGCGGTCTTGTAGCCGCGATTGGCGAGGTAGATGGAGGTCGGCGTCTTCGACGCGCGCGACACGCCCGCCAGGACGATATCGGCCTCCTCCCAATTCTCATGCCCCACGCCATCATCATGGGCGATGGTGAACTGGATCGCCTCAATCCGGGCGAAATAGGCTTCGTCGAGGATATGCTTGCGGCCCGGCCGGGTCCGGGTTTCCTGCCCCAATATGTTGGACAGGGCATCGGCCACGCTATCGAGCGCAGCGACATGGGGCAGGCCGAGCGCGCGGCAGCGCGTTTCCAGCCGCCGCCGCAGCACATGGTTGGTGAGCGTGAACAGCACCAGGCCGGGATGGGCGGATATCTCCTCCATGATCCGGTCGAGATGCACTTCGGATCGGACCATCGGCCAGAAATGGCGGATCGCCTCGACATTTTCGAACAGGCCGATCGCCGCCTTGGCGATATTCTCCAGCGTCTCGCCGGTGGAGTCCGAAAGCAGGTGAAGATGGATACGTGACACAGGCATATCTCTGTGAGTCCCCTGTGGATAAAGCAAGGGATAGAGTTGTGGATAACTTTGCAGCCCCATTTCGTCCCCAGAAAGCGGAATCTTATCCACAGCCTCTCAACAGGGCCGGAATCTTATCCACAGCCTGTGGGTAATGGGGATGATTCAGATGACTCGCCGCGGAATCGCGTGACTCCAGGAGTCAAGCTGTTGGCAAAAGCGGGGACAGCGCATAAACCCCCGAACCAACAGCCCAACAACCTCAACATTCCTTTTTAAATATCTTTATAAAGTAGAGAGTTCATGACGGGTCCCGACGCTCACGCCGGCGCAGTCAGCGCCAAGCCGCTCCTTTCCGTATTGCGCGGCGCGGTGCCGCCCGTCCCGCCAATGTGGCTCATGCGCCAGGCTGGCCGCTATCTGCCGGAATATCGCGCACTCCGGGCCGACAAGGGCGGTTTCCTCGAACTGGTCTATGACAGCGCCGCCGCGGCAGAGGTCACGCTCCAGCCGCTGCGCCGCTTCGGCTTCGACGGCGCCATCCTCTTTTCCGACATCCTGATCGTCCCCTATGCGATGGGACAGGATCTCTGGTTCGAAGCCGGTGAAGGCCCGCGTCTCGCCCCGATCCTGGCGGAGACCGACCTGTCGGCGCTGAAACCCGATTTCAGCCGCTATGAGGCTGTGTATGAAACGGTGCGGCAGGTGAAGGCTGCTCTCGACCCGTCGGTGACCTTCCTGGGCTTTGCAGGCAGTCCCTGGACGATCGCCACCTATATGGTCGCGGGACAGGGCAGCAAGGACCAGGGCGCTGCGCGTCGCATAGCTTATCAACAGCCCGATCGCTTCGCCGCGCTGATCGACGCGATCGTCGATGCCACCGTCATCTATCTCTCCGGCCAGATCGAGGCCGGCGTGGAAGCGGTGCAATTGTTCGACAGCTGGGCCGGCAGCCTCGCCCCGCTCCAGTTCGAACGCTGGGTGATAGAGCCCAATGCCGCGATCGTCCGCAAATTGAAGGCGCTCCATCCCGACATTCCGGTGATCGGCTTTCCCAAGGGTGCCGGCGCGAAACTGCCGGCCTATGCGATCGGCACCGGGGTCGATGCGGTGGGTGTGGATGAAACGGTCGACCCGCATTGGGCGAACCAGGCGCTGCCCGCCGGGCTTCCGGTGCAGGGCAATCTCGATCCGCTGGCGCTGATTGCCGGCGGTCAGGCGGTGGAACAGGCTGTGGATAACTTGCGCGCCGCCTTTGCCGGCCGGCCCCATATCTTCAACCTGGGCCATGGCATATTGCCCGACACGCCGATCGCCCATGTCGAGGCGCTGATCGCCTATGTGCGCGGAACGGAGACACGCTGATGCCCTATCTCGGCGCTGCCTATCTGTGGGTGAAGGCCGCCCATGTCATCTTCGTCATCTTCCTGATGGCGGGGCTGTTCATGATGCCGCGCTTCTTCGTCTATCATCAGGAAACCGTGCCGGGCTCGGCGGAGGACCAGCGCTGGATCGAGCGTGAGACGCGCCTGCTCAAGATCATCCTCAACCCGTCGCTGATCCTCACCTGGGTCTTCGGCCTGATGCTGATGGTGGAAATCGGCGCCTGGCATTTCGGCTGGTTCCACCTGAAGCTGCTCTTCGTCCTGGCGCTGTCGGGCTATCATGGCTGGATCGCCAGCTATGCAAAGAAGCTTGCGCGCGGTCAGCGCAGCCTGGCCGACAAGCAGTTGCGCATGCTGAACGAAGTGCCCGGCATTGCCGCGGCGGTGATCGTCATCATGGTGATCGTCCGCCCCTTCTGACGGTCGTAGCGTAAAGCGTCCGAAAAGATCGGGCGCTTTACTTGGCCTATGGCGCAAGTCTTCGGACTATGCTTTGCCTCCGCCGGTCCGCATCCTGCGGACTTTCTGTGGGGGTATCATGATTCGTCTGTTTTTCTGCGCGGCCGCGTTGGCCGCGCCGATGGCGGCTGCGCAGCAGCCTGCCGTCACCATCGCGCCTGCCGTCGATGGCAATGTCCTGCGCGCCGGTGCCAAGGTGCCCGTTCGCACGCTGGTGGAACTCACCACCAAGAAGAAGGCGGTGAAGGTCGGCGATCGCGTCAATATCGAGACCGCCGAAGCCGTGATGGTCGGTAATAATGTGGTGATCCCCGCCGGCACGCCCGGCATCGCGGAAATCACCAGCGTCCGGAACAAGGGCATGTGGGGCAAGTCCGGCTTCATTGAGGGCCGCGTGCTCTATGTCCGGCTGGGGGGCCGGCAGGTGCGCTTGACCGGCACCTTCAATGACAAGGGCGTGACCGGCACCGCCGGCGTCGTCGGTGCGATCGCGCTGATCCCGGTCGCCGGCTTCTTTACCACCGGCACCAGCGCCAACATCCCGTCGGGCTCGATCATCCCCGCCTTCCTGGACGAGGATCTGGCCTTCTCGGTCGACAGCGCGGCGGTGACGCCCGCGCCGATCGCCGCGACCCCGGCTCCGGTCGAAGCCGGCACCGCTGCTCCGGCCGCTGGCGCACTTTGATCGACAGGGGGATCGGGGCCTTCGCCCCGGTCCCTCGGGCTGCTGTCCTACGCCGCCATGACCATGCTATAGCGGGAGTGTCGCCGATCGGGTGACAGGCGAATAGGATCGCCCCCGCGCAACATAATGTCAAAATGTGCGGGAAATGTGCGAAGTTAAGCGGAAGGCGCCCATGAATGACCCGCGCATCTGGTTCGGCCCCAAGCGTATCGGCTGGGGCTATGGTCCCCGCACCTGGGAGGGCTGGGCGGTGGTCGGCCTGTTCGTCCTCGGCTGTGTCCTGCTCAAGCGTCTGAGCTGAGGTCAGGCCGGGCCTTTAGACCAGATCGACCGCGATATTGTCGATCAGCCGGGTCTTGCCCAGCTTCGCAGCGCCCAGCAGCCGTGCCGGACGGTCGAACGTTGCGATCGGCTCCAGGCTGTCTGCGTCGCACAGGGTCACATAGTCGATCGGGTCGAAACCATGGGTCGCCAGCGTGGCGATTGCCTTCGCCAGTGCCGCCTCGACCGGCTCGCCCTTCTCGATCTGCCGCTTCGCCTCACCCAGAGCGCGCGGCAGCGCCAGCGCGTCCTTGCGCTCCTGCTCGCTGAGATAAGCGTTGCGCGACGACAGCGCCAAACCATCCTCGGCCCGCTGGGTCGGCATGCCGATGATCTCGATGTCCAGATTGGTGTCGGCAACCATCCGGCGGATCACGGCGAGCTGCTGATAATCCTTCTCGCCAAAGATCGCGACATCGGGTGCGACCTGGTTGAACAGCTTGGTTACGACGGTGGCGACGCCATCGAAATGGCCCGGCCGCGCCGCGCCATCCAGCCCTTCGCTGACCCCCGACACCCGGATATTGGTGGCATAGCCGGCCGGATACATGACTTCGACGCTCGGCGCCCACAATATGTCGACGCCGGCGGCCTGCAGCAGCTGCGCGTCCTTCGCCTCGCGCCGGGGATAGGCATCCAGATCCTCGTTCGGGCCGAACTGGCGTGGATTGACGAAGATCGACACCACGACATGGCGGCCATGGCGGCGGGCTTCCTCGACCAGCGCCATATGGCCGTCATGCAGCGCGCCCATGGTGGGGACCAGCGCCAGTTTCTTTCCGTCGGACTTCAGCGCGGCAACGGCGGCACGCAGGGCGGGAAGGTCACGGAGAATTTGCACGGGACGAGGGGCTCCGATAAGGGCAGGGACACAGGGGCGTCCTGCTAGGCTTCGCGCCACGGGACCGTCAAGAATCTAGAGCGACAAACACGGGGTTATCAAGGTCCGATGGCGAACGCGCAAACGCACCTCATCGTCTTCGCCAATGAAAAGGGCGGAACCGGCAAGTCGACGACCGCCGTCCACACGGCGATCGCGCTGACCGCGCTCGGCCATAGCGTCGGCCTGATCGATCTCGACCCGCGCCAGCGCACCGTCACCCGCTATATGGAAAACCGCGCCGAAACCGCGCGCCGCCGCGGCATCGATCTGTCGGCGCCGGACTTTGCGGTGTTTCAGGGCGACAATGTCGCCGCGCTAGACGAACAGGCGGCGGCGGTTGCCGAGGGCAAGGATTTCCTGATCGTCGACACGCCCGGCCGCGACGATGATTTCGCCCGGCACATGGCGGCCCGCGCCAACACGCTGGTCACGCCGATGAACGACAGTTTCGTCGATTTCGACCTGATCGGCCAGGTCGATGCCGAAACCTTCCGGGTGCGCCGCCTGTCCTTCTATTCCGAACTCATCTTCGAAGCGCGCAAGTCGCGCGCCAAGGCCGATGGCGTGTCGATCGACTGGGTGGTGCTGCGCAACCGCGTCCAGCATCATGACGCCCGCAACAAGAAGCGCGTCGGCGATGCGCTGATGGAATTGTCGCGCCGGGTCGGCTTCCGCGTCATTCCCGGATTGTCGGAGCGCGTCATCTTCCGCGAACTCTTCCCCTCGGGCCTGACCCTGCTCGACAAGGGGCATCTGGGCGACCTGGGCATCAGCCATATCGCCGCGCGCCAGGAATTGCGCGAGATGGTAGCCGGATTAGCCCTGCCGACCGGCGATCATGCCGCGTCCGTGGACATGCTCGGCGCCGCCTGATGGGGCTGATCGCGCTGGTGCTGATCGGCCTGGCGGGCTGGCTCATCTGGACCGGGAGATTGCAGCGCATGTCGACCAAGGATGGCATGGCATTGGGAGCGGCGCTGGTCGGCGCGGTGCTGGCGGCCAAGGGCAAGCCGGCGCTCGGCGCGCCGATCCTGCTGGGCGCGGCTCTCTTCTTCGCGTCGCAGGGCAAGGCGAAGAAGGGCGCTAACCGCGCCAGGCGCAAGGCTGCGCCGCCGGTGCAGACTGACAGGGCCGACGTGGAGGGCGCCCGCGCCCTGCTCGGTCTGTCGGCGGATGCCCGCGCGACCGATATCCGCGCCGCACATCGCCGCCTGATCGCCTCGGTCCATCCCGACAAGGGTGGAACCGAAGCGCTGGCTGCCCAGATCAATGCCGCGCGCGACCTGTTGCTCGCTGACCTTGCCGAGCGGGATCGTCCGTCCGCCGGCTGATTGCCCCAGAAAGGACTATATGGCCCATCGCTTCCACCCGACCCTGCTGCGCGAATATGACATGCGCGGCGTTGTCGGCCCGATGCTCGGGGAAGCGGAGGGCTATGCGCTGGGGCGCAGTTTCGCGACCTGGGTGCGGCGCGCCGGTGGATTAGCGGTCGCGGTCGGCTATGACGGGCGGCTGAGTTCGCCCATGCTGGAGGGCGCGCTGGTGCGCGGCCTCACCGACAGCGGCGTCGATGTGCTGCGTGTCGGTCTCGGTCCCACGCCGATGCTCTATTATGCCGAGGCCGAACTGGACGTGGCGGGCGCCATCCAGGTGACCGGCAGCCATAATCCCGCAGATCAGAATGGTTTCAAGCTGGTCCTGGATCATGCGCCCTTTCATGGCGAGGCGATCCAGCAGCTCGGCGCGATGGCGGCGGCCGGCGACTGGCTGGCGGGCGAAGGCCGGGTGCGCGATGTCGATATCATGCCGGCCTATATCGAACGGCTGGTGCGCGATTTTGACGGCGCCGCCTGGCGGATTGGCTGGGACGCGGGAAACGGCGCCGCAGGGCCGGTCGTGGAGAAGCTGGTGCAACTCCTGCCGGGTGAGCATCATCTGCTCTTCACCGATGTAGACGGCAATTTTCCCAACCATCATCCTGATCCTACCGAAGAAGCGAATCTGGCCGATCTTCGTTCCCTTGTCCTCTCCAGGAAGCTCGATTTCGGCGTGGCTTTCGATGGCGATGGCGACCGGATCGGCGTGGTCGATGGCCTGGGCCGGATCATCTGGGGCGACCAACTGCTCGGCCTGTTCGCGCAGGTCGTGCTGAAGGATCGTCCCGGCGCCCCGATCGTCGCGGATGTGAAGGCCAGCCAGGCCCTGTTCGACGAGATTGCGCGGCTGGGCGGTGAGCCGGTGCTGTGGAAGACCGGGCACAGCCATATCAAGTCCAAAATGAAGCAGATTGGCAGTCCGTTGGGTGGCGAGATGACCGGCCACATCATGTTCGCCGACGATTTCTACGGTTTTGATGATGGACTCTATGCCGCCGTTCGCCTGATCCGCGCGGCTGCCCGGTTGCGCCGCACCGTCACCGACCTGCGCGGTGACATGGCCGAAATGGTCAACACGCCGGAAATCCGCATTGCCGTGCCGGAAGACCGCAAGTTCGCGATCATCGAAGACCTGCGCGACCGGCTGGTTGCATCCGGCGCAATCGTGGAATCGATCGATGGCGCACGCGTTCGCACCATCGATGGCTGGTGGCTGCTGCGCGCGTCCAACACCCAGAATGCGCTGACCGCGCGGGCGGAGGCGTCGGATGCCGCGGGATTGGCGCGCCTGTTGGCAGAAATCGAATCCCATTTGCGTGATTCGGGCGTCGATCAGCGATTGCAAGCGGCGAAATAGCCTATCGCAGCGCGCAAAATTGATATCGCTATCATTATTTCATGCGGAATTTCCCTTAGGGAAACATGGATTTATGACACCGGTTGCATGAAACGCAATCGCGCCATCATGTTTCGCATTTGCGACGAACGCCGCCTGGCCGCAAAAGGAACTCGCCTTTCAGGCATCCTCTCCTAAAACTTCATAGCCGTCCCTTGGGGCGGCTTTTTTTTTGACCTGTGACGTTGACGCAACAGGGCGGCACTTGCCGTAGCGTCCAGCCGGCCGAAATCCGGGCAATTGAGCGAAAAATCGCGGAAATCCGTCATTGGCGCCTGTAGAAATCGTCGGGATAGCTGTTATGCGCATGGTTCCATAAGTCGCATGAGGCGTTTAAGCGCCCGCACCAAATGGCCAAATGAGTTTTTAGCAGAGGAAACGCCATGTCCCTTCGCCGTCGCATTCTTCCCACCATCCTGCTGACCGGGGCGATTGTCGCACCGATGCCGGCGCTGGCCGGTGGCTTCTATCTTCAGGAACAGTCGCCGGTGGAAACCGGCCGCGCCATGGCTGGCGGCGCCGCTGCAGGTGACGATCCCTCGACGATCTATTTCAACCCTGCCGCCATGACCCAGTTGTCGGGCGTCCAGGTTTCGGCCGGTGTCAACGCCCTGATGGCTTCCGCCCACCAGACCAACCGTGGCAGCTATCGCTCGGTCCCCGGTTCGACCGCCCGCGTGCCGGTGACTGGCAATGACGGTGGCCAGCCGTTCGAAAGCGTCATCCCGGTCCCCAATTTCTACGCCTCGGCGCAGGTCACCGACCGGCTGTGGCTGGGTCTGGGCGTCAACGCGCCCTTCGGCCTGAAGCTGGAATATGATGACGGTTTCTTCGGTCGCTATGACTCGATCTACACCGACCTGAAGACCTACAACATCCAGCCGTCTGCCGCGTTCAAGCTGAACGACAATTTCTCGATCGGCGGTGGCGTCGACGTGCAATATGTGAAGGCGAACCTGACCAACGCGCTGCCGCAGGTGTCGCCGCTGGTCACCACCGACGGCTTCACCAAGCTGAAGGGCGACGACTGGACCGTCGGCTGGAACGCCGGCCTGTTCTACACCAACGGCACCACCAATGTCGGCGTCCACTATCGGTCGGGCATCAACCACAAGCTCAAGGGCACCCAGACCATTTCCGGTCTGGTGACGCCGCTCAGCGCCGCCAATGGCGAGTTTGATGCCTCCGCACCGCTGGACCTGCCCGATATCGTCACCGTGTCCTTCATGCACAAGCTGACGCCGAACCTGCGCGCGATGATCACCGGCAAATGGTATGGCTGGTCCAGCTTCAAGGGGATCGAGGTCACCTCGGCCACCGGCACCACCAACAAGGAACTGGATTACAAGGACAGCTACAGCGTCAGCCTGGGCGGCGAATATGATTTCAGCCCCGCCTTCACGCTGCGCGCCGGCACCATGTTCGACCGTTCGCCGACCAATCCGCAGCATCTGACCACCCGCGTGCCCGATGGCGACCGCGTGTGGCTGACGGGCGGCGCGACCTGGAATATCTCGCCGGCCTTCGCGCTGAACGTTGCCTACGCCCATACCTGGGTGGAAAAGGCGAACATCATCCGCCCGGACAGCTATTTCCCGTCGCCGGCCACCGTCACCGCCACGACCCTGGCACAGACCAGCGGCAATGCGGACCAGGTTGCCGCATCGCTGACCGCGCGCTTCTAAAAAGCTGCGTTAATGCTTATAGGGGGCTCCAGAGATCTGGAGCCCCTTTTCATGTCCGAACATAATCCCGGCCTGCGCCCCTGGCGCGACATCGCCCGACGGCAGTCGCGGCAGATCATGGTCGGCAACGTCCCCGTGGGCGGCGGCGCGCCGGTCACGGTGCAGACCATGACCAACACGCTGACCCATGACGTCAAGGCGACGATCGACCAGATTCGTCGCTGCGAGGATGCCGGCGTCGACATCATCCGCGTCTCCTGCCCGGACGAGGAATCGACCGCGGCGCTCAAACAGATCGTCCGCGCCGCGCGCGTGCCGATCGTCGCCGACATCCATTTCCACTATAAGCGCGCGCTGGAAGCCGCCGATGCCGGTGCTGCCTGCCTGCGCATCAATCCCGGCAATATCGGTTCGGCCGCGCGGGTGAAGGAAGTGGTGGACGCCGCCAAGGCCAATAATTGCTCGATCCGCATCGGCGTCAACGCCGGCAGCCTGGAACGCGACCTGCTCGAAAAATATGGCGAGCCTTGCCCGGAAGCGCTGGTCGAAAGCGCGCTCGACCATATCAAGCTGCTGCAGGACCAGGATTTCCACGAATATAAGGTCGCCGTGAAGGCGAGCGACGTGTTCCTGGCGGTCGCGGCCTATATGCAACTGGCCGATGCGGTCGATTGCCCGCTGCATCTGGGCATCACCGAAGCCGGCGGCCTGATCGGCGGCACGGTCAAGAGCGCGATCGGCATCGGTAACCTGCTCTGGGCCGGCATCGGTGACACGATCCGCGTCTCGCTCTCGGCCGAACCGGAAGAGGAAGTGCGGGTCGGCTATGAGATGCTCAAGACGCTCGGCATCCGCACCCGCGGCGTCAAGGTCATCTCCTGCCCCAGCTGCGCGCGGCAGGGATTCGACGTGATCCGCACCGTCCAGGCGCTGGAGGAACGGCTGCAGCATATCAACACGCCGCTCTCGCTGTCGGTGCTGGGCTGCGTCGTCAACGGTCCGGGCGAAGCGCGCGAAACCGATATCGGCCTGACCGGCGGCGGCAATGGCAAGCATATGGTCTATCTGTCGGGCGTCACCGATCACACGATCCAGGATGCCGATATGGTCGACCATATCGTCAGGCTGGTCGAGGCCAAGGCGGCTGAGATCGAGGCAGCGGCGAGCGACGCGGGACAGGTCCAGGCGGCCGAATGACGGACAGCGCCGACCGGTCCGCCATCGCCCATGGTGCAAGCGCCACGGGTGCGCAGGCGGTCGGCGCGTCCGCTATTGGGACATTGGCCCTGGGCGCAGTTGCATTGGGGGCAATAGCGGTTGGCGCCCTGGCCATCGGTCGCCTGCGCATCGGCAAGGCACGGATCACCCGGCTTCATATCGACGAATTGCATATCGGCAGGATCGTCGGCCCCGGTCGCGACTGATCCCGTCACCCGTCGATGGATCGTCCGCTTTCCTCTCCCCGCAGCCCGTCCGTGCTGCTGCCCTTCCTCATCTGCTGCCTTGGCGTCGCGCTCTTTTCGGTGATGGACGCGGCGATGAAGGGGCTCAGCCTCTCGATCGGCCTTTATAACGCGCTGCTCTGGCGCGCGATCACCGGCAGCCTGCTCGGGCTGGTCCTGATGCTCGCCACCCGTCAGCGCTGGCCAAACCGCTCCGTGCTGCGCCTGCATCTGCTGCGTGGCGTTGTCGTGGCGCTGATGGCCAGCTTCTTCTTCTGGGCGATCATGCGCCTGCCACTGGCCGAAGCCATTGCCCTCTCCTTCATCGCTCCGCTGATCGCGCTCTATCTTGCGGCCTTACTGCTCAAGGAACGGATCGGTCGGCAGGCGATCGGCGCCTCGCTGCTCGGCCTGGTCGGGGTCGGCGTGATCCTGTCGGGGCGGATGCGCGGCGACTATGATGGCGACGCGCTGATGGGGGCGGGCGCGGTGCTGCTCTCGGCGATGCTGTTCGCCTGGAACCTGATCCTCCAGCGCCAGCAGGCCCAGCTTGCCTCGCCGATAGAGGTCGCCTTCTTCCAGCATCTGGTCATGCTGGGCGTGTTTGCCATCGGCGCGCCGGCCTGGGCGATCGTGCCGACCGGAGCGGCGGTGCCGCTGGTGCTGCTGGCCGCCATGCTGGCCTTCACTTCTCTCGCGGCGCTCGCCTGGGCCTATGCGCGTGCGGAAGCCCAGCGGCTGATCCCGGTCGAATATACCGCCTTCGTCTGGGCCGCGATCTTCGGCTGGCTCGCCTTTGGCGAGCAACTGACGCTCACAACCCTTGCCGGTGCCTTGTTGATCGTCGCCGGCTGCCTTATCGCCGCGCGCACGAAACGGGCGGATATCGCCCATGTGGAAGCGGGAGCGGCATGAGCAAGGTCATCATCAGGGACGCGCAATCAACGGATATCGATACCATCGCGAATTTCATCCTGGCGCTTGCCGACTATGAGAAGTTGGCCCATGAAGTGAAGGCCGACCGCGAGACGCTGGCCCGCTATCTGTTCGGTCCCCGGCCGATGGCGGAGGTGCTGATCGCCGAGCATGATGGCGCGCCGATCGGCTTTGCCCTCTTCTTCCACAATTTCTCGACTTTCGAGGGGCGTCCGGGCCTCTATCTGGAGGATCTGTTCGTCCTGCCCGAAGCGCGGGGGCTCGGCGCCGGCAAGGCGCTGCTCGCCCGTCTCGCCCAATTGGCGATCGCGCGCGATTGCGCCCGGCTCGAATGGTCGGTGCTGGACTGGAACGCGCCGGCGATCGCCTTCTACCGGGCGCTTGGCGCCCGGCCGATGGACGAATGGACCGTGCAGCGCGTCGATGGCGATGCGCTCAGCGCCCTCGCATCGCATCCTGCAGGCTGACGCCCAGCAGCACGATCGCAAAGCTGCTCAGGGCAATCACGACAAAGGCGGGATAGAAAGAGGCGAACATGGCGACATCTCCTTTCGCCGCCTATTTTGCGCCAGCGCCCCAGGCCCGCGACATACGCAATGTTGCGGATGGGGCGGGACGAGCCGAGGGGCCGCAGGCTTGACGAGGACTCCTGGCTCGGCGCATTGTGCCGGAACGGAACATTTGGGGGACATTTGACCATGGCTGTCAGCCGCGGAGCCAAGCGCGCGCCGGAATGGCGCGAAATGCTCAAGCGCAGCATCGTGCGCAGCGGCGCGCTGATCGGGGCGATCTCGCTGTTTCTGGCGACCCTGTTCCTGGCGCTGGCGCTGCTGAGCTATCAGCCCAGCGACCCGTCGATGAACACGGTGGCGGGCGATCATGTCGCCAATATCATGCGCGCGCCCGGCGCCATGGTGGCCGACATGCTGCTGCTGCTGTTCGGCGTGCCGATCGCGCTGCTGCTGCCGCTGATGGGGATTACCGCCCGTCGCCTGTGGGGCGATCATGAGATGATCGGGTGGAAAGCGCAGTTCGGCAAATGCCTGGTCGGCATCATCCTGATCGGCATCGCGCTGGCCCTGTTCCAGCCCGATCCGCTGGTCGGCCTGCCCTCCGGCTGGGGCGGCATGATCGGCCTTGTCACCGCCAAGGGGTTGATGAGCCTGACCGCCCAGGCGCCGGCCGCGCAGGGCTGGATCATCGGCATATTGGTGGTCGTGGCCATGCTGGCAGGCCTCTTCGTCTGGTATCGCAGCCTGGCGCTGGAAAAGCCGATCTTCACCATCCGCCGCCCGACCCTGCCCCGGCTCAGCCTGCCGCGCCCCTCGCTCGCCTTCGCGGGACAGGGGGGAGCGGCCGATCTGGACGAGGATGATGACGGCCCGGTCGAACGGGTGATCGCGCCGCGCAAGCAGGTGTCGAACGAGCCCAAGCCGCCGATCACCATCCAGGCGCCCAAGCCCGCCCCGGTGCAGCGCTCGACCGCGCCGGTGTCGCAGGATGATCTGTTCGGCCACAGCTCGCTGCCGTCGGCCGACCTGCTCAACCCCATCCCCGCCAATCAGGGCCAGAAGATCGACAAGGCGGCGCTGGAACGCAACGCCCGCCTGCTGGAGAGCGTTCTCGACGACTTCCATGTGAAGGGCAATATCGTCGAGGTTCGCCCCGGTCCCGTCGTCACCATGTATGAGCTGGAGCCGGCACCGGGCATCAAGGCGAGCCGCGTGATCGCGCTGGCCGACGATATCGCCCGCAACATGTCGGCGCTGTCGGCGCGCGTCGCCACCATTCCCGGCCGCACCGTCATCGGCATCGAGCTGCCCAACACCAATCGCGAGGGCGTGTCCTTCCGCGAACTCATCACCAGCGAGCAGTTCGGTGCGGAAGCGACCCTGCCGATCATCCTGGGCAAGAATATCTCGGGTGAGCCGATCATCGCCGATCTGGCGCCGATGCCGCATCTGCTGATCGCGGGTACCACCGGTTCGGGTAAGTCGGTCGGCCTCAACGCCATGATCCTGTCGCTGCTCTACCGCATGACGCCGGACCAGCTGCGCCTGATCATGATCGATCCCAAGATGCTGGAACTGTCGACCTATGACGACATCCCGCATCTGCTCGCCCCGGTCGTGACCGAGCCGAGCAAGGCGATCCGCGCGCTCAAATGGGCGGTGGAGCAGATGGAGGATCGCTATCGCATGATGGCGTCGATCTCGGTCCGCAACCTCGCCAATTACAACGAGAAGGTTCGCGCCGCGAAGGCCAAGGGCAAGCCGCTCGGCCGCCG
The DNA here is from genome assembly GCF_057063145.1 of Sphingobium sp. SG1. Lineage (NCBI taxonomy): Bacteria > Pseudomonadati > Pseudomonadota > Alphaproteobacteria > Sphingomonadales > Sphingobiaceae > Sphingobium > Sphingobium sp. SG1. The sequence goes on along the minus strand of NZ_JBVVOJ010000011.1, from coordinate 62,320 downwards.
TGTCCAGACCGGCTATGACCCCGAGAGCGGCAAGCCGATCTATGAGGAAGAGCAGCTCGATTTCCAGCCGCTGCCGCAGATCGTGGTGGTGGTCGACGAACTGGCCGACCTCATGATGACGGCGGGCAAGGAAGTCGAATTCCTGATCCAGCGTCTGGCGCAGAAGGCGCGCGCCGCCGGCATCCACCTGATCCTCGCGACCCAGCGTCCCTCGGTCGACGTCATCACCGGCGTCATCAAGGCGAACCTGCCGACCCGCATCAGCTTCTTCGTGACCAGCAAGATCGACAGCCGCACCATCCTGGGCGAACAGGGCGCCGAACAGCTGCTGGGCAAGGGCGACATGCTCTATATGCATGGCGGCAAGGGCCTGATGCGCGTTCATGGTCCCTTCGTTTCGGACGATGAGGTGCGCGTGGTTGCCGACCATTGGCGCGCGCAGGGGGCGCCCGATTATATCCAGGCGGTCACGGAAGAGCCGGAAGAAGGCAGCTTCGCGCTCGACGGCGTGGACCTGGGCGATGACAGCCCGGACGCGCAGCTGTTCCGCAAGGCCTGCCAGCTGGTGTTCGAGAATCAGAAGGCCTCGACCAGCTGGCTGCAGCGCCAGCTGCGAGTCGGCTACAACAGCGCCGCACGCCTGATCGAACGGATGGAGGAAGAAGGGCTGGTCGGCCCGCCCAACCATGTCGGCCGCCGCGAAGTGCTGCGTGACGAGAATGGCAATCCGCTCTGACGCTACGAAATGCCTGTTTTCCTTGAGCGATTGCGTTCCGTGCAACCATGCTTGCTGCCTTCGCATTTGTCGTGACAGGGGCTTTGGGACATTAGGAACAGGCCTTTCAGGCATCCTCTCCTAAAAACTTTTCAGGCTGATCTTCGGATCAGCCTTTTTTTTGTCCGCGAATCGGTCTAGGCAGGCGTCGCTGCTGCCGCGCCGATAAACATAATTGGAGCGGTGCCGCCGGTAAGACCGGCATGGCGAGGCGGGAGCACGGGGGATCGAGCCAGCCATTTCACGGCCGCTCTCCCCCGTCTGGTCTTTCCGATCGATCCTTTCCCTGCGATGGAACAGCAAGGTTCACAGCGGGTTCAAGCCCCACCCCCTATGCCCCCTTTTCCGAACAACCCGGAGATGATTGCATGAAGCGCATCCTCGCGCCTGTCGCCCTGTCCCTCGCCACCGCGCTGGTTGCGGTGCCGGCGGGCTATGCCCTTGCCCAGCAGGCGGCACCGTCCGACCTCAATCAGGTCAATGCCTATATCCGCGCCGTCACCACCCTGACCGCCGATTTCAGCCAGACCGACCGCAATGGTCAGGTGCTGACCGGCAAGCTGACCCTGAAACAGCCGGGCAAGATCCGCTTCCAATATGAAAAGGGCGTGCCGCTGCTGATCGTGGGTGACGGCAAGGCGCTGACCCTGATCGACTATGAAGTGCGCCAGGTGCAGCGCTGGCCGATCGGCAATTCGCCGCTGGCCGCGCTGATCGACCCGACCAAGGATCTGTCGAAATTCGGCACCGTCGTGCCCACCGGCGACCCGACGGTGCTGAGCGTGCAGGCAAAGGATCCCAAGCGGCCCGAGTTCGGCACCATCACCATGATCTTCAAGCGCAAGCCCGCGTCACCGGCCGGGCTGGAGCTTTATGGCTGGGTCGCGCTCGACGCACAGAACAACCGGACGGCGGTGCGTCTGTCGAACCAGCAATATGGTGTACCGGTCGCCGATTCCGCCTTCCGCTGGACCGATCCGCGTCCGCGCGGCCGTCCGAACGGCTAGGGCGGGCCGCAGGAACGATGGGCTGAAAACTTTCTGCCATCGTTCATCTGCCGCTCATATCGGATCGCCTAGATAGAGATCACGGCGAGAGACGCAGACCGGGATTTCCCCCCTGTTACCCGGCACACCGCTCCCGTCGCAAAGCGCTTCAAGGGCGCGATCGAGACCCCCGTTCCACGCCCCCGGAGCGGGGGTCTTACTTTGTCCGGCGCTTGCGCGCGGGCGCGCGGCACCCTAGGTGCTTTTCATGGCCGATACCCTTTCGATTGCATCCTGGAACATCAACAGCGTCCGCGCCCGGATCGACATCGTCGAACGCTTCCTGACCGAAGAAGCGCCCGACATTCTCTGCCTGCAGGAAACCAAGGTGGTGAACGAGATTTTCCCCACCGACATGTTCAGGCGCCTGGGATATGTCCATCAGGTGCTGAACGGCCAGCGCATGCATCATGGCGTTGCGATCATGAGCAAGGTGCCGATCCACGAGGATGACCGGTTCGACTGGCAGGCCAATGGCGAAGCGCGCCATGTCGGCATCCGCCTCGACAATGGTGTGCGGATCGAGAATGTCTATGTCCCCGCCGGCGGCGATGTCGCCGACCGCACGGTCAATCCGAAATTCGGCCAAAAGCTCGACTTTATCGAGCGGATGATCGAGTGGTCCGGCGCGCTCGACAACAAGCCGACCATCCTAACCGGCGACTTCAACATCGCGCCGCTGGAATGCGACGTCTGGAGCCACAAGCAGCTGCTCGATGTGGTCAGCCATACGCCGGTCGAATGCGAACTGCTGGGCCGGTTGCAGGCGTCGAACGACTGGGTCGATATCGGCCGTCATTTCCATCCCGCGCCGGCGCGTCTCTACACCTGGTGGAGCTATCGCGCGAAGGATTGGGCGGCGTCGGATCGCGGCCGTCGCCTTGACCATATGTGGATGACCAAGGATGTCGCCGACAAGGCGGTCGCCCACCGTGTCGTCGAACCCGCGCGCAGCTGGGAAAAGCCGTCCGACCATATCCCGATCATCACCGAGTTCGCCTTCTGATGAACGGGCGGGATGCTGCCCGCGCCATCGATGCGCTGCGTCGCGGCTGGGCGATCCGCCTGACCGCGCCCGATGGCGCGATCCGGCTGATGGCGATCGAGGGCGCGGATGCGGTGACGCTGGCCGATTTCGATCCGCAGGGGCAGGCCGATATCCTGATTTCCGCCGCCCGCGCCGAGACGCTGAAGCTCGCCAACCAGCTGGCGGCGGCCGATCCGGACCTGCCGGTACTGATCGAACGGGCACCGTGGATCGACGCGGATGTCGCAACCTCGATTTCCGATCCGGTGCTGGACCTCGCCTCGCCGCTCAAGGGGCCGTTCCGTGCGCGCGCGCTGCCGGCGCCACAGGCGGCCAAGACCGCGCTGCGCCTGGCCCGGCTGGCCGGTATCCTGCCCGCCTATTTCCTGACCGAAGGCGACGGCGCGGTCGAGGCGGAAGTCAGCGCCGATGATGTCGGCGATTATGACGATGCCATTCACCTCGCCATCGCCACCCGTGCCCGCCTGCCGGTATCGGCGAGCGAGAGCGCGGAGATCATCGCCTTCCGCAGCCCCGACGAGCCGCGCGAGCATGTCGCGCTGGTGGTCGGCAAGCGTGACGCATCGCCCCCGGTCATCCGCATCCACAGCGAATGCCTGACCGGCGACGTGTTCGGCAGCCTGAAATGCGATTGCGGCCCGCAATTGCATCAGGCGCTGCACCAGATCGCCGACGCCCAATGGGGTGTGCTGCTCTACCTGCGCCAGGAAGGCCGGGGCATCGGCCTCGTCAACAAGCTGCGCGCCTATGCGCTGCAGGATCAGGGCTTCGACACGGTCGACGCCAATGTGCGGCTGGGCTTCGCGATCGATGCGCGCGACTTCTCGGTCGCGGCGCGGATGCTCGACCTGCTCGGCATTGGCGGCGTGCGCTTGCTCACCAACAATCCGCAGAAGGTCGCCGGCTTGCAGGCGGCCGGGATCGAGGTGGTCGAACGACTGCCGATCATCCTGCCGGCCAACCCGCATAATGAACGCTATCTCGCCACCAAGCGCGACCGGACCGGCCACCAGCTATGAGTGTCATCCATGTCGATGTCGCCGCCGGGCGACTGCGCTTCGGCGATCTCGACATGGCCTGCACCATCGGCCGCAGCGGCGCCTGCGCGGCCGCCGACAAGCGCGAAGGCGATGGCTGCACCCCTTTGGGCAGTTGGCCGATCCGCGCAGTGCTGCTGCGTCCCGGCAAGGTCTCCGCCACCGGCATCGCCCTGCCCTGGCGCTGGACCCATGCGGGGGATGGCTGGTCGGACGATCCGGCCGATCCCGCCTATAACCGTCCCGTGCGCCTGCCCCGGCCCTTCTCGACCGAAAGCCTGCAGCGCAGCGACGACGCTTATGACGTGATCGTCATCCTGGGCCATAATGACGCGCCGCCAGTGCCGGGCATGGGCAGCGCCATCTTCTTCCATCTGTCCGAAGGACGCCCGACCGCCGGCTGCGTCGCGGTCGACCGCGACGACATGCTGCGCCTGTTGCCTTTGCTGTCACCCGGCGACGTCATGACCATTGCCTGAGTAGCGATCAGGCGCGCTCCAGTGCCTCGCCCACTTCGCCGCCGGCCGCCTCCAGCAGCCGCCGCTCCAGAGTCTGCAACCGGGCCTTGCTCTCGATCTTCCCGCCCAAGAGGTCGGTGACGTAGAAGGTGTCGACCGCGCGCTCGCCATAGGTGGCGACATGGGCGCTGTGGACCGTGACCTTCGACTGGAACAGGGCATTGGCCAGGCTGAACAGCAGCGCCGGCCGATCGCGGGCATTGACCTCGATCACGGTGAAGCGGTTCGACGCCTTGTTGTCGATCAGCACATTGGGCTCGATGCGGAAGGCTTCGGCGCGGGTGCGGGGCAGCGGGCGCGCTTCCAGCTTGGTGATCATGCGGTGGCGGTTGGACAGGGAATCCTCGATCGCTGCCTTGATCCGCGCCAACTGCTCGGGACTGTGGAAGGCGCCGCCCAGCGGATCCTGCACCAGGAAATTATCGATAGCCACGCCATCGCGCGTCGTATGGATGCGCGCGTCGATGATATTGCCGCCAGCCAGATGGATGGCGCCGGCAATGCGGTAGAACAGGCCCGGATGGTCGGTCGCATAGACGGTGACCAAAGTCGCGCCACGCTGGGGATAATATTGCGCGGCGATCGACAGCGAGGAGTCGCCCGCTTCCAATATGTGCCGGGCATTATGGACCAGGATATCGTCCGGTTCGGCGATCCAGTAGCTTTCGGGCATGCGGCCGCTGAAGGCGGCGAAGGTCGCCTCATCCATGCCCAGCGCCTCGCGCAGCGCCTCCTGCTTGGCGGCGACCCGCTCGCTGCGGCCCTTCTGCTTGTGGCCCAGGCGCAGCACTTCTTCGGCCGCGTCATAGAGGTCGCCCAGCAACTGCCGCTTCCAGCTGTTCCAGACGCCCGGCCCCACCGCGCGGATATCGACCACGGTCAGGCATAGCAGCAGGCGCAGTCGCTCGGGGCTCTGCACCACTTCGACGAAATCGAGGATGGTCTTGTAGTCGGCCAGGTCGCGCTTGAAGGCGGTGGCCGACATCAGCAGGTGATAACGCACCAGCCAGGCGACGGTCTCGGTCTCGGCGGCGGTCAGGCCCAGGCGCGGGCAGAGATGCTCCGCCACTTCCGCGCCCAATATGCTGTGGTCGCCGCCGCGCCCCTTGGCGATGTCATGCAGCAGCACCGCGACATAGAGCACCCGGCGCGACAATATCTTGCCCATCAGCTCGGTCGCCAGCGGATGATCGGTCGCCAGTTCGCCTTTCTCGATCCGGGCCAGCAGGCCGACGGCGCGGATGGTATGCTCGTCCACCGTATAATGATGGTACATGTCGAACTGCATCTGCGCCACGACGCGGCGGAAATCGGGGATGAACCGACCGAACACGGTGGACTCGTTCATCCAGCGCAGCACCGTTTCCGGGTCGCGCGGGCTGGTCAGCACATCCATGAAGGCGGCGTTGGCGCGTGCGTCCTTGCGCACCTTGGCAGTGATCAGGCCAGCGTCGCGGCTGGCCGCGCGCATCGCGCTCGGATGAATCTGCAGCCCATGCCTGTCAGCCACGGCGAAAATCTCGACCAGGCGGACCGGATCGGCCTGGAAGAAATCATCACTCGGCAGCGCCAGCCGCCCGCGATCCAGCACGAAACCATCCAGCTTCTTGGGCCGGCGAAAGATGGACGGAATATAGCGGCGTCCGCGCTCGGCCAGCTGGTCGTCCAGATGCGCCAGGAACACCGCGGTCAGGTCGCCGACTGCCTTCGCATTGAGGAAATAATAGCGCATGAAGCGCTCGACCCCGGATCGTCCGGCCCGCGCGGTGAAGTGCATGCGCGTCGCGGTTTCCAGTTGCAGGTCGAAGGTCAGCCGGTCCTCGGCCCGCCCCGTGATCATGTGCAGGTGACACCGCACCGCCCACAGGAAATCCTCGGCCTTCTGGAACTGGCGCAGCTCGCTCTGCGTCAACAGGCCGACATCGACCAGTTCGGCGACCGATTTCACCCGGTTCACATATTTGCCGATCCAGAACAGCGTGTGCAGGTCGCGCAGGCCGCCCTTGCCTTCCTTGACATTGGGCTCGACGACATAGCGGCTGTCGCCCATGCGGCGGTGGCGCTCGTCGCGTTCCTCCAGCTTCTCGGTGACGAAGGTGCGGGCGGTGCCCTGCATGATCTCGCTGTCGAAGCGGACAGCCACTTCCTCGTAAAGCGCCCGGTCGCCCCACACATAGCGTGCTTCCAGCAGGGCGGTGCGCACGGTGAGGTCGGCCTTGGCCATCCGCATCGTCTCGTCAATCGACCGGCTGGAGTGGCCGACCTTCAGCCCCAGATCCCACAGCGAATAGAGCATGGATTCGATGATCTGCTCGGTCCAGCCGGTCGGCTTCCAGGGGGTGATGAAGCCGATATCGACATCGCTGTGCGGCGCCATCTCGCCCCGGCCATAGCCGCCGACGGCGATCAGCACGATCCGCTCGCCGGTGCTGCGGTTGCCGGCGGGATAAAGATGATGGGTGGTGGCATCGTAGAGCAGCCGCAAGATCTGGTCGATCAGGAAGGCAAAGGCCGTCACCGCCTCGCGCCCGCGCGTCGGCTTGGCTTCCAGCCGGCGCGCAACATCCTCGCGGCCATGCTCCAGGGCGGCCTTCAGTTCCTTGACGATCAGCCCGCGCAGCTTGATCGGATCGCCCCTGTGCTCCTGCGCCAGGGCGTTGATGCTGTCGGAAATCGCGCGCCGGTCAATGATCGCGCGGCGCGACCCCAGGCTGGGGAACTGCATGACCATGGCTCTCGTCTACTCGTGGTGACTGGCGGCGGCCAGTTGTTTCAAACGATATATGTGATCGAGTGCCTCACGCGGGGACAGTGCGTCGGCATCGATACCATCCAGTGCGTCGCGCAGCGGATCGACCACCTCTTCGACCTGCGTCGCGACGCTGGCGAACAGCGGCAGGTCGTCCAGCCCTGCGGCAATGCCGCCGGTCTTCGCCTTGCCTGCCTCCAGCCGGCCCAGCACATCCTTGGCGCGCTTGAGCACCAGGGGCGGCAAGCCGGCCAGCCGCGCCACCGCCAGGCCATAGCTGCGATCGGCCGGCCCTTCGGCCAGTTCGTGCAGCAGCACCAGGTCGCCCTTCCATTCGCGCGCCCGCACATGGTGCAGCGACAGCGCATCGAGCGTTTCAGACAGGCGTGTCAGTTCATGATAATGGGTGGCGAACAGGCAGCGGCAGCGATTGACCTCATGCACCGCCTCGACCACCGCCCAGGCGAGCGCCAGCCCGTCATAGGTGGATGTGCCACGCCCGACCTCGTCCAGGATGACGAAGCTATGCTCGGTCGCCTGCGCCAGGATCGCCGCGGTCTCGACCATTTCGACCATGAAGGTCGACCGGCCGCGCGCCAGATTGTCGGAGGCGCCGACCCGGCTGAACAGCCGGTCGACCAGGGTCAGCGTCGCCGATTCCGCCGGTACGAAGGCGCCGGCCTGGGCCAGGATGACGATCAGCGCATTCTGCCGCAGGAAGGTCGACTTGCCGCCCATGTTCGGGCCGGTGACCAACCATAGCCGGTCGGTCGCGACCAGCCGGCAATCATTGGCGACGAAGGGCTGGCCCTGCGCGCGCAGCGCATCCTCGACCACCGGATGGCGCCCGCCGACAATGTCGAGGCAGGGGCCGACCTCATCCTCGACCACGAAATGGGGGCGTTGCCAGCCGCCTTCGGCCGCCCGTTCGGCCAGTGCGGCGGCAACGTCCAATCGAGCGAGCGCATCGGCGGCGCGGGCGATGTCGGCCTTGCGGTCCAGCACCGCCTCGATCAGCGTTTCGAGATGGGCGGATTCCGCCACCAGCGCATGGGCGCCGGCCTGCGCCACCCGTCCGGCCTGCTCATGCAGGTCGATCGAGTTGAAGCGCACGACCCCGGCCAGCGTCTGGCGATGGGTGAAGCCGCTTTCGGGCTGCATCAGTTGGTCGGCGGCGCGGGCCGGCACCTCGACATGATAGCCCAGCACGCCATTATGGCGGATCTTGAGCGCGCTGATCCCCGTCTGCTCGCGATATTGCGCCTCCAGCGCGGCGATCGCGCGGCGGCCGTCACCGGCCAGGCGACGCAGTTCGTCGAGCGCCGGGTCGAAGCCGTCGGCGATATAGCCGCCATTATTGGTTTCGGTCGGCGGGCTGGGCACCAGTGCGCGCGCCAGCGCATCGACCAGCGCGCCATGCCCGTCGAGCGCCGGCAGCAATTGCGTCAGCAGCAGTGGCTGATCGGCCAGCCGCCCCAACCGCTCGCGCAGCAATCGCGCTTCGCCCAGGCCGTCGCGCAATTGGCCGAGGTCACGCGGACTGCCCCGCCCCACGGCGACACGGCCGAGCGCACGGCCGATGTCGGGCAGCGCCCGCAGCGCCGCACGCAACTGACTGCGCAGCGTCGCGTCATCATGGAACAACTGCACCAGGCCCAGCCGCGCGTCGATCAGCGGCGCATCCATCAGCGGCGCCGACAGATCCTGCGCCAGCAGCCGGGCGCCGGCCCCGGTGACGGTCCGGTCGACCGCCCCCAGCAGGCTGCCCGCCCGCGTGCCGCCGGTGGTCGCGACGATTTCCAGGCTCTCGCGCGTCGCCGCGTCGATCGCGACATGGGCGCCGCTGGTCTTGCGGAGCGGCGGCGCCAGGAAGGGCAGCGTGCCCTTCCCCGCATGATCGAGATAGGAAATCAGCCCGCCCATCACCGCCAGTTCGGCGCGACTGAACTGGCCAAAGCCATCCAGCGTCGCAACCGCGAACAGGCGCTTGAGCGCGTCTTCAGCACGGGTGCTGGAAAAGGCCGCCTTGTCGAACGGATGGCTGTTGGCGACCTCCAATGTCGACCCTTCGGCGATCACCACTTCGCTCGGCCGCAACCGGGCGAGTTCGGCGGGCAAGTCGCCCGCCCGCACCGTCATCGTCTCGAACCGGCCGGTCGAGATGTCGGCGGCGGCCAGGCCCAGCTCGCCTTCCCCACCGGTCTGGGCGAGCGCCACCAGCATATTGTCGCGCCGGCTGTCGAGCAGGGTTTCCTCGGTCAGCGTGCCGGCGGTGACATAGCGGACGATGGCGCGTGCCACGAGCGCCTTGCCGCCCCGTGCCTTGGCCTCGGCCGGCGTCTCGGTCTGTTCGGCGATGGCGACGCGATGGCCGCCCTTGATCAGTCGGGCCAGGTAGGATTCGGCGCTATGCACCGGCACGCCGCACATCGGGATCGGCTGCCCGGCATGTTCGCCACGGCTGGTGAGCGCAATGTCGAGCGTCGCGGCCGCCATCTTGGCGTCATCGAAGAAGAGTTCGAAGAAATCGCCCATGCGGTAGAAGAGCAGGCAATCCTGCGCCTCTGCCTTGAGGGTGAAATATTGTGCCATCATGGGGGTAGGCTGGGTGGTGGTGGAGGTCGAATTGGCCATGGGGCAAGCGGATAGCCTGATCGCTCCGCTGAAACCAGAGCTTCGCCAAAGGGCAGGAAAATTGCGCTTCTCGCACTTGCCCACAAGATAATCTTGCCGCTAGGGCGGCGCTATTGTTCCATTATGTGGGTATCGCGATGACCGAAAAGTCAAATGTGGAATTTTCCGAGCGCGAGGCGCTGTTCTTCCACGCGACCGGCCGCCCCGGCAAGATCGAGATCATTGCCTCCAAGCCGATGGCGACGCAGCGCGATCTCTCGCTCGCCTATTCGCCTGGCGTCGCGGTGCCGGTGCGCGCGATCGCCGAAGATCCGGCGACCGCCTATGATTATACCGCCAAGGGCAATCTGGTCGCGGTCATCTCCAACGGCACGGCGATCCTGGGTCTTGGCAATCTCGGCGCGCTGGCGTCCAAGCCCGTGATGGAGGGCAAGGCCGTCCTGTTCAAACGCTTCGCCGATGTCGATTCCATCGACATCGAGCTGAAGACCGAGGATGTCGATCGCTTCATCGACGCGGTCGAACTGATGGAGCCGAGCTTCGGCGGCATCAACCTTGAGGATATCAAGGCGCCCGAATGCTTCGTCATCGAAACGACGCTCAAGGAGCGGATGAACATTCCGGTCTTCCATGACGACCAGCATGGCACCGCGATCATCGCGGCGGCGGGCGTCATCAATGCCGCGCTGCTCACCGGTCGCGACATGAAGGACATGAAGGTGGTGGTGAACGGCGCGGGTGCCGCCTCCATTTCCTGCACCGAGCTGATCAAGGCGCTGGGCGTCCCGAACGAAAACGTCATCATGTGTGACAGCAAGGGCGTGATCTATCAGGGCCGCACCGAGGGCATGAACCAGTGGAAGTCGGCCCATGCGGTCAAGACCGACGCGCGGACCCTCACCGAAGCGGTCAAGGGCTCCGATGTGTTCCTCGGCCTTTCGGTCGCCGGCGCCATGTCGCAGGATATGGTCAAGTCGATGGCGGCCAACCCGATCATCTTCGCCATGGCCAATCCCGATCCGGAAATCCTGCCGCCTGATGCCCATGCGGTTCGTCCCGACGCGATCGTCGCCACCGGCCGCTCGGACTTCCCCAACCAGGTCAACAATGTCCTGGGCTTCCCCTTCATCTTCCGCGGTGCGCTCGACGTGCGGGCGACCGGCATCAACGAGGCGATGAAGCTGGCCGCCGCCAAGGCGATTGCCGATCTGGCGCGCGAACAGGTGCCCGAGGAAGTGGCCAAGGCCTATGGCCGTTCGCACAGCTTCGGCCCCGACTATATCATCCCCGCGCCGTTCGATCCGCGCCTGATGGAGGTGGTGCCGGCCGCCGTCGCCCAGGCGGCGATGGATACCGGCGTCGCACAGAAGCCGATCGCCGACATGGCCGCCTATCGCGATTCCCTGAAGGCGCGGCTCAATCCGACCACCTCGGTTCTCACCAGCGCCTATGAACTCGCCAAGGCCAATCCCAAGCGGGTCGTCTTTGCCGAGGCGGAAGAGGAAGTGGTGCTGCGCGCCGCGATCCAGTTCCGCGAACTGGGCTATGGCATCCCCGTGCTGGTCGGCCGCGATCATGTGCGCGACAAGCTCAGGGAACTGGGTGTCCGGGATCCCGACAGCTTCGAACTGCACAACAGCGTCAATTCGCCGCTGGTGCCCGAGATGGTCGATCTTCTCTATACCCGGTTGCAGCGGCGCGGCTATCTGCGTCGCGACTGCGAGCGGATGGTCAATCGCGACCGCAACATCTTCGGATCGCTGCTGGTGAAGATGGGCGTGGCCGATGCGATGATCACCGGCGTCACCCGGCCCTATGGCCAGACCCTGCGCGAGGTGAAGCGGGTGATGGACCCGGCGGCGGGCCGCACCCCCTTCGGCATCCATGTCATGGTGACCAAGGACAAGACCGTCTTCCTGGCCGACACCACCGTCCATGAACGGCCTTCCGCGTCCGAACTGGCCGACATTGCCGAGGGCACGGTCGCGGTTGCGCGGCGCATGGGCCATGACCCGCGCGTCGCCTTCCTTTCCTATTCCAATTTCGGCAATCCGCCCGGCGCCTTCCTCGACAATGTGCGCGACGCGGTGAAGTTGCTCGACCAGCGCGACGTCGATTTCGAATATGAAGGCGAAATGACGCCGGACGCGGCGCTCAATCCGACCGTGATGAAGAACTACCCGTTCAGCCGCCTGTCCGGCCCGGCCAATGTGCTGGTCATGCCGGGGCTGCAGTCGGCCAACATCTCGGCCAAGCTGCTGCGCGAACTGGGCGGGACGTCGATGATCGGGCCGGTGCTGGTCGGCATGGAAAAGTCGGTGCAGATCGCGACCATGTCGTCCAACGCGTCGGAACTGCTGACGCTGGCCGTGCTGGCCGCCGGCGGCATCGCGCTCTGATGATCGTGGCGGGGCACCAGCCCCGCCCCTATCCGCTACGACCGGTTGGTTTCTGACCGGTTTCGCTTGCCTTGCGCCATCGTCTGCTGGAAGACCATGGCATGAACAGCGCAACCATGATCGACAGTGCCACCTTCCGCCGCGTCCTGGGCCATTATCCGACCGGCGTGTGCGTCGTTACCGCGTCCGCCGAGGATGGCGCCCCGGTCGGCATGGTGGTCGGCTCCTTCACCTCGGTGTCGCTCGATCCGCCGCTGGTCGCCTTCTTCCCGGCCAAAAGCTCGGGCAGCTGGCCGCGCATCCAGCAGATCGGCCGCTTCTGCGTCAATGTCCTCGCCAGCGATCAGCAGCCGCTCTGCCGCCAACTGGCCGCACCTGGCCCCGACAAGTTCGCCGGCGTGTCGCACCGCGTATCCGACAATGGATCGCCCATCATCGACAATGTCGTCGCCTGGATCGATTGCAGCCTGCATGCCGTGCATGAGGCCGGCGATCATTATATCGTGCTGGGCGAAGTGGTCGCGCTGGAAGTGGAACGGCCCGACCGGCCGCTGCTGTTCTTCCAGGGAAATTATGGCGAATTTTCGCTGCTCGCATGAGGAACGGGCGGCGCGACGCCGTCTGATCGGGCAAGAGGGCAAGAAAAAAGGGGTAAAGCTCGTTAAAAGGCCGTAATGATCCATACATGGGTCAGAAACATCACGGCTCCTTAACCTCTGCCGTCTATCATCGTCCCCATTCCGGATCGGACTGATCATGACTGCGCTGCTCATCACCATCGACACCGAATTGTCCGCAGCGCTGCACCAGCGCGGCGTCGGTCTTGAGCAGAATCTGCGCCAGTCGATCTGGGGTGATACGGCGGCCGGTGCTTTCGGCATCGGCTGGCAGATGGACCTGATGGACCGTCATGGCCTCAAGGGCGTCTTCTTCCTCGATCCCCTGCCGGCGTTGATCCACGGCCCCGCCTTTCTCCAGCCCATCGTCGCGGCCATCGTCAGTCGCGGGCATGAAGTGCAGCTCCATCTGCACAGCGAATGGCTGGCCTGGGCCAAAGATTCGCCGACCGAAGGGCGACAGGGCCGCAATATCGGCGATTTCAGCCTGGCCGACCAGATCACCCTCCTCGGCCTTGGCCGCGACCTGCTGGAACAGGCGGGTGCCCCGCGGATCAGCGCGTTTCGGGCCGGCAATTTCGGCGCCAATGACGACACGCTGCGGGCGCTGGCGGCGATCGGCATCGGCTGGGACAGCAGCGTCAATCCGGCCTATCTCGGCCAGGGCTGCGGCATCAGCATGGATGCCGGCCAGATCGGCGCGGTTCGCGCCCAGGGGCTGGTCGAACTGCCCGTGTCGGGGATTGCTGACCGCCCCGGCCATTTCCGCCCGGCACAGATCTGCGCCATGTCGGCCGCCGAAATGCGGGCCGGCATGCGCCACGCCGCGCAGGAAGGTCATGATGCCTTCGTCATCGTCACCCATAGTTTCGAAATGCTCTCGCGCGATCGGATGCGCCCGAACCGCACGGTGATGCGCCGGTTCGAGCAATTATGCCGGACTGCCGCCGCGACGCCGGACATACGCCCTGCCGGCTTTCACGATCTTTCCTCGACCTTGGCCGATGCCCCCGCGCGCACGCTGACCCGCGTGCCGCCCAACCGGCTGCGCACCGGCCTGCGTGTCGCGCAACAGGCCTGGGCGACCTGGCGCTACGAACATCGGCTGGTGCCTGCGTGAGCCGCCTGCCCTGCGCGATCGTCATCGGCCTGGAAAATGCGATCAGCCTGGCCATTGTCCGGGAACTTGGCCGCCATGGCGTGCCGGTCCATGGCGTCGGGCCGGCAAGCGGGATCGCGGCGGCATCGCGCTATTGCACGGACAGCACCGATCGGCCGTCAGGTCCGGCGGCCGATTGGCTGCCCGACCTGATCGCCCGGACCGGGGCCCGCGCCGTCTTCGCCATTTCGGAGACCGATCTGCTCGATCTGGCGCTGCTGCCGCCGATGATCGGCGATTGCCATATATTGGTCCCGCGCGCCGAAGCGCTCAACCAGGTGATCGACAAGCGCCGCACCCTCGCGGTCGCATCGGCGCAGGGCCTGTTGATACCGCGAACCTGGCAGCCGATGGCCGGCGACGATTTCCAGGCCCATGCCGCATCCATGCCCTATCCGCTGGTCGCCAAATGGGCCAACCCGCCGGCGGTTATGCCGTTGCTCGAGCGGGCCGGGCTGGAATGGATCAAGGCGGAATATGTGCGGACGCCGGATGCGTTGCAGGCGCTGCTCGCCCGCTATCGTCCGGTCGGTATCTGGCCGATGATCCAGCAATATTGCAGCGGCGTGGGCCTGGGACAGATGCTGTTCATGGCCGATGGCGATGCGACGCTGCATTTCCAGCATCGCCGCCTGCACGAATGGCCGCCCGAAGGGGGCGTATCGACCCTGTGCCGTGCCGAACCGCGCGACCGCCACGGGCCACAGATGGCATTGTCCGAACAATTGCTGCGGGCGCTCGGCTGGCAGGGGCCGGCCATGGTCGAATATCGCTATGATGCAGCCAGCGGTCATTATTGGCTGATGGAGGTGAACGGTCGTTTCTGGGGCAGTTTGCCGCTGGCTGGCCATTGCCATGCCCATTTCGCCTGGGAAGCCTATCGCCGGGCGGTGCTGGGTGAAACGGATGCGGCGCCCCTGCCCCGTGATACACTGCGCGCCCGCTACATGGTGCCGGAAACCAAGCGCCTGCTGCGATTGCTGATGGGCGGAAAGATCGCCGACCCCTTCTTCCGGGCCAGCCCATGGCGCGACCTTGCCACCTATCTGCTGGGCTTCCTCGACCCGCGCATGCGCTATTATGTCTTCAGCTTCAGCGATCCCCGGCCGCTGCTGCGCGATCTGGGGCAGATCGTCAGGAAGGCGTTGCGCCGGGATAAGTCCTGACCAGCGCCGTCACCGCCTGCTCGATCCGCAGCAGGCAATAGGCCATGTAGCGATCATCCAGGCCATAGGGATCGTGCAGATGCGGCATTATCGGCTGTGTCCATGTGCCGAGCAACTGGCGTGGCAGGTGCGACAGGCGCGGATCGGCAGCCAGTCGATGCAGTTGCCGCACTTCCATCGCCAGCAGCAGGTCGCCCGGCTGCGGCTGATAGTCGGTCCTGTCGAGCGCCTTGTGGGCAGACAGGTCATGGCCCAGGGCCTGCGCCGCCGCGATTGCCGGATCATGGGCCGGTCGTCCGGTGGTGGTCGACAGGCCGAAGGAGGCCGTGCGGGCGCCGGCCTTGCTGGCCACCACATCGGCAAAGGCGCTGCGACAGATATTGCCCTGGCAGACGAAGACCAGCCGACGCACCTCGGCCGGGTCTGGACGCAGCGTGGCCGATTGCCCCAGCGCGAGCTGCGGATAGGACAGGGCCAGGCGCACCAGACCGCGAAATGTGCCGAACCGCGCGTTGATCATGCGACGGTGCCGATGGGGAGCAGGGAATCCATTGAAAGGGCCTTAGCCCAAACAGGTTGCGATTTCCCTCCCCCTGTGGCTAGCCGCAAAGATGCGATCAACAAAGGACAGTCCGCAGGGAAGCGATTCCACCATTGCCGATGTCGCCGCTGCGGTGGGCGTCTCGATCCGAACGGTATCACGGGTTCTCAACCAGTCGCCCAAGGTCAATGCGGAAACCCGCGAGCGCGTCCAGAAGGCGATTGCAGCGCTCAACTTCCGTCCTTCCATGCGCGCCCGTGCCTTCGCGATGGGCCGCTCCTTCCTGATCGGCATGGTCCATAATGACCGCAATGCGCTGGTGCTCGACGCCGTGCAGCGCGGCATAGTCGGCGAAGCGGGCCGGCGCGGTTATGAACTGGTGGTCCATCCCACGCCGATGGATGCCGCCGCCTCGGTCGAGGATGTGCTGCAATTCGTCCGTCGCTCACGCACCGATGGTCTGGTGGTGCTGCCGCCGGTATCGGGCATTGCCGGCCTGCCCGAAGCGCTGGCGCGCGAGCATATCCCCGCCGTTGCCCTGTCGGCCCTGCCGATCACCGGCTATGCCGATGTGATCCTGTCGCCCGAGCGCGAGGCGGCCGCACAGGTGGCGCGCTATCTCCTCGATCTTGGCCATCGCCGCATCGCGATGGTCGGCGGTCCGGCCAATGCCATTTCCGCGCAGGAGCGCCGGGCTGGCTTTGTCGAGGCGCTGGCCGCCGCCGGCGTCACTTTGCTGGACGAGGCGGAGGGCGATTATGGCTTCCAGTCGGGCCTTGCCGCCGCAGAGCGTTTCCTGTCGCTGCCAACTGCGCCCACGGCGATCTTCGCCGCCAATGACGTCATGGCTGCCGGCGTCCTCAAATGCGCCGGAATCAAGGGCATTGCCGTTCCGCAGTCGCTGTCGGTCGTGGGCTTCGACGGCAGCCTGCTGTCGCATGTCGTGTCGCCGGCGCTCACCACCATCTGGCGCCCCTTTGGTGATATGGCGCGGATCGCGACGCAGCAGCTGATCGACCGGATCGAGGGGCAGGCCGTGACCGCCGAACTGCCCCCGCCGCTGCGCCTGGTGGAGGCGGAATCGAGCGGTCCCGCCCCCGCCTGACCGATCAGAGCCGATAGGCGCGGCGCACCAGGCCCACGGTCAGTTCCTGCGCCAGCTCGGCCGCTTCCCAGTCGGCCAGCCGATGTTCGGCGACCAGTCGTGCCAGGAAGGCGCAGTCGATGCGGCGGGCGACATCATGCCGCGCAGGGATCGACAGGAAGGCGCGGGTGTCGTCGTTGAACCCGACCGTATTGTAGAAGCCGGCGGTCTCCGTCGTCATCTCGCGGAAGCGGCGCATCCCTTCCGGGCTGTCATGGAACCACCAGGCCGGGCCCAGCCGCAGGCACGGATAATGGCCGGCCAGCGGCGCCAGTTCGCGGGCATAGGTGGTCTCGTCCAGGGTGAAGAGGATGATGGTCAGGTTAGCGTCGTTGCCGACCACGTCCAGCATCGGCTTCAGGGCACCGACATAGTCGGTGCGCATCGGGATGTCGGCGCCCTTGTCGCGGCCATGGCTGTGGAACAGCGCGGCATTATGGTTGCGGCAGGAACCGGGATGGATCTGCATCACCATGCCGTCGGCCTGGCTCATCTTGGCCATTTCGGTCAGCATCTGGGCGCGGAACAGTTCGGCATCGTCGGCATCGGCCGTGCCGCCGACGATCTTCGCGAACAGCGCCTCGCACTCCACGGTCGACAGATTGGCGGTGCGCGGCGTCGCAAAGCCATGGTCGGTCGCGGTCGCACCCATGGCGCGGAAATCGGCGCGCCGCTTGGCATGGGCGGCCAGATAGCCTTGCCAGCTTTCGACATCCTCGCCGGTCATGTCGCCGAAGCGGACCAACGCGTCGCGAAATTCCTCATGCTCGGGGTCGATCACCGAATCCGGGCGATAGGTGGTGACCACCCGCCCCTGCCAGCCGGATTCCCGGATCGCCTGATGATGACGCAGATCGTCGTCCGCGCCTTCGGTCGTCGCCAGCAATTCGATGTTGAAACGCTCGAACAGCGCGCGTGGACGGAAGGCGTCGGTGGCGAGCGCCGCGTTGATCGCATCATAGACCTGGTCGGCGCTCTGCGTGTCCAGCGCCATGTCCAGCCCGAACACTTCGGCAAAGACATGGTCCAGCCACATGCTCGACGGGGTGCCCCGGAACAGGTGATAATGGCTGGCGAACAGGCGCCATGCTGCGCGCGGATCGGTATCGGGCAGGCCGCTACGATGCGGCACGCCCAGATCGTCCAGCGCGATGCCCTGCGAATAGAGCATGCGGAACAGATAATGGTCGGGCGCCAGCAGCAGTTCGGTCGCGTTGGACCAGGGGGCATTGGTGGCGAACCAGGCCGGGTCGGTATGGCCATGCGGGCTGATGATCGGCAGGTTGGCGACCTCGGCATAGAGCGCGCGGGCGATCGAACGGGTCGTGGGATCGGCGGGGAACAGGCGGTCGGGCGACAGGGTAAGCGGATGCATGGCGATCTCCTTGTCCGCCGGTTACCGCCTTGTGCCAACGCTGGCAATGGCCTATTCCAAACCCATGTCGATCCTTGCCGAAACCGCCCCGCTGCTGGCCCTTCAGGTCGCGCCCGAAGATGATGTCGCCGTCGCGCTGCACCCGCTGGAGGCTGGGCAGACGGTGCGCGTCGGCGCGGCCGATGTGCCGTTGCGCGATCCGGTTCCGGCCGGGCACAAGTTTGCGCTCCACGATATTGCGGCCGACGCGTCGGTCCGTCGCTATCGCGCGCCGATCGGCCTGGCGACGCGGGCTATCCTGGCCGGCGAGCATGTCCACAGCCATAATCTTCACACCGCGCTTTCGGGCGAACTGGCCTATCGCTTCACCGGCGCGCAGCTGCAGCCGCTATCCCCGACGGACCGACCCGTCCCGCATTTCCGTGGCTATGTCCGCGCCGACGGCAGTGTCGGCACCCGCAACGAGATCTGGATTCTTCCGACCGTCGGTTGTGTCGGCCGATTGGGTGAGCGGCTGGCGATGAAGGGGGCGGCGCTGGCGGAGGGGCGTATAGATGGCGTCCATGCCTTCAATCACCCCTTTGGTTGCTCGCAACTCGGCGCCGATCTGGACGGCACGGCCGCGATTCTCGCCTCTCTGGCGCTCAATCCCAATGCCGGCGGCGTATTGCTGCTCGGGCTGGGCTGCGAGTCCAATCAGCTCGATGCGCTGCTGTCGCGCATTCCGCCCGATCGGCGCGCCCGGCTGCGCACCGTCCGCGCGCAGAGCGAAAGTGATGAGTTCGAGGCTGGCATGACGGCGCTTGCTGAACTGATCGATCTCGCCAGCGCGGATCAGCGACAGGATGTGCCGCTTTCGGCGCTGCGTTTGGGGGTCAAATGCGGTGGCTCCGATGCGATGAGCGGGCTCACCGCCAATCCGCTGATCGGCCGCATGGCCGATGCCGTGGCGCAGGCGCAAGGCAGCGCGATCCTGACCGAAATCCCGGAGATTTTCGGCGCGGAGACGCTGTTGATGCAGCGCGCCGAGAATGAGGCCGTGTTCGATCGGCTGACGCAGGTGGTCAATCGCTTCAAACGCTATTTCCTCGACCATGGCGAACCGGTGTCGGAAAATCCGAGCCCCGGCAATATTGCCGGCGGCATCACCACGCTGGAGGAAAAATCGCTGGGTGCGGTGCAGAAGGGCGGGATTGCCACTGTGACCGACGTCATCGACTATGGCGACCGGATCAGCCGCACCGGCCTCACCATATTGGAAGGCCCCGGCAATGATGCCGTGTCGACCACGGCGCTGGCGGCGGCTGGCGCAACCCTGACCTTATTCTCGACCGGTCGCGGCACGCCGCTCGGCAGTCCGGTGCCGACGGTCAAGATCGCGTCAAACAGCGCGCTGGCCGATCGCAAGCCGGGCTGGATCGATTTCGACGCCGGACGCGTCCTGCAGGAAGGGATGGATGCCGCGGCCGATGCGCTGCTGGCGCATATCGTCGCGATTGCCAGCGGGGCGCCGGCCCGGAACGAGGTGAATGACGAACGCGCCATCGGCATCTGGAAGCGCGGCGTAACCCTTTAGTTTTTCGCCCAAGGATCAATGGGCGTTGCGGCGAACCGTCCGTGCGGGACCGGAGGACGCCGGCAGAATAAGCCCGGCGCCGCGCCATCAGGCGGGCACCGGGCCAGTTCCTCAGCCGTTCAGCTTGTCCTTGACCGCCTTGGCGGGGGTGAAGCCGAGCTTCTTGGAGGCAGCGATCTGGATGGTCGCGCCGGTCGAAGGATTGCGGCCTTCACGGGCGGCCGACTCCTTGACCTTGAACTTGCCGAAGCCGTTGAGCGAGATTTCTTCGCCCTTGGCAGCAGCATCGGCGATCGCGGCAAACACGCCATCGACCAGCTTGCGGGCATCGGCCTTGGTGATGTTGTGGGCCGAAGCCAGGGTGTCGGCGAGGTCGCTGTTGTTCATGGAATAGGCTTTCCTTTGTTGTTGGCGCGCATTGCATAGCTGGCACGAAAGCCAAGGTCCATCGGTCCTGAGCGTCCGATTGCGCTTAAAAGTGCGGTTAATGCGGCGTTTCAGACGCTTTGCGCATGCGCGCATGCCAACCGGCCGGTCAAAGGCCGATATTGCGGCCTGAGCGGCCGGATCATCATCAATGTAAAGGTGGCGGAGACGGAGGGATTCGAACCCTCGGTAGCCCCTTAAGGCTACGACGGTTTAGCAAACCGCTGGTTTCAGCCACTCACCCACGTCTCCGCACGAATTTGCCTACCGGAAACCGGGAGGCAGTGGCTAGGCGACGGGCTATAGCGACGGCTTTGATCCATGGCAACGGTCCAAATGTGCGATTTTTCATGCGGATTTGCACAATCGGATTCAATCTGGCTTAGAATCGACTCCGGTGGGCGTTCGTTCATTGTCGTTTCAGCTTGGCGACGGATAATCTGACGGATGTTTTCAAGAGCGGGCTTCGGGGAGTATCGGGTAATGATCGGCAGCATGGGGCGCACGGGCGCCCGCTTCGCACGGGTGGGTGCCCTGATGGCGGCGCTCGGCGGGCTTCTGCTGGCGCCGGTCGCCAGCGCGCAGATTCGCACGGTCGATCCCAACACGGCGATCGATTCCGATCTTGCGCCGCCGCCGGTCCAGAACAGCACGCCGACCGATCCCGGTGTCGACACCAGCCTGCCGCCGCCAGCCACTTCGACCGATTCTGGCACCTATAATGCCGCGCCCGCTGCCGGCGGGGCGACCGCCACCGGCGCACCGGTCACCTCCAATTCGCCGCCAGCCGCGATGGCGCCAGGCGAATCCTATCAGGAAGATGATCTGATCGGCGCGGCCGAAGGCGTGTTCGGCAAGGGGGCCGAGGGCCTGGCCGGCATCATCGAGAAGATCCTCAAGGATCAGGGCCGGCCCAACGCCTATATTTCCGGGCGTGAGGCGTCCGGCGCCTTCGTGGTCGGCCTGCGCTATGGTTCGGGCACGCTCAACCACAAGGTCGAGGGCAAGCGCGAAGTCTATTGGACTGGTCCGTCGATCGGCTTCGATGTCGGCGGCAATGCCGCCAACACCTTCGTCCTGGTCTATAATCTCTACGACAGTCAGGATCTCTACCACCGTTTCCCGGCGGCCGAAGGCACCGCCTATCTGGTCGGTGGCTTCACCGCCAGCTATCTGCGCTGGGGCAGCGTGGTGCTGATCCCGATCCGCCTGGGCGTCGGTTATCGCCTCGGCGTCAATGCCGGCTATATGAAGTTCAGCGAAAAGCGGACCTGGCTGCCCTTCTGACGGTCAGAGCAGGGAGAGCTGGGCGCCCGCGTCGCCGCTCTCCCCCGCTTCCCCCTCGCCTTCCAGATTGTGGACGCCCAGGCCCAGCAGCCGGGCGCCCATGCGCAGCGGCAATTGCGCCTTCAGCAGCGCGCGACCAGCATCCACCAATTGTTCGACCGACCGGACCGGCGCGGCAAAGCTGCGTGACCGGGTGATGATGCGGAAATCGGCGAACTTCACCTTCAACACCACGGTCCGGCCATAGGCCTGCGCCTTCTCGATCCGGGCCCACAGGCTTTGCGCGATCCGCTCGATCTCGCGCAGCAGCGCCTCCTCGGCGACAAGATCTTCGAAGAAGGTATCCTCGACGCTGACCGACTTGCGCTCCTGCCGCTCATGCACTGGCCGATCGTCCTCACCACGCGCGGCGCGATAATAGAAGAGCGCGCTGCTGCCGAAATGGGTCTGGAGGAAGGGCAGGTCGCGATCGCGCAGGTCGGCGCCGGTCTCGATCCCCAATTTGTGCATCCGTTCGGCGGTAACCGGACCGATGCCGTGAATCCGCCGCACCGGCATGCGCGCCATGAAGTCGGCGCCTTCCGCCGGCCGCACCACGCACAGCCCGTCGGGCTTGTTCTGGTCTGACGCCAGCTTGGCGATCAGCTTGTTGTAGGACACTCCGGCCGATGCGGTGAGGCCCGTTTCTTCCTGGATCAGCCGCCGGATTTCCCGCGCCACCTGCGTCGCCGATGCGATGCCCGGCTTGTTCTGCGTCACGTCCAGATAGGCCTCGTCGAGCGAGAGCGGCTGGATCATGTCGGTGAAGCGCGCAAAGATCGCGCGGATCTGGGCAGATACGCTGCGATAGACCTCGAAGCGCGGTTTCACGAACACCAGCTCGGGGCATAATCGCCGCGCTCTTGCACCCGGCATAGCCGATCGCACGCCGAATTTTCGCGCTTCATAGCTGCAGGTGGCGACCACGCCGCGCGGGCCGCCACCACCCACGGCGATCGCCTTGCCGCGCAGGCCGGGATCGTCGCGTTGCTCGACCGACGCATAAAAGGCGTCCATGTCGATATGGATGATCTTGCGCAGCGCGGGCGGCGGGGCGTCCATGGCCGGCCTTATGCCACCATAGGAACGAAAGGGAAACAGTTGGGCGTGTCAGGCCTTCTTCTTGCCCTTTTCATCCTTGGCCATGGCCAGCAGCGCGGCAAAGGGGCTGGCCTGATCCTCGGTCAGTACCCCGGCCTCGCGCAGATAGCTGTCGGCCTCCGGCGCGCGCGGATAGGGCTCCATCGTTAGCGCCACGGTTTCGGCCACCGCCTCACCCATGTCGATGACATTGCCGTCATAGCCGATCGTGTCGCAATCCTCCGCGTCCAGCTCCAGCTCCTCGCCCTCGGGCAGGTCGCCGCTCTCGGGTACGAAGCGCAGCAGGAAATCGGTGTCGATCGTCTCGGGCACCGGCAGGCCGGTGGCGACGCAGGGCTGGGCCAGGGTGGCGCGGACCCGACCGCGCGCCAGGATCGTGCTGCCCTCCGCGCTCAGCCGATAGTCCGCCTCCAGCCGGTCGAGCGCCAGCAGCGCAAAACGGCGCATCAGCGCAGCGCGCTCGCCCTCATCGGCGCTGATGGTCGCCAGGCTGTCACCCAGCTTGCCCAGCTGGTCGGCGCGCACGGGGCGCGAAAATTCGATCATGTCGCTCATCCAAGGTCTCCAGCCAGCAAGGCGTCGCGGGTCAGGCAGGCCAGCCTTGTCCAGCGTGCGCGCAGCGCGCCCTCGACATGGGCCAGGGCGTCCGTCGACGGGGCGTCACCGCGATACAGGTTTCGGCGCAGCGCATCCTCCAGATCGCCCTCCCCCGTCAAGGCCGCACGATAGGCCGCCAGTCGTCCGCCCAGCGCGCTCATCATCCGGCCGATATGCTTGCCGACGACAACATCGCCAATCCCTTCCTGACGCAGCTGGCCGTCCATGTCGTCGACGAACAGCTCGGTCAGCCACACGCTCTCCTGCGCCGCGCCCAGCGCCTCCAGCCGCATCAGCACCTGCGCCAATATCGCGACGATCATGTCGAACCGGCCATCCAGCGTATCGGGCACACCGCCCTGCAGATACCAGTGCGGCTGCCGTCCCTCGGCCACCACCGCATGATAAAGCGGCATCAGGCCCGCCTTCGGATCGTCGCGGCCCAGCAGGCGCTGGAGGAAGGAGGGACGGGATTGGGACATGGGTTGCCGTCTTTTCGTGATGGAATGTGGGCCAGCGGGCTTCGCGGGCGCGTGCGCCCCTTGCCGGGGCCTGCGCATTTCCATATTGATCGCTGGGCCGCCCGATGCAATGGCGGCTTTCTGTTTCTTGGGTTCGCGGGCCCGTCCCCGCAGGAGAAGACCATGCGCAAGTTTAGCCGCCAGTCCCGCCGCGGGCGTTTCCTGCTGGCTCTGGGCCTCGGCGCGATCGTGATCAGCGCATCGGGCTGTACCCGCATCCGCACGCATCAGGGCTATCAGGTCGACAAGCTGCTGGTGGACTCCGTCCAGCCCGGCATCGACAACCGTGCTTCGGTCGAAGGCACGCTGGGCCGTCCCAGCTTCGTCGCCCAGTTCGGCGAGCAGGACTGGTATTATGTGTCGCGCGACATGCGCTCGCTTGCCTTCTCCAACCCCAAGCCGGTGTCGCAGACCGTCCTGCATGTCCGGTTCGACCCGGCGGGCAACGTCGTCGCGGTCGATCGCATGGGCCTGGAGCAGGTCGCGCACATCTCGCCGACTGGCGACAAGACCCCGACGCTGGGCCGCCATCGCAGCCTGTTCGACGAGATTTTCGGCAATATCGGCGCGGTGGGCGCCATGGGTGCCGGCTCGGCCGGCGGCGCTGGTCCGGGCGGTGGCCCGAACGGCAGCTGAGGCTGGCCGCACTGCGAAGATATAGGCGCCGTCCTGTCCATCATGGACCGGGCGGCGTTTTTGTTCGGGCGGGATGAGCTGGCCAGCGGATCGACAGCGGTTCGACCTGCGATAGACACAAAAAAACCGCCGTTTCCGGCGGTTTTTGCTTCCTTCCTCACCGAAGGAAAAGTGGTGCCAGAAGAGCTTGATCGCTGGGCAGCTAAGCGGTTGATTTCGCGATAAAATCATAGACTTGCGAATTCGCCAAGGGCAGCATTAGCATGCTTTCAATTCGTGGAAAAGGCTGGATGAGAATGGACGCCATGATTTGGTCTCGCTTCTCACCCACGCTCTTGATGATTGCCTCACCTTCGAGGCGGAATCGGGTCGCTTCCTCGAAGCGCAAACCGGCAATCCGACTTGCTTTGAAGTTGCGCGGCAACTGCGCTTTCGACTCCTCAAGTATAGGCGTATATCGGAGAAAACGGGAGGCCCGGCGCGCCGGGCCTCCCGCCAATCAATAGTCCATCGCCGGCATCGGCGGGGCCTTCTCCTCCTTCGGCACCTCGGCGACTAGCGCCTCGGTAGTAATGAGGAGCGATGCAACGGATGCTGCGTCCTGAAGGGCGGTGCGAACGACCTTGGCCGGATCGATCACGCCTGCGTGGACGAGATCCTGATACTCAGCGGTGGCCGCATTGAAGCCCCAGTTATAGTCGGAACTCTCGAGCAGCTTGCCGACGATATAGGCGCCGTCCTCGCCGGAATTCTCGGCGATCTGCCGCGCCGGTGCACGCAGCGCCCGGCGGATGATGTCGATGCCGGACTGTTGGTCGTCATTGACGGCCTTCAGACCATCGAGCGCCTTGATCGCACGGAGCAGCGCGATGCCGCCGCCCGGCAGGATGCCTTCTTCGACCGCGGCCCGCGTCGCATGGAGCGCGTCGTCGACACGGTCCTTCTTCTCCTTGACCTCGACCTCGGTGGCGCCGCCGACGCGGATCACCGCGACACCGCCGGCGAGCTTGGCCACGCGCTCCTGCAGCTTCTCGCGGTCATAGTCGGACGTAGAGGTCTCGATCTGCTGGCGCAGCTGCGCGACGCGGCCATCGATATCGTCCTTCTGGCCTACACCGTCGATGATGGTCGTGTTGTCCTTGTCGATCGTCACCTTCTTGGCGCGGCCCAGCATGTTGATCGTGATGTTCTCAAGCTTGATGCCGAGGTCCTCGGAGACAACGCTGCCGCCCGTCAGGATGGCGATATCCTCGAGCATCGCCTTGCGGCGATCGCCGAAGCCGGGCGCTTTGACCGCCGCTATCTTGAGGCCGCCGCGCAGCTTGTTGACGACGAGCGTCGCGAGCGCCTCGCCCTCGACGTCCTCGGCGATGATCAGCAGCGGCCGACCGGACTGGACGACCTTCTCGAGCAGGGGCACGAGCGCCTGAAGGTTAGAGAGCTTCTTCTCGTGGATCAGGATGTAGGGATCGTCGAGCTCGACCTTGAGCTTCTCGGCATTGGTGATGAAGTAGGGCGACAGATAGCCGCGGTCGAACTGCATGCCCTCGACCGTCTCGAGTTCTGTTTCGAGGCTCTTCGCTTCCTCGACCGTGATCACGCCCTCATTGCCGACCTTCTCCATCGCCTCGGCGAGGATGCGACCAACTTCCTCGTCGCCGTTGGCCGAGATTGTCGCGACCTGCGCAATCTCACTGTTGGCGCCGACCTTCTTGGCGTGATTCTCCAGATCTTTGACGACCGCGCCCACCGCGAGATCGATGCCGCGCTTGACGTCCATCGGGTTCATGCCGGCGGCGACAGCCTTCGAGCCCTCGCGCACGATCGCCTGGGCGAGCACGGTGGCGGTGGTGGTGCCGTCGCCCGCCTTGTCGTTCTGCTTGTTGGCGACCTCGCGCAGCATCTGCGCGCCCATATTCTCGAACTTGTCGGCAAGCTCGATTTCCTTGGCGACGGTGACGCCGTCCTTGGTGATGCGGGGCGCTCCGAACGACTTCTCGATCACGACATTGCGGCCCTTGGGACCGAGCGTCACTTTCACGGCGTTGGCCAGCGTATCCACACCCCGCAGCATGCGGTCACGCGCGTCCGACGCAAACTTCACTTCCTTGGCAGTCATCTGCCTGCTCCTTTCTCAAATTCCTTCCTGAATGTTCGAGGGATAAGGGCGGTCGATCAGGCCGCCTGCTTGAGAGGCACGCCGTTATCGATCACGCCAAGGATGTCGCTCTCCTTCATAATGAGGAGATCCTCGCCGTCGATCTTGACCTCGGTGCCCGACCATTTGCCGAACAGGATGCGGTCGCCGGCCTTGACGGACAACTCGACCAACTGGCCGCTGTCGTCGCGGGCGCCGGCTCCGACGGCGACGACTTCGCCTTCCTGCGGCTTTTCCTTGGCGGTGTCAGGGATGATTATGCCGCCCGAGGTCTTCTCCTCGGCTTCGATGCGGCGGACGACCACACGGTCGTGCAAGGGGCGGAAATGCATGGCAAAACCTCCAGATGCGTTAATGATGTGATAGCCCTCCCGTTCATCAGAACGACAGGTTCGCGCGAACTAGGAAAAGAGATTTTCGGGTTCAAGAGGCCGAGTGAAAATTTTTGGCACTCGGCCGCGGAGAGTGCGAATCCAGCCCTTTTAAGCAATTTGGCGGACATCATTCCCTCTTGACGCGACTCGGATCAGCACCAAAATCTTGAGTCGCGTGTGACACCGCACGCATGAGAAAGGAGCGACACAAGGAAAGGAGTGACGTATATGTCGCAGCCATTTTCCCGCTATTTGCATCCCTTCGAGGTTGCGCATCACCCGAGCCTGGAGCCGGAAGTCAAACGCGCCATCCTCGCCTCCTGGGCGTCCGACCGTTCAGCAGTGAAGGACCAGCCGGCGATGCGAAAGCCGCCCGGCGCCAGGCGCGCAGTGCCGATCGACGAGGTCTTCGCCGCGATGCGGTCGCTCGATGAACCGCGGACTGACAGCCGACCGTTGCAATGAGCGATCGCGGCTTCATCGCGCAGCTGGAGGGCTACGGTCTCACCACAGCCGAAATCCATTACTACCGGCCCGATGCGCCCTCGCTCCTCCAGCTGTTTATATGGCAGGAATATGATCTTGCGCCCGACTTCCCCACGCTGTTCGATTTCCTCGACCATTGGCGCCGCGAGATCGGGGCCGCACTCCATTCCGTCCGGATCGCCCATGACCGGCTGATCGGACCCACCGAATGGCGTGCGGTCGATAGCATCATCCCGCTCCCATGACAGGCGGTCTTGGCGAGCGCTGGCGCCGGCGAGGCGGACGGACGGTCCGCCTCGCCCTCGTCTTCGATGACATCATGGAATTCGCGCTCGCGCTGCTGTCAGTGCCGCCCGATGAGCTTGAGACGCTGGGCTGGACCTTCGCCGACCGTAAGCGGCTCCTCGATCATTTCCTGCGCTCCGGCATGGCAGCGCAGCGCGTGCCCCGGAATGCGTTGGGGCAGAGCCTGATCACGCTGCGGTTGCCGCGACGGGACCTCGCACCGCTTCAGCGTTTTGCCCGCCGCGAACTGCCCAAGGCTGCTTCCAACGCCGCCATGCTCGATCGGGTTCTTCGGGTACTGGACGAGACCGCATAGCGGCTGTTCAACCGGCCAGGAACGGCGCGGCCGCGAGACCGTCGAAGACGAACTGGACGGCGAGGCCGGCAAGAAGCACGCCGGACATACGGCCCACGACGTCGGCACCGGTGCTCCCCAGCAGCAGAACAAGGCGGTCGGCTGCGAGCATCGCGAGCCAAGTTAAAACCATGCACGCGACGATCATCGCGAGCACGCTGCCGCCCTCAATCCAGTTATCAGTGCGGCCCATGACGAGCACGGCGGCCGATAGGCTGCCGGGGCCCGCGATCAAGGGAAACGCCAGCGGAAAGACCGCGATGTCGCCAGGCCCTTCGGCTTCCCGACGCTCGCCCTCGCTGATCGACGAGAGTCCGGGACTGGAGAAGGTGAGCGTCAACGCCTGGAGGAACAGCAGCACGCCGCCCGCCACGCGGAACGCGGGCAGCGAAATATGCAGGAGCGAAAGAACGACGCCGCCCGCCACAGCGAACAGCAGCAGCACACCGGCAGCTATCGTGACCGAGCGCGTGGCAAGGCTGATCCGCTCGCTGCGGTGAATTCCGGCCGTCAGGCCGGCGAAGACCACCGCCGTCTCGATCGGACCGATGGTGACGAGCAGGGTGATAAAGGTTGAAAGGATGCTGGGTGATATATGCATAAGTCAAGAAACGGAAAACTAGCAAGGGAAGCGGCGCACACGCCGCTCCCTTATGACTAACGTGGCTTTGAATGAGCTGCCGGGATGGCGGACAGCAGGCTGCGTCATGTGCGGCGCATCCCGTCCGTTCGGTTCGGGGGCGCGGCAGCTGCAGGCCGCGCTGCGTGGCAGTCACCGGAGCTGTTAGACACGACCTTCAGTGGCTGCCACGAGCCAAGCGAGGTGACCTGAATGCTGCGGCTGCAGGTGCTTCCGCCGTTGGTCTTCGAGACGAAGCTGTAGCTGACCGTCCCCGGAGGCAGGCTGCGCAACGCCGTCAGGTCGATCTTCCCGTCATCGGCCATTGCCGGGAGCGGCAAGGCGCGAGCCTGACGCATCGTCAGGTCGCTCTGCCGGTCCATGTCGGCCGCGATGCGATCGAACAGAGCTAATGAGCCCGGCTCGAATGGATCGAGCCAGGTGATTGGTGCAACGCTCCAGGCAGGCGTGACCGTCACCTTGGGCGCGACACCTCCCTCATATTCTATGCGCGCGACCGTACCGACCGGCAGGCCGACCTTCATAACATGGTTGCCATGGCTCGCCGCCAGCGCGGTACCGATGGCGGCGACCGCCGCCACGCCGACCAGGACGGCTGTACGAATTTTTCGCATCAATCGTCTCCTCTGATCATGGGTGAATGTGAAAATGCCATCATACCGACGCCAACCGCGCTTCCCGAGCCCAAGGCGTTTTCAAGCGCGGCCGGATAGCGGCCGCAGCACCGTGCGTGCTGACCTGTTGGCCAGTAGCACACCACCGGCGTCGGTTCCGCTGGCAGGCGACTGGGAAGCGAATGCTGGCGACCCGGCGCGCCATGGAGCGAGAAGTCCAATCCCTGGCGCCGGCAGTAGTTCGCTGCGGTCTCTGCGTCTAAAAAACGCAGCTCGATCGTCTCGAGCGGATCGCCGCCGCCGGTCCATCCGGTCAGGGGATCGGCAACGGGCCGCCAGCGCGGCGCGAACCGCACCCACCATTGTCCACCGCCGAGCCCGCCCTGATTGGTCGCGCTTGGTCGCGCGCGGTACCGGCTCGATCACCGCTCGCGCATCTGGTGGTAGCGCGCTCGACGCGCCTAGTCCGGGGTGGTTATCGTTGGCGGATGGCCCGGAACCGAAGTTCCGGGCCAGATCGTCAGGCCGCCTTGCCATTGACCGGGATGCGGCGGACATTTTCGTTCGCCGCCTCCGTTTTTGGCAGGGTGACCGTCAGCACGCCGTTCCGGAAAGTTGCGGCGGCGTGGTCGCGGTCGATGCCCTGGGGCAGTCCGATACGGCGTTCAAAGCGTCCATAGCTGCGCTCGGTATAGCCACGATCCTTGTCATCGACTTCGGACCGCTTCTCGCCACGAAGCGTCAGGATCCCGTCTTCGACGGTGATTTCGACGTCCTTCTCGTCGAGACCCGGCAGTTCGACCGTGACGCGAATTTCCTGGTCAGTCTCGCCGAGCTCGACATGGGGCCAGCCGGCAGAGCGGTCGAACCCGGCTAATGCGGGCACGCCGAAGCCGCGGAAGACGTCGTCGAACAGCCGGTTCACTTCGCGGTGGAGCGAGAGTAGCGGGTGGGTATCACTGTCGCGGCCGCGCTCGGCGCTGACCGGGACGGGGAGCCGGTTTTCCTGCCGGCTCCAGGGAATGAGATCACGAAAAGCCATGATGGTCATCTCCTTTTCTGGCTGGAAGAGGCACGGCCTGCCGGCCCGCTTGAAACGGCGCCGGCAGACCTCTTGAACAGGGATCAGGCCGCTTCGCGGACCTCATCCCTGGGCGCTTCGATCTGATCCGGGGCAGCTTTGCTACCGTTGATCTCGATCCGGCGCGGCTTCATTGCCTCGGGGACAACGCGCTTGAGCGCGATACTCAGCAGTCCGTTCTCAAAACGGGCATTGCCAGCTTCCACGAAGTCGGCAAGCTGGAAGCGCCGCTCGAATGCGCGTGTGGCAATGCCGCGATGCAGATACTCGCCCTGATCGTTGTCTTCGGCACGCTTACCGGTGACGGTGAGCAGGTTCTGCTGAGCCACCACCTCGATGTCCTCGGGGCGGAAGCCAGCAACCGCCAGCGTGATGCGATAGCTGTCGTCACCTTCTTTCAGAATGTCGAAGGGCGGATAGCCATCTTCATCGCGTGCGCCTGCCTCGAGCAGGTTGAACAATCGGTCGAAGCCGACCGTCGAACGCCGATAAGGCGTAAAGTCGAATGCAGTTCTCATTTCCAAATCCTCCTGATTGAGCAATTCGGGCATGAGATGCGCCGGAGAGAGCCGGCACTCTCAATGTCCACCGGACCCGGTTTAGGCGTCCGGCGAAGAAGAATTAGGAAGCAGCCAACGGGTTTCAAGAGACATTTTTGCCCCCTCGGTATGCCGGTACGCGATGGAGCCGCCGCTCCTGAAATCGGTCGTCTTGACCAACATGCAAGTCAGGCAGCGTGCGTGAACAGCGCGATTGTCGCCTGGGCCGGCAGCAATGTCGGCTTTGGATTTGGCAGTGTCATGCGTCGCAGGCCAAGTGCCAAGCTCAGGCTGCATGTCGACGGCGATGATCCAGCCGCCGGCACGCGCGCCCGGTATCCCGGTGTGGGTCATGACCCGCAGCGACAAGGGCGCGGAGCTTGCCGAAAAGCTCGGTGCGAACAGGATCTTCCGTCCATGGCAAGATGCTGCCGTGCCGTGTCGATGCCATGATCGACAATGTAGGCACGGTGACATGGGATCACAGCCTGAAGTCCGTTAAACCCGGCGGGGTTGTTGTCATCAATGGCATGGTCTCCGGCCATATGGCCGATATCAACCTGGTGCCGATCTTTGTGGAGCAGCTTGATGTTTGCGAATCATGGAGGGGGAGACAGGTGCGATTCAGGCTATCTGCTGGCGGGGTGCTTCGCTCTGAGCGAATGGCTAGTTATGGCAGACGCTGCCATTCGAGGCCCGCTTGGCAAACGACGCATTTTGGTCGGAAGCATTCGTGAAACCACTAATCCTAGATGGCGAATTGCGCAGTTAACAAGATGCCTCAGAAGGTCGTCATTGGGCCGGGCTATGCCATTCAGATCATTGGGAATCTGGACGCTGGTGGATTAGCTTGGACTTGAATCGGGCGAGGGTTCGTGTCCTTTCTGGCATCCGGCGGCTCCTGTCCGAAGTACACCTACAAATTTCGGACAAAGAGCAATCCCATGCATGATAATTAGGCGGCCGGCTCATTCAAAGAGCGCTGGAGCGTTTCGACGGTTGCGAGGATGGCATCGAAGTCGGGCACATCGCCGAAGATCATGCCGGCCATCGCAGCATAGTCGCGACGGAGGTCAGTGATCATCGCATCGGTCGGCATCATGGAGAAGCTGCCGGGCTCAGCATGGGCAAGATCAAGGTCGCGGCTGTTAAAGAACATCCGGGCGTGCGCGACGCAATCCCTGCCGAGCTCTGGGTCAGCCATCGCTGAAGCGCCCGTTCCGGCGATCATCAGTTGGTGCACGTCGTAATAATGGCGCGAGACGCGCTGGCCACCCGCACGGAGAACCTGCCGGGCGTCGAACCAGCGACGCAGGCCGTGGAGAATGACGACCTTGTCCCAGAAGGTGCGTTCCGCATCTACGATAGTCACGTTGGCGACCGTCAGATCGAGGGCTGGTAGATCGTCGGCGAGATAGGGAATAACGCTATGGCGGGCGTGAGGGTCGAGAGCGGATTTGGCCCCGGATTCGATTTTGACGGCTTTGCGGATGTATCCATCGGACTCGGCGGTCACGCTTGGATACCAGAGAAGATGGCTCTGCGCGCTTTCATCGTCCTGATCGAGTTCGACCTTCGCGCCCGCCATCCCCTCGCCAACCGCACCAAATAGCGTCTCTGATAACTGGGCGAGCAGGTCTCCGCCTATGAAGGCCTGGCATGCCGCCTTGATGGCGTCGAGCTTGGCCTGTCGTTTCTTGCCGGACATCTCCTCCAGCGCCTGGACGCTTGCATCTTGGCCGATGTCTTCGCGAAATACCGTGATGTCGATGTCTTCGGAGAAGCGCTGAATTAGACCGAAGCCCTTCGACAGCGACGTGCCCCCTTTGAACAGGAAGCGCGGACCGTGGGATGCCGGACCGTTGAACAGCGCATCGAGGGTCCAGCAGACCCAGAAATCCTTCTCGATATTCTGGGGCGCTGTGCCGAGCCGCTGCCCGGCGCCGATAAACACATCCCGTCGATCCGTCGGGTCGGCCGCAAGGAACTGGGCGTAAGCGGGATTCATTGTCATGCTCGCTTGGTCTTCGGACGGTCAGCTGACGCGGTAGCCGGCATCGTATCGCGCAGAATATTCTGCATCCAGAGCGGGAGCGTCAGCATATCGGTCTGGAGGTCGTTGACGATGTCGGCGCCGTGATCGGGGTGAGCGAAGATGTTGCGCAGACGCTTGGCAACATCCGGATCGGTATCGCCCCCGGCGTCGTGCAACCAATGCAGGGCCTGAATGACACGCATCGCTGGCCGCCCAGCCCAATAAAGCCGGCTTGGCGCAGTGGTTTTGAAATCGATCTTGAGGTTGCCGAGCGTGATGGGCTTCAACCTCGCGTCGGTGTGGACGACGACACGAGCAGGGACGGCATCGGAGAGTCCCAGATCGTTGGCTGCGGTTACGCCGTCGACGAGGATACGGGCTTGGTCCCGGCGAGCCAGCGCATCGATTACGGCGCGCGGATCGGGGTGCGTGGGCTTGCCCGTGAGGGGGTTGAGTTTCGGCTTGTCATAGAGGCCGCGGGCAATCCTGCGAACGTCGCCATTACGGGTCAGTCGATGGAGCACTTGATCGACGGCATGGCGAGAACCGAGGTCGAGAAAGTCCTGCGGCGTCCAGACTGAAGGCACGCCTCCGGAGACCATTCGGTGCGATATGGCACTTCTGAGATCGAGGCCCGGTCCGCGCATGCAAAGTCCTTTGTCAGAAGCACGTATACGAATTTCTGACGAAGCGCAACAGTTTTGTCAGATTGATGATGCGTTTTTCTGACAAAATTTGCAAGACACAGGCGACATTGCAACGCAGCGCCATACCGAAACTAGCCGGACGAATGTGGACGATGATGGATGAACACGGACTCAGAAGAGATTTTTAACCGAGCGCTTAAGCAACTGATTTAGCAGCCAAAATACAGACTTACGAAATCACCGGAAGCAGCTATAGCACACTCCGAACTCGTGGAAAAGGCTGGATGATGGCGGACACCGTAGCAATCATCATGTTTGACCGTTCAATTAGTGCATCGTCTTCCAGGGTCATCTCTGTATCTCACGGTTATGGCATACGATGCATTTACCACCGATACGAACATGGCGATTCAAGTTGGTTTCATGAGAGCGAACTGCTCGGTCAGCTGACCCAATTCAAAGATGGGAGATCGAATTGGTGCTGTCCGATGCAGACTGACCCTATTGTCAGCTTGCCAGCACTGGCCGCCTGACCTGAACCCGATCCTGCCGTAGATCGACGGTTCCTACACCACCCCGTGGGACACGACCCTCAATCACAATACTGACGAGAATATTGTCGGCAACTGGAGGCGCGAGAACCTCATGCATGAATCACTCGGCTGCGGTTGAAAAAACAGCAGTAGCAGATGCGGTTCGTATATCCATGCCGCTGAACGCCATTTCCACCGCAGCGTCCAATATCACGCGCACTTCCAAGTCCGGGCAGGAAGTGTCAAGAGTTATGGATAAGCTTGCCAAGATTGGCCCCTTGTCTTGCGGCCGTATCGCTGTCCGCGCGATCGTCTTGGTACCACTGTTGCAGGACACATCAAAATGCGCTTGGCCAGGTTGTACGTCGCGTGCGCTACCCCAGATGCGCACTTCGTAGGATCCTGCAGCAAGCGGTAGATAAGGACCATAGACGAGAATTCCAGTTTCCCCAGTAGACCGGATGAACTCCCCGTTCCTTTCTCCAGCCAGGGTATTAAGGCGGGGGTCCGCACCGCCAAACCAGTGCGAAAGCGCTGGCTCCCAAGTTAAACGCCAATCCTGTTCGGGAAGTCCTTTCCCCGCCTTGCCTTCCGGCAAAGAAAGGGCAGGGTAAGAGATGGAAAGGCGCCGCCGCCGGGAATAACCAATGGTGTCAAACGCTGTCCTGACCGCCTCGGCCGCCTCCTGCGACCATGTAACCACTTCATCGGCTGCATCGGCAATTCCGCGCAGCCAGTTGAGCCGATCGATGATATTTTCATCACCTACCGCACCGGATGTATCCATCGAAGGAATATCGCTCATGCGAACGGCGTGGAAGACGGGAACAGCGTGTGCCTTCCACCGCTTAAAAAGTGCGCGCGCCCCTTCCGATCCAGCTGAATGAGCGGTTGGATCAAGGCCAATAAAGCGGTCGCCCTGTGCCACTTGGATAGGAGTGTCGTCCATGCCGTCTATCGGACAGCCTAAATGCGCGACTAGGAAAGAGCGCGCGGCACGGAATATTGTCTCGGTGGACCGCATATAAACGGGTTCTATGTCGCGGCGACCATCGTTTAAAATCATCGTTTCCACAATGCCAAGTGCCCAGCGCGCACGTTCCTGTCCGCTGTCGACGACAATTCCGGAAATATCGACAAAAGTCCGGGGCGGACGCATCGAAGCCATATTCTGTGTGGCGGCTGCCGCGAACTGCACAAGATCAAGTCGGGTAGCAGGTAACCTCCGCCCGTCCATAGCCGCAGAGCGCAGCAGCCGGCGCTGGCGCACGCGCGGATGATCAGCATAGAAGGCCTCGATTGCCTCATGATAGGCCCCGCCAGCAGCTTCAAGGCGATGGTCGGCCATGGCTGCAATCGCCGCCTTTGAAAGGCGCTCACGCTCTACAGTATCTTCCACAAGCCGAGTGAGATGCTTTGCGAGGATGTCGATATCGACTTTATCCTCCATCATCACCAGAGAATTCGGGTCGAGTTCCGTCATCGTGCCATGAGCGTTGGCGATCAGCACCAGCCCGTTGTTAAGCGCGTCAAGTGCCGCAGCTGATGTTTCACCGCGGGAATCTGTACGAAGCTGCACCGCGATGTCGGCCGCCGAAAGATAGGCTTGGTAGTCGTTTTCGTCGACATAGCCCGTCATCGATACCTTGCGCTTCAGCTGCTTGGTTCGGATACGCCTTGTCAGTTCCTTACCATAGTCGCCGCCCGCCGTGCCGACATAGACCAGCCTAACGTGCGGCAGTCTGCTAGTAGTCGATAAAGCGAAAGCCTCGAACAGCTCATGATTGAGTTTTTCGGGCGCGGTGCCGCCAAAAGAGCAGATCAGGATATCGTCATCGTCTAGGTTGAGCCGGTCGCGCGCTTCAGCCCGTGTCATCGTCGGGTGGCGACGCGGCAGGGGGACACGCCGGATAAAGGCTGGGGCAATACCGCTCTGTGCTAAACTTTCCTCACTCCAGCGGGAATGGACAATCAACCCAGTTGCCCCATCCAGCACCGGACCGTTTGATGGGAATCGCCTAATCGTTTCGCTGATGCCCTCTGATACGAAGGTCTGGATCGCACAATAACCGTGCGTATCAAGCAAGGCGGAGAAAAACGCGCCTGGCGCCGTCGTCGACTGTCGCCAGTTCTGCATTCCGCTCAGATAGAAATCGTGCAGGACCACAACCCCAGGATAGCGGGCAAGCAGATCGGGCATGTGCGCGTGGAACTCAGAATTGCCCAACTGATAGACAATCCGCTGGTATATATCCATTTCCGCGCGACGTTCGAAGTCCTTGATCGAAACGATGTCACAGTTGGCTATTGCCCAATCGTCCTGAACCGTCTCCTCGTCCGTTATGAGGTCGACATCATAATATCGGCAAAGTTCGGGCAGCAGGTCGATTGAATATTTAGCAATACCCGACTTGAGTGGTGGGAAAGGTGACACAAGCGCAAGGCGCGACCGTTGCGATGACGGCACGGCGCAGCGCGGCTTGCTCCGTTCATCCTGTTCCTGCGCTGCCTTCAGATGCTCGATCGCGGCAATTGCGCGCTCGGCACTCTTGTCCCAATGGAACTGACGGCTGTGCTCTAGACCATGGCGGCGTAACATGTCAGCAAAGGCAGGATCCGTCAGCACTTTCCTGATCTTGTCAGCAATGGCTTGTGCGTCTGTAGGATCAAACAGCGCTTCGGGGTGGCCAATCACCTCAGGAATGCTGCTCCTGTTGCTGCCAATAGTCGGCGCGCCGCAAGTCATCGCCTCTAACGCAGGGAGGCCGAACCCTTCATGCAGCGATGGAAAGACGAAAAGCTCGCACATATTATAGAGCGCGATGAGATCTTCTTCGGACACAAACCCTGTCAGGACCAGTTCTTCGGGTCTTAGCCCGGCCTCCTTAGCGACCGCGCGCAATGCTTCGCTTTGCGGGCCGTTGATCGAACAGATGATCGCCAGCTGGCGACCATGCCGAAGCGCAGGCTTGAGCAGCGCATAAGCCTTAATCAATCCTTCCAAATTCTTTCTATGATCCACCCCGCCGGTATACATGACAAAACGATTGGTGATGCCCATCCGCTTTCGGAGCGCCTTAGCGCCCTCGCTGGATAAACCGATAGGAACGAAAGCTGGATCAATCGCTGAAGAGATGTTGACGACCCGATCCCCTGAGATATCGAGATAGTCGATCGCCTCCATTCGACTGGACGAGGAGATGGCCAACAGAAGATCAGCGCGCTTTAGCGACTGGAGACGCCGATAATACCAGCGGCGGACTTGGGGCGAGAGTAAATAAGGGTCGGGATGAATATAAGGGATGAGATCGTACAGCGTAACCGCGCGCAGGATTCCATCACCTTGGGGGGGAATGTCGGTAATTGACAGGTCGCCGAGCCCTTCGAATAGGCTCGTTACATGGATCGCATCAGGACGCAGTGCAGTAATAAAATCTTCGCGCAGACGCAGATTGGCCTCTTCACGCCAACTGCCATGGGGCGCGGCCTGGCCGTTCGAGTCCATGATATCGTAGGTTCTAATCCGATCAGCAGGGAGTAAGCCGCTTAGCCGTTCCCGCACCGCCACTGCTGCTTCGGGAAAGGCGCCGTTCAGGACAACAAAAAAATCATGGCCGCCCCGGCGTAGCATCGCCTCAGCAAGCGCAATTGAATAGCGGCCAATACCGCGGTGCTTGCTTCCTTCAGTCTGACAGGCTTGCAGGTCTAAGACAATGCGCATTAGATCAATTCACCAAATTCTTGAAGAAGGACGATAGTATAAGAAGAGATTGGCGCTCTTCCATTGTAAGCTCTAGCGCGTCGGGATCTTCGGGTTCGATTCTGCTGACATCATGACCTTGAACGATAAAGCCAATGGCATCCGTATGATCAGCCAAGTCTTTTAGCCCCAGCGCTTGGCGCAGCCGCGATACCTCAGCTAAGGTTGCAATCGTTGTATCGCCTAATTCACCCGTCTGGGTGAGGTGGGCAAGAGCGATGTCGGACAAACGCTCCTCCATGTCGTCGATCATGCCGCGCACGGCAGTTGCCTGATCTAGGCCAGCCCGAGTGACATTGGAAAGATACGAAATGTCGCCCTTTACACTAACAAGCTCTTTCTGCTGCTCATCCAGATTGGAAACGGAGGACGCGATTTGCGCTGTTTCCTCGCGAAGAGCAGCAATGTCGGTGCAAAGACTAGCAACTGCCTTATGCAGCGTCTCATCCCTGTAGAATCTAAAGAGCTTTTTGATTCCCACGAATTTACAACTCCACACTCGTCGCATCACCATTCTAGCCATGCTGTCGGCATTTTCCTGCTTCCCCAGGTATACTTGTAAATACCTCGGTCCAACAGCGCTCCATGAAGAAAATGACGCAGTGCGTCATTTTCTCTGTTTTTACGCCCTGCTCTTACCCGGAGACGGGCGAGCGGCCAATTCCCGTTCCAGCCCTTCAATCCGATGACGTAGAAGCATGGCGAAGTTGGACGTCGATTCCCCACTCAATGCAGCTTCATCGAACACATTGGGCGGCATGGCGATTCGTTCTGCCAGTTCAGCATGATCCTCGTGGACATAAAAACGGTTAAGCCCGTCGAACCATACATAACGATAGCCTTTGGCCAGCACATCGGCCTCCCATTGGCGGTCCGTTTCCACCTGCTGACCGGGAGATGTGCTTTCGATGACGAGGACCCATGGCCTGACTACACAGGTCCATCCTCGGATCACTTGTGTCTCATAGCCTTCAACGTCGATCTTGAGCCAGTGCACTATCCCCTCGGCTCCCTCAAAGACATCATCAAGTAGAATCATGTCTACGCTGATGTCCTCGACCATGAAACCGCGCGCTAGCGCTTGCTCCATCGCCTGCGTGTCAAACGTTGACAGCCCAGTGTCGGGAATATTGTGAAAGACAGCCTTTCCCCGCTTGCTACCAACTGCCGCCTCCAGAACAATGTCGCCAGGACGGCCATCCCGCAACATCTCAGCATAATGGGGCGACGGTTCCACATGTATGCCGCGCCAACCATGATCGTGAAAAGCCTGACTAACAGAATCAATACGCGGATGCTGCGCACCGACATCTACATAGCAGCCCTGCTCCACGTCCTTAAGCGCACGCCAGAGAAGAACATCCTCAAAATTCTGAGCGAAGCTGATAAAGCTCAATAGCGTGTACCCGCCGATGCCACAGTGGCCAGAAGCAAATCCTGCCTGCGGCTGTTCTCGCTTACATGATTCATCAGCATGCCGATTCCGGCTATCAGCGCAGGTGTTGTTGGAAACACGCGTTGCACCATCTGCGCTACCCTCTGCCGGTCGCTGCAACCCAGCATGTCAGGGACGGCGTTCACCATCGCATCATAACCGCGCAATTGAATCTCTTCGCTTACCAAGACCGAGCCAATGTAGCGCACGCGGGTCTCATATACATCCTCCGGGCTGTCGAGCGGTGACATCGCGACGCCAGGTTCAGGGTCACGCCCGAGGCCACTCAAGTAAACATGCCGGACGAAAGCCGGGTAATCGCAGCGAAGATAAATGGGTGCCAACCTGAGTGCACGGAGCAGGGGAATCTTTGTCCTGTCAGCGTCCATTGGATATATTTTGCTCTTTCTATATCTGTTCAAGCCCCTAGGCCCGTAGACGCAGCGGATCATAAGCCGCTGATCCGCTTGATAGCAAGAGGGGCTAACCACTTTTATTTACTGAGGCGGGCGAGCGGGTGGGCGGGAGTGGTGCAAGCCTCTGATCTGCATTAGAAACTGGGTGTCTACGCCGGCCCTGTTGCAGGACAGAAAATGCCACAGGCCACACCCGCCATGAACGACGATATCGCAAGCCGTTTCGGATTCCCGGCTGTCAGCGGCAAGAAGATCACAGCCGTGTTCGACGGTGGTTGGCTGACCTCTGACGAAGGCGTGCTGTTGCTGGCGCAGGCCGTCAAACGGGCAGACTAAGGGGCAGATCACTCGTCTCAAGCTGATAAAGCGACAGATGTATGGTCGAGCGAAGCCGGACCTGCTGCGCGCGCGTAATCGGTGCGTGACCATCGCCAGCAGCAAAAGTGAGTCAGAGCCAATTCTCAGTGGAAACTTATAGCGCCCCCGGGGCACATCTCAGTGGCAATCAACACCGTCGCGCGTAAACTCGATGTTATCATGCACGCCATGCTCGTGTCGGCGAGCTTTTTGAAAGAAAGGCGACTGTTACGACATAAACCTTGCCAGCTCACACGCCCTTGGGCGTGTAGAGGTGTCCTTGCCAGGACGTGGCCGAACCATTCCGCCGAGGCTGTTGCACTTCCGTTATTGGATCGTGCATCTGACACATTGGAAGGTTCTCCCGCGAATCCCCATTATGCGGCAACATCTGTTGACCGCCAAGGCGACCGTGCTTCTGGC
Organism: Sphingobium sp. SG1; assembly: GCF_057063145.1. Lineage (NCBI taxonomy): Bacteria > Pseudomonadati > Pseudomonadota > Alphaproteobacteria > Sphingomonadales > Sphingobiaceae > Sphingobium > Sphingobium sp. SG1. Next base: position 21,791 of record NZ_JBVVOJ010000011.1, on the reverse strand, counting down.
AAGTTCATCCCTACTACGCTTTAGGTCTTGCAATCTAGGCCGCTATTAGACGACAGCCTCTAAGAGGAGATAGGATAGTGTGCGATCATCCCAAACCACATGCGCCCGAAAACCGATATTTCGTAAGGACTTGCAAAACGCAATATTGCGAATAATTGCCTCACTCGCTGTTGCTTTCGCCGTCCGCGCTGCACCGGTCAGCCCGGAATAAAATGATCTCGCACCAGCACTAGCGCCTGCCCGTTGAGAGCCGCCGCCCGTTCCGCGCTTCCGCATTCGGTGTAGCAGCGCAGTTCCGGCGCATTGCCGCTAGGCCGTAGGTGTATGATGTCGCCGCCGACAAAATGGATGCGCAGCCCGTCGGTTCGGTCGATCCTGTCCGCCTCGCCCGCGATGTCCCCGAACATCGCTGTCAGCCGCGCGAGGGCATCGGACTCGTTGCCGTGTTCCAGATAAGCAATCAGCGCCTGGCTCTGCGCCGTGGGAAAGGCCGGCAACCGCTCGCTGAACGTATAGCGTGCGGGCACCTGCGCCAAGAGAGCGGAGAGCGCCACCCCTTGCCGCCCCGCATCGATCAGCGTCGCGAGGATTGGCAACACCGCATCACGCGTCGGCAGCGCGCCTAGCGTCCCACCCGCCGCCGCCACCGGCGTCGCCAGCAGGAAGCCGCCATTGGCCTCATAGCCGCACACGCTCTTATGCCCCTCGGCCGCGAGCGCGTTCATCGCTTCGATGACAAAGGGCGATCCGATCCGGGTGCGGCGCACCGCGTTGAACAGGCCCGATAACTCGACCGCGCTGTTGCAACTCACCGGCGTCGCAACTGCGCCGATACCCAGCGCCCGCGCGCACAATATTCCCAGCACGTCTCCGCGCATCCAGGTGCCGCTTTCATCGGCCAGCAGCGGGCGGTCGGAATCTCCATCGGTCGATAGGATCGCGTCGAGCTTCAGGTCCACCGCCCATTGCCGCGCGAGTTGCTGGTCCTCGGGCCGGACGGCTTCGGTGTCGACGGGGATGAATTTGTTCGAACGGCCCAGCGACACCGCTTCCCCGCCCAGCGCTTCGACCAGAGCGATCAATATGTCGCGCCCCACCGCCGAATGTTCGTAGACGCCTAGCCTCATGCCTGAAAGGGCTTGGCTTCCGAACGCATCGACATAGCGCGCAATATAGGGCATCGTGGCATCCACTAGCGGCGCGTCAGGCGCGGTGGGCGCCAGCATCTCCTCGCCATCGAACAGGTCGGGCAGATCGACGATTTGCCCACGGATGCCCTGTTCGTCGGCCTTCAGTACCTCGCCATCGGTGCGGTTGAACTTGATGCCGTTGCGGTCGTCGGGGATATGGCTGCCCGTCACCATCAGCGACGGAATGCCCCGACCGAAGCCATAGGCGGCTGCCGCAGGCGACGGCACGAAGCCGCAATTATCTACCGTGCCACCCATATGTTCGATCGCCTTGGCGCAAGCCGCCATGATTCGGGGACTGGACGGCCGCAGGTCGCCTGCGATGGCGACATGGGTTCCAGGGCCGAACTGGCCGATAATGGCAAGATGCTGTAGAAAGGCCTGCGTATAGGCAAAGCATACCCGATCCGTCATCGCCGAAACAAGGCCGCGCGCGCCACTCGTGCCGAACGCGACGCCGGACTGCGCCATGAGGTCGGCGATGGAAACTGTTTGGGTCATGGCAATCCGCTGCAATGGGAGAAAGACGGTTGGGGTCAGCTGGCGGCTTTGGCGGCGTCGAGGGCCTTGAGAGCCTCCGTCACCTTGCGGACCTTCTGAGATTCACCCCTTTTTAGGATCATGATGTCACCCTGCGCTACGACGACGATAAGATCATCGACATCGACCAGCGTGATGCGCGGCCCATCGCTATGGACCAAGCAGTTGCGCGCGCCGAGCAGCAGCGCGTCGCCGAGCACGGCATTTTCATCGGCGCAGCGGGTACTGACGGCGTGCAGGGAATCCCAGCTCCCGACATCCGACCAGCCCATACTGACTGGCACGCAGGCCACCTGTGTTTCCCTTTCCATGATCGCATAGTCGACCGAATCCGACGGGCATGCGTGGAAGGCCATAGCGTCTGGAAAGATATGCGCCCCGTCACGCTTCGCCTGCGCCATTGCGGTCTTGACGGCCTTCAGCATGTCGGGCTGGTGCGTCTCCATCGCGGCCAGATAGGCATCGGCGCGGAACAGGAAGATGCCTGCATTCCAAGCATGATCGCCCTCGTTCAGCATTCGTTCCGCATTGGCGACGTCAGGCTTTTCGACGAAGCGCGCGACGGCATACACATCATCGCCGCACAGATTGCCCATCTGGATATAGCCATAGCCGGTTTCCGGCCCGTCAGGTTTGATCCCGAATGTCACCAGCCAGCCCTGCGCGACCAGCGGCAGAGCGCGGGCGATTGCTTCATGAAAAGCGGGCAGATCGGCGATGACATGATCGCTCGGCATCACCAGCAGCGCGTCATCGTTTTGCGCTTCTAGGGCGGCGAGCGCGATGGCGGGCGCGGTATTGCGACCGATCGGTTCCAAGATGACCCGATAGTCGGCGATGCCGCTCTTTTGTAGCTGCTCGTCGATGATGCCGGCGTGAAGCGCGTTGGACACCAGGATCGGATGACCGACCAATGCGTCCTCAAACCCTCGTGTACGCACCGCTGTTAGCTGTAACATGGTTTCATCCGCCGTCAGAGGCAGCAGCTGTTTGGGACACTCAGGCCTGGAAACCGGCCAAAGGCGTGTGCCCGATCCACCGGACAGGATGACGGGGACGATATTCACTGAATCGCTGGACATATCTCGCCTGAAATTTAAGAGCCAATTTTCTGTATGCGGTGCGCCCCCCGCAATAGTCTCGAACGTCATGGGCAAAAACAGAAAGCTTGCCAAGCCTTAAAAAAGGACATGTCACAGAACGGTTACAAAGAGATGGACCTGCTTTTCGGGCGTTAAAGCTTCTTCGCACAGCCCTTCGCTCTCATCCATAAAGCCGCTCGTCCCACCAGACCGGTTCGGGCAACTCATGGATAATGCCGGCAGCGTCGGGATGCAACGGGTAGATCAGGATGTTACGCTCTGAGGTGGTCCCGCCTTCTTGGACAGTTTGGCGGCGGAGTTAAGCTAATCCCGGTTGTCGTTCATGCCGCCTGCTTGATCATCAGATCATGGGGGGCATGCCCCCCATGATCTGATTGCCCGATCCGCCGATAGGCCTCGACCGGGGTTCTCCCGGCCAGGCCCGAGTGCGGACGCTGGGTATTGTAATAGGTGATCCACCGGCCAAGGCCAGCCTTCAGCTCCGATCCGGTCTCGAAGGCGTGGAGGTAGACGCACTCGTATTTCAGGGAGCGCCAGAGGCGCTCGATAAAGACGTTGTCCATCCACCGCCCCCGACCATCCTGCTGATGCGGACCTCGGCATCGCGCAGCACACTGGTGAAGGCGAAGCTGGTGAACTGGCTGCCCTGGTCAGTGTTGAAGATCTCGGGCTTGCCGAAGCGCGCCAGTGCTTCCTCTAGCGCCGCGACGCAGAACCCGGCGTCCATGGTGTTTGACAGCCGCCAGGCCAAGACCTTGCGGGTTGTCCAGTCCATGATCGCGACCAGGTAAAGGAACCCGCGACGCATCGGGATATAGGTCACGTCGGCGCACCAGACATGATTGGGCCGCGCGATCACCAGCTTGCGTAGCAGATAGGGATAGACCCGGTGCTGTGGGTGTGGTTCACTGGTGCGAGGCCGCTGGTAGATCGGTGACAGGCCCATCTTCGCCATCAGGCGCCGTGCCCGCCGCCGCCCGACTTCGTGGCCAGCGCGCCGCGGGTGCCGCGCCATCTGGCGGCTGCCGTACCATGGGCACTCCATGAACGTCTCGTCGATCACCGTCATCAGCGCCAGCGTCTCGTCCGTTTCCGGCACCGGCGCGTAGTAATACGACGAGCGACTGATCCGCAGAAGACGGCACTGCGCCGAGATCGACAGACGGTGGTGAGCAGGCTCGACTATCGCCCGCCTCCCGTCCACGCTCATCGACCGAAGGCTTTCGCTAAAAAATCCCGCTCCACGACCAGTTGCCCGATCTTGGCGTGCAGCTTTTCCACCTCGCTCTCGCTGGTAGCCTTGGCCGCATCGCCAGCCCCGGAGAACGTGCTTGCCATCCCGTCGATGGCTTGACGCTTCCAAGCCGCGATCATCGTGTGATGCACACTGTGCTTGGCCGCCAGTTCTGCCAGCGTCAGGTCACCCCGGATCGCCTCCAACGCCACCTTCGCCTTGAAATCCGCGCTGTAGCGCTTTCTCGTCGTCTTTATTCCCGTACCAATCCATCAGATCGGGATTAGCTTAGCATTCTGTCCGGAAAACCGGCACCACCTCAACTGGAGCAGGCGAGGGATAAGCTGGGGAAGTCGGATTACGGCCATTATCTGCGCCGGATCCTGTTGACAGGGATGCTTTGACTAAGGAGAAACCTCCGTCTTGGTCATTGGATATCCTGTCGATGCTAAAGCTTGTTCCCCATTATGTCGAAAAGCCATGGGGCCGAACCGACCTTCCGCCGATCTTCGCGGCCGCTGGCGCGGGCCGCCAGATCGGCGAAGTCTGGTTTGAAAACGGCGACGGTCGCGACCTGCCCTTGCTGGTCAAATATATCTTCACCAGCGAACGGCTTTCGATCCAGGTGCATCCCGACGATGCGCAAGCCTGTAATAAGGGGCTGGCGCGCGGCAAGGAGGAAATTTGGTATATCCTCGATTGCAAACCTGGCGCGACGCTGGGCATTGGCCTCACTGCGGCCATGGCCCCTGATCATTTCCGCGCCGCCGCGCAGGATGGATCGCTCGAACAGTGGATAGATTGGAAGCCGGTCAAGCCGGGCGACTGCTACTTCATCCCGGCGGGCACTGTCCATGCGATCGGCGCGGGCGTAACGCTGGTGGAAATCCAGCAGAATGCCGACGTAACCTATCGCCTCTACGACTATGGCCGCCCGCGCGAACTGCATCTGGACGAGGGCGTCGCGGTCAGCCGCCTGACCCCTTACAAGCATGTCCTGATCGAAGCGCCGCTGGGTAGTGAAACCCGGCTGATTGCCGATAGCGCAGCGCCCTTCTCGCTCGATCTTGTCCATTGGAACGAAGACCAGAGTGTCAGCGTGCCAGACGGCAAGCTGCTGTGGTTCACGCCGCTGAACGGCGCAGGCAAGGTCAATGGTTTGTCATGGGAAAAGGGCGACTGCCTGCTGCTGGAGGGCGAATGCGCTTTTACCCTGACGGCGGGACCGGTATCGGCCCTCCTCGCCATTCCATGCTAGTGGATTGATCGGAACGAATGAGTCCATTTGAGGGATTTCCATGCTGTTGGTGCCGTGCGACGATGCGGCATGAGAACGGGTATCGAGATCGAGGTCACAGCACCGGACACGAGCGGCTTGAAGCAATTGTTGCTGCGCGCGGTTCGCCCCAGAATCATGTCTGGCGGGCACGGACTATTCTCCTGACAGCTCAGGGCCTGGGCACCCAGGCGATCATGTCGGCGACCGGCAAATCGAAGACTTGTGTATGGCGCTGGCAGGAACGCTTAATGGCCGAAGGTGTGGATGGGTTGCTTCGCGACAAGACCCGGCCTCCGGGGAAAGCGCGTCTCGATGCCGCTCTGGTCGACAAGGTCGTGGCGCTGACGCTGGAACCGCCCAGCCATGAAGCTACGCATTGGACGGTGCGCGCGATGGCCAAAACCATTGGTATCGCGGCATCATCAGTTGTGAAGATCTGGCACTACCACGGTCTGGCGTCCCATCGGTGGCGCAGTTTCAAGCTGTCCAACGACAAGGCTTTTGCCGAGAAGCTGCACGATGTCGTCGGGCTTTATGTCTCGCCGCCTGCCCACGCCATCGTGTTGTCAGTCGACGACAAGAACCAGATCCAGGCGCTCGACCGCACCCAACCGGGCTTGCCGCTTAAGCGTAATCGCGGGGCAACCATGACGCACGATTACAAGCGCAACGGGACCACCACCCTGTTCGCTGCTCTCAATATCCTGGATGGCTCCGTGATCGGCCGCAACATGCAGCGGCACCGGCATCAGGAGTTCATCCGCTTCCTGAACGCCATCGAAGCCGAAATGCCCGCCGATAAGGCCATCCACGTCATCCTGGACAATTATGCGACCCAAAAGCAGCCCAAAGTCCGTGCCTGGCTGGCCAGGCATCCGCGTTGGACCTTCCACTTTGTCCCGACGTCCTGCTCGTGGCTCAATGCCGTCGAAGGCATTTTTGCCAAGCTCACGAGGCGGCGGTTGAAAAACGGCATCTTTCATTTCGTCGTCGATCTACAGGCCGCTATCAACCGCTTTATCAAGGAGCATAACCAGGACCCGCCGCCCTTCGTCTGGAGGGCTAATCCGGACGAAATTATCGGCGCTGTGCGGCGCGGGCACCAAGTGTTGGAATCAATCCACTAGATGCCGTAATGGGCCAGCGTCTAGAATATAGTGACGACAACATAGCACGATGCTGGCGATTTTGACGAAGCCAAGGAAGTTAGTGAAGCGTTTTTCGTGTCGGGTGGCGATGATGCGCCATTGCTTGAGTTTGGCGAAGAAGCCTTCTATGCCCCATCACTGTATTTTCTGCAACATATACATGAAGATGGTTTAATTATAAATTATCTAAATAAAGTAATATTTGCAAATAAATTATGGAAAATAACAAAATGACACAAAATTCGAGAATTACATGTAGGATTTTAATAGATCATCTCGCCAAAACTGGCGGGCATTCGGTGAATGATTGTATCGCCGATGCTAGCTACGCCAATGCGGTATGTGGTGGTTTGATCGGCGATCACCAAACTCTTATCACTAAATACGGCGGCATGCATTCCGTGATTTCCGGTCATATTTGGTTCCATGGTGAGGGTCTTCATCCGGGCTGGATGTATGCGACCGTTCTTCGCCATCCTGTAAATAGAGTAATTTCTTGGCTTTCTTATCTTATTCACGATGTCAGTCAAAATGATCCGAATAACCTTCTCTGCATTGAAGCGAGAAAATTCGTAGATGGCATTGATTTTGAGATGTCGCTACCATTTCAAGAATCCATTAAAAATTATTATGTAAATCACTTCGCAAGTATTCTGGTTAGCAGAGCGGAATTGAATGACTGCGATTTTATTTATTGGGCTATTAAAGCAATTGGTCAATATGATGTGGTTGGATTTACTGACGAATTGGATGAATTTTGTATAAAAGTCGCAAAGATCATGAATCTTAAAAAAAATATTAATTCTATAAAAAGAATCAACAAAACATCGAAATCAATAAATATAAATGACATAGATAAAAAGATTTATAATAAGATTTTGGAGTATAATGATAAGGATATCAATTTTTACGATATTATAAGAAAAAAATATTGATTATTCCGTAGAATAATGCAGGAAAATTGGTGTCAAAAAATATACGCTATATATTTTGTTTGAACATTTATGAGACCTGTGTGCGGGTGGGCGTAGACAGGCGCGTTAATTGCTGATTCTATGGGCTTTCCAGGGAGGAGAGCGGTCGTGGCGCAGCGTTCGATTGGTCAGGAGCGGTTTGGGTTTTCAAGGTCCGAGCGCACGACGTCATCGCTGGATGCGCTTGTATCGCTGATTGATTGGCACACGGTCGCGGTTCTTCTCGAACCGCTTTATCCGGCCTCCAAAGGTGAGCCCGCTTGGCCGCCCCTGGCAATTCAAAGCGCTCCTGTTGTCGATCTGGTATGATCTGTCCGATGTGAAGCTGGCTGAGGCCCTTGACGATCGGGCCTCGTTTCGCCGCTTCTGTCGGTTTTCCGCGAATGAGGCGACGCCAGAGCGTACCGCGTTTGTCAGATTCCGCCGACTGCTGGTCGCGCACCAACTTGACCGATCCCTGTTTGAAACCGTGACCATGCAGCTCAAGGCCAAGACAGTGACGGTTAAGACCGGAACCCTGGTCGATGCCACCATCATTGCCTCAGCCAGTGAAGACGATGATGATGCGCGCTGGGTAAAACACAAGGGAAAGCGGGCGGTTCACGGCTTCGAGGCCCATGTTGGCGCCGATGCCGATACCGCGTTGGGAGAGGAAGTGTCGATCACATCGGCCAATATCAATGACGGCAAAGCAGGTCCCGATGCCTTGCCCGACAATCCCGGTGAGGTGTTTGCCGACAGCGCCTATCGCGGCAATCACTTTTGTGATGCCGTGCTGGCAAAGGGCGGCATTCCCCGGATCGTCGCCACCGGCATGTGGGGCCGCGACGAAGCTGAAACGCTCCGCAAGCTCCATGAATGGAATCAACCGATCCATCACGTGCGCGCCCGCATCGAGAAGATCTTCGGGGCATGGAAGCGATGCTACGGCCTGCGCCGAATGCGATGGCGAGGTCTCGCCAAAGCTGCCATCCAAGTCCACCTCACCGCCATCGCCTACAACCTCAAGCGCACGATGAATATTCTCTCCGTTCCAGCATGATATCGCCTCCGACCGCAAAGCGCAGGCCCGATGGATAATACCAAGATGCATTGATTACGACCCACGCGCCCATTTACGGCGTCCGATAGTCATGATGCGCCACGGCTGATCGACCAGCTTGTTCCAGGCTTCGCAGCAAAGGTCGATGATGTTGTCGTGCGATATGAAGATCCGGTTGGACAGCCAGTTATCCCGCATGAACTGCCAGATATTTTCGACCGGGTTGAGTTCGGGGCATTTCGGGGGCAGCGGAATGATGCTGATATTCTCTGGCACTTCCAGCTTTCCGGTCATGTGCCACCCGGCTTGATATATCAACACAACACCGTGGGCACCTGGCTCGATAGCGAGCGATATCTCCGTCAGGTGCAGCGACATGGTCTGGGTGTTGCAGAACGGGAGGATCAGGCCCGCCCCCTTGCCGAGTTCGGGGCAGATCGCACCGAAGATGTAGGCCGATTTCGTCCTCTGGTCCTTGGGTGCCGACGGCCGGGTGCCACGCCTGGCTCAGCGCCGGGTGATCTTGTTTTTCTGGCCGATCCGGGCCTCGTCCTGGAACCAGACCTCTATCGGCGTGCCACGCGGGAGGGCGGCTTTGATCTTTGCCAGCTCGGCTGCAAAGCCCCCTTTTTAAAGTCCTCCATCGCATATTCGTTCTGGGCATGGTGATGCGGGCGTGCCGTCAGTTTGACATAGCCCAGCTTCTTCAGCTCCCGCCCCACAGTCGTTTCCGTCAGGAACACACCAAACTCGCCATGGAGCCACCGCACCAGATCAATCAGCCGCCAGCGAACAACTCCATGGATCGCCGGGATCGGGCCGCTTTCAACGATCTCCGCAAGAGCCCGACGCTGGGCATCGTTCAACAACGGCGACTTGCCCGGCGCCTTCCCGTCGAGGAGTCCGTCCGGCCCCCGGGCATTGAAGCGCACCACCCAGTCGCGCACGATCTGCAACGTCACGCCGCCAATCCGCGCGGCATCGCTGCGGCTCCCACCATCATAAATTTCCGCCAATGCCAGCAGCCGCCGCCCTTGGTTCGCGCTCCTGGTCGCACGCGCCAGTCGCCTCAAGCCCACCGCGCCAAAGTCGTCCCGCAATCCGATCGCTGCACCCATAGCCATGCCCTCCAACGGGAAGCCATAGATTCAGAAATTCAGCGCCTTGGGAATCCCCCTCGTGAGTCAGCATCACTGGAGGTCGGTATAACTCGTCGAATATCTGCGTGATTACATAGCTCTACGCCCACCCGCGCTCAGGTCTCATTAGCCGCCAAACTGATAAAGAACGCGAGACCACCTCAACCCTGTACCGGAAACTATTTGCTGCGAATGCCTTCCAAGCTTAGATCGTGCAGCATGCAACGAATTAAATTTTGGTTGGACCGCGTGTCCAAAAAATATGCGCTTCATCCCAGATCAAATGGCTTCCCGGTTCGTCGAAACACCGCTGCCCACATAAGGGCAGCGGACAGCGCCCGCGCGTTGCAGAATTGGAACAAGGCAGCCCTATATTACCGTGAGGCTCTGGCTCTTGAACCTCATTTATACCATCTCTGGATCCAGCTTGGGCATATGGAGAAGGAGGCCGGCGCCATTGAGCGGGCGACCGCGGCTTACGAGGAAGCGGCTCGTTTGAAGATCAACAACGTCGAGCCGCTGCTGCACTTGGGGCATATGGCAAAGGCTTGGTGGCAGCCCAATGATGCTGCGGCATATTTTATCAAAGCCTTGCTACGCGACCCGGGCAATTTGCAGGCTCTCTCGGAGCTGGCGCGATTGATGCCAGATCGTGGTGCTGATGCATCTCCGAGTTTTTGGGAGGATGCCTTTACCGTCTTCGACCTCGATCCGACTGCGGCAGAGAAATCCAATTTCAGCTTGGCGGCGCCACACGCTATCCTGTTTGATGTGACCGATTTGTTTGCTTTTTTTGGACAGCGGCGCTTGCCTACGGGCATTCAACGGGTCCAGATTGAGATATCACTGGCTCTGCTTGATGAACCCACCGATATCCAACCGATATTCTGCCTTTATTCCGGCGCTCGGCGAGGATGGATTGCTCTGCCTCATGATGAATTTCAGGCGCTTTGCCATTTAGCCAAACAAAGCGATGACGTGACAGATCCCGCCTGGGTAAGACAATTGGAAGGCCTGTACCGCACCGTCGCGGTGTCTCCTACCATCCAACTGTCGACCTTGGCGGTTCTTATCAATCTGGGAACGTCATGGGCCGATAGAAACTACCTGCTCGACGTTCGCAATGCGCGTGATCGTAAGGCGATGATTTACATTCCGCTGGTGTTTGACCTAATCCCGCTGATTGGGCCAGACTGGTTTATGCAATCGCTGGTCCGAGATTATCGAACCTGGTTTGGATCCATGCTCCATTCGGTCGATGGTTGCCTGGCTATTTCACAAGCTACCCGCCAGGACCTGATTGAACAGTCCGCAATGTGGGATGCGCCCATAGCAGCAGATGCTGTTTCCGTCGTTTCGCTCAATGGCGATTTTAAACAAAGCTCCGCTGGCGTCGACGTCCTTCAGCAATATGGCCTGAAACCTGGCAATTATGTTTTGATGGTTTCGACGCTTGAGCCTCGCAAAAATCATATCGGAGCATTCAGCGCCTGGCTGAAACTCGCTGAAAGATTAGGTGAAGCAGCAGTGCCGCATCTCGTGTGTGTGGGGGGGCGTGGCTGGCTGAATGATGGTTTGCACCAGATGTTGCGCGATAATCCGCAGTTGAACCAAATGGTGAAAATCCTACACGGAGTGCCTGACGACAGACTTGCCACATTGTACGAGCATTGCCTGTTTTCACTCTATCCCAGTTTCTACGAAGGTTGGGGTCTGCCAGTTTCAGAAGCCCTGTCTTACGGCAAGGTGCCCGCAGTTTCGGCCGTCTCCTCTCTTCCGGAAGCCGGCGGCGCCTATGCGAGCTATTTCAACCCGCATGATGCTGACGACATCGCAGCAACCGTGCTTACCTTGCTCGACAGAAAGGTGCTCGCGACAACTGAGGCGGCGATAGAACATAGCTATGCGCCGCAGACATGGCTGCAGATTGCGCAAAATTTGGTTGCTAAGGCTCAATTGATCAAACCGCGCCGACAGGACGACCTGATGGGTATAGCTGGTCCGGGAACTTGGCTCATGTCACTTCCTAGGGAGATCAACGATGTTATGTTGTCAGGCGAAGCGATGCGCCATGGCGATGGATGGCTTGTGCCGACCAATTCTGGGTGTCGGATCAATGGCAAGGGAGCTGCCTTATGGTTTTCCTGGTCAGGCTCGCCCGATGGGCAGGCGGAAATCCATGTCGCTTCCATGCCTAGTCCCGCTCACATTAAAGTAGAACTGAATGGCTTATCTCAGGAGACATTTTGGGCGCCCGATACCCCGATCGCCATCTCCCTACCCCTCCCCGATTCTGCCGGACCTGTTCATATTAATCTGATCCCAATCACCGGCGAGCTCATGGTAGAAAAAATCGTGGTTACACAAAATCCAATATCATGCTGAATTGGATTTAGCGTACCAGTAACAGCATCACATCCTCTGTCGGGGGAGCCGCAAGGATTGCCTCCCGACTGATAGGTTGAATGCCACCCTCCAACGAAATGACAGAAATAGTGAACCCGTCGGCTAGGATCTGATCGATAAATCCACCCGGGTTATCATAACGAACCCGCGCAAATTCAAGGACGATGGTAAGGGAGCGCCCCCGCTCCAATATACCGGACATACCGTTCCAGATCGCCATTTCAGATGTGTCGGCATCGATCTTGATGATATCCGCATCATGCAGCTCTTCATAACTGTCGAGCCTGCGGGTTCGCATCAGGCGAGTTTCCGTTGCCTGGTCATTGGACACCGGATGTTCCGCAGGCAGCAGATGGGCATTTTTGGGTTCGTCGGTCGGCACAACCAGCAATACGTCTGCTTCAACATCCGCCAACGCCTGCTCATGCACCTTGGCGATTGCATCGAACCCGTTAATCGCTAAGCTCTGCGTCATCCGGCGCGCCAGATCGATGTTAGGCTCAAAGGCGTGCACCTCGCCTGCAGATCCGACCAAATCGGCCAGAAGCAGTGTAAAATAGCCTAGATTGGCCCCGACATCGACAACCTTCATGCCCGGCTTCACCACTGCCGCGAGCAATTCGGTGATCCACATTTCCCAATAACCGTCCAGAAGCAGGTGACTGGACAGTCCAACATCGGTGGTATCAACAACCATTTTGTAGCGTCCCAACACCCGGCATAAGGACCGATTTCCACCGAGATAGGCATTGGAGCACAGCTGGCGGATCACCGCTTCGTTACGTTGCCGGGGCTGAGTGAGAAGATGGTTGAGGTGAAATAGCCTGATACCCCCATCATTTGCAGATCCGTGACGGAAGCGGGCAGCAACGTTCGAAAAATAGGGGATGTGCTTCATATGCTCGCCCATAAGGCAAAGCGGGTGATAAAGCGACAATGTAAGAACGCTGGCATGAGTATTTTAAAGCGTATCACCCGCTGCGCCGCTGCCCCCACGGCGCGGCGCCACCATGCTAAATTTCTGTTCTATCGGCCTCCAAATCACGTTAGAAGCCCCTCATGAACATGATTTCAGACACTTCCGGATCCATGGGTGATCGCGGCTTCTGGCGCGGCCTCAAGGTCCAAGGAGATGTTATCGGCGCGCTGTTGATGCGCGAGTTGCATACTCGATATGGCCGCGAGAATATCGGCTATCTATGGGTGTTTCTGGAGCCTCTCAGCCTCGCAAGCGCCGTTGCCTTGCTTCATATGGGCCATGGTTTGCCTCATAGCGGTATTCACCCTGTTCCATTCGCCATTCTCGGTTACACACTCTTCATCATGTTTCGCGGCATGGTGACGCGTGCGGACGGTGCTTTGGAATCAAATATGCCGCTTCTCTACCATCGGCGTGTGACCATTTTCGACATGATGCTGGCACGCGGCCTACTCGAAGCCGTCGGCACATTAATGTCCTTTACGGCATTAATTGGACTGACAATAGCCTTCGGCATCGCTGATTTTCCAGCAAGATTATATTATCTTCTAATAGGAATAATATTACTATTCTGGTTTTCTTTTTCTATTTCTCTTTTGATATGTGCGTCGACGCATGACAATAAGTTGGTCGCAAGATTTGTTCACCCAATAACGTATGTCTTGATGCCAATATCTGGTGCATTCTATCAGCTTTCATGGATTCCTCAGCCATACAAAGAGTGGCTTACTTGGTTTCCCCTTACAACCATATTTGAACTTTTAAGATATGGCCAGTTTCACACAGCGAAGGATACCTACGTCGATATACCTTATATCGCTGGTTGTTGCCTGTTGCTGACATATGGCGGGCTTGCATCTATCAAAGCGACCCGGCGTCGCATCCATCTTCAATAAGGTGTAAACTTTGGATCACTCATCCCCAACGGTTCAGTCTCGGCTGATCGGGTGGCTGCGCAAGCATCGCAACTGGTGTCTGATTGTGCTGCTTCCAACCGCTCTAGTAGCGATATATTATTATCTGATAGCGGCCAATCAGTATCAATCCGAGGCCCATTTCGTTGTCCGGACGTCGGAAACAACCGCTCCGGCACCAAGCGGCTTGAGCCAAGCCTTGACGATGGTTGGCGGAGCTTCTTCTGAGCGTGACGCTATGTTGGTTGCAGATTACCTGGAATCGCATGATGCGGTAGACGCCCTGGAGTCTCGGATCGGTCTAAGCCAGCGCTTCCGTCGGCCCGAAGCCGATCTGATCTCGCGTCTTTGGTTCGCCAACCCCACTCCAGAGCAGCTTGAGAAATATTTCAAGGGCAAGGTCGACGTCGACGTAAGCACCGAAACCGGTGTTACGACCTTGAAGGTTCGCGGCTTCCGCCCTGAGGATGCTTATCGCATCATCCAGGAATTGCTGAAGCTCAGCGAAGATCGGGTCAACACGCTCAATCAGCGCAATTATGCTAACGCAATCCTGATGTCTGAGCGGCGCGTCAAGGAAGCTGAAGCTAATCTGTCGCAAGTGCAGCAGCAGATTACCCAGTTCCGCCGGAACGAGAGAGATTTCAATCCTCAGATCACCGGCGCATCGCGAACGGATCTCGTGTCCGAGCTTCAGGGGCAACTTGCCGTCGCACGCGCTCAAGAAGCGTCCGTAGCATCTGTGGTCAGTGCTAACAGCCCGCAACTCGTGGCGCTTCGCCACCGCGTTGCAGCCTTGTCCCGTCAGGTGGCCGCTGAAACGTCCAAACTCTCTAATGGACCCGGGAACGTCGCGTCGGGTTTAGGCGCCTATGAAGGTATCAAGGTCCGGCAGGAAATGGCCGGCAAGCAACTGGAGTTGGCGTCAGCGTCACTGCAGCGGGCGCAGGACGATGCTCGCCGACAGCAATTGTTTGTCGTTCCAGTGGTCGATGCAAACATGCCTGTGAAAGCGCTATATCCAGAGCGCACTAAAACTGTGATCACAGCTTTCCTCGCTTTGGTGCTTGTATATGGCGTCGGTTGGCTGCTCGTCGCAGGTGTTAAAGAACACGCCGCATGAAAACAAAAAAGGCCCGGCAACAAATCTGCCGGGCCTTTTTCTTTCTCCTATCGCGTCGCGTTTTGTACCGCGACCACTGGAGAGAATAGCTGCCCGAAAGCCTGGATGACCTTAAGAGGCTGATTCGCCGACGCATTGCCGATGTAAATCATGTCTTTGTCTCGCATCACGAAACGCTGTGCCAGAAAGTAATTCTGCGCCTGCATCATGTTGATCCGATAGGCGACCGGAGTCTGCGGGGCCTGCTGCCCTCCTTCAAGCCCGCCTGCTGGTACTAACCGAAAAACGAACACCGATTTCGGATCCGCCCGTCCATCGTTGGGGCCGCCAGCGCGCGCTAGCGCTTCGGCAAGAGTCAAAGTGCGGCTTTCAAACGGGATCTGAGATATCCGGTCGAGCGCTCCAAAGACGGTGAAGGTTCTAGGCTGACGGATCAATTCAATCCGGTCCCCCCCCAGAAGTACGAGATCGTCGGGCGAACCGGCTACGATGCTGTCGAGCGATTGCTCGGCGACATGACCTCGCCGGGTAAAGCGAACGATGACATCTTGAGCGCCAGTCCCAGTCGCCGTCGAAGAACCTGTTTGCACGGTGCGGCTAATTCCGCCCTTTTCGGCAATCGCATCGAGCAAACGCTCCCGTGCCAACGTCAATGGGAGGCGCCCCGGATTAGCGATATCCCCCATGATAACCGCCGTATTAGCGATGTTCCGGCGCAAAGACACTATAACCTGCGGACTTTGCGATTTATCTCGCAATCTCGCTACGATCCGATCCTGGACCTCCGTCGTGGTCAGCCCTGCTACTGGAATGGTACCAGCATAGGGCAGCGAGATATTCCCGCCTCGATCCACAATGACGCCACTGCCGCCGAGTGTCTCGTTCTGAGCAGAGATACCAGCATCGCTGTCGGATGACACATTGGCAGTACCGATGGTCGCTCGGCCACCAAATAGCGTAACACCTACTTCATAAATTTCGATAGAAAGCACATCCCCTGGACCAATCTGATCGACCTCTCCACCTGCAGCAAGTGCAGCAAGCGACCCGGAGGAGTTAGACATCGCCGACAATGCGCCGATGTTGCTAGGATTGATATCGACGATCTGGAAGCCGATCGTGTTCTGCTTAGCGCTTCGCTCAATCTGGCTGCCGGTCGGCCCATTGCGAGGCAATGTTGCGCAGCCACTTAATGCCGTCGCAGCCAGCAGAATCAGGTGCGGGCGAATGAACAGCCCCCGGCACTTTACGTACATGACATTACTCCAATGCTGCGACAGGGCAGTTTCATTTCAGGTTGCTTCTTTCCATGCGCCTAGCGTCTGGCGATCCCATGGTAAAGTTGGCGAATTCGTCCGGCGTAGGTGGAAAGGGAAAACTTGTCTGCCTGGACCAGCCCCTCGGCCGCAAGCCGGATACGCAAGGCATCATCGATGTCCAAGCGTCTGATGCCATGCGCTATGGCGTCGATGTCATAAGGATCTACTGCTAAAGCCGCCTCGCCCGTCACCTCGGGCAGAGCGCCAGTCGTGCTAGACAGAAGCGGAACGCCGGCAGCCAGAGCTTCCAGGGCGGGCAAACCAAACCCTTCATACAGCGCCGGAAACAGACAGGCCTTCGCCCCGTGTACAAGATCTGTCAGCAGGGTTCGCGGCACATAGTCGATGCGGCGGATACGATCGACTCCGGGCAATTTGCGGCCATGGGCATTGCCCAGCAGCTTCAGTTCGCGATCGGCATGCCAGGCCTCGGCTCCCACGATCACGAACGGCGTATCGACATTCGATTCCAGATACGCCTGGATCACGCGCCCCAGGTTCTTTTTGGGTTCGATCGCGCCAAAGAACAGGAAATATTTTTTCATCTCCAGGTCGAAAAGCTGGTGCAGGCGATTGGGCAACGATCCGGGATCGCGCAGCGCAGACATGTCGCTAGCCTGATAACAGTTGGTGATCCTTTCAGGATCGGCCTGCATCAGATCAATGATGTCAGAGCGCGACTTTTCCGATACGGTAACAATATGGTCTGCCTGCGCGACACAAGCCCGCACCAGCCTGTCATAGTAGCGCTTGTCTTCAAGGCTGGCGCGCGGCAAACGCAGCGGAACCAGGTCATGCAGGGTGTAGATGTTGCGGGCGCCTGCCAACCGGATCGGCAGCGGATAGGTCCAGTGCATGATTGCCGGTGGATCGGGAATTCGGACCGTCATAAATTTGCTGTACCGGCGAAAGTGCCGAGCGCACACATCGTAGAGCTCTGCCCGGTTGAAGAGACGGTCAAATGGCGGCAGCCGGTGACCGCCTTCCGACGCCACTGTGCGGCCCGTGACAGGAATTTCGATCATATCATGAGCAAAGGGATGCACACGCCAGCGGCGCATCCGTCGGCGCATGCTAAGGCGATGGGGCGGATCGGCTCCCAATTGGCCGAAAAACAGAGATTCCCGCAGATCGTCATTCACCTTGCGGGGAATGTTAACTCCAAACAGCAAATCAACGGAATAGCCCAGTTCCGCAATAGCCCCTGCCAAGTTACGCCCATAGGTTGCGACACCCGTTCCCTGCGGCAAAGCCAGGTTATAGCCATCAACGCCAATGCGCATGGCCGCCGATACCGTATCAGTCATGCCATCCCATACAGTTTCAAAAGCCGCTGTGCATAGGGCTCCAATTCAAAATATCGGGATCTTTGAAGTCCGCGCGCAATAAGCTCATCACGCAATGAAAGATGACTATCGATAGTGATCAGTCCGTCGCGCAACTGCGCGGGATCAAGCGGATCGACCTGCAGCGTCGCTCCCGCGCCAATTTCCGCCAGTGCCGGGACATTGGAAGAAAGAACAGGCGTGCCCAATGCCATTGCTTCAACGACGGGCACTCCAAAACCTTCGGCCAATGATACGAGGGTCAGAGCTCGTGCATTTGCAATCAGCTGAAGAACCGTATCACGCGCCTGGAGGCCCAGTCGCATTGCGCCGGGAGTTGCCTGAATAAGGGCATCAATATACGCCACATCCAAGCCGTCAGGGCCGGAAATTACGAGTGGTGTTCTCAACCCGCTGGAACGATAGGCTTCCAAAAGACCTGTAAGGTTTTTGCGAGCCTCGACGGCGCCGATATAAAGGAGATAGCCGCCCGACTTAAGGCCGGAAGGAAGCGTGCCTTGCTCCACTCCTGCGACATCGACGCCCTGATGACAGGGTATCACTTCGTCCTTTGGCCAACCCATCGCGGCCGTAATCTGGGCATGTGCGGCTTCCGATACCGTCACAAAATCACCCCCATCAGCCCGCAGCATGTCCAATATGGTTCGCAATCGAAGGCCGTTGACAGGGGTCGGCACGCTGGGATCAAGCGGCATCACGTCATGGACGGTATAGATGTTGCGCCAGCCACGTATCCGCATCGGCAGCGGATAGGTCCAGTGCATGACGCCAGGCTGGCCCGGTAAGTCAAGGGGCATCGGCTTTTTGTAGAGACTAAAAAACACATGCGCTTCGCGAAAGATATCGCGCGCCCAATATCCTTCCCCGTTCGCTACCGCTTTGCGGGGCCACGGACGCAGCGCTACCATGCGCTTGCCATGATCTGACCGGCGAGCTTGCGATCCCCCGTCATCAAGGATCATCGGCGGCCTGCCCGCCAAGCGCAGGGCCGATACCAAGGTTCGGGCATATTGTGCCACCCCCGTACCGGCCCCTCCGTCGTTCAACAACCGTCCATCGATGCAAACCGGTACATTCCGGTCCATTGTCACGCATCTACGCCTCGACCAGAGCCTTCGATGCGTCAGGATGCCAGATCCACCAAGCTCATGGCTTCGTAAAGCTCTTGGCGCGCCGCAAGATTTTCCGGTTTCGCATAGCCGACAGCGCGCAGACCTACGACAAAGTCACGTCGGTCATTCTCATATCTTGGATAGGATCCTTTTACATCCATCTTGAGCTGGATAGTCCCCTCGTCATCAACCTTGGCCATGAGCCTGATGACCTGACCATGGCTGACGTCCCACATCCTGATTGACTTCATTTCTTCACTTGCAACGGCATCGAACAAGGTCAGCGTACAATCGGCAGAGCCCGGTGCGGTGGAAAGTTGCAGATATACCAGCACGGATGAGCCCGGAGCCATATCGGTTGGTATGCTAAAGGACGGCTTTGGCCCCCGCAACCAGATGCCATGATCTTCCGGAGCATAAAGAAATGAAGAATCTATCAATATTCTCTTGGGAAGATGAAAATATCTTCCGGTATCGACAGTGCTTCCGGCAATAACCTTGAAGGAAAGCGAGCTTCCTTCGGCGAGGTTTGACTTGAATGGCGTGATTTCAATATTCTGATATATCTTCACTTTTTCCATGAAGTCCGCGCCGACATCATGCCATGTCCTAGGCACGAAATTATCCTGGATCATCTTTGTGCGGCGATCCCGATACGCCTTATCGGTGATCATCCGACGGAAAATGTCTATTCCCTGAGTGATGTTGAAAGGATCGACATAATCCACAAGGGCGCCACCCACTTCCGGGATAGACGAAGTATCCGACGCGATGCAGGGGCGGCCGTGGTATAGACTTTCGCCTACCGGCAATCCCCAGCCCTCGACGAAACTGGTGAAAACCGAAAATTCACAGTTCTCATAAACCGCATTCAGTTCGCCGTCCGACAAATTGTGTGCGATGTGCAGCCGACCATCAAGATTATGGGTAGCGTTGAGCACATCCGTCAACGCGCCGATCTTCCATCCATGCCGTCCGACGAAAACCAGATCGGGAACATCGATTCCTTCGGCCATCAGCCGCCGCCAGACATTGACCACATAAAGATGATTTTTGCGGCCTTCTATGGTCGAAACATAAGCGACGTAGCGCTTGCCCTTCACGCGTCGCAACTGCTCGGGCCATTCCACTTCATCGTCGGCGGTACGCGTGAGATGATGCGCTAACGGCACCGTCATCATCGGAATCTGGCGACCGCCATTCTTCGTAATAAATTCGCCCAGAGCTTGCCGCGAGGCATCGGAAATGGTCAGTATGAAATCGGCAACCGCGCATAGCTCGCAAATCGCCATCGAAAAATCAGTAACCAACGCTTCATCGCAGAATTCCGGATGTGTTACCGGAATGATATCATATACGTAGGCACCAATCCGGACACCGTTTCGCTTGGAACGGATGAAATCTCCGACGCTGTTGCCAAGACCCCAGAAAGCTCCCAGCAGGATGATCGTACTTCCCTGCAGCGGCAGCACGCGTTCGGCCGCATCCTCGCACGTCATCACCAGCGCGCGCAGGGTATCGTGATCCACCTGTTTACCCGATGCATATTTGATGATCCGTAGAACCTGCGCATTGTCGACCATCCAGAACTCGCCGGGCGGCAGTGTGCTTTCCACCGCATTGCCAAGGATGAAACGAACATCAACAGCCGCATCCTGAATGGCGTGCAGCGCGATGCCGGCTTGGACGCGCTGAATGCCGGACATCGTCACATGCGCCTTGAGATAGCCGAATAGATCCTGGATCGCGAAAAAGACCGTTCCTTCGCCGAGTTCCAGCGCGCTGGTCGCCTTGCTGTCCTGGCGCAGCAACCGGATATTGCGGATAGCTTCGGCATTGGGCGCGACGGCGTTCACCCGCTCATAGGCGACAAGCGCCTCCTCACCCCGGTCCAAGCGGCGCAGAATGTCGGCGAGGTGAATGTTGGCGTCTGCGTCATCTATGTCCAGATTGACCGCGGTCTGATAAGCGTTCGCAGCTTCCTCCAGTTGTCCCTGCTCTTTCCAGGCATGGCCCAGTTGAACCCATATTTGCTGATCGGCGTTATTTTCGGCAAGATGTTTTGTGTAGGCATTGACCGCACCGGGCCAATCCCGTGCGGCACGACATTGATTACCTTTACGACGATAATTCACTTTCTGAACCGTACTCAATATTTTCGACAGCATGTCATGCTCCATGCAGAAACCAAAAGGTAACATCGTGCCTCATCGTCTCCTGCCCCAGCGCTCGCTATCCCGCAAGTCTGGAAAGTTGACTTATTGCCGTGTCCAATTGGCGATTATCGGAGCCGCATTGTTTCTGCCAGCTCTTCTTGCCTCTGGTAGCGCTTGGACTGCATCTACAGAACCTGCAGATCGCGGCCCGTGCGACAGCATCCCAGCTTTTGCCGGTTCGCAAAAGGACGCAGGACCGGCCTTCAGGGCATGCCTGGACCAAACGCCTGCGGGGGGAACCATTGCCCTGCCGTCGGGCCATTATCTGATCGCGACACTGGTTCGGATCACGCGTCCCGTCATCTTGCGGACCCAGGATTCAGGCGATGCCTCCACCCTTCTTTGCGGACGAGAAGCGATGTGCGGTTCTCCACTTCTCCATTGGCCCTGACGGGGGGGGGGGGGGGGGGGCTGGGGCGGTCATGCCATTCGACATTAACAGCAGCAACGTGCGGCTTGATCGACTGATATTCGAGGTAGCAAGGCTGAGCGATCCCGCCCTGACCGCCAGACGCTGTTCATCCGACAATGAAAGAGCTTTGGCGGGTGGATTGAGGATCAACGGCAGTGAAAATTCGATCGCTCGGTCCATTTTCCGCAACATGGGCCGCTATGCCGCGCTAGAATATGGCGGCGGCCACGATGTCTTAGAGTCGGTTTCGAAACTCACGCTGACCGAGCCAAACGGCGTAGCATGAGCATGGCGGCGGCGGCGTAGAGGAAGGCT
>NZ_JBVVOJ010000010.1:0-161313 GCF_057063145.1 Sphingobium sp. SG1 | reverse complement strand
GGGATCGAACCGCTGACCTCCTGCATGCCATGCAGGCGCTCTCCCAGCTGAGCTAAGGCCCCATCCTGATACGGCGCAAACCGCGTCCCGATGGATCAGACCATGTCCGGCACGGGCCGTCGGTCGCATGTCCTCCCGCGCTTGCGCTCGGGAATTTTTCGGGAAAATGTCACTCGGACATTTTCGTATTCCGAAAATTGGTGGAGCCTAGCGGGATCGAACCGCTGACCTCCTGCATGCCATGCAGGCGCTCTCCCAGCTGAGCTAAGGCCCCGTACCATCTTGAGGCGCCGTTGGGTCCGGCGCCTCGGAGGTCGCTGCCTCTAGGATCAGGTGATCCCGTTGGCAAGCAGAATTTTCACTTAATTGTCGTCGTCGCCGTCATCATTGCCGGCATCGACGCCCAGGTCGTCATCGCCGCCCAGATCGACGTCATTATCCGGCGAATCGCCGTCATCATCGACGTCCAGATCGATGTCCAGATCATCGTCCGCCGTCTCCAACTCGCCATCGGCCGTTTCCACGACCTTCTTGGGCGCGGCCTCTTCATAGGGCAGCGGCTGCTTCGACTTCAGCACCGGTTCGGGCTCCCAGGCGGCGCCGCAGTTGATGCAGGTCACCGGGTCGTCCTTGCCCAGGTCATAGAAGCGAGTCGCACATTTCGGGCAGGTCCGCTTCGTGCCCCATTCAGCCTTCACCATGTCCGGCCTGTTCCTTCTTCGATGCTCAAACAGAAATCACGCGGCACGACGGAAGTCGGCCACGAAACGTCGGGCGCCTTGCCATAGCGAAACCGCGCTGTCAAAAGCCGGGCGCATTTTTTCGGTTCCAAGATGATGGATACCCCGTGACCAGCCATAATGACCAACCCAGCCCGATGACCTTCACCGCCGCCCCTGCCCTGTCCGGCAGCGTCGCGGTTCCGGGCGACAAGAGCATTTCCCACCGTTCGCTGATGCTTTCCGCCCTGGCCGTGGGCGAAAGCCGGGTCGAAGGCCTGCTGGAGGGCGAGGATGTGCTGGCCACCGCGGCCGCGATGCGCGCCATGGGCGCCGACATCCGCCGTGACGATGACGGCATCTGGCATATTCATGGCGTCGGCGTCGGCGGCCTGCTCCAGCCGCAGGAAGCGCTCGACATGGGCAATAGCGGCACCTCGACCCGCCTGCTGATGGGCCTGGTCGCCAGCCATGGCATCACCGCCACCTTCGTGGGCGACGCGTCCCTCAGCAAGCGCCCGATGGCGCGCGTCACCGAACCGCTCTCCCGCGTCGGCGCCAGCTTCACCGCCAGCCCCGGCGATCGCCTGCCGCTGACCATGACCGGCGCCTGCCCGGCCGTGCCGCTCGACTATGTCCTGCCGGTCGCCTCGGCCCAGGTGAAGTCGGCAATCCTGCTCGCCGGCCTCAACACGCCCGGCATCACCCGCGTGGTCGAACCGATCCCGACCCGCGACCATAGCGAACGCATGCTCAAGGGCTTCGGCGCGGACCTTGAGGTCGAGGTCCAGGCCGACGGCACCCGCATCATCACGCTCAAGGGCGAGGCCGAGCTCAAGCCGCAGAATATCGTCGTGCCCGGCGACCCCTCGTCGGCCGCCTTCCCGATGGTCGCGGCGCTGCTGGTGCCGGGATCGCGGGTGACGATCGCCAATGTCGGCCTCAACGCCACCCGCGCGGGCCTCATCGACCTGCTGCGCGAAATGGGCGGGTCGATCGAGATCATCAACGCCCGCGAAGTCGGCGGCGAGCCGGTCGGCGACCTGGTCGTCACCGCCTCCGCCCTGAACGGCGTCGAGCCCGACCCTGCCCGCGCGCCCAGCATGATCGACGAATATCCCGTCGCCTTCGTAGCGGCAGCCTTCGCGCACGGCCGCAGCATCTTCCGCGGCCTCGACGAACTGCGCGTCAAGGAATCGGACCGCATCGCCACCATGGCCACTGGCCTGCGCGCGATCGGCGTCACGGTCGAGGAACTGGAGGACGGCCTCATCATCGAAGGCAGCCGCGGCCAGCCTTTGCCCGGCGGCGGCCCGATCGCCACCAGGCTCGACCACCGCATCGCCATGAGCTTCGCGGTCGCCGGCCTGGTCTCGCGCGATGGCGTCACCATCGACGACATGCGCCCGGTCGCGACCAGCTTCCCGACCTTCACCACCCTGCTCCAGACGCTGGGAGCCATCGCATGATCATCGCCGTCGATGGCCCCGCCGCGTCGGGCAAGGGCACGATCGCCAAGGCGCTGGGGCGCCATTATAGCCTGCCGGTGCTCGACACCGGCCTGCTCTACCGCGCGGTCGGCCTGTCCGTGCTGAAGAATGGCGGCGACCCGGATCATCAGGCCGACGCGCTGGCCGCCTGCGGCTTCGACGACGCCATCCTGGCAGATCCGGCGCTGCGCAGCGAAGCGGTCGGCAGCCTCGCCTCGCGCGTGTCGGTGCATCAGAGCGTGCGCGACGCGCTGGTCCAGCGCCAGCGCGACTTCGCCACCCAGCCGGGCGGCGCCATCCTCGACGGGCGCGACATCGGCACCGTGATCGCGCCGGACGCCGATGCCAAGATCTTCGTCACCGCCAGCGTCCATGTCCGCGCCGAACGCCGTTTCAAGGATGCGCAGGCCCATGGCGGCGAGCCCGACATGGACAGCCTGATCGCCGATATCCAGGCTCGCGACACCCGCGACATGAGCCGCGACCATGCCCCGCTCAAGGTGGCCGACGGCGCCGACTTGCTAGATACCAGCAATTTGACTATAGACGCCGCCGTCCAGCGGGCCATCGCGCTTGTGGACGCCCAGCTTGAAGGTCGCCCGTAAGCGTGTGACCCGATAAGGCGCGCGGAAATTCCGGGCGCCCTTTTCGCTTTTCCAGGCTTGGCGTTCCAACGCCCAACCCCTTGGATACGCAGGCGGTATTCGGCCGCATGCGTGGTTTGGCCAAAGACCATCGGACACAACCGATTGGCCAGCAATGATGAGTGAAGGACCAACCATGGCCTCTACGGCATTCCCCTCGCGCGACGATTTCGCCGCGCTTCTCAATGATTCTCTCGGCGGCGAAGACGGCGGCTTTGAAGGCCGCGTCGTAAAGGGCACCGTCACCGGCATCGAAAACGACATGGCGCTGATCGACGTCGGCCTGAAGTCGGAAGGCCGCGTACCGCTGCGCGAATTCGCCGCCCCCGGCCAGAAGGCTGACCTCAAGGTCGGCGACGAAGTCGAAGTCTATGTCGACCGCGTCGAAAACGCCCATGGCGAAGCCATGCTGTCGCGCGACCGCGCTCGCCGCGAAGCCGCCTGGGACAAGCTCGAAGCCGAGTTCACCGAAAGCGCCCGCGTCGAAGGGGTCATCTTCGGCCGCGTCAAGGGTGGCTTCACCGTCGACCTCGACGGCGCCGTCGCCTTCCTGCCCGGCTCGCAGGTCGACATCCGCCCGGTTCGCGACGTCACCCCGCTCATGGACATCCCGCAGCCCTTCCAGATCCTCAAGATGGATCGCCGTCGTGGCAACATCGTCGTGTCGCGTCGCGCCATCCTGGAAGAAACCCGCGCCGAACAGCGCTCGGGCCTGATCCAGACCCTGGCCGAAGGCCAGATCATCGAAGGCGTCGTCAAGAACATCACCGACTATGGTGCGTTCGTTGACCTGGGCGGCATCGATGGCCTGCTGCACGTCACCGACCTGTCGTACAAGCGCATCAACCACCCGAACGAGATGATCAACATCGGCGACACCGTCCGTGTCCAGATCATCCGCATCAACCGCGAAACCCAGCGCATCAGCCTCGGCATGAAGCAGCTGGAAAATGATCCGTGGGAAGGCGCCGCCGCCAAGTACCCGGTCGGTGCGAAGCTGTCGGGCCGCGTCACGAACATCACCGAATATGGTGCGTTCGTCGAACTGGAGCCGGGCATCGAAGGCCTGGTCCATGTTTCGGAAATGTCCTGGACCAAGAAGAACGTCCACCCCGGCAAGATCGTTTCGACGAGCCAGGAAGTGGAAGTCATCGTTCTCGAAGTCGATCCCGAGAAGCGCCGCATCTCGCTCGGCCTCAAGCAGGCCCAGTCGAACCCGTGGGATTCGTTCGCAGAACGTCACCCGATCGGCTCGACCGTCGAAGGCGAAGTCAAGAACGCGACCGAATTCGGCCTGTTCATCGGCCTGGACGGCGACGTCGACGGCATGGTCCACATGTCGGACATCGCCTGGGGCATCTCGGGCGAAGACGCGCTGGCGCTGCACCGCAAGGGCGAGACGGTTCAGGCCGTCGTTCTCGACATCGACGTCGAGAAGGAGCGCATCAGCCTCGGCATGAAGCAGCTTGAGCGTGGCGGTCCGGCCGCTGGCGGCACCACCGCCGCTGCTGCCGGCCTGAACAAGAACGCGATCGTCACCGTGACCGTTCTGGAAGTTCGCGACGGCGGCCTGGAAGTCCAGGCTGGCGAAGATGGCGCCACCGGCTTCATCAAGCGCAGCGACCTGGGCCGCGACCGCGACGAACAGCGTTCGGAACGCTTCCAGATCGGTCAGAAGTTCGACGCCATGGTGACCGGTTTCGACCGCGCCAAGAAGCCGACCTTCTCGGTCAAGGCGATGCAGATTGCCGAAGAAAAGCAGGCTGTTGCACAGTATGGCTCGTCGGACAGCGGCGCGTCGCTGGGCGACATCCTGGGCGAAGCGCTCAAGGCCAAGAACGAAGGCTAATCCCTTCCTTCCTGCCAACAGGCAAAGAAAAGCCCGCCGGAACCCATGTTCCGGCGGGCTTTTTCATGCCCGTCCGCCACTTCCTTGCCCTATCGAAACGATTTCGTTGCTCCCCGATTGTCAACAGCTTTCCAATTGTTTATAAATGTCGGCAGGGGAAATCAGGGGTGCTGGAGGAACTATGATCCGTTCTGAACTGATCCAGAAACTCGGCGAAGAAAATCCGGGCCTCAGCCTGCAGGAAGTGGAAAGGATCGTCGATCTTTTCTTCCGCGAGATTGTCGATCGCCTGTCGAGTGGCGGCCGGGTCGAACTGCGCGGCTTCGGCGCCTTCACAACCCGCGCACGCGATGCCCGCACCGGCCGCAATCCCCGCACCGGCGAACAGGTGCCGGTCTCGGCCAAGCGCGTGCCCTATTTCAAGCCGGGCAAGGAAATGCGCGAACGGCTGAACGGCAAGGCCGCCGACTGATCAGCCCCTTGACCTGCCGCGCCTGAGCCTTCAGGGGAAGGCGCAGTGCGGACGTGGCGAAATCGGTAGACGCAGCGGACTTAAAATCCGCCTCCCCCTGGGAATATGGGTTCAAGTCCCATCGTCCGCACCAGGCGGCTTTTCTCGACAATCAGAAATCGGCGCTGATCAGCGCCAGGCGATCGAGCGCCAGCATTTCCCGGCGGGTCGGATGTTCGGGATCGTCGGCGCCCAGCCACAGCCTGACCAGTTGCCCCTCCTCCATCCGCGCCAGTTCGGACGCAATCTCGACATCGGCGGTGGGGCTCATGCTGCGGCCGCATGTGCGGGCATTGATCTGCGCCGCAAGGGCGGCATTCTTGCCGGCCAAGGCCTGCTCGACCCTTGCCCAGATCAGGATATCCCCGGCACTGATCGGCGCATCTTGCAGCGGCGCAGCCATCATTCCCATCACCATTCGTCCATAGCAAATCCGACCGCCCTTCTAGCGCCGCCGATTTTGCGTCGGGATGTCCGGAAAATTACAGCCCGGTAACGCAAATGTCACATCACCCCGCGCCCGTCCGAGCCCGTCTGTCCCCGGCAATTTGCCCGGAATTCTTTTGGCAAAAGGCTGGCATTTCCGTGCGTCACCCGCAATGATGCCTCATGACCGATGCAATCAATCCCCAGAGCTTCAGCGACTCCCTCGTCATCCTGGGCGCAGCGGGCCTGGTCATTCCCGGTTTCGCCCGCTTCCGCATCAGTCCCGTCATCGGTTTCATCCTGGTGGGACTTGCCGTCGGTCCGGCAGGACTTGGCTCGCTGGTCGGCCAATATCCCTGGCTCTATCATGTCACCATTTCCAACCGGGCGGCGATTGAGCCATTTGCCGAACTGGGCGTCATATTATTGCTCTTCTCCATAGGTCTGGAACTGAGCTTCCGGCGATTGTGGAGCATGCGCGCGCAGGTGTTCGGCGTCGGCGCGACCGAATTGCTGGGCAGCGCCGCGCTCATCGCCATGGGCCTCTATCTGCTGGGGCAGCCGACCGCCGGCGCGATCGGCCTCGGCCTTGCCCTTGCCCTGTCCTCCACCGCTGTGGTGCTGCCGATGGTCGGCACCCAGAGCGCGGTCGGCCGCTCCGCCTTCTCGATGCTGTTGTTCGAGGATCTGGCGCTGGTGCCGATCATCTTCATGCTCGGCGCGCTGGCGCCATCGGTCGCGACCAGCCCCGACGCCGCCTGGAACGAACTGGCGACCACCCTGCTCAAGGGCGGCCTCACCATCGCGGTGATGCTGGTCTTCGGCCGCATCTTCCTGCCCCATATCTTCCGTCAGGCGGCGCGTACCAAGAGCCCGGAAGTCTTCCTCGCCGCCAGCCTGCTGGTCGTCATCCTCTCCAGCCTCGCCACCTCGATCGCCGGCTTGTCGCCGATCGTCGGCGCCCTGCTCGCGGGCCTGCTGATCGCAGAGACCGACTATCATGGCGAGGTCGAGGTGATGACCGCGCCGTTCAAGGGGCTGGCGCTCGGCGTCTTCCTCATCACCGTGGGCATGAGCCTGGACCTGCGCGTCATCCTCGCCAACTGGCCCAGCCTACTGCTGGCCGTGCTGGGTGTCGTCGTTGCCAAGACGCTGGTGACCGGCCTGCTTCTCTATTTCTCGGGCGTGCGCAAGGGCGTCGCGCTGGAAGTCGGCGTGCTGATGTCCAGCCCTTCCGAAACCACGCTGATCGTGCTGTCGGCGGCGGCGGCGGCGAAGCTGATCCTGCCCTCCACCGCCGCCTTCTGGCAGATCGTCACCGCCATCGGCCTCACCATCACGCCGCTGCTCGCGCGCTTTGGCCATGACATCGCCCAGCGGCTGGAAAATGCCATTGGCGAGGAACGGGTCGAGACCGAACCGGACCAGACCGAGGCGGCCGCCGTCGTCATCGGTTTCGGCCGCGTCGGCCAGATGGTCTGCGACCTGCTCAAGACCCATGGCCAGCGCTTCATCGTCGTCGAATCCGATCCCGATGTCGTCGCCGAGGCCCGGCGCCTGGGCTATCCGATCCTTTTCGGTGACGTCGCGCGTGCGGAAATGCTCGATCGTCTGCGCCTCGGCCATGCCCGCGCGCTCATCCTGACCATGGACGATCCGGTCCTGTCGGTGCGCGTCACCAAGCGAGTGCGCGGCTGGGTGCCGGACCTGCCGATCATCGCCCGCGCCCGCGACGCCGATCATGCCGCCCAGCTCTACAAGGCCGGCGCCAGCGACGCCGTGCCCGAAACGCTCGAAAGCTCGCTGCAACTGGCCGAAACCGCGCTGGTCGACCTGGGCGTCGCCATGGGGCCGGTAATCGCCTCGATCCATCAGGCGCGCGAGGATCTGCGCGTCGGCATCAAGGAAGCCGCCCAGCTCCAGTCCGCCCCCCGCCTGCGCCGCCTGCGCCAGGACGAAGTGCCCTGAGGGCATCAGCCTTTCCTATTGCGCTGATCTCTGTTCTATCCTCCGCGATGAAACGCCTGCACGACATCGCCCCATATCGACCGCAACTGTCGCGTCGCTGTCGCCTGGCTGTCGCTTCACTGTCGCGTCGAAGGCGCGTGGCCGTGCCCCGATTGTTACGCCACTGTGGCGTCGGTGGCGCGTGGCAGGCGCGTTTCCGGTGCAAATGGCCCAAATCCATGCTGACGACACTGTGAACTTCGACTGTCGCGTCGCCGCGTCAGCCCTGATGCACTTCGGGCGGGCTGAACACCGACCAGCCGGTCCGCCGCGCCAGCATCTCCAGCGCTTTGGTGCCAAGCGCACTGTTGCCGCTGGCGTTGAGGCCGGGCGACCAGACTGCGATCGCCGCGCGACCCGGCACGATCGCCAATATGCCGCCGCCCACGCCCGACTTGCCGGGAATGCCGACCCGGAACGCAAAATCGCCCGATGCATCATAATGGCCGCAGGTCAGCATCAGCGCATTGATGCGCCGCGCCCGGCTGGGCGACACGACCCGTCCGCCCTCGGGATGGCGCCCATCGAGCATCAGGTAACGGCCCGCCAGCGCCAGTTGCCGGCAACTCATCTCGATCGCGCATTGGTGGAAATAGCTGCCCAGCACCAGATCGACCGGATGACGGACATTGTTGAAGGCGCGCATGTAATTGGCGAGCGCCATGTTGCGATAGCCGGTCGCCGTTTCCGACGCGGCGACCTCCTCATTGATGCGGATCGCGTCGTCGCCGGCCAGATAGCGCACGAAGCGCAGCATCTCGCCGATCGCCACGCGCGGCTGATGCCCGCCCAGATTGACGTCGGCCACCACGATCGCCCCGGCATTGATGAAGGGATTGCGCGGGATGCCATGTTCCTGCTCCAGCTGGACGATGGAGTTGAAGGCATTGCCCGACGGCTCGCGTCCGACCCGATCCCAGAGCTGGTCGCCGACCTTGCCCAGCGCCAGCGTCAGCGCGAACACCTTGGAAATGGACTGGATCGAAAAGCCGGTGTCAGCGTCGCCGCCGGTCAGCAGCCGCCCGTCGGCGGTGGCGATGGCGATCCCGAACTGGCCGGCATCCACCTTCGCCAGTTCGGGGATATAGCTGGCGACCGTGCCCCGCTCCGTCTCTTTGGCCATGGCGGCCACGATATCGTCGATCAACGCTGTCAGATCCATGGCAGCCTCTTAGAGCCTGTTTCAAAAATCGCGAAAGGGCGATTTTTGGGTACGGTACCAGCCCGCGCCCCCGCCCAACCGCCCGATCCAGTGTCATCCTGTCGGGTGGTTGGGCGGGGGCGCGGGCTGGTACCGGCTTTCTCAAACGGAGATTCAGCCAAACAACCAGTGGCCCAGCATGCGGTCGAACGGGAAGGTGAAAAAGCCGGCGATCAGCAGCGCGCCCGTCACCATGCCGCGCACCGACCGACGGTGGCGCTTGAGGTCATGGCGCCGCGCAGACAGCAGGATGATCGGCACCTGGATCAGGGTGAAGATCGACAGGATATGGATGATGCTGAACCGGCTGCCCGGCCCGTGCAGCAGGAAACTGTCGAGCGCGGTCAGGAACAGCGCGCCGCTCCACACCCAGCCCAGCCAGCGATGCCACCCATCGCCGCGCTGCCGCAACAGCATCACCGGCGTCAGCGCCAACGCGACCAGGATCGTCAGCAGATGGAACCAGACGAGGCCCGGCACCTGCCCCCACTGCCCATGCCCCCGCCCGATCGCGGTCAGCACCACGGCGAGCAGGATGACGGACGCCACCGCCAGGACGCGTTCATAACGGTCGGGCGCAATCCCCTTGGGCTGCGACGATGTGCTTGCAATGCTGGCCATATATCCCCCCTGAACCGCACCCTGTCAGGCGCGCAGGGGCGGGTCAATCGGCTGCGGACAGCGCCCTGTTGACCGCGCCGATGCGCCGACGGACCACGGCCGTCAGTTCCTCGATCGTCGACACTTGCTCCACGCCATAGCGGGCGGCAGTGATGTCGACATTGCCCTTGCGCCAGAAGCCGTC
Organism: Sphingobium sp. SG1; assembly: GCF_057063145.1. NCBI lineage: Bacteria > Pseudomonadati > Pseudomonadota > Alphaproteobacteria > Sphingomonadales > Sphingobiaceae > Sphingobium > Sphingobium sp. SG1. Next base: position 151,661 of record NZ_JBVVOJ010000010.1, on the reverse strand, counting down.
GGGACAGAGCACGATCAGCTTTCCGCCGCGCGCATGCAGCCCCATTTCCAGCAGGCTGACCGGGCTCTGCGTGCCCGGCGCCAGATAGAGAATGATGATGTCGGCGCTGTCCAGTGCGGCCAGTTCCCATTCCACCTGCTGGCGAAAATGGGGATCGCTGGCTTCGGGCTTCCAGGCCGGGTTCCAGTCGGCCCGGCGCGGGTTCAGGATCGTCACCTTTTCGTCGGCCAGCGCCGCGATCATGTCGCGCTGCCAGTCGGTCGCCTTGCCCATGTCGATGCTGCCGCCCAGGAACAGGCGCGCGCGATCATGCGCGGCCGGCAACGGCTCGGGCGAGGTGATGGTCACCGCCTCGCCCGCCCGCGCCGTCATCGGGAGGGCGAGCAGACAGGATGCAAGGATCAGGCGCAGCATAGGGACGAAAGGCGCACCGGCGGCGCGCCTCCCCATCGCGTCAGGCCGGAACGCTGGCGAGCGCGGCCTTGACCGCGTCGATCGCTGCCTGCGCCTTGTCGCCATCGGGACCGCCGCCCTGGGCCATGTCGGCACGGCCGCCGCCGCCCTTGCCGCCCAGCGCCTCGACGCCCGCACGGACCAGATCGACCGCGCTGAAGCTGCCGGTCAGGTCGTCGGTCACGCCCACCGCAATGGTCGCGCGGCCATCGACCACGGCCAGCACGGCGGACACGCCGCTGCCGAGCGTCTTCTTGTTGCCGTCGACAATGCCACGCAGTTCCTTGGGGTCGAGGCCGTCGATCACCTGGCCCAGAAAGTCGACGCTGCCGACCTTCTCGGGACCGGCCGGCTTGGCCGAACCGCCACCGCCCAGCGCGAGCGCCTTCCTGGCCTCGGCCAGTTCCCGCTCCAGCTTGCGGCTCTGCTCGACCAGCGCGGCGATGCGCGCGGGCACCTCTTCCGGCGTGGTCTTGAGCGCCGCTGCCGTCTGGCGCAGCTTCTCGTCGCGCTCGACCAGCCACAGGCGCGCAGCCTCACCGGTCAGCGCCTCGATCCGGCGCACGCCCGAGGATACGGCGCTTTCCGACACGATCTTGAACAGGGCGATGTCGCCGAGCGCGCGGACATGGGTGCCGCCGCACAGTTCGACCGAATAGCTATGGTCGTCGCCCTTACCCATCGAGAGGACGCGGACTTCATCGCCATATTTCTCGCCGAACAGCGCCATCGCGCCGGCGGCAATCGCGTCGTCCGGGGTCATCAGCCGAGTCATGACCTCGTCATTATGACGGATCTGCGCGTTCACATCGGCCTCGACCCTGGCGATCTGCGCCTGGGTAAGCGCCTCGGGATGCGAGAAGTCGAAGCGCAGGCGGTCGGCCGCGACCATGCTGCCCTTCTGGGTGACATGGCCGCCCAGTTCCTTGCGCAGCGCGGCATGGAGCAGGTGGGTGGCGCTGTGATTGGCGCGGATGCGATCGCGGCGTTCGACATCCACCGTCAGGTTGACGGTGTCGCCGACCTTGACGCTGCCCGCGCTGATCGTCGCCTGATGCGCATGCAGGCGGCCGAGCGGCTTGGACGTGTCGGCAACCTCGGCCACCAGACCGCCCAGCGTGGTGATCGTGCCGGCGTCTCCATTCTGGCCGCCGCTCTCGCCATAGAAGGGCGTCTGGTTGGTGATGATCGTCACCTTGTCGCCGGCCGACGCCGCATCGACGCGCGCGCCATCCTTGATGATGGCCAGCACTTCGCCCTCGCCCTTGGTCGAGGCATAGCCGATGAACTCGGTGCTGCCGAGGGTTTCGGCGATGTCGTACCAGATCTCGTCCGACGCCTTTTCGCCCGATCCCTTCCAGGCGGCGCGCGCCGCGGCCTTCTGCTCGGCCATGGCGGCGTCGAAGCCGGCCCGGTCGACAGACAGGCCCTGGGTCCGCAGCGCATCCTCGGTCAGGTCATAGGGGAAGCCATAGGTGTCATAGAGCTTGAACGCGGTCTCGCCCGGCAGGGTCGCGCCCTCCGCCAGATCGGCGGTCGCCTCGTCCAGCAGCTTGAGGCCGTTTTCCAGCGTCTTGCGGAACCGGGTCTCCTCGCGCAGCAGGGTTTCCTCGATCAGCGGCTGGGCGCGGACCAGTTCGGGATAGGCGCCGCCCATTTCCGACACCAGGCTCGACACCAGGCGATACATCAGCGGATCCTTGGCACCGATGATGTGCGCATGGCGCATGGCGCGGCGCATGATCCGGCGCAGCACATAGCCACGACCTTCGTTCGCCGGCAGCACGCCGTCGGCGATCAGGAAGCTGGTCGAGCGCAGATGGTCGGCGATGACGCGGTGGCTGGCCTGAAACTCGCCGTCGGTCGCGGTGCGGGTCAGCGCCCCGCTCTCGGCGATCAGCGCCTTGAATGTGTCGATATCATAATTGTTATGGACGCCCTGCATCACCGCGGCGATGCGCTCCAGCCCCATGCCGGTGTCGATCGAGGGCTTGGGCAGTTCCGAAACGATCTCGTTGGCTTCCTGCTCATATTGCATGAAGACGAGGTTCCAGATCTCGACAAAGCGGTCGCCATCCTCTTCCGGCGATCCGGGAGGGCCACCCCAGATATGGTCGCCATGGTCGTAGAAGATTTCCGAGCAGGGACCGCACGGGCCGCTGTCGCCCATCGCCCAGAAATTATCCTTGGTCGGGATGCGGATGATCTTGTGATCGGGCAGCCCCGCGATCTTCTTCCACAGGTCGAACGCCTCGTCGTCCGTGTGATAGACGGTCGTGGTCAGCTTTTCCGCGGGCAGGCCCCATTCCTTGGTCAGCAGGGTCCAGGCATGATGGATCGCCTGTTCCTTGAAATAGTCGCCGAAGCTGAAATTGCCCAGCATTTCAAAGAAGGTGTGGTGGCGCGCGGTATAGCCGACATTGTCCAGATCATTATGCTTGCCGCCGGCGCGGACCGACTTCTGGCTCGACGTCGCGGTCTTGTAGGGGCGCGTTTCCAGACCGGTAAAGACATTCTTGAACGGCACCATGCCGGCGTTCACGAACATCAACGTCGGGTCGTTGTGCGGCACCAGCGGCGCGGACGGAACGATGGTGTGGCCATTGGCCCCGAAATAATCGAGGAAGCTGCGGCGAATGTCGTTGGTCGAGGTCATGCGCGCGATTTAGTGGGAAGCGGCCCGCCGCACAAGCGGGGGATTTGGTCGCGATGTCACAACCCTGTTCAGATCAATTGCAGCGTGACCTCCACGCCATAGTCACGCCGGGCATCGGCGAACACAGTTGTTACCCGCGCCATGAAGTCTGCCATCTCGGCCGACAGGTTGTCGATATTTGCTATCGTCACAGTGAAGGGCGGCTCAACGGCGTTAATGTCGCCCAACAAACTGTCATATAGGGCATCCAGATTAAGACCATGCCATTCAGGCGCGCCCAGTCGCGGCAACAGCGCGAGATAAAAGTCCAATGGCTTTGTCCAGCCGGAAGCATCAAGTTCAATCAACTGCATGGCCCGTCGCTTACCCCATCGGCTCCTCGATCGACACCGGCGGCCTGGAGAACCATTGCGGCCCCTGCCCGGTCATGTGGAAGCAATCCTCCATGCGCACGCCCATCGCGCCGGGCAGATAGAGGCCCGGTTCGTTGGAGAAGCACATGCCGACGTCCAGCTTCGTCGTCTCGCCATGGACGAGATTGACCGGTTCATGCCCCTCCATGCCGATGCCGTGACCGGTGCGGTGGGACAGGCCGGGCAGCTTGTAACCGGGGCCGTAGCCCAGTTTCTCATAATAAGCGCGGACCGCATCGTCGACCGTACCAGCCGCCACGCCCAGCTTCGCCGCCCGGATCGCGACCTGCTGCCCCTGCGCCACCTCGTCCCACACCTTGCGCTGCTGCGCGGTGGGCGCAGCGCCATAGACGAAGGTGCGGCTGATGTCGGACTGATAATCCTCGACCGTGCAGCCGCAATCCATCAGCACCACCTCGCCCGCGCGCACCGATTGCGGCTTGCCCGAGCCATGCGGATAGGCGGCCGCTTCGCCCAGCAGGATCAGGTTGAACTCACCCTTGCCGCCCAGCGCACTGGTCGCGGCCGTCATCAGCGCGCCGATATCGGCCGGGGTCATGCCCGCCTTCACCTGCGGATGGGTCCAGCGATAGGCGCCCATGGTGACATCCGCCGCCTTCTGCATCAGTGCAATCTCGGCCGCCGTCTTGCGCATGCGGATCGCGCGGGTGACGGGGTCTTTCACCAAAGTCGCGGCGGGCAGCGCGGCCTTCAGCCCATCGACCGCGAAATAGCGGACCGTCTCCTCGATGCCGATCCGCCCCTTGTCCAGGCCCTGCGCCTTCAGATAATCGGCGATCGGCGCATAGGGGCTTTCATGCTCCTGCCAGACGCGGACCTCGGCCGGGATGGCGAGCGATTCGTCAATCGAGGGCTTCTCGAAAAAGGGGCAGACGACCAGAGGCGTACCGCTGGCCGGAATGACCAGCGCGGTCAGCCGCTCGGAACGCCACCAGCGGATGCCGCTATAATAGATGAGGCTTGCGCCCGGCTCGACCAGCAGCGCGTCGATGCCCTGCGCCTGCATCATCTTCTGCGCGCGCGCCAGCCGGTTGGCGCGCTCGGCCTTGCCGATCGGGGTGACGTCGCGGGTGATCGACTGGAGCGCCTCGACCGCTTTTTCCTGCGCGAACAGGCGCGGGCTAACCAGCGCGGTGGTGACCCCGGCAGCGGCATAGCGAAACAAGGTGCGGCGATCAGGCGTAAGCATAATGTCCCCCGGTGCGCAGCGCGGCCTGATAGGCGGGCCGCGCCTGTATTCTCTCCAGCCACCCGATCAGATGCGGACGCGATTCGTCAAGCCCGCCGCGCGCCCGCGACGCCTCGATCGGGAAGCTCATCATCATGTCGGCGGCGGTGAAGTCAGGCCCGGCAAAATAGGGGCGGCTTGCCAGTTCGCTTTCCAGCCAGTCGAGATGATCGTCCAGCATCCCCTGCACCGTCGGCCGTGCCGGTCGGCCAAGCAGGCCCAGCTTGCCGACCGCCAGCAGGGCCAGCAGCGGCGGCATCATCGATCCTTCGGCATAATGGAGAAACTGGCGCCAGCGGATCGCGCCCTCCGCATCGGTCGGCGCGCCGAAGCGACCACCGGCCCGCGCGACCAGATATTCCATGATCGCCCCGGTCTCGATCAGCCGATGGCCATCCACCTCCACCACCGGCGACCGGCCGAGCGGATGGACGGCGCGCAGGGCAGCGGGCGCGCGCATCGTCTTGCGATCCCGCTCATAGCGGCGCACGTCATAAGCCTCGCCCAGTTCCTCCAGCAGCCACAGGATGCGCTGCGAACGGCTGTTGTTCAGATGATGGACGATGATGGTCATGGCGCCTCTCCCATGCTGCGACCCGATCAGGGCTAACGCAGCATGGGAAAGAGTGACAGCGAAGTTTACGCTATCTCGAGGACTTCCTCCGCCTTGGCACGGGCGCGATAGGCGTGCAGCAACGGCTCGGTATAGCCATTGGGCTGCGCGACACCCTCGAACACCAGGGCGCGCGCCGCCTGGAAGGCCAGGCTCTCGCCCTCGCGCCCGCTCATCGGCTGATAGAGCGGATCGGCTTCATTCTGCGCATCGACCTTGGCCGCCATGCGGGTCAGCGCAGCATCAACCTGTTCCGCGGTGCAGACGCCGTGCAGCAGCCAGTTGGCCATATGCTGCGAGGAAATGCGCAAGGTCGCGCGATCCTCCATCAGGCCGACATCATGGATATCGGGCACCTTGGAACAGCCGACGCCCTGGTCGATCCAGCGGACGACATAGCCCAATATGCCCTGCGCATTATTATCCAGTTCCTGCGCAATCTCTTCTTCGGAGAAATTGCGGCCGACCGCGACGGGAATGGTCAACAACTTGTCGAGCGACGCGATGCCCTCGCCCTTGCGTTCTTCCTGACGGGCGAAGACGTCGATGCGGTGATAATGGGTCGCGTGCAGCGTCGCTGCCGTCGGCGACGGAACCCAGGCGGTGTTGGCGCCGCTCTTGGGATGGCCGATCTTCTGCTCCAGCATGTCGGCCATGCGATCGGGCGCCGCCCACATGCCTTTGCCGATCTGCGCCCGGCCCGACAGGCCGCAGGCCAGGCCGATCTGGACATTGCGATCCTCATAGGCCGTGATCCAGTCGCTCGCCTTCATCTCGCCCTTGCGGATCATCGGCCCGGCCTGCATCGACGTGTGCATCTCGTCGCCGGTGCGGTCCAGGAAGCCGGTATTGATGAAGACGATCCGATCGCGGACGGCATGGATGCAGGCCGCCAGATTGGCCGATGTGCGCCGTTCTTCATCCATGACGCCGACCTTGATCGTGTGGCGCGCCATGCCCAGCATATCCTCGATCGCATCGAACAGGCGGTTGGTAAAGGCCGCTTCCTGTGGCCCGTGCATCTTGGGCTTGACGATATAGACGCTGCCCGCGCGGCTGTTGCCATCCGCCTTGGCCAGATCATGCAGCGCGATCAGGCTGGTGACGATGCCGTCGATGATCCCCTCGGGCGCGTCCTGCCCATCGGGCAGCGCGATCGCCGGCGTGGTCATCAGATGACCGACATTGCGGACGAACAACAGGCTGCGGCCCGGCAGCGTGAAGCTGTTGCCATCGGGCGCAGCATAAGCGCGATCGGGATTGAGCGCGCGGGTCATCTGCCGACCGCCCTTCTCGAATGTCTCGGTCAGGTCGCCCTGCATCAGCCCCAGCCAGTTGGCATAGGCGGTAACCTTGTCCGCCGCATCGACCGCCGCGACCGAATCCTCCAGGTCGCAGATGGTGGTCAGCGCGGATTCCAGGATGACGTCGGATATGCCCGCCGGATCGGTCGCGCCGATCGGGTGGGCCGGGTCGAAGACGACCTCGATATGCAGGCCATTATGGCGGAACAGCCTGCCCTTCGCGCTCGTGCCGACGAACTGCGCCGGATCGGCCAGGATGATTTCCTCGCCCGCCAGATCGGCCCAGCGTCCCGTCGCCAGCGGAACGGCATCGTCCAGGAACGCCTTGGCCCAGGCGATGACCTGCGCTCCGCGCGCCGCATCATAGCCCTTGCCCGAAGCCGCGCCCGCTATGGCGTCCGTGCCATAGAGCGCGTCATACAGGCTGCCCCAGCGCGCATTGGCGGCGTTGAGCAGGAAACGGGCGTTGAGGATCGGGACGACCAGCTGCGGCCCGGCCATGCGGGCGACTTCGGCATCGACATTCTCGCTGCCGATCCCGAACGGCGCCGGTTCCTCGACCAGATAGCCGATCTCGCGCAGGAAGGCCTGATAGGCGGCGGCATTATGCGCCTGTCCCCGGCGCACCTGATGCCAGGCATCGATCTGCGTCTGCAGGTCATCGCGCGTGCGCAGCAGCGCCGCATTGTCGGGGGTGAAGCGCGCCAATATGTCGGCAGTGCCCGCCCAAAAGGCGTCGGCATTAATGCCCGTGCCCGGCAGCGCGCGCTGCTCGATGAAGTCGGCCAGCGTTGCGGCGACCTTCAGGCCGGCGCGGTCCGTCATACGGTCGGTCATGCAATCCACTCCTTGCTATGCCGTCCTTTTACGCCTTTCCAATTATGCCGTGTAGACGCTATTATTCGAATAGAGACTTTCCTGTGGTGAACGAATATGATGGACCCGGACCATGAATTGTTCGTGAGCATCGTCGATGAAGGCGGGCTGGCCGCCGCCGGACGGCGGCTCCACATATCGCCAGCGATGATGTCCAAGCGGCTTGCCCGGCTGGAGGACAGGCTGGGCGCCCGGCTGATCCACCGTACCACCCGCCGGCTGGCGCTGACCCCGGCGGGCGAGCGGCTCCATGGCGACCTGCGCGCGATCCTCGCCTCTCTCGACGAAGCCGAACGTCGCGTGTCGGGCGTGTCGGCGATTGCGTCCGGCCCGCTGCGAATCACCGCCCCGACCTCCTTTGGCCGCATGCATCTTGCCCCCTATCTCCAGCCTTTCCTGGACGATCATCCGCGCATCGACCTGCGGCTCGACCTGTCCGACGACTATGTCGACCTGATCGAAAGCCGGGCGGACCTGGCCATCCGCATCGCCGCCGATCCGGGCGCCGGCCTCACCGCCCGGCGGCTGGCGCCCAATCGGCGCATCCTGTGCGCCGCACCCGCCTATCTCGACCGCTTCGGCACGCCGCGCCGCATCGCCGACCTCAAGCAGCACCGCCTGCTCGCCGCCGATGGCCAGTTGCCCTGGCGCCTGATCGGTCCCAAGGGGCCGGTCGCGATCGACGGTCACAGCCATATCCGCACCAACAGCAGCGAAGTCGTGCGCGAACTGGCGTTGTCGGGCAGCGGCATCGCGCTGCGTTCGCTGTGGGACATCAGCGACGCGCTGGCGCAGGGTGATGTGCGCCAGATCCTGCCCGATCATGAAGGGTCGAGCGACGTCGCCCTCTATGCCGTGCAACTGCCACAGGCCAATCCGCCGCTGGCCATCACCGCCTTCGTCGACTTTCTTGCTGCGCAATATGCCCTTGCGCCGCCGTGGGAGTCGCGGACGGACCGCACTGGCTTGCCCTAGCGGAACACAGTCTCTAAGGCGCATCGCATGGACGATAACACCCGCCGCGCCGCCCTAGACTATCACCGCCTTCCCCAGCCCGGTAAGCTCGCGATCGAGCCGACCAAGCGCATGGTGAACCAGCGCGATCTGGCGCTGGCCTATTCGCCGGGGGTGGCCGCTCCTTGCGAGGAGATCGCTGCCGATCCCGCCAAGGCGCTGGACTATACCGCGCGCGGCAATCTGGTCGCGGTCATCTCCAACGGCACCGCCGTCCTCGGCCTCGGCGCGATCGGCGCGCTGGCGTCGAAGCCGGTGATGGAGGGCAAGGCCGTCCTCTTCAAGAAGTTCGCCGACATCGACGTGTTCGACATCGAAGTCGACACCACCGACACGGACAAGTTCGTCGAAGCCGTCGCCCTGCTGGAGCCGACCTTTGGTGGCATCAATCTGGAAGACATCAAGGCGCCCGAATGTTTCGAGATCGAACGGCGCCTGAAGGAGCGGATGAACATTCCGGTCTTCCATGACGATCAGCATGGCACCGCCATCGTCGTCGCCGCGGCCGTGCGCAACGCGCTGGTGCTGCAGGGCAAGACCCTGGCCGATGCAAAGCTGGTCACCTCGGGCGCCGGCGCCGCCGCGCTCGCCTGCGTCGACCTGCTCGTCTCGATGGGCCTGCCGATCGACAATGTGACGATGACCGACAAGGACGGCGTCATCCATTCGGGCCGCGAAGGCATGCTGCCCAACATGGCGCGCTATGCCCGCGACACCAACGCGCGCACCCTGCCCGACGTGCTGCCAGGCGCCAACCTGTTCCTGGGCCTGTCGGCGCCGGGCGTGCTGAAGCCGGAATGGCTGCCGCTGATGGCGCCCAATCCGCTGATCTTCGCGCTCGCCAATCCGGAACCGGAAATCCGCCCGGAAGCCGCACGCGAAGTGCGCCCGGACGCGATCATCGCCACCGGCCGGTCGGACTATCCGAACCAGGTCAACAACGTCCTGTGCTTCCCCTATATCTTCCGCGGCGCGCTGGATTGCGGCGCGACCCAGATCAACGAAGCGATGAAGGTCGCCGCCGCCGACGCGATCGCCGCCCTCGCCCGCATGCCCGCGCATGACAGCGTGGCGCAGGCCTATGGCGGTCGCAAGCTGGTGTTCGGCGCCGATTACATCATCCCGACCCCGTTCGATCCGCGCCTGATCGGCGAGATTGCCGGTGCCGTGGCCAAGGCGGCGATGGACAGCGGCGTCGCCACCAAGACGCTGGACCTGGAAGAATATAAGCGCGCCCTGTCGCACCAGAACACCCGCTCGGGTCAGCTGATGCTGCCGGTCTTCCATGCCGCACGCGGCAGCCAGTGCCGCATCGTCTATGGCGAGGGCGAGGATGAGCGCGTGCTGCGCGCGATCCAGGACGGTCTGGACGAAGGCATCGTCAAGCCGACCATCGTCGCGCGCCGCCGCCTGCTGGAACAGAAGCTGTCCGACATGGGCCTCAGCTTCCAGCTCGACCGCGATGTCGAGGTGATCGATCCCGAGACGGATCATGACATCATGCGCGAACTGGTCGAGGCCTATCGCGCCATCGCCGCGCGCAAGGGCGTGCCGCCAGACGAAATCCTGCGCCATGTCTATCGCCGCCCGACCGTCACCGCCGCCATGCTGCTGCGCACCGGCCGGGTCGACGCCGCGCTGGTCGGCGGCCGCTCCGAATATTGGGGCCAGGTCGAACATGTGCTGCGCATCATCGATCGCGCGCCCAACCACAGCCGCATCTATGCGCTGTCGGGCCTGATCCTCGACGCCGGCGCGCTGTTCATCACCGACACCCATATGGTGCCGGACCCGACGCCCGACCAGATTGCGGAAATGACGCTGCTGGCCTCGACCGAGTTGCAGCATTTCGGCCTGAAGCCGCGCGTGGCGCTGCTGTCGCACTCCAACTTCGGTGCGTCCAACAGCCCCAGCGCCCGCAAGATGCGCGCCGCGCTCGATCTGGTGCGCCAGGCCGCACCGGAGCTGGCGGTCGATGGCGAAATGCACGCCGACGCCGCGCTCAGCCAGGCGCTGCGCGAACGGCTGATCCCCGACTCCCGGTTCGAGGGGCCGGCCAACCTGCTGGTGATGCCGAACCTCGACGCCGCCAATATCACGCTGACGGCGCTCGGCGCTTCGTCCAGCTCGCCCACGGTCGGGCCGATGCTGATCGGCACCGCCCAGCCGATCCATGTGCTGACGCCCGGCGTCACCGCGCGCGGCATCCTCAACCTGACCGCCATCGCCGCCGCCGAAGTGGCGCGCGAAGGCTGACCTTAACCTTTGCCGGTTAGGCTGTTAGCTTGACCGGCAAAGGATGAAGCGAGGAAGATCATGGCAGGCGTCATCGGCACATTGGCTCGCAGCCTTGGCCCGAAACTGCTGATCGGCGCCGTCCTGGGCGGCGGCGCGCTGCTGCTGACCGACAAGATCGATCGCAACGCCGGCACCGCGACCCAGGCCAAACCGGCCGAGGCCGCCGCCGCGCCCAAGCCGCTGCCGCTGGTCGAGCGGCGCAGCGATCAGGGCATGAAGGTCGATCCCCACGCCCTGGCGGTCAAGCGCGTGCTCAAGATCGAGGGGCCTTTCGAGCATGGCGACTATGCCTGGGACGAGGAAGGCGCGCCGGCCAAGGGGCCGGTCATCATCACCGTCGACCTGAAAGCCCAGACCCTCTCCGTCTTCCGCGACGGCTATGAAATCGGCGCCGCCGTCATCCTCTATGGCGCGACCGACAAGCAGAGCCCCTTGGGCGCCTTCCCGATCATGCAGAAGGACGCCGACCATTATTCCAGCACCTACAATAACGCGCCCATGCCCTATATGCAGCGGCTGACCAGCGACGGCGTCGCCATCCACGGCAGCGACGTCAAATGGGGCTATGCCACCCATGGCTGCATCGGCGTGCCCAAGGAATTTGCGCAGAAGCTGTTCGGCGTCACCAAGGTCGGCGACATGGTCATCATCACCAACGGCAAGATGCTCGACACCAGCAAGGCTGTCGTCAGCGGCTGACCGGCCCTATTGCGGCGCATCCTCGATCGCCGGCGCATGACGTACCGTCAGCGCGCTGCCGCCTGATGCCGCGATGATGCAGAATATCGCCACGCCCTGCAGCGCCGTCAGCCGCTCGCCCAGCACGACGAAGCCGGCCAGCGCGCCGATCGCCGGCGCCGCGCTCAGCAACAGGCCGAACACCGGCGCGGGCAGGCGCCGCATCGCCTCCATCTCCAGCGAATAGGGCAAGGCGCTCGACAGCAGGGCGATCGCCAGCCCGACCATCAGCACCCAGGGCGAAAAGAGCGACGCGCCGGCATGGGTCAGCCCGACCGGCAGCACCAGGACCGCCGCCGCCAGCATGCCCCAGGCGACCGCATCGCCGCGCAGCGCGCCCGACACCCGCTTGCCGGTCAGGATATAAAGCGCCCAGCAGGCCGCCGCCCCGACAGCGAAGATGACACCCAAAGGATCAAGCACGGCGTCGCTGCGCAGTGGCAAGAGCAGCAGCAGGCCGATCACCGCCGCCCCCAGCCACAGGAAATCGCGCGGCCGGCGCGACCCGAACAGCACGATCGCCAGCGGCCCCGTCACCTCGATGGCCATGGCAATGCCCAGCGGAATGCGGGCGAACGCCTGATAGATGAGCAGGTTCATCAGCGCGAGGGTCGCGCCATAGATCAGCAGCGGCCAGCGCACATCGGCCGGAATCGGTCGGCGCCATGGCCGCCGGAACAGCATCAGCAGGATCGCCGCCAGGAAGATGCGCAGCGCCGCAATGCCATAGGCACCGACGATCGGGAACAGCGTCTTGGCAAAGGCCGCGCCCATGTTCATCGACAGCAGCGAGGCCAGCACGGCCCCCGCCCCCGCCAGCACGGCACCCTGCCCGTTCATCTCATTCCTGCTCATGTGCAATGAATACCATATACGATTAATTGAAAAAATGTCATTCGATGCCGCGTTGCACCAGATGCGTTGCCAGTTGCAAGAATCTCATACGTATGCAGCCTTGACCATCGCTGTCACTCGGCCCATCTGGCGGACTTCCGTCATTTTGCATTGCAGCATGGAGCTTGTCATGGGCAGCCAGTCCCACAAGGCGCACCCCGCGCTCGTCCTTTTCGCGCTGTCCGTGGGCGCCTTTGCGATCGGCACGACCGAATTCGCCTCCATGAGCCTGCTGCCCTTCTTCGCGCGCGACCTCCACATCGACCTGCCGACCGCCGGCCATGCGATCAGCGCCTATGCGCTGGGCGTGGTGGTCGGCGCGCCGCTGATCGCCGCCTTCGCCGCGCGCCTGCCGCGTCGCACGCTGCTGATCGCGCTGATGGCGATGTTCGCGGTCGGCAACGGCCTGTCGGCGCTGTCGCCCAGCTATCACTGGATGCTGCTGTTCCGCTTCCTTTCGGGCCTGCCCCATGGCGCCTATTTCGGCGTCGCCGCCCTGGTCGCGGCCAGCCTGGTGCCGATCGAGAAGCGCACCCTGGCGATCGCCAAGGTGATGTCGGGCCTCACCATCGCCACGGTGCTGGGCGTGCCCGTCGCCAACTGGATGGGCCAGATACTGGGATGGCGCTCGGGCTTCTTCGTGGTCTGCGCGCTCGCCGTGCTGACCATGAGCCTGGTCGCCCTCTACGCCCCGCGCGATGCCGGCGACCCGAAGGCCAGCCCGATGCGCGAACTGAGCGCGCTCGGCAAGTCGCAGGTCTGGCTGACGCTGCTGACCGGCGCGATCGGCTTTGGCGGCCTGTTCGCGGTCTACACCTATGTCGCCTCGACCATGATCGAAGTGACCCATGTGTCCGAAACCCTGGTGCCGCTGATCCTGATCGTCTTTGGCCTGGGCATGACGGTCGGCAATCTCGTCGTTGCCTGGCTGGCCGACCGTGCGCTCAACCGCACCGTCATCGGCATCCTCGTGTGGAGCGCGGTTGCGCTGGCTCTCTTCCCCTTCATGGCCGGCAATATCTGGAGCCTCAGCCTCATCGTCTTCCTGATCGGTATTGGCGGCGGCATGGGCACGCCGTTGCAGGCGCGACTGATGGACGTTGCGGGCGACGCCCAGACGCTGGCCGCCGCACTGCACCACAGCGCCTTCAACATCGCCAATGCGCTCGGCCCCTGGCTCGGCGGCCTGTCGATCGCGGCGGGCTATGGCCTGGTGTCGACCGGCTGGATCGGCTGCGCCTTGTCGCTGGGCGGCCTGGCCATCTATCTGGTCGCCATCGCCACCGCACGGCGCAGCGCCCAGCCCGCGCTGGTGCCCTGCGAATAAGCCGCTTCCTTCCATCCGTTCCGCTGGCTAAGGCGGGCGGATGACGGATCGGGCACGCGAACAGACCTTACAGGACGCGGCGATCGCCGCATTGCGCCGCGGCGACGCGGCAGTGGCGCGCGCCACCCTCTACGAAATGGCCGATCCCCCGGCCATGCTGCTGGCCCAGGCCTGCAATCGGCTGGGTGATCTGGACGGCGAACAGGCGGCGCTCAACCGCATCCTGCAACAGGATATGCGCAACCTGCCCGCCATGCTGGCAATGGGCCAGAATCTGATCCGGCGCGGCGACGAGCGCGGTGCATCGATCTGGTTCCGCGGTGCTCTGGCGCAGGCGGCGGCCACCGGCGCGCCCCCCGCGCTGCAACCGCTGCTGCAACAGGCGCAGGCCAGCATCGCCCAGTCCGGCCGCAAGTTCGAGGATCATCTGAGCGCCGCCATCGCCGATCTGCCCGCCCTGCCCCGGATTGCGCAGGCGACCGATCTGCTGCTGGGGAAAAGCGAACTCTATCTGCAACAACCCAGCATGTTCTATTTCCCCGGCCTGCCGCAGCGCGCTTTTTACGAGCGCAACGAATTTGCCTGGGTGCCAGCAATAGAGGCGGCAACCGACGCCATCATCGCCGAACTCAACGACGTCCGTGCCGGCGCCCCCGATTTCGCGCCCTATGTCCAGACGCCGACCGATCGCCCGGCGCCCAACAACCCGCTGCGCGACGATCCCTCCTGGGGCGCCTATTATTTCTGGCAACAGGGCGAGATCGTGGCGGACCATGCCGCCCGCTGCCCCGCCGTCATGGCCGCGCTCGACCATGCCGATCGCCCGATGATCACCGGCCGTTCGCCCATGGCGCTCTGGTCGCTGCTCAAGCCCGGCACCCATATCCAGCCGCATCATGGCCTGCTCAACACCCGCCTGATCTGTCATCTGCCGCTGATCGTGGCCGACAATTGCGCGCTGCGGGTCGGTGCGCAGACCCGCGCCTGGGTGCCGGGCGAAATGCTGATCTTTGACGACAGCATCGAACATGAGGCCTGGAACCGGGGCAATGACACCCGCGTCATCCTGCTGTTCGAAGTCTGGCGCCCGGAAATCCACGCGGAGGAACGGATCGCGCTCACACGCCTGTTCGAAGCGATCGACCAGTTCGGCCCGAAACAGGTCGACGCCGGTTAACGCCCCTTTTCAGACTGCCCGTCTGCGACTATGGGCGCGGACAAAGACGACAAGAGAGGATGGCACGGGGCGCTCACGCTTTTCGGACATGCCATGACCTCGATCGACCCGACGCCCCCGGCGCCGTCTCCTGCCCTGCCCGTTCCGCCCGCCCATGTCGCGCGGCCGCATAGTCCTGCCGAGGATTTCTATGCGATCGCCATCGGCTGCGCCTTCATCGCCATGGGGCTGATGCTGCTGAAACAGGCAAAGCTGGTGACCGGCGGCATGGCCGGCATCGCGCTGCTGCTGTCCTATCTGATCCATCTATCGCCCGCGACGCTGTTCCTGCTGATCAACATCCCCTTCTTCCTGTTCGCCGGGCGGGCGATGGGCATGGCCTTCGGCCTCAAGACCCTGTTCGCCAATATCGCGATCATGGGCGTCGGCCTTGCCATGCCCTATGCGATGGAGATCGCCCGGATCAGCCCCTTCTTCGCCGCGCTTTTCGGCGGCTCGATCATCGGCTTCGGCATCCTGGCCATCGCCCGCCATGGCGCGGGCGTGGGCGGCGTCGGCGTGGTCGCGCTGATCCTGCAGAAATCGCGCGGCTGGAATGCCGGCCGCACCCAGATGGCCTGCGACGTGCTGATCCTGCTCGCCTCGCTGCCGATCCTCAATGCCGAGCGTTTTGGCCTGTCCGTCCTGTCGGCCGCCGCGATCAACGCCGTGCTGTTCGTCAACCACCGCCCTGGCCGCTATATCGGCCATTGATGCGCGCCTGCCTCCCCGGCTAGACGGACCCCGGCGCCCACGCCGGTGCGCCCATCATAAAAGGGGTCCAGAATGAAGCGGTTCGCGCTCTGTATAATATTGGCCAGCACGGCCCTGTCGGTTCCGGCCATTGCCGCCTCGCCCACCAGCGCAACCGCACCGGCCGATGCCCGCGCCATTGCCGCGATCCGCGCGCGCCCGGCGGTCAAGGCCGCCTTCGCCGCGCTGGAGGCCGAACATGACCAGTGGGTCGACAATATCGTGACCCTGACCCAGATTCCGGCGCCCCCCTTCAAGGAAGAGGCGCGGGCCAAGGCCTATGCCGACATGTTCCGCGCCGCCGGCCTTACCGATGTGGAGATTGACGAGGGCGGCAATGTGCTGGGCCTGCGCCGTGGCAGCGGCAAGCCCGGCGGCAAGCTGATCGTCGTGTCCGCCCATCTCGACACCGTTTTTCCCGAAGGCACGCCGGTCACGGTCCGGCGTGAAGGCAACAAGCTCCACGCACCCGGCGTCGGGGACGATGTCGCCGGCCTCGCCACCCAGTTGAGCCTCATCAAGGCGATCGTCGGCGCCAATATCAGCGCGCCGATGGACATATTGTTCGTCGGCGATGTCGGCGAGGAAGGCCTGGGCGACCTGCGCGGCATGAAGCAACTGTTCCACAAGGGCAAATATAAGGACCGCATCGCCAGCTTCTTCTCGATCGACGATGGCTCGGTCGATGGCCTGATCAATGGCGGCGTCGGATCAAAGCGCTATCGCCTGACCTTCACCGGCCCCGGCGGCCACAGCTTCGGCGCCTTTGGCCTGGTCAATCCGATGACGGCGATGAGCCAGGCGATCGTCGATCTCTACAAGATTCCGGTGCCCCAGTCGCCCAAGACGACCTACAGCGCCAGCGTCGTGGGCGGCGGCTCGTCGGTCAACGCCATCCCGCAGGAAGTCTGGCTGCAGGTCGACATGCGATCGGAAAGCGCGGCTGAACTGGCCAAGCTGGAACAGGCGTTCCTGGCCACGGTGGACAAGGCGGTCGAGACCGAAAATGGCGCCCGCTCGATCAAGGAAGGCCCGATCCGCGTCGACAAGAAGGTGGTGGGCGATCGTCCGGCCGGCAGCACCGCCGCCGACACGGCGCTGGTCCGCCAGACCGCCGCCGCCTATGCTGCCGAAGGCGTCACCGCGCGGATGAGCTTCAGCTCGACCGACGCCAATGTGCCGATGAGCCTGGGCATCCCGGCCATCACCATCCCGCGCGCGGCGACCGGCGGCCGGGGCCATTCGCCCGACGAATGGATCGACGTGTCGGCGCCGGAATCGCTGAAGGTCAAGCGGATGGACCTGGTAGCCCTGCTCGCCGCAGCCGGCTATCGCTGATCAGCATGGCGGGGCTGGCAGGCATGCCAGCCCCGTTCGGTCCGTCCCGTTCAGTCCGCCTCGCACAGCGGTTCCTCCTCGCGATCGCGCGCACGCAGGGCCGCGCCCGCATCATTGGCGATGCGCGGGAAGGTCACCCCTTCCAGATTGCCGCGCCCGTCGCACAGCCGGTCACAGGCCATGTCGACCACGCCGGGCAGCGCCACCTGGTCGCCATCATATTGGGCGACGATGATGCACTTCCTGCCCCCGGAAAAGCTCAGGATCAGCTTGTCGCCGGCCCGCCGCGCCGTGCCCGCGCCATGGCAGCTCTGTTCGGTGCCGAAGATCGCCTCCAGCCCGAAACGATAGTCGCCCGACTTGGCGGGAAGGACGCAGAGCGAATCCCGCCCCGCTTCATGCCGCCGCTGGAACAGCCCGACCGGCGCGATCCGCGACGCGTCGGCAATGGCGCCGGTCGCGATCGCCGCGCGCTCCAGCCCCGAAGCCGCAGCCCCGCCGCGATCGGGCGCGGCGGCGCCCGGCGACGCCGCCTGCTGACACCCGGCCAGAAGACATGCCAGGAAAAGGCTAGTGCGCCGCATCGACACCCGGTTCATCGACCGCGCTCAGCCCATCGGGGCCGATCCGGCGGAAGAAGCAGGACCGCGCACCGGTGTGACAGGTCGGCCCCGCCGGCTCTGCCAGCACCCAGACGGCATCCTGGTCACAGTCGATCCGGATGTCGCGCACGCCAAGCATATGGCCGGAGCTTTCGCCCTTCTTCCACAGTGATTGGCGGCTGCGCGACCAGAAATGGGCCAGGCCCGTCTCGACCGTCAGCGCCAGCGCCTGCGCATTCATATGCGCCACCATCAGCACTTCCCCCGAGGTGACATGGGTCACCACCGCGGTGATAAGGCCATGGTCGTCATATTTGGGGTTTAGGGTCAGTCCCCGGTCGCGTGCGTCATCCATCCGCGCGCTATAATCGGCAATGCGGACCGTGCGAAGTCCCTTCGGCGCTTTGCATTGGGGCACTGCCTGACAGCGCCATGGGGTCGGACTGTCGCATTTTGGCAAATCTGTTGCACGGATACTACAGAATGGCGACAGTCCTGCTTGCCCCAAGGCTCGCGCGCGCATAGCGTCGCGCGCGATCCGCAACAGCGGACACCAGCAGGGAAACGGATGCCAGGCCAATCAAGGGGGCCAAATATGACATCTTCGCATATCTTCACCAGCATTTCGCGCGGCGCGCTCGCCGTCGCTCTCACCGCTCTGGCGCCGATCGGTGCCGCCCACGCCCAGACCGAAGCGCCCGCCGCATCGGGCGAAGGCCTGGGTGAAATCGTCGTCACCGCGTCGCGCCGGGCTGAAAATGCCAAGGACGTGCCGGTCGCCGTGACCGCCATCGGCGGCGAAAAGCTCGACGCGCTCAACAGCAGCGGCCTCGACGTCCGCTTCCTCGCCGCGCGCACGCCCAGCCTTCAGGTCGAAAGCTCGTTCGGCCGCACCTTCCCGCGCTTCTACATCCGCGGCCTTGGCAACACCGATTTCGATCCCAACGCCGCCCAGCCGGTCTCGGTCGTGCTCGACGATGTCGCGCTCGAAAATCCGATGCTCAAGAGCTTCCCGGTGTTCGACCTTGCCAGCGTTGAAGTGCTGCGCGGCCCACAGGGCACGCTGTTCGGCCGCAACACCCCGGCGGGCGTCGTCAAGATGACCTCGGCCGCGCCGACCGATCATTTCACCGGCTATGCCAGCGCCTCCTGGGCCACCTACAACACCGTCAATGCCGAAGCCGCGATCGGCGGCCCGATCGCCGACGGCCTCAGCTTCCGCGTGTCGGGCCTGCTCCAGCGTCGCGACGACTGGGTCAAGAACGATAATGAAGGCGGCAACGCCGCCAGCGAGCTGGAAGGCTATCGCGACATGGCCGGCCGCGTGCAGCTGGCCTATGAAGCCGGCGACTTCAAGGCGGTGCTGAGCGGTCATTATCGTGACCTGGACGGCAGCCCGCGCGTATTCCGCGCCAACATCTTCAAGCAGGGCAGCAACCATTTCGTCGACGGCTTCGACAAGGATCATGTCAACCTGGACGGCTATACCAGCCAGTCGATGAAGCAGGGCGGCGGCAATCTGCGCATGCATCTCCATGTCGACGGCCTGGGCACCTTCTTCTCGACCACCGGCTATGAGAAGGCCAGCGTCGAAAGCACCGGCGACATCGATGCGGCGGCTGCTACCCCTATACCGGCTGCACCGCCGGCCAGCTCGGCGTCGGCTCGTTCGACTCCAACACCGGCGGCGTGACCAAGCCGGAGGAATTCAGCCAGGAATTCCGCTTCGCGACGGACGACATGAACGGCATCCGCCTGCAGGCGGGCACCTATTTCTTCCACCAGCGCCTGAAATATAACGAATATGCCTATGATCTCGCGGGCAACCGGGTGAGTGCGATCCTGCACAACAACACCAACGAGAATATCGGCCTGTTCGCCTCGGGCGAAGCCAAGGTGACGTCGGCCCTGACGCTGCGCGCCGGCGTGCGTTATTCGCACGACGACAAGCGCGACACGATCACGCTCGATCCGGCGCTCGCCGCCAGCAGCATCTCGTCGCAGCTGATCGGCGTCGACCTGCCGCTCAGCAACACCGCGCAGGGCAGCAACCTGTCCTGGGACGTCAGCGCCACCTATGCGCTCAGCCCCGACGTCAACCTCTATGGCCGCGTCGCCACCGGCTATCAGGGCCCGGCGATCCAGGACCGCGTGACCTTCTTCAGCGTCCCCTCGGTCGCCAAGAAGCAGACCACCATCTCCTATGAGGGCGGCATCAAGGGCGCGATCGCCAACATGGTCCGCTTCGACCTGTCGGCCTATTACTGGAACACCGACGATCTGCAGCTGACGGCTGTCGGCGGCGTCGGCAACTCGGCCCGCCTGATCAACGTGAACAAGGCGGTCGGCTATGGCCTGGAAGGCAATCTGGAGGCGCAGCCGCTCGATCACCTGAACCTGACCGTGGGCGGCAGCTACAACTTCACCGAAATCCGCGACAAGAACGCCTTCGTGGCGGTCTGCGGCTCGGGCATGTGTACCCCCACCGGCAACACCTTCGTCGATGGCGGCACCACCTACAGCTATCTGGATGGCAATGACCTGCCCCAGGCGCCGCGCTACATCGCCAATGCGACCCTGCGCTATGGCATTCCGGTCGGCGACGCGGGCGAAGTCTTCGCCTATACCGACTGGGCCTATCGTAGCAAAATCAACTACTTCCTCTACTCGGCGGCCGAATTCCGCGGCCGTTCGTCACTGGAGGGCGGCCTCAAGGTCGGTTACAAGTCGAACCATGGTTATGAGATCGCGGCCTTCGCCCGCAACATCACCAACCAGATCCGCGCCGTCAGCGCGATCGACTTCAACAACCTGACCGGCATGATCAACGAACCGCGCATCATCGGCGGCATGATCAAGGCCAGCTTCTAAACCCCAGTCTAAGCGCTCCCATAGGCGCTAGTCGGCAGAGGAAGGGCGTCCCGCAGGGGGCGCCCTTTCTTGTTGCGCCCAGGGCAGCGGAAAGCCGCCGCCACGCGCCAGGAAAATCACCGAAGCCATAAACGCGAAAACCCCATCCTGCCGAGGCAGGACGGGGTTTCATTTCGCGCATTCCCGAAGGAAATGGGGCGATCGACGGGATCCGAACCCGCGACCTCCGGTACCACAAACCGGCGCTCTAACCAACTGAGCTACGATCGCCACAGGGGCTGTTGCCCCGCGAGAAGGGCCACATATGCGGCCGCCCCTCCCCCGTCAAGCAGCTTATGTCAAAGGATGAAAATTATCGCCCGGCATCGTTGCCGGACGCCGCCAGACGGGCGCGCAGCACGGCCAGTTCGTCCGCCCCGACGCGCGGCCGCCCCTCCGCCGGCTTGCCCTTGCGCAGTTTCTTGCGATCCTTTTCCGACGGATCGACCGCACGAACCCGGACCGCCGCATGGCCCTGACCGCGAATCCCCAGTTCCTCCGCCGCGCCGCGCGACAGGTCGATGATCCGGCCGCGCGAAAAGGGACCACGGTCGTTGATCCGCACCAGGATCGTGCGCCCGGTATCCAGCGCCGTCACCTCGACATAGGCGGGCAAGGGCAGGCTGGTATGTGCCGCCGTGATCCAGCCCGGCCGGAAGCGTTCGCCATTGGCAGTGCGATTGCCCGATTCCGATCCATACCAGCTGGCATAGCCGACCAGGTCATAGCCCGGCTGGTCGGCCGGCACATAGGTGGTGCCGCGCACCGTATAGGGCTTGCCGATGCGCACCGGCATGTCGCTCACCGGACGGAAATTTCCCCCGCCACAGGCCGACAATGCCCCCAGCAGCGCCAAGGCCGCACCCGAAGTCCCGATACCCCGTCTGATCGCTCTCATGCCCCCTCCTACCCCCGCAGGCGGAGCAGGTCGAGGGCAGCGGGCCGATCATCGCCGCGATCCGGCGCACAAGGCCATGAAAAAAGGGGCAGAGGCCCCCGGCCCCTACCCCTTCCTTTCGACATGCATGCGCCGGGCGGGTTTCCCCTGCCGCAGCGCCACTCTCCCGCAAACCTACTTCCGACCGCGACGCCGGCAGATCATCAGACGTAAACGCGCCCGATCGGGCGCGCCTGCATCCTTAGTTGACCGAATCCTTCAGGCCCTTGCCGGCCTTGAACTTCGGCTGCGACGACGCCTTGATCGTCATCGTCTCGCCGGTGCGCGGGTTGCGACCGGTCGAAGCCTTGCGCTGCGACACGGAGAAAGTGCCAAAACCAACCAGGCGCACTTCGTCGCCCTTCTTCAGCGCGCCGGTGATGGCGTCGAACACGCCCTCGACCGCCTTGCTGGCGTCGCTCTTGCTGAGACCGCTGCTTTCAGCGACGGCGCTGATAAGATCCTGCTTGTTCATGCCTTGGGAACCCCCTTTATAGATGTTGGATAGTCAAGGAATCGCGGCGTAGGCGGGGCAATAAGGCCCAGCTTTCAAGCGGTGTCAAAGGGAAAGCGTCAAAAAAGCCGGCTCCGGCGCGTTTTTGCCCCCATGGGCATAAACGCGCCGAAAACCGGGCTTTTAGTGACGGATAGCGGGATCGCCGTCGCGACCCTGGCCGGCGCTGGGCTGCGCCGCCAGATCATCTTCCTCGGTCCAGGTGATCGCCTCGGGCTTGGACACCAGCGCGCGCGCCAGCACCTCGTCGACATGGGACACCGGAACAATCTCCAGCCCCTCACGAATGTTGGCCGGAATTTCCGCTAGGTCTTTCTCGTTTTCCTGCGGGATCAGCACCGTCTTGATGCCACCACGCAGCGCCGCGAGAAGCTTCTCCTTGAGGCCGCCGATCGGCAGCACCCGGCCGCGCAGCGTCACCTCGCCGGTCATCGCCACATCCTTGTGGACGGGAATGCCGGTCAAGGTCGACACGATGGTCGTGACCATGCCGATACCGGCCGACGGACCATCCTTGGGCACCGCGCCCTCGGGCAGGTGGATATGGATGTCCTTGCGGTTGAACAGGCTCGGCTTGATGCCATAGCCGGGCGAGCGCGCCTTCACATAGGAGAAGGCGGCCTGCACCGATTCGTTCATCACCTCGCCCAGCTTGCCGGTCGTTTTGATGAGACCCTTGCCGGGCACGGTGACCGCCTCGATCGTCAGCAGTTCGCCGCCCACCTCGGTCCAGGCCAGGCCGGTGACGGCGCCGATCTGGTTCTCTTCCTCGCCCACGCCGTGACGGAATTTCCGCACGCCGGCATAGTCGGCCAGGTTTTCGGGCGTGATCTCGACCTTGTCGAACGCGCCTTCCAGGATCTTGCGCAGCGCCTTGCGGGCCAGACGCGCCACTTCCCGCTCCAGCGTGCGGACGCCGGCTTCACGGGTATAGTAACGGATCAGGTCGCGCACCGCGGCCTCGGTCACCTCGAACTCGCCATTCTTCAGGCCATGGGCGTCGATCTGCTTGGGCACCAGATGGCGCTGGGCGATCTCGACCTTCTCGTCCTCGGTATAGCCTTCGAGCCGGATGATCTCCATGCGGTCGAGCAGCGGCTGCGGCAGGTTCAGCGAGTTGGCCGTCGTCACGAACATCACGTCGGACAGGTCGACGTCGATCTCCAGATAATGGTCCTGGAATTTACTGTTCTGTTCAGGGTCCAGCACTTCCAGCAGCGCCGATGCCGGATCGCCGCGGAAATCCTGGCCCAGCTTGTCGATCTCGTCGAGCAGGAACAGCGGGTTCATGGTGCCCGCCTTCTTCAGGTTCGACACGACCTTGCCCGGCAGCGACCCGATATAGGTGCGGCGATGGCCGCGGATCTCGGCTTCGTCGCGCACGCCGCCCAGCGACTGGCGCACGAACTCGCGGCCGGTCGCCTTGGCGATCGAACGGCCCAGCGAGGTCTTGCCGACGCCCGGCGGGCCGACGAGGCACAGGATCGGCCCCTTCAGCTTGTTGGTGCGCGCCTGCACCGCCAGATATTCGATGATCCGGTCCTTGACCTTCTCCAGCGCGAAATGATCCTCGTCCAGGATCGCCTGCGCCTTCTTGAGGTCGGTCTTGACCCGGCCCTTCTTGCCCCAGGGCAGGCCCAACAGCACGTCGAGATAGTTGCGCACCACCGTCGCTTCGGCCGACATGGGCTGCATGCCCTTGAGCTTCTTCAGCTCAGCCGTCGCCTTGGCGCGTGCTTCCTTGCTCAGCTTCGCCTTGGCGATCTTGTCGGCCAGTTCGGCGAGTTCATCGCCTTCCTCGCCCTCGCCATTGCCCAGCTCGCGCTGGATCGCCTTGAGTTGCTCGTTCAGATAATATTCGCGCTGGGTCTTTTCCATCTGGCGCTTCACGCGGCCACGGATCTTCTTCTCGACCTGCAGCACGCCCAGCTCGCCTTCCATGAAGGCGAACACCATCTCCAGCCGCTTGACCGGATCGGGCTCGACCAGCAGCGATTGCTTGTCGGCGACCTTGACGTTGATGTTGGCGGCGACGGAATCGGCCAGGCGCCCGGCATCGTCGATCTCGCGCAGTTGCACCGGCGTTTCGGCCGGCAGCTTCTTGTTGAGCTTGGCGTAATTCTCGAACTGCTCGGCCACCGAGCGCATCAGCGCAGCAGCTTCCGGACCTTCGGCGACGATCTCCTCGACCGGCGCGACCTCAGCGACCAGATAGCCCGCCTCGGCCGGCGCCAGATCGGCCAGCTGGGCACGATGCTTACCCTCGACCAGCACGCGCACCGTGCCGTCGGGCAGCTTGAGCAGTTGCAGCACCACCGACACCACCCCGGTGTCATACAGCGCGTCCTTGCCCGGATCATCCTCGGCCGGGTCGAGCTGGGACACCAGGAAGATTTCCTTATTGCCCTCCATCGCCGCTTCCAGCGCGGCGACGCTCTTGTCGCGACCGACGAAAAGCGGGACGATCATCTGCGGGAAGACGACGATGTCGCGCAGCGGCAGAAGGGGATATTGCGTAGTCATTCACTCTCCAGGGCCGGACTTGCGGCCCGTCATGCGGTTCATCGCCTTTATGGGGATGCCCGTCGCGTCAATCAATCAGCGATCACCATATTGCTGCAACGATGAACAAGGGCTTATCCGCCAGCGGCAGCCCCGGAACGGCAATGCGCGCCGGCTCAGAAGGGCAGCTTGAAGCCCGGCGGCAGCGGCAGGCCGGCGGTCATCTTGCCCATTTCGGTGTTGCTGACCTCGTCCGCCTTCTTGCGCGCATCGTTGAACGCGGCGGTGATAAGGTCTTCCAGCATCTGCTTTTCCGACGGCGCCAGCAGGCTGTCGTCGATCGACACGCCCAGGATGCGGCCCTTGGCCGATGCCTTCACCTTGACCAGGCCGCCACCGGCCGCGCCCTCGACTTCCAGCTTGTCCAGATTGTCCTGCGCGCGCTGCAGCTCTTCCTGCACGCGGCTGGCCATCCCCAATATTTCGTTCAGATCCTTCATGCTTCGGCACTCCATTGTTCCGGCTCGTCCGAATGGACCAGCTCGGCATCGGGGAAGGCGTCCATTGCCGCCTTGACCACCGGGGTTTCCAAAATTGCGGCGCGGCTGTCGGCCAGTTGGCGCTGTTCATTGGCCAGCAGGGTCGGCTTGGCCTCCCCCTCGCCCTGCGTCACCGTCCAGGCGACACCGGTCACCTCGCGCAGCGCCGGGATGATCCGGGTGGCGAAGTCGGGCGACAGGCTGGCCGTGCCGCGATATTCCAGCATTGGCGGATCATAGCGGATGATCCCCACGCAATCATGCATTTCCTGCGCCAGATGCCCCTTGCTCTTCTGCCAGAAGGCTTCGATCAGATCCTCGAATGTGGCAGGCAGGCTGGACGCGGGTTCCGGCGCGGGCGCGGCGGCGGGCGCCTGGCCCGGCAGCGCCGGCGCGGCCATCGGCACCCCGCCCTGCAGCATCCGGGCAAGGTCGCTGGGATCGGGCATGGTCGCGGCATGCATCACGCGCAGCAGCGCCATCTCGCACGCCTCGATCGGCAAGGCGGCGGTCGCCACCTCGTCATGCCCCTTGAGCATCAGCTGCCACAGCCGATGCAGCGGGCCAAAGCCGATCTGCGACGCCCAGTCGGCCAGCGCGCCGCGTTCCTCGTCGGACTGGCCCGGCGTCGCAATGTCGCGCCCAGCCTTCACCAGCGTGACCGCATGCACCAGTTCCAGCAGGCCGCGCATCAGCGACAGCGGCTCGACCCCCAGCGCATATTGATCGCGCACCCCGCCCAGCAGCGCAGCGGTATCGCCCTCCAGCAGCAGGCCGAGCAGCCGGCGCGTCGAGCCGCGATCCGACAGGCCCAGCATCTCGCGCACCTGCGCGGCCGTGACCATCGGCTCGCCCTCGCCCATTTCGGCATGGGCGATCGCCTGGTCCAGGATCGACAGGCCGTCACGCGCGGAGCCTTCGGCCGCCTGCGCGATCAGCGATAGCGCATCCGGCTCGGCCGCGACCTGTTCGGCCTCGACCACATGGGCGAAATGGCCGGCCAGCATCTCGGCCGGGATGCGGCGCAGGTCGAACCGCTGGCAGCGCGACAGCACCGTCACCGGCACCTTGTTCACCTCGGTCGTGGCGAACAGGAATTTCACATGGGCCGGCGGCTCCTCCAAAGTCTTCAGAAGCGCGTTGAACGCGTTCTTCGAAAGCATATGGACTTCGTCGATGATGTAGATCTTGTAGCGCGCCGACACGGCGGCATAGCGCACCGCCTCGATGATCTCGCGCACGTCGTCGACGCCGGTATGGCTGGCGGCGTCCATCTCGACCACGTCGATATGCCGGCCCTCGGCAATCGCCATGCACGGCTCGCACACGCCGCACGGGTCGATCGTCGGCCCGCCCTGCCCATCCGGGCCGATGCAGTTCAGCGCCTTGGCGATCAGCCGCGCGGTCGACGTCTTGCCGACCCCGCGCACGCCGGTCATCAGAAAGGCATGGGCGAGGCGGCCGCGCCGGATCGCATTGCCCAGCGTCTGGACCATGGCGTCCTGCCCGATCAGTTCGCGAAAGTTGCGCGGACGATATTTGCGCGCAAGCACGCGATAGGGCTGAGGGGAATCGGACATCAAACCAACCTAGAGATTAGCTACGCCGACGTCACGCATCTGATGAGTTTCTACTGTGAAGTGCCCAGTCTCAACATCGAACGCCACGACACGCCACTTTAATCCTTGCCGCGCTTCAGGCCTCCAAGGCTCTGCGCGATCAACGCCCGCCCCCGGTTCACCTTCCACGATCACGGCATCGACCCAGCCGCCATATTCCTTCAGCGCGACGGCCAGATGCTTTTTACGCAACTTGTTGCCATGTCGTCCGACCCAATCCTCTAGCGGTCCGCTGCGTACTTGGGATGACATAGAAAGCGGCCGCGCTTTCCAATCGATCTCTTTTTTCCACAAAGAGACACAAATTCCATCGTCCTTCGATGCCGTCCAATCGAGCCGTGGACGCACTAAACGATAGCCTAATTTCTGGAATGCCTCAGAATAGAGCATATGTCCCTGAGTGCTAAAGGTGGGAGCCGGAACGACCCGCAGAAAAATCGTTGTGGCTGCTTCCGTCAGGACCTGACCAGGTTGGCGACGACTACGTCCGCCCGACTCCCGGCCGGGCATATGGCGAACTCATGACAGGAAGGCAAGGGCTTCCATGCCCTTGCCTTCCTGAAAGCTAGTCCAGCCCGCTCTTCTGCGCCTTGCTGACGAATTCCAGCGCCGAATGGGCGGCCTCGGCGATCGCCGCCTCGGCCTTCTTGTCGTCCACGGTCGGCCGGTCGAGATAGATGGCCAATATATATTCCTCGCCCGCGGGCGACTTCACCAGCGCGACGTCATTATAGGCGGTGCCGCAACTGCCGGTCTTGCTGCCCGACGTCCAGCCTTCGGGCAGGCCCGCCTTGATCCTTTTTTCGCCGGTGGTGCTGGCATTGAGCCAGCCGCGCAGCCTGTCGGCATCGGCCGCAGCCATGTCGCGGAACAACAACCGTCCCATCAGCCCCGCCATCGCCGCCGGACTGGTCGTGTCGCGGGGATCGCCGGCGACATTCTCGTTCAACTCGGGTTCGATACGGTCGAGCCGCGTGATCTTGTCGCCATGGGCACGGATGAAGGAGGTCAGCCCCTCCGGCCCGCCCAGCATCGGCAGCAACAGGTTGGCGGCACTATTGTCGCTCACCTCGACCGCCGCCTCGGCCAGTTCGGCCATCGACATGCGGCCGCGCTTCTTGTTCTTCTTCACCACCGGCGCGTAATCGAGAATATCGTCCTTGGTGAAGGGTATCTCCCCCTCCAGCCCGAACTTGCCCCCCTGCGCGCCGATCAGCACGGCGGCGGCCAGCGGCGCCTTGAAGGTCGAGCACATGGCGAAGCGATCATCGCGGTTGAAGCCCAGGATCAGCGCACCGTCGCGATCGACCAGCGCGATGCCCATGCGCCCGCCGGTCTCCTCCTCGATCTCCTTGGGATTGCGGACGGAGGTGAGCGCGGATTGCGGCACCAGATAGCGTGGTGCGGGC
Organism: Sphingobium sp. SG1; assembly: GCF_057063145.1. Classification (NCBI taxonomy): domain Bacteria; kingdom Pseudomonadati; phylum Pseudomonadota; class Alphaproteobacteria; order Sphingomonadales; family Sphingobiaceae; genus Sphingobium; species Sphingobium sp. SG1. The sequence continues at coordinate 123,487 of NZ_JBVVOJ010000010.1, read as the reverse complement.
GGCATCAAGGTCGGCAGGGTCGGCACCTCTTCGGCCTTCTTGGCCGGCGCCTTCTTCTTGGGCGCGGCCGACAGCGGCAGGGCCACGACCAGACAGGCGGTCAGCGCCGCCAGCGACAGGGATTTGCGCAGCGCCATGGCTTACATACCTTGCATATTGTTGAATTCGCCGGGGATACGGACAGTCAGCGCGTCCAGTTGCTCGGACAGGATGATCTGGCAGGCCAGGCGACTGGTGCGGGTCGCCGCAGCCGCCAGGTCCAGCATATCCTCCTCATCCTCGCTCGCGCGCGGCAGACGGTCGAAATCGGCGGCGTCGACGATGACATGACAGGTCGAACAGGCCATCTGCCCTTCGCATGTTCCTTCCAGCGGCTGACCCGCCGCCTGTGCAACCTCCAGCAGGACGGCCCCGGCAGGCGCATCGACCTCCAGTCGATTTTCGCCGTCGGCGCTGATGAAGGTGACCATGGTCATGCTATGCGATGCTCCCTGCTCACGGCGCCGCTTGTGCGGTCGCCGCCCCGTTAATCACCTTCGCAGCCTCCTCCAGTTCGGCCGATGTCGTGTATCGGCCAAAGCCGATCCGCACCGATCCGCGCGCCTGACTGTCGGAAAGACCCAGGGCGCGCAGCACATGGCTAGGCCGCCCGGACCCGCTCGCGCAAGCGCTGCCGAGCGAAAAAGACATATTGCGGCAATCGGACAACAATCGCGCGCCGTCGATCCCGGCGCGACGAATGTTGAGATTGCCGGGATAACGCGCGTCGGCGCTGCCGTTCAGCGTCCAGTCGGCGAACAGCGCGCGCGCCTGCGCAGACAGCGCCGCGATGTGCGCGCGATCGGCTTCGGCCTGTTCTCGCATCAGGCGCGCCGCCACGCCAAAGCCCGCGCACAGGGCGGGCGACAAGGTGCCCGACCGCAGCCCGCCTTCCTGCCCGCCGCCATGGATCAGCGGGTCGATCTTCACCCCGTCGCGCAGCCACAGCGCGCCAATCCCCTTGGGTCCATGGATCTTGTGCGCACTGATCGCCACCATATCGCACGGGTCGGGGATCGGCACCCGGCCATAGCCCTGCACCGCGTCGCACAGGAACAAGGCGCCCACGCCATGGGCCAGTTCCGCCAGCGCGCCGACCGGCTGGATCACGCCAATCTCGTTATTGACCAGCATCGCGACGACGAGAGCGACCCCCGGCACGATCGCCCGCGCCGCCGCTTCCAGATCGACCAGCCCGTCGCCATCCACCGGCAGGACCGTCACCGCCCGCCCCATCCGCCGCATCGCCGCCACCGTATCCAGCACGGCGGCATGTTCGGTCGCGATGGTGACGATGCCGCCCGCCGGCGCGCCCTGGATCGCGATGTTCAGCGCCTCGGTCGCGCCGGAGGTGAAGAGCAGCCTGCCGCCCGGCGGCAGCAACTGGCCGATCGCGTCGCGCGCCAGTTCCACCTGCGCCGCGACCATGCGGCCGGCGCGATGCGCGCTGTGCGGATTGGCGAACTGGTCGCGCAGCAGCGGCACCATCGTCTCGAAGGCTTCGGGCGCCAGCGGCGTCGTCGCCTGATAGTCGAGATAGATCACCGGCTCGCCCGCTCCGCCATGGCGGTCCATGTGGCCAGGAAGCGATCGACATCCGCCGCGCTCGTCTGCGGGCCGAAACTCACCCGGACCACTTCGCCCGCCTCCGCCGCGTCCCAACCCATCGCGCCCAGCACATGGCTGGTCTTGAGCGAACCGGACGAACAGGCGCTGCCCGCCGACACGGAAATGCCGGCCAGGTCGAACTGGATCAATTGCGCCCGCGCCGACAGGCCGGGCATGCGATAGCTAGCGATCGCCGGCAGGCGCGGCGCATCGCGCGCGACGATCTGCCCGCCCGCCGCCTCGATCCCGGCGTCCAGCCTTGCCCGCAGCGCGGCGGCCACCGGCATCCAATCGCCCCGTGCCTCCAGCGCCGCTGCCATCGCCATGATCGCCGGCAGATTTTCGGTGCCGGCGCGATAGCCCTGTTCCTGCCCGCCGCTGGGCTCGACCAGCGCCAGGTCGCGGATCAGCAGCGCGCCGATCCCCGGCGGCCCGCCGAACTTGTGCGCGCTGATCGCGATCATGTCGGCGTCGGGCAGGGCCAGCTTGCCCGCGCTCTGGGCGCAATCGGCAAACAGCAGCAGCCCCGCGCGCCGGAAATCCGCCAGTGGCTGGATCACGCCCGTCTCGTTGTTCACATGCTGGATCGCGACCAGACTGCCCGGCGCCAGCTCCGGCAACAGCACCCGGCCATCGCCATCCACCGCCAGCCGCTCGGCATCCTTGGTCACGCGCAGCACCGCATCATGCTCGACCGGCGAGGTCACGATTCGCCCCGCCTTGGCGCGGGTCAGCGCGATGGCGATCGCCTCGCTCGCGCCGGAGGTGAAGAGGACATGGCCATCCCATCCCAGCGCCGCTGCGATCCGCCGCCGCGCATCCTCCAGCATGGCCCGCGCCGCGCGCCCGTCGCTGTGCGGGCTGGACGGGTTGGCCCAGCCGGCCATCGCGGCGACCATCGCGGCCTGCGCCTGCGGCAGCATCGGGGTGGTCGCGGCATGATCGAGATAAAGGCGGTCGGCGGCCAAGCGGAACTACTCATTGATTGCGGAAATGGCGGCGGCATCTATATAGGCGGATTGCCGCGCTGCGCCAGCGTGAAGGCCATATGGCCAAGCCCCGGCGCGCGCACGGACCCTTTCCTCGCTGCCTCGTGGCAGCCCAGACCATAACAGGTGCCATGCCCGACGTCATTTTCCCCGGACCCGAAGGTCGCCTCGAAGGCCGCTTCAGCCCCCCGCCCCGCCCGCGCGCGCCGGTCGCCATGATCCTGCACCCGCATCCGCAGGGCGGCGGCACGATGAACGACCGCATCACCCAGGCACTCTACAAGACCTTCGTGAAGCGTGGCTTTGCCGTGTTGCGCTTCAACTTCCGTGGCGTCGGCCGCAGCCAGGGCACGTTCGACAATGGCATCGGTGAACTCAGCGATGCCGCAGCGGCGCTCGACTGGGTGCAGAGCTTCCACCCCGAAGCGCAGACCACCTGGATCGCCGGCTTCTCCTTCGGCGCCTGGATCGGCATGCAGCTGCTGATGCGCCGCCCGGAAATCCGTGGCTTCATCTCGGTCGCGCCGCCGGCCAACATGTATGACTTCTCCTTCCTGGCACCCTGCCCCTCGTCGGGCATCATCGTCCAGGGCACGGCGGACGAAGTGGTGACCGCCAGCGCGGTGCAGAAGCTGGTCGACAAGCTGCGCACCCAGAAGGGCATCACCATCCATCATGACGAGATCAAGGGGGCCAACCACTTCTTCGAGCATGAGCTGGACCAGCTGATGAAGTCGGTCGACAATTATCTCGACATGCGCCTGTCGCCGGACTCGCCGATCCGCTGAGGACCGGCCCGATCGGGATCATGGAGGGGCTGCCGCCGCGCAGCCCCTTTTTCTTTGCCCGCACGATCCGCCTGCCGGCCAGGACCGGAACCATGCCGAGCCGCATCCAGCACCGATCCGCGAGCGCATGTCGATCAGCCTGACCTTCGTGATCTCCAGCCCCCGCCTCTGGCCTTTTGCAGCGGGACGCCCACCGTCTCCCGCCATGAAGCCTTGATGGCTACCCCCCCAGAAAGAGCGCCCTCCACTTACTCCACGGCTTCTCCCAAAAGCTGACCTTGGCATATCCGTCATCCCGGACTTGATCCGGGATCCATTCAGCACTCCCTATCTGGCGTAGTGCAAAATGGATCCTGACCTCCGTCAGGATGACGCCCGTGACGATTGGCAGGTTTCGAACATTTCGAGACTGTTCCCCCTCCCGCTTGCGGGAGGGGAATGGCAGGAAACCACCATCGCCGCCGTTCGGCGAACCTCAAAGCGCGCGCTACGACGCCTTTGCCAGTCCCGGCACCCGCACCGGCTGCGCCACCGGGCGGTTGAGCGCCACCGACAGCAGATCCGCCGTGCGCAGCGCCAGCGCGGCGATGGTCAGCGTCGGATTGGCCCAGCTCGACGTCGGGAAGGTCGAAGAGCCCACGACATAGAGATTGGCCTGGCCATGCACCCGCCCGTCGGCGTCGACCACGCCCTGGCGCGGATCGGTCGCCATGCGGGTCGTGCCCATATGATGATAGCCGCCGATCGCGTGGGAGGAGATGAGCGGATCGTTGCGCCACAGCTCGCCCGGCTCGTCCAGCCAATCGGCCCGCTCGACCCGGCCCATGCCCAGCCGCTTGAGTTCACGGCCCAGACCATCGACCAGTCCCGTCACGCTATGCTTGTCGATCGCCGACAAGCGCCAGTCCAGCGCCACGCGCGGCACGCTCAGCGCGTCGCGCTCCTTCGTCAGCAGCACCCGGCTATCGGGATTGGGCGCCTGTTCCGCCCGCACCAGCAGCGCGATCTCCAGCTTGCCCGCCTGGTGCAGCAGCCAGGGACGCAGCGGATCGACATGGCGCTGGGCCCAGGTCGCCGCCTTCTTGGTCATCATCCACATCCGCCGGCCACTGCGCGTCGGCGACATGTCATGCTTGAGCGAGCCATAGGCCCGCATGCCCCAGAATTGCGACGCCCGCGCCGGTTGCCGCCCGACGATGGTGAGCGAGCTGTTGAGCAGCCCCTCGCGCTGCTGCAGATCGGCAGACGGCGTGATGAGCGCCGCCATGTCATGGCCGCCGATCCGGTGGCGTCGGCCGAACGCCTTGAGCAGCGGCCAGGCTTTCGCATCGACGATCCGCCCGCCGCGGGCATGGGGATGCTCCATGAAGTTGCGGCCGACCTGGTCGCGCTCATTGCCGATGTTCGACGCCAGCAGCAGCCGGGCATTCTCGATCCCGCCCGCCGCCAGCACGAAGGCGCGGGCCTCGACATGCAGATGCGCGCCGGCCAACGCCTTCGCCTCGATCCGGCTGATCGCGCCGTCTTTCGTCACGATCCGCGTGACGCTGGCATGGGTGATGATCTCGCAACGCGGATGATCGCGCAGATCCTGGCAGGCGTCGAAGGTGAAGCGGTTGAAACGCGGATCGAAATTCCACACCGGCATGTGCAGTTCCGACCGGTCGAACCCCGGCAGCGGCACGCCATGGGCGCTCAGCGCGTCGGCGCTCGCCGGCTCGTCGCCAATCTCGAATATGCCGCGCGCCTGACCATAATAATCCTGCAGTTCGTCCCAGGACAGCGGCCAGCCCGACCCCGCCACCCAGTCGCGGCGCTGCAGGTCGATCGGGTCCAGCGTGGCGCAGCGCCCGCCCCAGATCGCCGTCGTGCCGCCAAAGAAGCGCAGCCGCGCATCGTCCAGATCATAATAGGCCTGGCCGACATTCTTGCCGGCGTTGAGGTTGGCGGTTTCCCGCTCATAGTCCAGCCCGCCGCTTTCCAGCAGCAGCACCTGATGCCCGGCCGCCAGCAGCCGGCGCGCGGTGGTGATGCCGGCCGCGCCCGCGCCGATGACGCAGACATCTGCCCGCCGGCGCAGCGCGCCGGTCTGTTGCGAGAGATCAATGCTCATTCATGCGTCCTGATTATTGGCCAGATCGGCCGCGTGCTTCTGCAGGAAATCCTGGGATTCCACGCCGGTCAGCACATAAACGGTGCCCTTGCGGGCCCAGTAGGCGATGGTCTCGCCGTCGACGACCTGGGTGCGCGGCGTTTCCGGCAAGCCGGTGACAGCCCGCGCCGCGAACAACGACACCGGCGCCCTTTCGCCCGCGTCGATTACCAGTTGCAGGCTCGGCCCATAGTCCGACGGGAAGAGCTGCACATCCAGCACCCGCCAGCCAGCCGGCAGCACCGGCACGTTGATATGGGTGGCCGACCGGACATCGGCCGGGTCGAAATGCGGGATTTCGGGCTGCGACTTCATGTGCGACCGCACCAGCGCGGTCTTGTGCGACATCAAGGCCTCCTCGATGAACACCGGCATCGCCTGCACCGTCGGCGCGACGCCCATGTTCAGCTTGCCCACGCCCAGCGCCACCGCGGCGACGATGCCCGCCGCCATCGCCAGCCCTCCGCTCAACCGGCGAAACAGGCGGCTGCGGTGCAGCGCGCTTTCCACCTTGCGGGCGCTGTCGTGCAAGCGTTGCGGCACGGGCTGATCATCGCGCTCCGCCAGCGCCCGCATCGCATCGCGCACCGACAGGTCGGCCAACACGCGCGCGGCGACATCAGGGTTGCGCACCAGATAATCGGCCACTTCCAGCCGCCCCATGGCGTCGAGCTGGTCGTCGACATAGGCATGCAGTTCGCATTCGGTGATGGTGAGTTCCGCCATGGCTCAATCCCTCACGATGCGCAGATGGCCGGGGCGCACGGCGGGCGCCCCCTCCTCCAGCGCGCGCAGCTTCGCGCGGGCGCGGGACAGACGCGAAATCAGCGTGCCGATGGGAATGCCGATCGCGTCGGCCGCATCCTGATAGGACAGGCCCTCGACCGCGACGAGATGCAGCACCGTCTGCTGCTCCTCCGGCAAGGCGCTCAGCGCCGCCTCGATCTGATGCAGCCGCACCATCTGCTCCTGCGCCGGCGCCGCCACCGGCTCGGCCTGCGCCACGGCATCGGCGCGGAACCGTTCGCGCACGGCCGCCCGTCGCGTGCCGCTGACGAAGACATTGTGCAAAATGGAAAACAGCCAGACGCGCAGTGGCCGGCCGCGCTGATAGCTGTCGGCATTGGCATAGGCGCGCACCAGCGCATCCTGGACCAGGTCTTCGGCATCGCTTTCATTGCCGGTCAGTCGACGGGCGTAGCGCATCAGCGCGGGCAGCAGGTCGACGACCTTGGGCGACGTGGGTTTCATACGTCACTTACGCCTCAGTGGCGGCTTTAATCCCCTTTGCTACCAAATTATTTCCAGACCATGTATCGGGGCTTTCCCCGATCGGAGGTCAGGGTCGGATTTCGCGCCTTTCCGCGCTGCTGCGCAGGCCTGCTTCCAATATTTCCATCACCGCGATCGCCTCGTCCGCCGGCACCGGATTGGCGCCCTCGCCCCGGATCGCATCGGCCAGCGCCTGCCAGAACAGCCGATAATCGCCGCGCTCATTCACGACCGGATGCGTGTCGCCCGCCGCATCGGTCAGATGGCCCGGCTGCGGATCGACGCCCCAGTCCGCGCCCTCGGGCCGCTGCCCGGCGACCGTCGCCGCTTCCTGCCCGTCGGTCCCCTGCTTGATCCAGCTGCCGCCCGTGCCATGGACGACGAAGCGCAATCCATGCGCCGCCGCCTGCTTGGTCGCATGCAGCAGCACGCGATGGCGCGGATAGCGCAGCGTCACATGGAAATAGTCGGGCGACGCTGCCCCCTCGCGCAGCGCGGCAATGTCCGCGCTTACGCCGTCGGGCTTGCCGAACAGGCACAGCGCCTGGTCGATCAGATGCGGCCCCAAATCCTGCCAGATACCCGCCGCCCGCGCATCCTTCCAGCTCGTGGCCGGGGTCGGCCGCCAGCGGTCGAAATGGCTTTCGAACTGGATGATCTCGCCCAGCCGCCCTTCGGCGATCAGCTGGCGCAAGGTGCGAAAATCGGCGTCCCAGCGCCGGTTCTGGAAGATCGCCAGCAACCGGCCCGCAGCGTCCGCCTCGGCCGCGACCCGGCGCGCATCGGCCAGCGTGGTGGCAAAGGGCTTGTCCACCAGCACATGCTTGCCCGCTCGCAGCGCCGCGATCGCATGGTCGGCATGCAGCTCGTCCGGGCTGCACACGATGACCAGGTCGATCCCCGGCAGCGCCAGCAGCGCATCGACATCGGCCACCACCTGCATGCCCGGCAGGCCGGCATGGACCTTGGCCGGATCGCGCGAGACCACCGCGCGCAGCGCCATGCCCGGCGTCGCCAGCACATAGGGCGCGTGGAACGCCCGCCCGCCAAGCCCATAGCCGATCAGGCCCACGCCGATTTCCTGCATCATCATCGTCCCATATCGCCGGGGCGGATCAGGGCGCACGCGCCTTGCCCCATAAAGATAGCATATACTATCTTCCTGCCGAATCCCGCGAACGGGATCATGCCGAGAGGATAGCGCCCATGTTGTTGCGCCGACCATCGCCGCTTGTCGACCCGGCATCGGGCGTGCTGCGCGCCGACCATTTCCAGATCGCTTATGCGACTAACGATATCGACCGGGCACAGGCGATCCTGGCCGATCGCTATGGCATAGGCGCTTTCCGCCGGCTCGAAGGACCGCTGGCGGCCGGCGGCCAGATTCGCGTCGAACTGGCCTGGGTCGGCCCGGTCATGTATGAATTGCTGACCGCCTCCGGGCCGGGATCGGCCATCTACATGGGCCGGCTCGCCCCCGGCGATGCTTTCCAGTTGCGCCATCATCATCTGGGCTATCTGATCCACGACGCCGCGCAGTGGCAGGCCCTGCTCGCCCGCGCGCAGGCCGACGGCCTGCCCGTCCCCCATGTCAGCCATAATCCGGGTTTCATGGACAGTTGCTTCGTCGATGCGCCGGAGCTTGGCCATTATCTCGAATATATTTTCCCGACCCAGGCCGGGATCGACTTTTTCGCCGCCGTTCCTGCCACCTGACCCGCCCGAAAGGACCAACCATGCCCCCTGCCCCCCGCGCGATCGTCGTCGGCACCGGCTTTGGCTGCCGCATCCATGTCCCCGCACTGCGCGCTGCCGGGTTCGAGGTGGCGGGCCTCGTCGGCACGGATCCCGACCGCACCCGCCGCCGCGCCGACAGTGTCAACATCGCTGACATCTTCACCGATCTGGGCGAAGCGATCGAGCGCACCGGCGCGGTTGTGGTAACGATCGCCACGCCGCCCGCCACCCATGCCGCGCTCGCCCTGACCGCGATCGAGCGCGGCTGTCATATACTTTGCGAAAAGCCGATGGCCGCCGACCTGGCCGAGGCCCGCGCGATGCTGGCGGCGGCGGAACAGGCGGGCGTCACGCACCTGATCGGCAATGAGTTCCGCTGGGCGCCCGATCGCGCGATGATCGGCCGCGCCATCGCCAACGGGCTGATCGGCGATCCACGCTATGTCACCCTGTCCAGCGTCCTGCCGATCGTCGCCGATCCTGCCGCCCGCATGCCGCGCTGGTGGTTCGATGCCGGTGCGGGCGGCGGCTGGCTCGGCACCCATGGCTCGCATCTGGTCGACCAACTGCGCGTCTGGTTGGGCGAGGTCGACAGCCTCAGCGCTACCCTGCCCACCGTGTCGGATCGCCCGGCCAACGCGGCGGAGGACAGCTATATCGTCCGCTTCTGCATGAAGAATGGCGCGCAGGGCGTGCTCCAGCACAGCGCCGGGGTCTGGGGTCCGTCCGAGAATGTGAGCCGCGTCGCCGGCACCCATGGCACGCTCTCGGTGGACAAGGGCGTGGTCAAGATCGCCGACCGGGATGGCGTGCGCGACCTGCCGGTCGATGCCGACCTTGGCCTGCCGCCGATCGAAACCGACGACCCACGCAAGGCGGCGATGCTGTTCGAACTCGCCCCCTTCATCCGCCTGTGCGAAGCGCTGCGCGCCGGCGTCGAAGGGCGACCCATGCCCGATGGCGTCCCGGTCCCGACCTTCCATGATGGCGTCGCGGCGATGGCACTACTCGACGCGATCCGCCAGTCCGCCGCGCAGGACGGCGCGCTCGTCACATTGTCCTGAAAAGAGAGAAGGCCCGTCGACGGGGGGATGTCGACGGGCCCGATCTGCGAGACCGCCCGAGCGGGGGGAAGTGCGGCGGCCTCATGTAACAGAACGGGCCAGTGCGGCGATGGTTCCCGACTTATTGCTGATGCGGCAGCAATTCGATGAACAGCCCCTCGGCGTCGGCACACAGCAGATCGCCGTCACGCAGTTCGCCGCGCACGAACCGCTTGCGTCCCTCGACCTTCGTGACCCAGGCGCTGACCTGCAATTCCTTGTCGATCGGCGTGATGGCGCGATAATTGACGTGTAGATAGGCGGTGCGCGCCATCCGCTGCGCGCTCATATTCGCCGGCAGCCCCAATATCTCGTCGAACAGCAAAGCCACCGCCCCGCCATGAGCGGCATAATTGGCGCCCAGATGGAAGGCGCCAAAGGTTACCCGCGCATGGAGCGAATCATCGCCCATCTGATCGGGGATGAAGGCCGGCGCGAACACCTGGCCATGGCCCGGCGCGTCGCGCACCCGGCCGAACATGCGATGCGCCTCGTCCGCCACCATCGGCGTCAGCCGCTGCGTCCAGGCGGCCAGGTCCGCGTCCAGCGCCTGCGCCGTAACGTCGTCCAGCTTGGCGGCGGCGACATGATCCAGGAAATCGCGCAACCGGTCGATCATCGCGCCATAGGGCATATCACCCGTCAGCCAGCGCCCGCCCAGCAGATCCCGTTCCTCGTCCGCTCCCGGTCCTGCCGCCGATCCTGCTTCCGTCATCTGTCATCCTGCTCCCTTTGCCCCTGCTTAGCCATGCTTTGGCGGGCGAAGGAAGCCCCCGATCGGCGGGCAGGATGACGGCTGGATCGCCGCGCATCAATCGCGCGCGGCCGCACCTTCCGGGATAACGCTACGGCGTTGCGGCATGACGCTGCGTCCCGGCACCATCAGGGGACCGCCGGACAGATCAAAAAGAAAATCGCCCTCCGCACCGTTGATGCACAGGCTGAGGCCCGATGCCCGGAAATGCAGCACCAGCCGCCGCCGCGCGGGATCTTCCCATTGGGCGACGCTCAGCGGCTGACCGCCCTCGTCCAGCCAGACGACATCGTCCTCGCCCAGCAGCGCCACATCGGTCAGATCGGCACAACGCCGCCGCCATTGCCCCAGCGCAAAGGCATGGGCCTCGATCTCCCGGTCGCGCGCGTCCCACTCGATCCAGCTGATGCCATTATCCTGCGCATAGGCATTATTATTGCCCATCTGGCTGCGCCCGAACTCGTCGCCCGCCGTCAGCATGAGCGTCCCGCGCGAGCAGAAGAGGGTAGAGAGCAGCGCCTTGATGTCGCGCCGCCGCGCCGCGACCACTGCCGGATCGTCGCTCACCCCCTCCACGCCGTTGTTCCAGCTGAAATTCTCGCCATGGCCATCGCGATTGTCCTCGCCATTGGCGAGGTTATGCTTGTCCGCATAGGCGGTGCAGTCGGCCAAAGTGAAGCCGTCATGGGCGGCGAGGAAATTGACGCTGCGGGTCGTCCCCTCGAAAATATCCGACGATCCCGCCAGTCGCGTGGCGAAGGCACCGATCGTGCCAGCGTCGCCCCGCCAGAAACGCCGCATATCGTCGCGATAGCGGTCATTCCATTCCAGCCAGGGCGGCCCGAACCGGCCCAGTTGATAGCCCCCCGGCCCGATATCCCATGGCTCGGCAATCAGGATGCGGTCGCCCAGCACCGGATCGGCGCGCATCTCCGCCAGCAGCGGCGCATCAGAATCGAACCCGTCCGGCAACCGTCCCAGCGCCGGCGCCAGATCGAAACGGAAGCCGTCGATCCCCGCCTGCACCACGAAATGACGCAGCGATTCCAGGATCAGCCGGCGCACCATCACCTGGTTGCAATCCACGCTGTTACCGGTGCCGGTATCGTTGATCAGCCGTCCGTCCGCCTCATGCCGGAAATAATCACGGGCATTGAGGCCGCGCAGCGACAAGGTCGGCCCCAACCTGTCGCTTTCGCCGTCATGATTATAGACCATGTCCATGATCACGCCGATCCCGGCATCGTGCAGCGCCGCCACCGTATCGCGCAGTTCGGTCAGGCCGCCGGGCGCCAGTCGCGGATCGAGCGCGAAATAGCTAACCGGATTATAACCCCAAGCATTGCGCAGGCCGAGCGGCGGCAAATGCCGCTCATCGATCCAGGCGTTGATCGGCATCAACTCGACCGCGCCGACGCCCAGCTTCTGCAGATGATCGATCACCACCGGATGGGCGAGCGCGGCGATCGTACCGCGCTGCGCCTCGGGCACGTCAGGATGCAGCAGCGAGAAGCTGCGCACCTGCAATTCGTAGATCAGCCCGCCCGGCTGGAACCGCGGCGGCGCCGGAGCGACGGCCGGCAACGGCGGCGCCACCACCCCTTTGGGGCTAAGCGGCGCCGTATCCTCCCCCTCTCCGCGCGGTACGGCCAGCATCGGATCATGGACGAAGGCCCGGTCGATCGCCGGCGCATAGGGATCGAGCAGAAGCTTGTCAGGGTCGAACCATAGGCCGCTATCAGGATCATAAGGGCCATCGGCGCGCAGGCCATAGCGGACACCGACGCCGACGCCCGGCGCATGGACCTGCCAGATGCCCTCCTCCCCACGCGCCATCGGCAGGCGGGTTTCCCGGTCGTCGGCATCGAACAGGCAGAGCCAGAGCTGCGTTGCCTCCGGCGCCCAGACGGCAAAGCGGGTTCCGCCGGCATCGATCACCGGCCCGAACCCGTCCGCGCTCATGCCGCTTCGCGCCCCAGCAGGCTGCGATAGAGGGCCGCATAGCGCGCCGCGCTATGAGTCCAGCTGAAATCAGCGCGCATCCCCGCGCGCTGCATCGCCTGCCAGGCCTCCGCCTCGCCATGCAGCCGCACCGTCCGCGCGATCGCACCATGCAGCGCCAGCGGATCGTCGCCGGCGAACAGGATGCCGGTCGCCACGCCCGCACTCACCGCCGCTTCATTGGCGTCGATCACCGTATCGGCCAGGCCACCGACCCGCGCCACCACCGGCACGCAGCCATAGCGCAGGCCATAAAGCTGAGTCAGGCCGCACGGCTCGAACCGCGACGGGATCAGGATCGCGTCGCCGCCCGCCTGCAACAGATGCGACAGCGGCTCGTCATAGCCGATCTGTACGCCCACCCGGCCGCGATGCCGGTCCGCCGCCGCCAGGAAACCGCCCTCCAGCGCGTGATCGCCCGACCCCAGCACCGCCAGTTTCGCGCCCAGCCCGACCAGATGGTCGATCGCCCCCATCATCAGGTCCATGCCCTTCTGCCAGGTCAGGCGGCTGATGATGACGAAGATCGGCGCATCGTCACGCTGCAGGCCGAAGCGTTTTTCCAGCGCCCGCCGGTTGGCGCTGCGCCCACTCAGGGCGCGCGCGCTGTAGCGGCGCGCGATCAGTTCGTCCTCCGCCGGGTTCCAGATGTCGGTATCGACGCCGTTCAATATGCCGTGCAGCTTGTCACTGCGCCCGTTGATCAGCCCGTCCAGCCCCATGCCATGGACCGGCGAGCGGATTTCCTCGGCATAGGTCGGGCTGACCGTGGTGATCGCATCGGCCGACACCAGCCCCGCCTTCAGGAAGCCGGTGCCGCCATAATATTCGACGCCATCCATGCCCCAGGCTTCGGCCGGCAGGCCCAGCTGGGCAAATATCTCCGGGCCGAACCGCCCCTGAAAGGCCAGGTTATGGATGGTCACGACGCGCGGCACGGCATGGGCCGGGCCAAAGCGCATATAGGCTGCCGTCATCGCCGCCTGCCAGTCATGGACATGGACGATGTCGGGCACCCAGCCCTTCACGCCCTCCGCCGCAATGTCCGCCCCGACCCGCGCCAGCGCGGCAAAGCGCCGCCAATTGTCGCCCCAGTCATTGCCGCCATGATCGCCATAGGGGCCACCTTCGCGCGCGAAGAAATCGGGCGCATCCAGCACCAGCAGGTCGAGGTCGCCGACCTTGCCCGCCAGCACCGTCGCCGGGGCACCGAACAGCTTGTCATAGCGACGCACCGCCTTGGCCTTGCCCAGCTTTGACAGCACCGACGGATAGCCCGGCACCAGGGTCCGGGTCTCGACATCATGGCCGGCCAGCGCGCCGGGCAGCGCGCCGACGACATCGGCCAGCCCCCCGGTCTTGATCAGCGGATAGATTTCGGACGCAACCGACAGAAGCTTCATCATCATCCTTCGTTTCAGGCCACCAGCCGATCGATCATCGGCTGCGTCACCAGGCATATGCCGCTGTCGGTGCGACGGAAATGCTGCGCGTCAAAGGCCGGGTCTTCGCCGATGATCAGGCCCGGCGGGATGCTGATCCCGGAATCGACCACGCATTTGTGCAGCCGCGCGCCCCGCCCGATCACGCAATTGGGCATGATGACGCTCTCTGTGATGGACGAGAAGCTGTGGGTGCGCACCTCGGAAAAGAGCAGGCTGCGATGCAGCGAGGAGCCCGACACGATGCAGCCGCCCGCCACCAGCGAACTGGTCGCCGATCCGCGCCGGCCATCCTCATTATGGACGAACTTGGCCGGCGGCGTGACCTCCGAATAGGTCCAGAGCGGCCAACTGCGGTCGTAAAGGTCCAGGCTGGGCACCACGTCGGTCAGGTCGATATTGGCCTGCCAATAAGCGTCGATCGTGCCGACATCGCGCCAATAGGGCACCAGTTCGCTTTCCGCCCGCACACAGCTGCTGGAAAAGCGATGCGCCACCGCTTTCCCGTGCTTGACGATATAGGGGATGATGTCACCGCCGAAATCGCGCTTGCTGTCCTTGTCGTCGGCGTCGCGCAACAATTGCTCGATCAGGAAGCGGGTGCGGAAGACATAGATGCCCATCGATGCCAGCGCCATGTCGGGCTGGCCGGGAATGGCGGGCGGATCCTTGGGCTTTTCGACAAAGGCGGTGATCACGTCCGCCTCGTCGACATGCATCACACCAAAGCCTACCGCCTCCTGACGCCGCACCTCCAGACAGCCAACAGTGACATCCGCGCCACTGTCGACATGCTGCTGCAGCATCAGCTCATAGTCCATCTTGTAGACATGATCGCCGGCCAGGATGACCATATATTCCGGCGCATAGCTTTCGATGATGTCGATATTCTGGAACACGGCGTCGGCCGTGCCCTCATACCATTGGCTTTCGGAGATACGCTGGCTGGCGGGCAATATATCGAAGCTCTCGTTGCGCTCGGGCCGCAGGAAGTTCCAGCCGCGCTGCAAATGGCGGATCAGCGAGTGGGCCTTATACTGGGTCGCCACGCCGATGCGGCGGATACCGCTGTTGAGCGCGTTGGACAGGGCAAAGTCGATGATCCGCGCCTTGCCACCGAAATGCACGGCCGGCTTGGCCCGGCGATCAGTCAGCTCGGCAAGGCGACTGCCGCGACCGCCGGCCAGCACATAGGCCATGGCATCGCGCGCGATCGGCTGATTGCGTTGTTGCATTAGGGCTCCTCTCTCATGCCCGCGACCGCCTGCTCGCGTTCCTCGGTATCAATAGTCCAGTTCCAGCATCAAGGTTCCGAAGGGCGGGATGGTTATGTTCGCCCATCCGCTCTCATCGGCCTCGACCAGGCCCATATTGCCGGCTCCGCTGCCGCCATATTCACACGCATCGCTATTGAGTATCTCGCGCCAGCGACCACCCACGGGCAGCCGCATGCGATAGCCATGGCGCAGCACCGGCGTGAAATGGCTGATGACGACGATCGGCTTGTGGCCTGGAGCCCGCCGTTGCCAGGCAAAGACGCTGTCCGCCGCGCCGTCGACCAGCACCCATTCAAACCCTTCCGCCTCGCAATCGCGCGCATGCAATGCCGGCCGCGAGCGATAGAGGCGGTTGAGGTCGCCGACCAGCATTTGCACGCCCTGATGGGGCGCATGATCGACCAGGTTCCAGTCGAGCGCCCGCTGCTCGCTCCACTCGGCGCGCTGGGCGAATTCCTGCCCCATGAACAGCAGCTTCTTGCCGGGATAGCCCCACATGAAGGCATAATAAGCCCGCAGCGTCGCGAATTTCTGCCAGTCGTCGCCCGCCATCTTGTGCAGCAACGACGATTTGCCATGCACCACCTCGTCATGGCTCAGCGCCAGCACGAAATTCTCGCTGAAGGCGTAGAGCAGGCCGAAGGTGATGTCGTCATGATGATGCTGCCGATGCACCGGCTCGCGCGCCAGATAGCGCAGCGTGTCGTGCATGAAGCCCATATTCCATTTGAAGCCGAAGCCAAGGCCACCCTGATGCACCGGCGCCGACACCTGCGGCCAGCTGGTCGATTCCTCGGCGATCGTCATCACGCCGGGCGAGTCCGCATAGAGCGCCTTGTTCATCCCCTGGAGGAAGGCCACCGCCTCCACATTCTCCCGCCCGCCATGGTCGTTGGGGATCCATTCGCCGGGCTTTCGCGAATAATCGAGGTAGAGCATCGACGCGACCGCATCGACCCGCAGCCCGTCGACATGATAGCGCTCGGCCCAAAAGAGCGCATTGTTGGTCAGATATTCCGCCACCTCGCGCCGGCCGAAATTGTAGATCGCCGTGTTCCAGTCCGGCTGGAACCCCTTGCGCGGATCGGCATGTTCATAGAGCGCGGTGCCGTCGAACCGGGCCAGTCCATGTTCGTCGGTCGGGAAATGCGCCGGCACCCAATCGAGGAGGACGCCGATCCCCGCCCGGTGCGCGCCATCGACGAAGCGCGCAAAGCCCGCCGGATCGCCAAAGCGCGCGGTCGGCGCATAGAGGCCCAGCGTCTGATAGCCCCAGCTCGGATCATAGGGAAATTCGCTGATCGGCAGGAACTCGATATGGGTGAAACCCATACCCACGACATAAGGGATCAGCCGCTCGGCCAGCGCGTCCCAGTGCAGAAAATCGCCATTTTCGTCGCGCTGCCATGATCCGGCATGCACCTCGTAGATGGAGATGGGCTGGCGCCGCGCATCCGCCTTCTGCCAATGGTCGCGGTGATCCGCATCGCCCCATATATGCGCGGGCGGACCGTTGACGATCGACGCGGTCGATGGGCGCAGTTCCGAGCGGAAGGCGAAGGGATCAGCCTTGAGCGGCAGCACCATGCCGTCCGGCCCGACAATCTCGAACTTGTAGGGCTGGCCGATGCCGACCTCGGGCAGGAAGATTTCCCACACGCCCGCATCCTGTCGGTGCCGCATCGCCGCGCGCCGCCCGTCCCAGCGGTTGAAGTCGCCGACCACCGACACGCGCCGGGCGTTGGGCGCCCAGACCGCGAAATGGGTGCCGGCGATCCCTTCATGCTCCATCGGATGCGCGCCCAGCTTCTCGAACAGCCGCTTGTGCGATCCTTCGGCGAAATAATAATCGTCCATCGGCCCCAGCACCGGGCCAAAGCCATAGGGGTCGATCGTCGCATAGGTGCCGCCGTCGCCATAATGCGCTTCATAGCGCAGCGGCTGGCGCTTGCGGATCTTGACCTTGCCCTCGAACAGTCCGGCCGGGTGGATCAGCGCCAGTTCACCGACCGGCTTGCCATCCAGCGTCTGCGCGCTGACGCTGATGGCGTCGGGCAGCAGCACGCAGGCGGTAAAGCCGGTCTTGCCGCTGTCAGGATCGGCCGGATGCACGCCAAGCGTCGCGAAGGGATCGGCATCCCGCCCTTCGACCAGCCGGTCGATCTGCTCCGGCGTCAGCACGCTCCTATCTCCCGTCTCCGCCGATCGCGGCCATTCTTATCATCCCATGTTCCAGATGTCGGCTGCATATTCGCGGATCGTCCGGTCGGACGAGAACCAGCCCATGCGCGCGACATTGTGGATCGCCTTCTTCGCCCACAATGCCTGATCCTGCCAGATGCCGTCGACCCGCCGCTGGGCGGCGGCATAGCTGTCGAAATCGGCCGCCACCATAAACCAGTCATGGTCGTATATGCCCTGGATCAGATCCTTGTAGCGATTGGGATCGTCGGGCGAGAAGACGCCGCTGGCAATGGCATTGAGCGCCTGTCCCAGTTCCCGGCTCTGTTCGATCACCGCGCGCGGATTATAGCCCTCCGCCCGGCGCTGGTTCACCTCGGCCGCGGTCAGGCCGAAGATCACGATATTATCCTCGCCAACATGGTCGCGCATCTCGACATTGGCGCCGTCCAGCGTGCCGATGGTCAGCGCGCCATTGACCGCGAACTTCATGTTGCCGGTGCCCGACGCCTCCATGCCGGCGGTCGAAATCTGTTCGCTCAGGTCCGCCGCCGGGATCATCATCTCGGCCATGGAGACATTGTAATTGGGCACGAACTGCACCTTCAGCAGCCCCTGCACCGACGGATCATGATTGATCGCGCGGGCCACGTCGCCCGCCAGCTTTATGATCAGCTTGGCATTATGATAGCTGGGCGCCGCCTTGCCGCCGAACAGCTTGACCCGCGGCACCCAGTCCTTTTCGGGGTGCGAGCGGATCTGGTCATAGAGCGCCACCGCCTCGATAATGTTGAGCAATTGCCGCTTATATTCGTGGATGCGCTTGATCTGGATGTCGAACAGCGCGTCGGCGTCGATCCGCGCATTGATCCGCTTGCGCAGCAGGTCGGCCAGCGCGACCTTGTTGAAGCGCTTCACCGCCAGGAACCGCTCCTGGAAAGCCGTGTCGTCGGCGAAATTGTCAAGCTCGCGCAGCGCCTCGGCATCGTCCATGAAGCGGTCGCCGATCGCCTCGCGGATCAGTTCGAACAGGCCATGGTTGCACTGCATCAGCCAGCGGCGGAAGGTGACGCCGTTGGTCTTGTTGTTGATCCGCGCGGGATAGAGCTTGTGCAGGTCGGCGAAGACCGTGACCTTCATCAGGTCGGTATGCAGCGCCGACACGCCGTTGACGCTGTGCGATCCGGCAAAGGCCAGATTGCCCATCCGCACCCGCCGCTCACCGCCCTCGTCGATCAGCGAAATGGTGCCGATCGCATGATCGTCGAACTGGCCGGACTTGCGCGCCTCGCCCAGCAAGCGGCTATTGATGGCATAGACGATCTGCATGTGCCGGGGCAGCAGCCGCTCGAACAAGGGCACCGGCCAGCTTTCCAGCGCCTCGGGCAACAATGTGTGGTTGGTATAGCCGAAGGTGCGGCGAACAATGTCCCAACCCTCGTCGAAATCCAGCCCATGCTCGTCGACCAGGATGCGCATCAGCTCCGCCACCGATACCGCCGGATGGGTATCGTTGAGCTGGATCGCCGCCTTGTCCGGCAGGGTGCGGACATCGCCGAAATATTGGATATGCCGCCGGACAATGTCCTGCAGCGAGGCGGAGGAGAAGAAATATTCCTGCCGCAGCCGCAATTCCTGCCCCGCCGGTGAAGAGTCGGCTGGATAGAGGACGCGGGTCAGCGCCTCGGCCCGGTTGCTTTCGGACAGCGCGCCCAGATGGTCGCCGGCATTGAACTTGTCGAGCAGGATCGGGTCGATCGGCTGCGCCTCCCACAGGCGCAGCGTATTGACCCGCTTGCCGCGCCAGCCGGCGATCGGCGTGTCATAGGGGGTGGCGATCACCCGTTCGGCCGGACGCCAGCTCATCTGATAGGGGCCGCAATTCTCGCACTCGGCCGGATCGACGCGCCCACCGAACCCGACCTCGTAACTCGCCTCGCGCCGCTCGAACTCCCAGGGGTTGCCGTGCGCCAGCCAGTTTTCCGGCAGTTCCACCTGCCAGCCGTCGCTGATCTCCTGCCGGAACATGCCGTTCACATAACGGATGCCATAGCCATAAGCGGGGATGTCGACCGTCGCCATGCTCTCCATGAAGCAGGCGGCGAGGCGCCCCAGGCCGCCATTGCCCAGCGCCGCATCCGGCTCCAGCGCGGCGATCAGGTCCAGGTCGACGCCCAGCGAGTCGAGCGCGGCCTGCAAATCGTCCAGCATCTCCATATTGGATGCGGCATCGCGCATCAGCCGGCCGATCAGGAATTCCAGGCTCAGATAATAGACCCGTCGCCCCTGTTCCTCATAGGTCTTGTGGGTGGACTCGATCCAGGCGTCGATCACCCGGTCGCGGATCGAGAGGATGACCGCATGCAGCCAGTCATGCGGCTTGGCTGCCTTGGCATCCTTGCCGATGCGATAGGTCAATCGCTCGACAATCTCATGGGCCAGAATCTGCGGATCAACCTGCCGGGGTGCCGGCTTGGGAAGCTGCGTCTCGCCCTTGAGATTCATGGCCGGGATCTCCCTCTATGAGTCACCGGGATGATGGCACAGCGCGCTTCGCCATGCCAATTCATTTTTTGCAGCGCAGCATGGGCTTTTTCCGCTTCTTTCTGCGGGCTTGGCCTGCCTCAGCCCTGACCGCGTCGCGTGACGATGGCGCCCCCGATCCCGGCCCGCAATTCCGCCCGCACCGGATAGGTGCTGGACGGCAGATGCTGGGTCATGAACAGGCCGATCAGCCGCTCGACCGGATCGATGAAGAAATAGGTCGAAAACACCCCGCCCCAGTAAAATTGCTGGTTCGCCAGCGTCATCGCGAAGCCCAGGCCGAAACCGACACCAGCATAATCCGCCTCGCTGAACATCGCCTGCGACATGCTGGCGAGGTCGCCGCCGCCGGGCAGGTGATTGGTCCGCATCTGCGCCACCGTTTCGGGCTGCAACAGCCGCGCCCCATCAAGCTCGCCGCCGCGCAGCAGCATCCGGGCAAAGCGATGATAGTCGGCGGTCGACGAAATCAGCCCGCCCCCGCCCGAACGGAAACGCAGCTTGCGCCGCCAACTGCTGGCCGCGCCCCGGTCACGAAGCCGCAAACCGTCCTCGCCCAGCCCCCAGGCATCGGTCAGCCGGTCGGTCCGGTCCTCAGGCAAGGTGAAGAAACTGTCCTTCATGCCCAGCGGATCGAAGATATTCTGACGAAAATGCGTCTCCAGATCCTGCCCCGACAGTCGCTCGACGATCACGCCCAGAACATCGGTCGAAACGCCGTAATTCCAGCGCTCGCCCGGCGAAAATTCCAGCGGCAGGCTGGCCAGCGCGGCGATGAATTCGTCCGATGATCGCTTTTGCTGGAACTCGTCCAGCCCCAGTTCCCGATAGCGCGCATCGATCGGCGTCTGCCGCTGCAACCCATAGGTCAGGCCCGATGTGTGGCGCAGCAGGTCGATCATCCGCATTGGCCGCGTCATCCGCCCGCGCCCGTCCGCGCCGACGCGCAGGTCGGCAAATTCGGGCAGCACGTCGGTCACCGGATCGTCCAGCGCCACCTTGCCCTGTTCGACCAGCCGCATGAAGGCAACGCTGGTGACCGGCTTGGTCATGGACGCGATGCGGAACAGCGCATCGGCCTGCAACGGCTCGCCGGTCGCGCGCGCCTGCCCCCGGCTGACCGACAGCAACGGCACCTCGTCGCGCGACACCAGCATCTGCATATGCGGCAATTTGCCGCTCTGCACATAGGTCCGGTCCAGATGATCCACCAGCGCGTCCAGCCGGTCGGGGTCCATCCCCGCCGCCCGCGCCGCTGCTGCATCCGTCACCTTCGCTGTCGCCATGTCCGCTCCTGCCATATCCGAAACGGGCTAGAGCAAGCCGCGCACTAGGTAAATGATTTCAGGCCATGACTGGTCCATCAACGCCTTGCCATTGCCAAGACCCCACCCCTGCCTCTATGGCAACCCGCCTGATCGCCAATACCGGACGCACCACAGGCATGGCCACGGGCCTTTCTGCTATCTTCTTCCAGAATCGCGCTGCCCTGCTGCGCTTCCTGCGCGCGCGCGGTGCGGGCGAGGATGCGGAAGATCTGCTGCAGGACATGTGGATGAAGCTGGAGGCCAAGGATCTGGGGCCGGTCGCCGATCCCCTGCCCTATCTCTATCGCATGGCCAACAACCTGATGCTCGATCGCTATCGCTCCGCCACGCGGCGCGAGCGGCGCGAGCAGGACTGGGCCGAAGGCGCCGGCGGCGTGATGGCCGATCCGAATGACGATCTGGCGGTCGACGAACGCATGATCCTCAATCAGCGGCTGGAACAGGCGCGCGGCATATTGGCCGATCTTGGCCCCCGCGTCGAACTGGTGTTCCGCCGTTTCCGCATAGAGGGGGTCGGCCAGCGGCTGATCGCGGAGGAATTGGGGGTCAGCCTGACCACGGTCGAGAAGGATCTGCAAAAGGCCTATCGGGCAATGCTTGCGCTCAAGCAAAGTCTGGATACGGAATGAGCGGATCGGCGGCGTCTGGCTCTTCAAGGGGCAAGAAATGAACAGGGCACAGGCCATGATGAACGAGGAGGCGCTCGGGTGGGTGATCCGCACGCGCGATCCCGAATTTGACGACTGGGACGCCTTCACCATCTGGCTGGAGGGCGATCCCGCCCGCGCGACCGCCTATGATGCGCTGATGGCGGCCGACGCGGATCTGGCGGACATGGTTCCGGCAGAACCCATCGTTATGCCTGTTGCCGCCAATGATGCCGGCGAACGTCACCGCCGCCCGCTGCGCTGGATCGGCGGCGGCGCGATCGCCGCCGCGCTGGTCGCTGCCGTCTCGGTCGGCCTGCTCAATCGCAGCGACATCTACAGCATCACCACCCGCCCCGGCGAAACCCGCAGCATTGCGCTCGACGACGGCACCCGGATCGAACTGAACGGCGGCACCACCCTGCGCCTCGACCGCAAGAATGCGCGCTTTGCCGCGCTCGACGCCGGCGAAGCCGCCTTCACCGTGCGCCATGATGCCGCCGATCCGTTCCGCGTGACCGTCGGCGACGCCGTGTTCGAGGATGCCGGCACCGTCTTCAACATCGTCCATAGCGGCAACGCCACCCGCATCGGCGTGTCCGAGGGCAAGGTGATCTACAATCCGCAGGCCGAAGCCATTTCGCTACCCGCCGGCCGCGCGCTCAGCGACGGCGCGGAAGGACTGCGCGTGATGGACGTCGCGCCCCAGGCCGTCGCCAGCTGGCGCCAGGGCCAGCTCATCTATGCCAATGCACCGGTCGGCGACGTGACCCAGGATATCGCCCGTTCGCTGGGCGTGACGCTGGCCGCGACACCCGGCGCGCAGGCCATGCGCTTTACCGGCACGATCCGGCTGGAACGGGATCCGTCCCGCTTCTTCGCCGCTGCCGCGCCCCTGATGGGGCTGTCCGCCATCCGACAGGGGAATGGATGGCTGCTGAAGGAAGGGGATGGGTCGCAAAACTGACGTCCTTTTCGTCACCGCCTTCGCCATAGCGGCCGCATCGCCTGCGCGAGCGGCGGACAGACAGTCGATCGACCTCGCTCCGGGACGCCTGGGCGAGGCGGTGGTGGCGCTCGGCCGTCAAACCGGCGCCAGCATCGGCATGTCGGACCAGTCGCTGGCCGGCATCGCCACCCCTGCGATCCGGGGCCGGATGTCGACCGCAGGCGCCCTTTCCCAGCTGCTGCGCGGCAGCGGCGCCAAGGCCAAACAGATCGACGCCAGCACCTGGCGCATCGTGCGTGCCCGCAAAAGCACTCCGCCGCCATCGCCGACGCCAGCCGCAGCGGTGCAACTCGCGCCGGTTGCGCAGGAACCGCCGGCCGACATCATCGTCACTGCGTCCAAGCGCGACATTCCCCTGCCCCGCTACGCCGGCATGGTCGAAACCGTGACCGGCGGCCTGTTCGAGACCGCCGACGCGGCACAGGGCACGGCCGCGCTGCTCTCGCGCGTCGCAAGTCTGAGTTCCACCCATGCCGGCGCCGGCCGCAACAAGCTGTTCATCCGCGCCATCGCCGATTCCGGCGTCGCCGGGCCGACCCAGGCGACGACCGGCCAATATCTGGGCGACATGCGCCTCAACTATGCCGCGCCCGACCCCGACCTGCGCCTGTATGACGTCGGCGGGGTCGAGGTGCTGGAAGGGCCACAGGGCACGCTCTATGGCGCCGGCTCTCTCGGCGGCATCATCCGCATCATCCCCAACGCCCCCAATCTCGCGCAGTTCGGCGGCCAGATCTCGACCGGCGTGTCGGCAACCCAGCATGGCGATCCGGGCGGCGACCTGTCGGCGATCCTCAACCTGCCGATCGTGGCCGAAAAGGTCGCGCTGCGGGTCGTCGGCTATGGCGTGCAGGAAGGCGGCTATATCGACGATGTCCTGCGCGACAAGGACGACGTCAACCGCACCCGTACCTATGGCGGCCGCGCCACGCTGCGGATCGCACCGGCGGACGACTGGACGATCGATCTCAGCACCGCCTACCAGCATATCGAGGGTGACGACGCGCAATATGCCAGCCATGACGTCGGCCGGCTGGAACGCGCCTCCAGCGTCGCCCAGCCCTATCATTCCGACTATATCCTGGCCAATGCGCGGATCGAGCATCAGTGGGACGATCTGCGCCTCGTCTCCTCGACCGGCTATGTCCGCAATGTCCTGGCTGAAAGCTATGACGCGACCCAGCCGGGCGGCGCGCCCGCCCTGTTCCGCCAGCGCAACAAGGTCGAACTTTTCTCGACCGAGAACCGGCTGGTGCGCGACCTCGACAATGGCCTGGGCTGGTTGCTGGGCGTTTCCTATCTGGAAAGCACGTCGACCATCCAGCGGTCGCTGACCGGCTATGGCCCGCTGAGCGCACCGGCGATCGAGATTTTGCCGGGCGTCCCGGTCTATGGTCGCGGTCGTCCTGCCACGGCCACCGGCGTGCGCAACCGGATCAAGGAAGCGACGCTGTTCGGCGAAGCCTCGTTCGAGCCGCTCCAGGGGCTGGTCGCCACCGTAGGCGGACGCCTCACCAACAGCCGCCTCAGCGGCGAGGCTATCGATCCGGTGGCGATGCTCTCGGCGGTCGCCGACCTGGCCCGCGTCGAAGCGCAGGCCGATCGCTCCGAAACCATCTTCCTCCCCTCCTTCTCGCTGCTCAGCGATGCGGTGAAGGGGCTTACCCTCTATGCCCGGTTCGAACAGGGCTTCCGTCCCGGTGGCCTGGCGGTCGACGATCAGCGCGCGCGCAGCTTCCGTAATGATCGCATCTCGACCATGGAACTGGGCTTCCGCAAGGGCGTGCCGGGCCGCGACACGGTCGCGCTCAGCGGCAATGTCGCCTATACCGATTGGCGCGACATCCAGGCCGACGTCACCGACCGCATCGGCCTGCCCACCACCGCCAATATCGGCGATGGACGCATCTATACGGTCGAAGGCCGGATCGTCGTCCGCCCGATCCCGCCGCTGACACTGGATGGCTCGATCATCTACAATGACAGCCGCCTGACCCAACCGGCCCAGTTCGTGCGCGCTCTTTCCTATGAAGGGCGCTCGCTGACCCTGCCCAATGTCGCCAATCTGGGTGGCCGCGTCGCTGCCGATTATCGCGCGCCACTGGGCGACGACATGCGCCTGCACCTCTCGGCATCGGCCCGCTATGTCGGCAAGTCGCGCCTGGGCGTCGGACCGATATTGGGCCGCGAACAGGGCGATTATGTCGATACGGCCGTTTCGGCCGCCATCACCCGCGGCCCGGTCGAACTCTCGCTTTCGCTCAGCAATCTGTTTGACAGCGACGGCAATCGTTTCTCGCTCGGCACGCCGTTCGACCTGAGCACCGACTATTATACGCCGCTGCGCCCCCGCACCGTACGCATCGGCCTGGATTTCGCCTTCTAAAATCACGCCGGCCGGCATTTTTCCTGACGGAACCGGCCCGGCGGCGGCGTCCCTCCCGCATGTACGTGCCCATCAAACGGCGCGGCATTCAGAGGAGATATCATGCGACATTTGCTGGCCTGCACGGCCATCGCCCCGGTTCTGGTTGCGCTGACCGCAACCAACGCCGCGGCGGAAACCACGATCGGTTCATCCACCACTACCGCCGTCAAGACCTCCACCGCCGCCTCTGGCGCGGCCGATGCGATCACGGTCAGCTCCGCGGGCAGCATCACGCTGACCAGCGGCACCGCGATCACGATGGACAGCAACAACAATGTCAGCAACGCCGGTTCACTGACCATCAACGATGCCGACAATGCGACCGGCATCCTGGTCAAGGCCGGCACCAGCGGCAACATCACCAACAGCGGCACGATCACCCTGACGGAAGATTATACCGGCACCGATAGCGACAGCGACGGTGATGTCGACGGGACGTTCGCCAAAGGGACGAACCGCAACGGCATCCTGGTCGAATCCGGCGCGGCCCACACCGGCAATATCGACACCACCGGCACGATCACGATCGAAGGCAACAACAGCGCCGGCATCCGCGTCAACTCGACGCTGATCGGCAATCTGTCGACCTATGGCTCGATCAGCGTTACCGGCGACAACAGCTATGGCGTGGTCGCCAACGACATCGACGGCAACGCCACGATCCGCGGCTCGATCAGCACCAAGGGCGCGAACAGCACCGCCGTCGCCCTGCTGGGCGATGTCGATGGCGCAGTGAAAATCCAGGGCACGCTGATCAGCACCGGCTATCGCTCCACCACCCGCCCGACCGATGTCGACGATCTGGACGCCGACGACCTGCTGCAGGGCGGCCCCGCCCTCGTCATCGCCGGCAATGTCAGCGGCGGCATCGTGTTCGACGTCGCGCCGACCGCCAGCGACGATGACGACGAAGATGACACCGACATCGATGATGACGGCCTGACCGACAGCACCGAAACCACCGCCACGGTCATCAACTATGGTTCGGCGGCTGCGGTGCAGATCGGCTCGGCCACGGCCGATACCAGCATCGGCGTGGTCCAGGGCGACAGTTCGGGCTATGGCGTGGTCGTGCGCGGCGCGATCGCGGGCTATGGCATCTATGACGGCGTCGATGCCAACGCGATGGTGATCGGCGGCCTGGGCGGCGATGTCGACATTGCCAAGGGCGTCCTGGTCGCCGGATCGATCACCGCCATCTCCTATGACAGCAACGCCACCGCCCTGCGCCTGGGTTCGGGCGCGACCAGCGACGCGATCGAGATTTCGGGCACCGTCGCCGCATCGGGCGCGGCGCTGGAAAATACCAGCGCGCGCGGCCTGGTGATCGACGCCGGGGCACAGGTGAATTCGGTCAAGGTCAGCGGTACCGTCGCGGCCGTCGCCGCCGATGATGAAAAGGGTCGCGCGATCGCGATCCTCGATTCCTCGGGCACCGTCTCCAGCCTCAGCAACACCGGCACCATCTCGGCGACCGGCGGCCTCACCAACACCGCCATCGACCTCAGCGCCAACAGCAGCGGCGTGACGCTGACCCAGGCGCTCGCCTCCTCGACCGCGACCGCGCCCAGCATCATCGGCGACGTCAAGCTCGGCTCGGGCGATGACGTCATGACGGTCTCGGCTGGCCGGATCGTCGGTGATGTCGCCCTGGGCGCCGGCAATAACAGCCTGTCGCTCTCGGGCAGTTCGACCCTGACCGGCGATCTCAGCTATGCCGGCACCGGCGCCACCCTGACCCTGGCCGATACCGCCAGCGTCACCGGCGCGCTCGACTTTGGCGGCGCCAGCGGCACGATGACGCTGAACGGCACCTCCAGCTATACCGGCGCGATCAGCAACAGCGGCAATATGGCGCTGGTGCTGAACGGCGGCACGCTGGCTGCCAGCAACACCGGTTCAATCGCGCTCGCCTCGCTCAGCGCTTCCTCGGGCTCGGCGCTGGGCGTCACCATCAACGGCGCCGATGGCACCAACACCGTCTATGACGTCGCCGGCGCCGCCAGCTTCGCCAGCGGTTCCAAGGTGAAGGTAGCGCTGACCCAGGTCGGCGGATCGGAAGGCGACTATGTCATCGTCCGCGCCGCATCGCTGTCGGGCACCCCGGCGCTCGATAGCGCGACCCTGCTGCCCTATATGTTCAAGGGCAGTGTCAGCAGCGACACGACGACCGGTGACGTGACCCTGTCGATCGCCGCCAAGACCACGTCGGAACTGGGCCTGACCGGCTCGCTTTCAAGGGCCTATTCGGCGATCTTCAATGCGCTCGATAATGACAGCACGTTGGCCAACGCCTATCTGGACGTGACGGACGGCCAGACGCTGAACGGTGCGCTGCGCCAGATGCTGCCCGAACATTCCGGCAGCACCTTAGAAGCCGTCACCGCCGGCTCGCGGGCGACCGCGCGCATCCTGTCGGATCCCAACGGCATCTACCGCACCAAGGACGGCAAGCTCGGCTTCTGGCTGCAGCAGGTGGCGTTCGGCAGTTCCAAGAGCATCGGCGACACCGCTTCCTACGACATTAATGGCTGGGGCGCGGGCGGCGGCGTCGAATATCTGACCGATCTTGGCGCCTTCGGTGGTTCCTTCGCCTATATTCATGGCCGGGACACCAGCGACAGCTCCAACAGCTCGGCGGATTCCGACCAGTTCGAACTGGCGGCGCACTGGCGCGGCAGCTGGGGTCCGCTCCAGGCCTTCGCGCGCGTGTCGGCGGCGCATATCGACTTTGACGGCACCCGCAACTTCACCCTGGACGATGTCGTGCGCAAGGCGACCGGCGACTGGTCGGGCAAGCTCTATTCGGCCACGGCCGGGGCCTCTTACCAGCTCCAGTTCAACCGCTTCAGCCTGCGTCCGGGCGTGGGCATCGACTATTATCGCCTGAAGGAAGGCGGCTATAGCGAAAGCGGCGGTGGCGACGCGTTCAACCTGACCGTCGATGGTCGTACCAGCGACGAAATGACCGCCAACGGCACGATCGCCGCCGGCTATGATTTCGGCAGCCTCAATCGCGAGGATGGCTGGGCGCGGTTCGAACTGGAAGGCGGTCGCCGCCAGCTGATCGGCGGGTCGCTCGGCGACACGGTCGCCCATTTCAAGGATGGCGATGACTTCGTCCTGGTCGCCGACAAGCGCACCAGCGGCTGGACCGGCCGGGCTCGCCTCTATGGCGGCACCGACACGTTCCGCGTCGGCGGTGAGTTCGGTGCGGAAGAACAACAAAATCACGTCGCAATCTCATTCCGGGCGACGGTTAACTTCGTCCTGTGACGTCTGAATAAGGAATTGGCGGGCCACACCCCACAGACCCTCCCGGTCCGCCAGTTGCGCCACGGCATGATGTTCCTCCCCAAGGGACGCCAAGGCAAAAAAGAGGGGCGTCGCATGGGTTTCACCCGAGCGGCGCCCCTTTTTTCATGGGCTATTGGAATATTTGCCAAGCCACCCTTTTTTGCTAGGCTTTCCGTTAACAGGAGCAAATCATGGAATGGGCAAACCCGGAATATAAGGCAGAAGACGTCAATAAGGCGGGTAAAGCTCTCAGTTCGATGGTATTCCCGGTTAACACTGTTGATGGATTGGAAGCGCTCTCGGTCATCAACAATTGGCGCGCGGCACATGCCTACCCGCTCAACACATTTCAAATCACACTGAGGCACCGAGCGCGCAAAATCGAACGCAAAGTCATTATCGCACAGCGAGCTAAACGACTTGATTCAATCCATCGAAAACTAGTTTCGAAAACGACTATGCGCATGACGCAGATGCAAGACATTGCCGGATGCCGAGCGGTATTCAGTCGAATACCACAAGTCTAAAAACTTGCTCAATTATAAAAAACCGGACAATTTGAGCACAAATTCCGTAATGAGAAAGACTACATTCAGCATCCAAAACCCGATGGATACAGATCTTTTCATCTGGTTTACGAGTATGTTGGAACAGAAAAAACAAAATCCTACAACGGCCTTCGTGTAGAAATACAAATCCGCACTCAGTATCAGCATGCTTGGGCCACTGCTGTAGAAGCCGTTGGAATTTTCACTCGACAAGCCCTCAAATCAAATCAAGGCGATGAGGACTGGCTTCGTTTTTTTGCACTGATGAGTTCTGCACTTGCAGCCATTGAGAAAACGCCATGCGTCCCCGAAACACCTCACAACAAAGATGAATTGGTTAGCGAGTTATCCAAATTATCTCAGAAGCTGAGAGCGAGAGACATGCTTTCGGCCTACAACATTACTTTAAATACTTTAGGCGCAGCCAAAGATGCCAAGTATTTTATAATCCACCTAGATCCAGACGAAGTAAAAGCAAACCTACGACGATACAAAGCAAAAGAATCATCAGAAGCAAATAGAGTTTACACTGAGCTAGAAAGCCAGATACCGGACCATTCTCGGCAACAAGTCGTCCTTGTGTCAGTTGCAGATATCAACGCCCTAAAGCGAGCCTATCCGAATTACTTCCTCGACACAGCACTTTTCTCTCGACTGGTTTACAGGATACTTAAGAAGGACTTTCCCGCCCCCTTACCCCCTCAATCCACTCTTCCGGGATTTTAAGAAAATCGACCACAATACAAGCCCGAGCAATTACAATCGCCCTAGCCATCATCAAGTGACGCCACACGCCAAAATATAACGATCCGCAACTAAGGGACCGCCAAGAAGGCGGTGAAACTTGTTGCCCGGAAAAATGCAAGGAAGGGGCGATGGCATTGCCATCACCTCTTCCTTGCCTATCGATTGACGTCCTGCCGTCAGCCGGCGAGCGCCTTCTTGACCAGTTCGTTGACGACCTGGGGATTGGCCTTGCCCTGCATCGCCTTCATCGTCTGGCCGACGAAGAAGCCGAACAAGGCTTCCTTGCCGCCGCGATACTGCTCGACCTTGTCGCCATTCTTGGCGAGGACATCGGCCACCGCCGCCTCGATCGCGCCAGTGTCGCTGGTCTGCTTCAGGCCCTTTTCCTCGACGATCTTGCCGGGCTTGTCGCCCGTCTCCAGCATGATCTCGAACACCTGCTTGGCGATCGTGCCGCTGATCGTGCCATCGGCTACCAGCGCCAGCAATTCGGCGCCTTCCTCGGGGCTTACCGGGCTTTCTTCAAGGCTCTTGCCAATGCGGTTGAGCGCACCATACAGCTCCGACAGCAGCCAGTTGGCCGATGCCTTGGCGACCTCGCCCTCGCTCTTCTTCTGGATCCGCGCGCCTTCGGCCAGCAGCGCCTCGAACCAGCGCGCCGTGTCCGCGTCAGCGGTCAGGGTCGCGGCATTATAGGCGGACAGGCCCAGATCCTGTGCATAGCGGCGCAGCTTCGCGTCCGGCAGTTCCGGCAGCGACTGGCGGCATTCCTCCAGGAATTCATCGTCCAGTTCCAGCGGCAGCAGGTCGGGATCGGGGAAGTAGCGATAGTCGTGCGCATCTTCCTTCGACCGCATCGAACGGGTCTCGTTGCGATCCGGGTCATAGAGGCGCGTTTCCTGCACGATCTTGCCGCCGGCCTCCAGCACGTCGACCTGGCGGTTCGCCTCATGCTCGACCACGGCCATGACGAAGCGGACCGAGTTCACATTCTTGGTCTCTGTGCGGGTGCCGAACTCTTCACCGGGACGACGCACGGAGACGTTGACGTCGGCGCGCATCGACCCCTGGTCCATATTGCCGTCGCACGACCCGACATAGCGAAGAATGGTTCGCAGCTTCGAGAGATAAGCCCCTGCTTCGGCAGGCGAACGCATGTCCGGCTTCGACACGATTTCCATCAGCGCCACGCCCGACCGGTTGAGGTCGACATAGGAGTTGGTGGGATGCTGGTCGTGCATCAGCTTGCCGGCGTCCTGCTCGACATGGATGCGCTCGACGCCGATCACCTTGGTGCTGGCTTCGGGGTTCTTCTCGTCCAGGACGATCTCGATCTGCCCCTCGCCCACGATCGGGTGATAGAGCTGGCTGATCTGATAGCCCTGCGGCAGATCCGCATAGAAATAATTCTTGCGGTCGAAGCGCGACCATTTGTTGATCTGCGCGTCGATCGCCATGCCGGTGCGCACCGCCTGGCGGATGCACTCGCGATTGGGCACGGGCAGCATGCCGGGCATGGCCGCATCGATCAGGCTGACCTGCGTATTGGGCTCCGCGCCAAACGCCGTCGCGGCGCCGGAAAAGAGCTTCGCGTTCGACGTCACCTGCGCATGGACTTCCAGGCCGATCACGACCTCCCACTCGCCGGTTGCGCCCTGGATGCGATAGGTTGATTCAGTCATATTACCACCACTTGTCAGGGCGTGCGCTGAAGCCAGCGCGTTCTTCAATTGCGAGGCTGGCGTTCAGCACGGTCTGTTCGTCCAGCGCCTTGCCGATGACCTGCAGGCCGATCGGAAGACCGGCCGAATCCAGCCCGCCCGGAATCGCCATCGCCGGCAACCCGGCCAGCGAGGCCGGCACGGTGAAGACGTCGTTCAGATACATGGCCAGCGGATCGGCCTGCTTCTCGCCCAGCGCGAAGGACGCGCTCGGCGCGGTCGGCGTCAGCAGCAGGTCGCACTTTTCGAACGCCAGCTCGAAATCACGCGCGATCAGCGCCCGCACCTTCTGCGCCTGGGTATAATAGGCGTCATAGAAGCCGGCCGACAGCACGTAAGTGCCGATCATGATGCGGCGCTTCACTTCCGGGCCGAAGCCGGCAGCGCGGGTCGCGGCATACATGTCCTGCAAACCTGCGCCATCGGGCAGGTCGCGCTGGCCATAACGCACGCCGTCATAACGGGCGAGGTTCGATGAGGCTTCGGCCGGCGCGATGATATAATAGGTCGGCAGCGCATATTGGGTATGCGGCAGCGACACTTCGACCACTTCGGCGCCGGCGTCCTTGAGCCATTCGATGCCGCGATCCCACATGGCGGAGATTTCGGCATTCAGGCCATCGGGGCGATATTCCTTGGGAATACCGACCTTCTTACCCTTAAGATCGCTCGACAAATTGGCTTCCCACTGCGGAACCGCCAGATCGAGGCTGGTCGAATCCTTAGGGTCGAAGCCCGACATGACTTCCAGCAGGATCGCATTGTCGCGCACGGTACGCGCCATCGGCCCGGCCTGGTCGAGCGACGAAGCGAAAGCGACGATGCCGAAGCGCGAGCAGCGGCCATAGGTCGGCTTGATGCCGCTGATGCCGGTGAAGGCCGCGGGCTGGCGGATCGAGCCACCAGTGTCGGTGCCGGTCGCCGCCGGGCAGAGCCGCGCGGAAATGGCCGAGGAGGAACCACCCGACGAGCCACCGGGCGCCAGTGCGGCATTATCGCCGCCGCCGCGCCGCCAGGGCGAGATCACATTGCCATAGTAACTGGTCTCGTTGGACGAACCCATGGCGAACTGGTCGAGGTTGAGCTTGCCCAGCATGCCCGCGCCAGCCGCCCACAGCTTGCCCGACACGGTCGATTCATAGGTCGGCACGAAGCCTTCCAGCATGTGCGACGCGGCGGTGGTCTGGGTGCCTTCGGTGCAGAACAGGTCCTTCATGCCGATCGGCACGCCGGCAAGCGCGCCCAGCGTCTCGCCGGCGGCCTTGGCCTTGTCGGCGGCGTCGGCCGCTGCCAGCGCCTTTTCGGGCGTCTCGACGATGAAGGCGTTCAGCGCCTTGGCAGCGGCGACATTGGCGTTGAAGCCCTCGGCCACTTCACGCGCCGAAAAATCGCCCGCGCGGAAGCCGTCGCGGATTTCCGCGACCGTCAGATCAGTCAGATTGGTCATTATTCGATCACCTTGGGCACCGCGAAGAAGCCATGTTCGGCCTGCGGCGCATTGGCCAGCACCTTGTCACGCACATTGCCGTCCGTGACGACATCGTCGCGCAGGCGTTGATGGTTGGGGATGACGGCCGTCATCGGCTGCACGCCGGTCACGTCCACCTCGCCCAGCTGCTCCACCCAGCCAAGGATATTGTTGAGTTCGGGCACCATGGCTTCCGCTTC
This sequence comes from Sphingobium sp. SG1, assembly GCF_057063145.1. Lineage (NCBI taxonomy): Bacteria > Pseudomonadati > Pseudomonadota > Alphaproteobacteria > Sphingomonadales > Sphingobiaceae > Sphingobium > Sphingobium sp. SG1. Next base: position 90,207 of record NZ_JBVVOJ010000010.1, on the reverse strand, counting down.
CGCATCCGTCACCGAAATGCGCGAAAGGCTGGCGATCTTTTTCACGGTCTGAAGGTCTATCGACATGGGCCAAGCCGCTAGCACCCGCACCAGTCCGCTTCAAGTGTCCTGCTGCACCATCTGCCATCTTGCATGCCCCCATCTTGCATGACTGCCGCGCATGGGCCAGACAGGCCGCACGAAGGCGGGGCGATCCCCGCACAGGGATGGAGACGAGAGCAAGTGGCCCGCAAATTCCTCTATATCGTCGCCGGCCTGGTCGTGCTGGTGCTTGCGATGCTGCTCGCCTATCGCATCTGGGGGATGCAGATCATGCGGGCGGCGATGGTCCCGCGCGAAGTGTTCCAGCCGCTCCAGCCCCTGCCCGCCAACGCCTATGGCGATCCGAAAATGTGGATCGCCCGCCCCGACCAGACCAAGGACAACCCCGCCCTCTGGACGCCCCAAGGCGCGGCCAAGCTTGCGCCGCCCGCGCAGAAGGCCGCCGTCTTCTTCATCCACCCGACCAGCTATGTGACGCCTCTTGGCAATGCCCATTGGAACGCGCCGCTGGACGACGCGGAAAGCAATGCGACCGCGCGCCGCTTCGTGCTGAGTCAGGCCAGCGCCTTCAGCGCCGCCGGCAATGTCTGGGCACCCCGCTATCGCCAGGCCAATTATGGCGCCTTCCTCACCACCGGAGCGGAGGGCGACCAGGCACTCGCCGCCGCCTATCGCGACGTGACCCAGGCCTTCGCCGCCTTCCTCAAGGCCAATCCCACCGGCCCGCTGATCCTCGCCGGCCACAGCCAGGGGTCACGCCACCTGCTGCAACTGGTGCGCGAACAGGTGGCAGGCAAGCCGGTCGCCGACCGGATCGCCGCCATCTATGCCGTGGGCTGGCCGATCTCGGTCGAGGCGGACCTGCCTGCATTGGGCTTCCCTGCCTGCGCCAAGCGGGATCAATCGCACTGCATCGTCAGCTGGCAAAGCTATGCCGAACCGGCCGATCCGTCCGCCGTGGTCGAAAGCTTCGAGCGCAAGCAGGGCCTCAATGGCCAGCCGCGCAAGGGCACGCACATGCTCTGCACCAATCCGATCACCGGCACCTTCAACGGCAATGCGCCCGCCAGCGCCAATATCGGCACGCTCGACGCCCGCGCCGCCGACAAGCCGGCTCATCTGGTGGCCGGCATCGTCCCTGCTCGCTGTGACACCAGCGGCGTGCTGATGATCGGCGAGCCGGTCGACATGGGCCCCTACACGCTGCCCGGCAATAATTATCACGTCTATGATTATAGCCTGTTCTGGGGCAATGTGCGCGACGACGCCCGCCAGCGACTGGCCGCTTTCACCAAGACACACTGAGACGTAATGAAACTTGTCACGACTGACCGCGCACAATTTCGCGCAGCCCTGCCCGAGGGTGGCCGCCTGATCGGCATGGATGTGGGCACGAAGACGATCGGCCTGGCCCTGTGCGACGCGCAATGGTCGATCGCCAGCCCCGCCTATACCGTCAATCGCGGCAAGTTCAGCAAGGACAAGCCGGCGCTCGAAGCCTTCATGGCGCAGCAGCAGGTCAAGGGCATCGTCATCGGCCTGCCGCTCAATCTCGACGGCACCAACAGCCCGCGCAGCCAGGCGAGCCGCGCCTTCGCCCATAATGTCGCGGACATCGGCCTGCCGGTGCTGCTTTGGGACGAGCGCTGGTCGACCCAGGCCGTCACCCGCACCCTACTGGAAGCCGACGCCAGCCGCGCCCGCCGCGACGAACTGGTCGACAAACTCGCCGCCAGCTACATCCTCCAGGGCGCGATCGACGGCCTCGTCGCCGGGCTGGAATAGGCACGCCTGTCCTACAGCGTCCCGCCCGGCTATATTCCCGGCGGCTCTTTCCCATCCTTATCTCACGCCGCTTTCCGATAGGATCAGCGGAACGTAACATTATGTCAGAATGTGCGGGAAATATGCGAAGTTAAGCGCGCGATTTCCAACATTTACGCTGTCACGCACGCGCCGCCCAAGTTGCATATATCTGAAGTAACAGCGTTAAAGCGCCGTTTACGTGATCGCGCTCACGGATTGATCGGTGCGAAAGCGATATTCCCTGCCCTGCAGTCGAACGGAAAAGGGCGGACGGATCAATGACCGAAGGCAAGAGTCCGGAAGATATCTGGCACATCATCAGCGAACAGCGGCGCATGATGCGCGACCATTTTCGCCGTGATCCCACCAGCTACTCGGTGCGTCGGGAAATGTCGCGCCGGCAGATGGCGCAGAAGCAGGACGATCAGACGCAGGACGTCTGAACACCGTCCTCGAACGCCGCGATGATCGGGCACGGCCCTTCATCGGAGGCATGGCATTGCCGGGCCAGTCGCGTCAGCGCCGCCCGCGCCGCCTCCAGTTCCGCGATCTTCACATCCAGCGCCGCGATCCGATCGGCCGCCAGCTCGCGCGCCCGCTTGCGATCCTGCCCGGCATCGAGTTGCAGCAGCTCGCCGATCTGCTCCAGCGTGAAGCCCGCCGCCTGCGCCGACCGGATGAAGCGCAGCCGGCGCACATCGCCCTCGCCATAGCGCCGCACGCTGCCCTCCGGCCGATCGGGCGCATCCAGCAGGCCGCGCCGCTGGTAGAAGCGCACCGTCTCCACCCCGACATCGCCCGCGCGGGCCAGCGCGGAAATTGTCATGCTCACGCCTTGACTCCGTACCATGGTACAGACCCTATATGAGGGGCATCGCAGCGTAAACAAGGATGATGCAATGTCCCCAGCCTCGGGAAATCCGGCCCCGGAAAAGACGGCCCAGCTCTACCGTATGGTGATGCCCGGCCATGTCTGTCCCTATGGCCTCAAGGCGCGCTGGCTGCTGCGCCGCCATGGCTATCGGGTCGAGGATCATGCCCTTACCAGCCGGGCCGATACCGATGCCTTCAAGGCGCAGCATGACGTGAAGACGACGCCGCAAATCTTCATCGACGGCCGCCGGATCGGCGGCCATGACGATCTGCGCCGCTTCCTGGGCCTCAAGGTGCCGGTGCCCGGCGCGACCAGCTATGTGCCGGTGCTGGCCGTCTTCGCCGTCGCCGCACTGCTGGCGCTGGCGATCAACTGGCTGACCTTGGCGCCGCTGGTCGGCCTGCTGACGCTCGAACGGTTCATCGCCATCGCCATGATGCTGCTTGCCATGCTGAAGCTGCAGGATGTGGAGCGGTTCGCGACCATGTTCCTCAACTATGACCTGCTCGCCCGCCGCGTCATTCCCTATGGCCGCATCTATCCCTTCCTGGAACTGGGCGCGGGCGCGCTGATGCTGACCGGCCTCGCCCCCTGGCTGTCGATCCCGGTCGCCCTGTTCATCGGCGGCATCGGCGCAATATCGGTGTTCAAGGCGGTCTATATCGAGAAGCGCGAGCTCAAATGCGCCTGCGTCGGCGGCAGCAGCAACGTGCCGCTCGGCTTCGTCTCGCTGACCGAGAATGTCATGATGGTCGCCATGGCGCTTTGGATGGTTGCCGGCATCCATTGAGCTGGCAGGACGGGGAGATTACTCCCCGTCCCGTCCATAATCGTCCGGCAGGAACTGCACCCCGTCCGCCGTCGGCACCACCGTCAGATAGGTGAGATAGACCGGCACCGGCCGGGGCAGAGGCACATATTGTTCGGGCGCGTCGCTCTCCGCCGTCGGCGTCTTGCCGAAGAACCAGCGCCCCAGACGCTGCGCATCCTCCAGCCGGACGCAGCCATTGCTGAAATGGCGCACCGGCTTGGCGAACAGCGCCCGGTCGGGCGTGTCGTGCAGATAGATGCCCAGGTCATTGGGGAACATGAACTTGATCTTCCCCATGGCATTATTGCCGCCGGGCAACTGGCGCACGCGCAATTCGCGCTGCCCCGCTGCCACCGCCTGCCAGTCGATCTCGCTCTGGTTCAGCGTCTGCGCGTCGGAGGTCCAGTCGCTCAGCGCCTCATAGCGCATCTTCCTGAGCGTCGCCCCGTCCAGTATCTTGGGTGCGATCTTGCGCTCGACCAGGTCGGGCGGGACATTCCAATAGGGATTGAGCGTCGCATAGCGGATCATGCCCGCCATCATCGGCGTCTGGCTTTCCTTGGCGCCGGCCACGACCTTCATCGATCCGTCCAATTCGCCGCCGCTATAATAATAGAGCCGCGCTGATGCCGCATCGACCTCGACATGCCGCACCCATGGGCCGGGCAGCAGCCGCGCACGCTCCAGATTGAGGGTCAATATCCGGGCAAAATAGCCCGGACCACGATTGAGCGCCTCGATCGTCTGCGCGCCGGCAATGCCGTCCGCATCCAACCCATGATCGGCCTGGAACAGCTTGACCTTGGCCGCCAGCGCCCTGTCATAATCGACCCCGTCGGGCAGCCCCAGCCGATGGCGCAGGATCGCGATCTCACCGCTCGATCCGCCCGGCCGCAGCTTGACGTCGGTCGGCACGTTCACCGCCGGCAGGCCGCCCCAGCGCGTTGCATAAGCGCCGCTCGCAGCGCGCAGCTTCATATAGAGCGGGCTCATCCAGCCCGCCTTCTCGACATAGGTGGCCAGCGACGGCGCCACCGCCGCCGCGCGCAGCACTTCGGCGGCATCGGGCGCCTGCGGCTCCACCTCGGGGTCGAGATAGCGCATCTTCACCGCCTTGGACGGGCGGCGGACATCGGCAACATAAGTGGCCAGCGCCTTCGACAGGGCAACATCGACCCGTGCCAGCGCCTTGGCATCCCCCGAGGCATCGGCCTCCTTGATCGCCCGCAACAACCCCCTGGCATCATAGTCGCGCGATCGCAGCCCATCCTGATCGGCACTGTCGAGCAGCGCCAGCAGCGCTTGCGCCGGTTCGGCGCGGACCTTGCCCTTGTCGCTCCACAGCGGCCAATAGCCACGGGTGCCATAGAAATCGCGCAGTTTGCCGCTGGCTGCCGACCGGATTTCAGCGGCCACGCTCGACCGCGCCGCGGTGTCGCTGGCAGGTGGCTGCGCAGCCGCCATCCCCGGCACGGAACCGGCGATCAACATGGCGAGGATCAGGGAAACAGGATGTCGGGGGGCGCGGCGGAAATGCCGCGCCCGGAAAGGAAGATTGCTCAGCCGCGTTCTCCGGAACGGGGCGGCGCCGGCGGCGGCGGGGGCGGCGGACAGGGCGGTCCCTGGACCGGGTGATAGATGCCATCCGACGTATAATAGCCGTCGACATAGCCATCGCCGTTGCGGTCTGCGGCCACCGTGCCGGCAATCGCGCCCGGCCCGAGCGGCGGCGCGCTGGTCACCGGCGCATCATTTTTCGAGCAGGCGCTCAGCGCCAGCAAACTACCGGCGACCAGCGCCATTGTCTGGATTTTCATACCATCTCCCTGTGCGCCACGATCCTGTCGCGACGCCAATTGGACCCACTGCCGGGATGCAGTGCGACGACAACGGTTCAGGGGCGAAATGGAATCCATTACCCTTGTGCAATGACGGCAGGACGTGCCTCAAGCGCGCCCAGCCGTTGAGCATATGGGATCAGTCGCGGACCCAGTCGGCCGAAGCAATACCCTGCGCATAGAGCAGCACCGACAGGTCGCCATGGACGATCTCGGCCGCTGCCGCCGCGCGGGTCTTGGGCTTGGCATGATAGGCAACGCCCAGCCCCGCCCCCTCGATCATCGGAATGTCATTGGCGCCGTCACCCACCGCCAGCGTCAGCGCACGGTCGACCCCGCCGTCGATCGCAGCCTCCAGCTCGGTGCGCTTGCGCGCGGCATCGACGATCGGCACGGTGACGGTGCCAAGCAGCGCGCCGTCGGCGATTTCCAGCACATTGGCGACATGGACGTCGAAGCCGATTTCCGCCGCCACCGGCCCGGTGAAGCGGGTGAAGCCACCAGAAACCAGCAGGGTGCGCGCACCGCGCGCCTTCATCGTGCGCACCAGTTCGCGCGCACCGCCCATGATCACCACCCGCTCCTCGCGGCACTGGTCGATCGCGCTGTCGGGCAGCCCTTTCAGCAGGGCGACGCGACCATGCAGCGCGCCTTCGAAATCCAGCTCGCCGCGCATCGCCCGTTCGGTGATCTCGGCGATCTGCGGCTTGATCCCGGCATAGTCGGCCAGTTCGTCGATGCACTCGACCGTGATCATGGTCGAATCCATGTCGGCGATCAGCAGCATCTTCTCGCGGCCCGCCGCCATCTGCACGATCACGTCGACCCGGTCGCCAATGTCAATCAGCGCTGCGCGGGCGGTGACGGGATCGCTCCCGAAGAAAATATCGGCCGCCTTGCCCTCGTCCAGCCAGACGCTATCGACCGGAGCGCAGCCGGCAGAGGCCAGCCGTCCGGCCGCTTCGGCAATATCCGCCTGTTTCAGGGTCTCAACTGCCACTAAGGTCGCGACGAACATGAACACTCCCGCACATATGCCGGGCGAATCCCGCCCACCGGTCGCGCTTATTGCCGGGCCGACCGCCAGCGGCAAGAGCGCGCTCGCCGTCCGCCTAGCCCAGATCGCCGACGGCGTCGTCATCAACGCCGATGCTAGCCAGGTCTATGCCGACTTGGCGATCCTGTCCGCCCGCCCGTCGCAAGAGGAAATGGGCGGCGTGCCCCATCGCCTGTTCGGCCATATCGACGGAGCGGAAGCCTGCTCCGCCGCGCGCTGGGCCGCCGAGGCCAGGGCGGAGATCGACGCCGCCCATGCGGCCGGCAAGCTGCCCGTGCTGGTCGGCGGCACCGGCCTTTATATACGGACCTTGCTCGACGGCATCGCGCCGGTGCCGGAGATAGACGCCGATATCCGTGCCGCCGTGCGAGCCATGCCGGTGGCGCAGGCGCATGAAGCGCTGCGCAGCGAAGACCCGGAGGCCGCCGCCCGCCTCGCCCCAGCCGACACCACCCGCGTTGCCCGCGCGCTGGAGGTAGTGCGATCGACCGGCAAGCCGCTCAAGCAATGGCAGCAGCACAAGCAGGGCGGCATCGCCGACAGCATCAGCCTGTCCCCGATGATCCTGCTTCCGCCGCGCGACTGGTTGATCGAACGGTGCGACCGGCGGTTCGAGTTGATGATCGATCAGGGCGCCGTTGCCGAAGTGGAGGCGCTGCTGCCCCGCAACCTCAACCCCGACCTGCCGGTGATGCGGGCGATCGGTGTGCCGGAAATCGCCGCCTGGCTCAAAGCTGACATCGATCGTGACACGATGATGGCCCGTGGCCAGCTCGCCACGCGCCAATATGCCAAACGCCAATATACCTGGTTCTCCAACCAGCCACCGCAGGACTGGCACCGCGAAAAGAGATCGATTGATGCTGAAATTGCCAATGAATTAGCAATTAAATTACAACAATAGGGGTTGACCACGCATTTTATGTCCTCTAGACGCTGGCGCCTTGCCAATGCGGGCGCGACGGCGCAGACCCGCGAGCCAGCATCTTAAAAAAGAGGAGTTTCATCGTGGCCGAAAAGAGCGGCGCGGACATTTTGGTCGAGTGCCTGGTTGATCTGGGCGTCGAAGTTGTGTTCGGCTATCCGGGCGGCGCCGTGCTGCCCATCTATGACGCGCTCTATAATCACCCCACGATCAAGCATGTCCTAGTGCGCCACGAGCAGGGCGCGACCCACATGGCAGAGGGCTATGCCCGCTCGACCGGCAAGCCGGGCGTCGTCCTGGTCACCTCCGGTCCGGGCGCGACCAATGCCGTCACCGGTATCACCGACGCGCTGCTGGATTCGATCCCGATGATCGTCATCACGGGTCAGGTGCCCACGCAACTGATCGGCACCGACGCCTTCCAGGAAGCGGACACGGTCGGCATCACGCGCCACTGTACCAAGCATAATTATCTGGTGAAGGATCCGGCCAAGCTGGCCGGCGTCGTCCATGAGGCCTTCCATATCGCCACCACCGGCCGCCCCGGCCCGGTCGTCGTCGACATTCCCAAGAATGTCCAGATCGCGACCGCGCCCTATGCCCGGCCGGAACTGAAGGTCCATGCCAGCTATCATCCGCAGACCAAGGCGGATGCCGCCGCGATCGATACGGCGGTCGAGATGCTGGCCGCGGCGGAACGGCCGATCTTCTACACCGGCGGCGGCGTCATCAATTCGGGTCCGCAGGCCAGCGCGCTGCTGCGCGAACTGGCGGCGATGACCGGCGCGCCCGTCACCTCGACCCTGATGGGTCTGGGTGCCTTCCCCGCTTCGTCCGACCAGTGGGTCGGCATGCTGGGCATGCACGGCACCTATGAAGCCAATTGGGCGATGAACCAGGCGGACCTGATCTTGTGCATCGGCGCGCGTTTCGACGATCGCGTCACTGGCCGGCTGGACGCCTTCGCGCCCAACAGCCGCAAGGTGCATATCGATATCGACCGCAGTTCGATCAACAAGATCGTCGACGTCGATGTCGCGGTCGTTGCCGATGTCGGCAGCGCGCTGGAGGACATGATCGCCCTGTGGAAGCAGCGCGGCCATGAAAAGGCGGACCTGTCGGCCTGGTGGGCACGGATCGCCGAATGGCGTGCCAAGAAGAGCCTGTCCTACCCGGAAAGCGGCAGCGAGATCATGCCGCAAAAGGCGATCGCGGACCTCTACAAGGCGACCCGCGCGACCGGCAAGGACATCATCATCACCACCGAAGTCGGCCAGCACCAGATGTGGGCGGCCCAGCATTTCGGTTTTGAAGAACCGAACAAGTGGCTGACCTCGGGCGGCCTGGGCACGATGGGCTATGGCTTCCCCGCCGCCATCGGCGCGCAGATGGGCAATCCCGACAGCATCAGCATCTGCATCGCCGGCGACGCCTCGATCCAGATGAACATCCAGGAAATGGGGACGGCCAGCCAGTATCGGCTACCGGTGAAGATCTTCATCCTGAACAATGAATATATGGGCATGGTCCGCCAGTGGCAGGAACTGACCTATGAAAGCCGCTATTCCAACAGCTATTCGGACAGCCTGCCCGACTTCGTGAAGCTGGGCGAAGCCTATGGCTGGACCGGCATCCGCATCGAAGGGCCGCAGGAACTGGAGGCCGGCATCCGCCAGATGCTGGAAACCGACGGTCCCGTGATCGTCGACTGCCGCGTGGCGAAGCTGTCCAACTGCTTCCCGATGATCCCATCGGGCGCAGCCCATACCGAAATGCTGCTCGATCCCAACCAGATCGAAGGCGTCATGTCGGACGAGGCAAAGGCACTGGTGTGACCACCCCCGCGAAGGTCCGCATTTTCGTGACCGAACCCTGGGATTTCGAACGGATCACAGGCACGACCGAACTCACCGGCTGGACCAGCGACCATGCTGACCCCGACAATGAGGAATGGGAAGTGCACCTGGATAGCGGGTTCGAATATCATGGCCTGCAGGTCGATCGGCTGCTGGCCGGCCCACGCTATGTGGGCGAACATCTCCTGCGGATGTTCGACGCGGTGACGGCCTTCCCCGTCCGCCTCGCCCACCCGCAGGACGATGATTGGCACTATGCCTTTATCGGCATGATCTCGCCGCGCCCCGAGCGCGAAGAAATGGAAGACGGGAACAGCATCTGATGCATATCCACGAAGAACAGAGCGAGCGGCACGTCCTGTCGCTGACGGTGTCGAACGAGGCGGGCATATTGGCCCGCATCGCCGGCCTGTTCACCGCGCGCGGCTATAATATCGACAGCCTGACCGTGGCCGACATTACCGACGATCATGCGATCAGCCGCATCACCATCGTCACCAACGGCCCGCCCAAGGTGATCGACCAGATCATCGCCCAGCTCGACCGGCTGGTGCCGGTCCACAAGGTCACCGACCTGACCGACGCCGGTCCGTTCGTCGAGCGCGAACTGGCGCTGGTCAAGGTCGCCGGCACCGGCGAGGACCGGATCGAGGCGCTGCGCCTGGCCGACGTGTTCCGTGCCAAGGTGGTCGACACCACGATCGAGAGCTTCATCTTCGAGATCACCGGCACGACCGAGAAGATCGACAATTTCGTCGGCCTGATGCGCCAGATCGGCCTGGTCGAGGTCGGTCGCACCGGCGTTGCCGGCCTGATCCGCGGCAAGGAGCCGGCCTGATATTCCATTCCGCGCCGTCACAGGCGGCGTTTCTTTCCACCACTATTGTCTAACGCCCCCTGCATGGGGGGACGAGAAGGGGTTTTCCAATGAAGGTTTATTACGATCGCGACGCAGACATCGGCCTGATCAAGGGCAAGAAGGTCGCCATTCTGGGCTATGGCTCGCAGGGCCACGCCCATGCGCAGAACCTGCGCGACTCCGGCGTTGCCGAAGTCGCCATCGCGCTGCGCCCCGGTTCGCCCAGCGCCAAGAAGGCCGAAGGCGCCGGCTTCAAGGTGCTGCCGAACAAGGAAGCCGCCCAGTGGGCCGACGTGCTGATGATCCTGGCGCCCGACGAGCATCAGGCCGCCATCTATGAAGCCGACATCAAGGGCAATCTGCGCCCCGGCGCCGCGCTCGCCTTCGCCCATGGCCTGAACATCCATTTCGGCCTGATCGAAGTCCCCGCCGACATCGACGTCATCATGATCGCGCCCAAGGGCCCCGGCCACACCGTGCGCGGCGAATATCAGCGCGGCGGCGGCGTCCCCTGCCTGATCGCCGTCCATCAGGACGCGACCGGCAACGCCCATGACATCGCCCTGTCCTACGCTTCGGGCGTCGGCGGCGGCCGCAGCGGCATCATCGAAACCAACTTCCGCGAGGAATGCGAAACCGACCTGTTCGGCGAGCAGGCCGTTCTGTGCGGCGGCGCCACCGCGCTGGTCCAGGCCGGTTTCGAAACCCTGGTCGAAGCCGGCTATGCCCCGGAAATGGCCTATTTCGAGTGCCTGCACGAGCTGAAGCTGATCGTCGACCTGATGTATGAAGGCGGCATCGCCGACATGCGCTACTCGATCTCGAACACCGCCGAATATGGCGACATCAAGACCGGCCCGCGCATCATCACCGAGGAAACCAAGAAGGAAATGAAGCGCGTTCTGGCCGACATCCAGTCGGGCCGCTTCGTCAAGGACTTCATCCTCGACAACCGCGCCGGTCAGCCCGAACTCAAGGCCAGCCGCAAGCAGGCTGCCGCCCACCAGATCGAGAAGACCGGTTCGCAGCTGCGCGCCATGATGCCCTGGATCGGCGCCAACAAGCTGGTCAACAAGGACAAGAACTAAGCGGATAGCAACCCCTCCCTAAAAAGGGAGGGGAGAAATAGCGGCAAACCGGAACGATCCGTTTCCGGTTACGCCTCTGGAACAATCGAGGGACGTGGCATATTCTGTGCTGCGTCCCTTGAATGCTTTTGGAGAGCGTTTCCCATGCGCAAATATCTGATCTCTGCCGCTGCCCTGATCGCGGTCGCCGGCGGCACTGTTGTCATCGCCCAGGCCCCGATGGCCGTCCCCGGCAGCAAGGATGTCGCCAAGGTCACCGGCGGCACCTATAGCGTCGAACCCAGCCACACCCAGATCGTCTTCGCCTATGACCATATGGGCTTCACCAACAATATGGGCGTCATCACCCAGCCGACCGGCACGCTGACGCTGGACAAGGCCAACCTCTCGGCTTCGAAGGTGTCGATCACCCTGCCGATCGCCAACCTCACCACCGGCATCCCGGCGCTGAACGAGCATCTCGCCAAGCCCGAATTTTTCGACGCAGCCAAGTTCCCGACCGCGACCTTCGTGTCGACCGGCGTGAAGCCCGACGGCGCGACCGGCGCGGACATCACCGGCAACCTGACCATCAAGGGCATCACCAAGCCGGTGACGCTGGATGCCGAATTCTACGGCGCCGGTGCAAACCCGATGAACAAGAAGGAAAATGTCGGCTTCGTCGCGACCGGCACGATCAAGCGCAGCGATTTCGGCATGGGCGGCTTCGTCCCCGTCGTCGGCGACAATGTCGAACTGAAGATCATCGTCGCCTTCCAGAAGTGATGCGATGATCCCCCGCCCGACCCGCGCGATCCTGCTTCTGAGCGTGATCGCGTGTGGGCCGGCGGCGGCAAGTCCGGATGGCGGCCCTGCGCTCTATGCGCCGGGCCACTATCTGGTGGATGGCGCAGCGACCAGGGTCCACTTCCATGTAAAGGCCCTGGTTGGCGGCTATGAAGGCGATTTCGCCCAGCCCGAGGGCATGGTGATGATCGACCCCACCCGGCCTGAACGGGCCAACGTCGATATCAGCTTCCCGGTCGAGAAGATGACCACGGGCGATGCTTCGACCGACGCCATGCTGAAAGGCGACAGCTTTTTCGACATGGCCCATTTTCCGACCGTTCGCTTTACCGCCAGGGACGCGCCGCTGGCCGGCAGCGACGGCGCGACGATCATTCCCGGCGAACTCACCATGCATGGCCAGACCCGCGCGGTCGCCCTGTCCGTCCAGCTGACCGGCGTCACGCCCGACGAAGCGCCCGGCATCGCCACCCTTCACTTCACCGGCAGCATGACCGTCGAGCGCAGCGATTATGGCATGGGCTTTGGCCGCCCCTTCGTGTCGGACAAGGTCGACCTGACCATCGACGCAATTTTCCGTCGCACCTGACGCCCCTTTCGCAAGAAACGGCTTTACGCTCCTCCCGTCCGCGTTTATGGGGACAGCATCATGCAGAGCGTCGCGCTTCTTACCCTGCTACGACTTACACGCCCTTAGGCGTGGCTTTTGTGCTGCCTTCCGGCTAAGGGCAGCGTCGATCCGCCTAAGGGCATTCATCACAGTCAAGTCGTACCCCGGAGCGCGCCATAGCGTCCCGAGCCAGGAAGTAGTTTGATCCCATGATGCTGACAGATCCTTCGCAGAAATACCGCCCCTTCCCCCAGGTGGACCTGCCCAATCGCCAATGGCCGTCCAAGGTCATCACCAAGGCGCCCCGCTGGCTGTCGACCGACATGCGCGACGGCAACCAGTCGCTGATCGACCCGATGAATGCGGAAAAGAAGCGCCGCTTCTTCGACCTGCTGGTCAAGGTCGGCGTCAAGGAGATCGAGGTCGGCTTCCCCGCCGCCGGCGCGACCGAGTTCGACTTCATCTCGGGCCTGGTCAAGGAAGGCGCCATCCCCGACGATGTCATGCCCCAGGTGCTGACCCAGGCGCGCGAGGATCTGATCGCCACCACCTTCGAAAGCCTGCGTGGCGCGAAGCAGGCGATCGTCCATGTCTATAACGCGATCTCGCCGGCCTGGCGCAACATCGTGTTCCAGATGGAACGCCCGGAAATCAAGCAGATCGCGATCAACGCCGCCAAGCTGCTGCGCGACAATGCGGCGCGGATGCCCGACACCGACTGGCATTTCGAATATAGCCCCGAAACCTTCTCGACCGCCGAGCTGGATTTCAGCCTGGAATGCTGCGAGGCGGTGATGGACATCCTGCAGCCGACGCCGGAACGGCCGCTGATCCTGAACCTGCCTGCCACCGTTGAGTGCGCGACCCCCAACATCTATGCCGACCAGATCGAATGGATCTGCCGCAACATCTCGCGCCGCGACAGCGTGGTGATCTCGCTGCACACCCATAATGACCGGGGCACCGGCGTCGCCGCCGCGGAACTGGGCATCATGGCGGGCGCCGACCGCGTCGAAGGCTGCCTGTTCGGCAATGGCGAACGCACCGGCAATTGCGACCTGGTGACCGTCGCGCTCAACATGTACACGCAGGGCATCGACCCCGAACTGGATTTCAGCGACATCGACGAAGTCATCCAGACCGTTGAATATTGCAACCAGCTGCCCGTCCACCCGCGCCATCCCTATGCCGGCGAACTGGTGTTCACCGCCTTCTCGGGGTCGCATCAGGACGCGATCAAGAAGGGCTTTGCCGCGCAGGAAGCGCGCAACGACCTGTTCTGGAACGTCCCCTATCTGCCAATCGACCCCAAGGATCTGGGCCGCGACTATGAAGCCGTGATCCGCGTCAATTCGCAGTCGGGCAAGGGCGGCGTCGCCTGGGTGCTGCAGCAGGACAAGGGCTATAAGCTGCCCAAGCGGATGCAGGCCGACTTCTCGAAGGTGGTGCAGGCGCTGGCCGACCAGTCGAGCCGCGAACTCAATGCCGCCGACATCTCGGCCGCGTTCGACGACTATTATCATCAGACCGGCGACCAGGCCTATAGCCTGATCGACTATCATGAGAGCGGCAGCGCTGGCGACCGCATATTCACCGGCAAGATCGTCCATGAAGGCGGCGAGCGCTCGATCTCGGGGCGTGGCAACGGCCTCATCTCGTCGGTGCTGGCCGCGCTGCGCGACGAACTGGGCGTGGTGCTGGAGGTCGCCGACTATAATGAACACGCCATCGGCGCCGGCACCGACGTGAACGCCGCCGCCTATGTCGAATGCCGTACCGCCGATGGCCGCACCGTCTTCGGCATCGGCACCGACAGCGACGTGGCGACCGCATCGGTCAAGGCCGTCCTCTCGGCCGCCAATGCGGTGGCCGTGCGGGGCTGATATCCATCCGTTCGCCCTGAGCGAAGTCGAAGGGCACGGCCGACCATCGGGAGGCCACTTCGCTTCGCTCAGTGTCGGGCTTCGACTTCGCTCAGCCCGAACGGATTAAAGATAGCCGTTACTTGGCCAGCGCCCGGACCACACTGTCCCACTGGGCCAGTGATGCGGCGATGCCCGCCACCGGCACCCGTTCATTGAGGCCATGGGCAAAGCCGTCCTCGGCCTTCATGAACAGGCTGGAGACGCCATAGCTGGGCACCCCCAGCGCGCGGAAATAAAGGCTGTCGGTCGCGCCGGCCGACATGCCCGGCATCACCGTGATCGCCGGCGATCGCGCCTTGATCGCGGCGGCCACGGCCTTCACCACATCGTCGCGCAACGGCGACGCATCGCTGCCGGTCGGGTCGTTCAGCGTGGTGAAGGTCGCGCTTTGATCATCCACCACCTTGACCAGTTGCGCCTTCACATCGTCGATCTTCACGCCGGGGAAGATGCGACAATTGACGCTGACCTTGGCACTTTGCGGCAGAGCGTTGAGCGCATGGCCGCCCGACAGCATGGTCGCGACGCAGGTGGTGCGCACCTGCCCCACAAATTCCGGTCGGCTCGACAATAGTTCCGCGGAGGCCGGATCCTGGGTCGCGGCATAGAGGCGCATCGCTTCCCCCACATCGCCGCCGATCCGCTGCGCCGATAGGCTGAGCGACGCCTTGGTCAACTCGTTGATCATCGGCGGAAACTGATAGGCCGCGATCCGGTCGATCGCCTTGGCCAGCCGATAGATCGGATTGCCCGGCGTGGGCGCGCTAGAATGGCCGCCCGGATCGGTGAAGCCGATCTCGAAATCGGCATAGGTCTTCTCGCCCGCCTGCAATTGGTAGAGGACGGGCTTGCCACTCTCGTCGAGCAGGCCGCCGCCGCCATCGCCGTTCAGCAGCAGCTCGGCATCCTTGTACTTGGCCGCCAGCGCCTTGGTGGTGACCATGTTGGTCTCCTCGTCGCCCGACAAGAGTAGGATGACGGTGCGGCGCGGGGTCCAGCCCTCCTTCTTGAGCTGCGCCAGCGTCGCGACCATCATCGCCACGTCATATTTATTATCTTCCGATCCGCGCCCGAAAATATAGCCATCCTCCTCGACCGGGACGAAGGGATCGCGCGTCCAGTCGGCGCGGTTGGCCGCCACCACGTCCATATGGCCGATCATCAGCATCGGCTTCAGGCTGGGATCGCGCCCCTTGATCGTTGCCGCCAGGGTCGCGGTCTCGCCCATCGGGGTGATGACGATATCGGCATCGGCAAAGCCCGCCTGCTTGAGCACCGACGCATAATAGGCCGCGAGCGCCGGCACCTGCCCCGCGCCCTCGACCGTTTTGAAGGCGACCGATCGCTTCAATATCTCCTTGGCCACGCCGGCATCTGCTGCCGCCTGCGCCCCGACTGGCATTGCCAGCATCGCCCCTGCCAGCAATATCCCCCGCAATTGCATATATTTATACTCCCTGATGGACCCGAGCGGCGATTGTGGCATAGCGGATCGCGCCGTTCCATGCGTTTGATCGAACGGCGCGCGGAAAGAGGGCCACCTTATCCGCACTGAACCCCTTGAAAGAATTGCTTGCGCGCAATCGGATAGATGCCATCCGATATAGCGCGCCGGTCGTCCAAAGGAAAAATGCCATCATGGCCCTCAATTATCGCAGCTTCGGCTTCCAGGTTCTGCTCGGCATGGTCGTGGGCCTTGCCCTCGGTCTCGTCGCGCGCCAGATCGGCGCAGGCCCCGATGGCGACCTCAACTGGCTCGCGACCACGCTCAAGACGGTCGGGTCGATCTTCGTCTCGCTCCTGAAGGCGATCGTGCCGCCTCTGGTCTTCGCCGCGATCGTCGCGTCGATCGCCAATCTGCGCGCGCTCGACAATGCCGCCCGTCTCGCCGGCCAGACCCTGCTCTGGTTCGCGATCACCGCGCTGATCGCGGTCAGCATCGGTCTCGCCATCGGCCTGATCGTGCAGCCGGGCGCGGGCCTGCACGGCACCGCGCTCGCCATGGGCAAGGCGGATTCGGTCGGCGGCTGGCTCGATTTCCTGAAAGGCCTGGTCCCCGGCAACAGCCTGGCCCTGTCGGGCAGCACCAAGATCAGCGACGGCAGCGCCAGCACCAGCATCTCGTTCAACATCCTGCAATTGCTGGTCATCTCGATCGCAGTCGGCCTCGCCACGCTCAAGGTCGGCGACAAGGCGGAGCCCTTCCTCTCCTTCGTCCGCTCGCTGCTCGCCGTCGTCCGTGCGATCCTGGGCTGGGTCATCCGCCTGACGCCGATCGGCTCGGCCGCGCTGATCGGCACCGCGATCGCCACCTATGGCTGGAGCGCGCTGGCGCAGCTCGGCACCTTCACCGCCGCCATCTATCTCGGCCTCGGCCTCGTCCTGCTGGCGGTCTATCCGCTGCTGCTGATCGCCAATGGCCTGAAGCCCGGCCCCTTCTTCGCCAAGGCCTGGCCGGCGATCCAGCTCGCCTTCGTCTCGCGCTCGTCGGTCGGCACCCTGCCAGTGACCGAGACCGTGACCGAGCGGCTGGGTGTCGACAAGGGCTATGCCGCCTTCGCGATCCCGCTCGCCTCGACCACCAAGATGGATGGCTGCGCCTCCATCTATCCGGCACTGGCAGCGATCTTCGTTGCGGGCTTCTATGGCATCCCGCTGCATTTCATCGACTATGTGCTGATCGTCTTCGTCTCGGTCATCGGCTCGGCCGCGACCGCCGGCCTGACCGGCGCGATCGTGATGCTGACCCTCACCCTCTCGACGCTCGGCCTGCCGCTCGAAGGCGCCGGCCTGCTGCTGGCGATCGACCCGATCCTCGACATGGGCCGCACCGCCGTCAATGTCGCGGGCCAGGTGCTGGTCGGCGTGATCGTCGCCAAGCGCGAGGGCATTCTCGACGAGAGCGCCTATTATGGCGAAGGCGAACTGGTCGCCGCCTGATCGAAAACCGGGCGGCGCGGGCGTTCCGCGCCGCCGTCAGGGCAGTTGGCCGCGCCCGGTCGCCGTCCAGTAGATGCCGCCCATCAGATGGTCGAGATAGCGCGGATCGCGATACATCTCGCCATTATGGCCGAGCGTGGTGACGAACACCCGCCCCTTCTCATAAGCATGATACCAGGCGACGGGATGCTCCCGCCCCATCGGTTTCGCCACCTGTCCCGGCCAGATCTTGGTCGGGTCGTAGCTGCTTTCCTCGACATTCAGCACCGGATGGATCGTCACCTTATAGGGGTTGGCGGCGACATAATATTCGTCGGTCCAGACCCAGCGATCGGGCAGGCCATAGGTGGCGGGAAATCCCTTGTCGGTCGGCGTCACCACCGCAGTCTGCACCATCGGATGGATGACGAAACTGCGCCCGACCATCTTCTCGTACCAGGCCCATTCGCCCGGCGGCGTGATGAGCGCGCGATGCACGACGATGGCATTGCCACCCGCGCGCATATATTCCTCGAACCTCGCGCGCTGGGCTGGGGTCAGTTCCTCGCCCGGCGTGTTGAGGAACATCACCGCCGCATATTGGCTGAGATCGCCGTCGAAGACCGACGTATTGTTGGCCCAGGTGAAGCTGAAATCATGCAGTTTGCCCAGATGCTCCAGGCTGTCGCGCGCGATCGGTATATATTCATAATGATATTTGTTCGGGATGGCGAGGACGAGCAGCTTATACTGGTCCTCCGCCTGCACCGCTGCGGGCACCGACAGCGCCAGCAGGGCGATGAGCGCCCCGGCCTTGTTTCTCATCCGCCTGTCTCCTTCGTTCGCCTATCGCTAGGACAGGCGGCGACGGAAAGATAGCGCTCCCATGGTCGTAGTCAGCCCGGCAGCAGGCCGATCGCGTCCACTTCGACCAGGCAGTCATGATGAAGTTCGGGCGCCGGCACTACCGTGCGCGCCGGCCGGGCATCCCCCATCATCTCGGCATAGATGCCGTTGAAACGCGGCCAATTCTCGACGCCCACGATATAGGCGGTGACGCGCGCGATCCGTTCCGGCCCGCATCCTGCCTCTGCCAGGATCGCCAGCATGTTGCCGATCGCCAGCCGCGCCTGATCCTCGAACGACAGGTCGCTGCGTGGCCCCT
Source organism: Sphingobium sp. SG1 (assembly GCF_057063145.1). NCBI lineage: Bacteria > Pseudomonadati > Pseudomonadota > Alphaproteobacteria > Sphingomonadales > Sphingobiaceae > Sphingobium > Sphingobium sp. SG1. The sequence goes on along the minus strand of NZ_JBVVOJ010000010.1, from coordinate 71,646 downwards.
GCCCTGCCACCACCGGCAATTGCCCCGATACGAGGACGAAGCCATTGGCAATCGTCGCCTGCGCATAATGGCCGGCGGGCGCCGGCGCCTTGTCGGTCTCGATCCGCTGCACGTCCATCACCATCCTCCAAATCGCGGCCAGACCGCTTCCACCGCATCGCTGCCGGTCCGCACCACATGATAGCGATCATGCTGCGCCCCGGTGGCACAGGCATGATTGGGCAATATCCGCACCCGATCACCCACCGCCAGGTCCGGCAGAGCGCCGGATGCCCCCGGCCGCAGCGCGATGATGCCATGTTCCTGATTGGCATCGACCAGGACCAGATCGCCATAGGGCCGCCCGTCCCGGTCGCAGACTAGGCCATAGCCCTGATCGACGTCCTGTTTCGCCGTGCCGCGATCGCGCGACATCGCCATCCAGCCGGCATCGACCAAGATCCAGCCCTTGTCCCGCTGATGCCCGATCACCGTCGCCAGCACCGACAGGGCGATGTCGTCCACCGAACAGATGCCGATCCCGGCCATCACCAGATCGAAGAAGACGAAGACGCCGGCGCGCACCTCGGTCACGCCGCTCAGGTCCGTGGCATGATGCGCGGTCGGGGTCGATCCGACGCTGATCACCGGGCAGTCATGTCCCGCCTCTTTCAAGGTCCGCGCCGCCGCCAGCACGGCATCCCGCTCGGCATCGGCGCAGGGGCGCAGTTCCGCCGCGCCGCGCGCGCCATAGCTGCCGCCGGCATGGGTCATCACGCCGCGCAATGCGCCGCCCTGCGCCAGCGCCGAGCCGATCGCGCGCAACCGCGCCGCATCGCCGGGCTGCACGCCCGACCGATGGCCGTCGCAATCAATCTCGATCAGCGCCGGAATGGCGGTACCGGCCGCGCGCGATGCGGCCGCGACCGCCTCAGCCTGCTCGACCGAATCCAGCACGATCGCCAGGTCCACGCCCTGCGCCCGCAGCGCCAGTATCTCGGGCAATTTGGCCGGGCTGATGCCGACCGCATAGAGAATGTCGCGCACCCCGGCCGCCGCAAAGCGGCGCGCCTCCTGCAGGGTCGATACCGTCGCCGGCCCCTGCGCCGTCGGCATCAGCCGCTGCGCGACCTCCACCGACTTGGCGGTCTTGAGATGCGGCCGCATCCCCACGCCCAGCCCGTCCAGATGCGCGCGCAGCCGCGTAATGTTGCGATCCATCCGGTCCGCATCCAGCACCAGGCAGGGTGTCGGCAAACTATCGAGAGAAGAGGGATCGTTGGAAAGGGCTGACATAAGGGGCTCCGTTGCTGATCCGCAGATTGCCGAGATACCGCGGCTTTTCAACGGGCTCGACGGATTTCAGCGATTTTTCCTCCGCCGTCACCGCCCCCTTGCCCGACTCTTTTCATTCCGTTATTTCTGTTTTTACAGAAAGGAATGTCATGCCACTTCTCGACCATCCCGATGCCAAGGCGTTCCTGCTCCACTGGGGTGAGATGGGCACGCAATGGGGCGTCAACCGGTCGGTCAGCCAGGTCCATGCACTCCTCTATCTGTCGGACCATCCCCTGCCCGCTGACGAGATTGTCGACCAGCTCGGCCTTGCCCGCTCCAATGTCTCGACCGCGCTCAAGGAACTGCAATCCTATGCGATCGTCCGCCGGGTCCATGTAGAGGGCGACCGGCGCGACCATTTCGTCGCGGAAACCGATCTGTGGGAAATGCTCACCCGCATCGCTGCCGAGCGCAAGCGGCGCGAGATCGACCCAACCATCGCCCTGCTGAACGACCTCGCCCAGCGGCTCGCCAGGGATGAAAGCTGCCCGCCCCATGTACGCGAGCGCATCACCCGCATGCATGAATTCATGTCGACGCTCGGCAACTGGTATGAGCAGGTCAACAAGCTGCCCAAGTCGACCCTGATCGCCCTCATGAAGCTCGGCAACAAAATTGCCCGCTTCATTCCCACCGGCAAGAGCAAGGACTAGTCGCTGCTGATTGATGCGCCCTGACACCCGATCGCGCCCAGCTATTTCGGAGTTTACAGAAATGTCTGACACAAACGACGAAAAGCCCGATCCCATTGACCCGCCCGTCCGCACCGGGTCGGCGCCGCTGCGCATCGCCTCGGCCGTCGCGCTGGCCATGGCCTTTGCGATCACCGTCTATCTGCTGCTCGACGCTACCCGCGTGAACGGCCTTGTCAGCTTCACCTTCCTGCTGCTCCTGCCGGCTGCGCTCACCGCTTTCGTTGCCTATGTCGGCGATCCATGGGCAGAGCGGTCGCGCCGCTATTATATGACGATGCCGCTCTGGCTGCTGGGCGCGACCATCCTCCTGTCCGTCCCGGTGCTGAAGGAAGGGGTGATCTGCATCGTCATGCTCGCCCCGCTCTGGATCGCCAGCGGCCTGGCCGGCGCCTATGCCACCTACCGGTTGCGCGGCCGCGCGGGCGATCGCGGCACCAGCTATTGCATGGCGGTGCTCGCCATGCCGCTGATCGCGATGCAGGTCGAACCGATGATCCCACTGCCCGACGCCACCGCCACGGTCAGTCGCTCGATCATCGTCGAGGCCAGTCCGGACCGGATCTGGCCGCTGCTCCGCGGCATTCCCGATGTCCGGCCGGGCGACGGCACATGGACCTTCACCCAGGATGTGCTGGGCATACCCCGTCCGCTCGGCGCCCATATGCTGGGCGAAGGGATCGGCGCAGTCCGCATGGCCGACTGGGGCCGGCAGGTGCGGTTTCGCGAACATATCATCGACTGGCAACCGGGCCGCAGCATCGGCTGGCGCTTCGATTTTCGCGGACTCGACGCCTGGCAGTTCACCGACCGGCACCTGATGCCCGACAGCGCCTATTTCAAGGTGACGACCGGCGGCTATCGCATGGAACCGGCCGGCCCCGGCCACACCCGCGTCATCATCGACACCCATTATTGGATGCAGACCCCGGTCAATGGCTATTCCCGGCTGTGGGGCGAAATCTTCCTGGGCGACATCGAAAAGAACCTGCTCGCCCTCGTCAAGCAGCGCGCCGAAAGGCCGATCACGCCCGCCATCCTCTGACTGCCAAAAGGAGATGAACCATGGTTGAAACCGCCTATGCCCTCTATCTGGTCATCACGCTCGCCATCACCATCTGGGTCGCGCGGACCCTGTCTAAAAATGGCGAGGTCTTCCTGACCCAATGTTTCGGCCATGATGCGCAACTGGCCCGCTCGACCAACCATCTGCTCGTCGTCGGCTTCTATCTCGTCAACATCGGTTTCATCACCCTGACCCTCAGCCTGGGGAAGGAACCGACCAGCTATGCCGAAACGATCCGCTTCCTCAGCGCCAAGATCGGCCTCGCCGTGCTGGTGCTGGGCGGCATGCATTTCTTCAACATGGGCGCGATCGCCCATTTCGGTCGCAAGGTGAATGGCTGGCTGCACGACGGCCATCCCCAGGCCGCCTGATCGCCAGCCGGAAGGGTGCGCCCCACCCTTCCCCCTTTCCGGGAGGTTCCGATGTCCCATGCCGATCCTGCCCATCTTCGCGGCGCCGCCCGCGCGATCCTGACCGCCGGCCCGTTGTTCATGACACTCTATCTGGCCGCCGATCTCTATCGCCGCATACCCGATGCGATCACGGTGGATTGGCGCATTTTCGTCATCCTGCCCCTCATATTGCTCTTCGCGTTGATCTTCGGCCCCTTGGTTGCCGCCATCCCGATCATCATCGGGACGACGTCGATGCGCGTCCTGGCATATCATTGTCCCCTTTTTGCCCCCCGCGCCTTCTGGTTGCTCGCCGGTGCCGCCATCGGCTTCGGCGTGGCTTATGGCTGCGACCTACTGGGGGAAGTCCCCGATTTGAGCTTTGCCCTGATCGCCACCAGCGGCCTCAGCGGCTGGCTGGCCTACACGCCGGAATAGTATTTCCACGCCCCTGTCCTATTGAACCATGCCCCGCTATACTGATTGCATCTCATAACAATATGTCCCACTGGCGTTCGGAAATTGCCGAATGTGCGGGAAAAGTGCGAAGTTAAGCGAAATATGTCCAATCACCAGATCCATGTCATCGGCGGCGGTCTCGCCGGTTCGGAAGCCGCCTGGCAGCTCGCCCAGGCCGGTATCAAGGTCCGCCTGTCGGAAATGCGCGGCACCGGAGAGATGACCCCGGCGCACCAGACCGACGGGCTGGCAGAACTGGTCTGCTCCAACAGTTTTCGCTCCGATGATGCGGACAAGAATGCCGTCGGCCTGCTGCATCAGGAAATGCGCCGCCTCGGCTCGCTGATCATGGACCGCGCCGAACCGGCCAAGGTGCCGGCCGGCTCTGCCCTGGCGGTCGATCGTCATGTCTTTTCCGAGGGCGTTACCCGCGCGCTCGCCGAACATCCCAATGTCGAGATCGTGCGCGAGCGGATCGACACGCTGCCGACGGAGGGCATGACCATCGTCGCCACCGGGCCGCTGACCGCCGCCGCGCTGGCCAGCAGCATCGGCGAAGCCGCCGGCATGGAGCATCTCGCCTTTTTCGACGCGATCGCGCCGGTCATCCATTTCGACAGCATCGACATGGAAGAATGCTGGATGGCCAATCGCTGGGACAAGATCGGCCCCGGCGGTGGCGAGGGCAAGGACTATATCAACTGCCCGATGAACAAGGAGCAGTATCAGGCCTTCGTCCAGGGGCTGCTCGACGGCGAGAAGACCGAGTTCAAGGAATGGGAGTCGAGCACCCCCTATTTCGAGGGCTGCATGCCGATCGAGGTGATGGCCTCGCGCGGGCCGGAAACGCTGCGCCACGGCCCGATGAAGCCGATGGGGCTCGACAATCCCAAGACCGGCCGCTGGCCCTATGCCGTGGTCCAGCTGCGCCAGGACAATGCGTCGGGTACGCTGTGGAACATGGTCGGTTTCCAGACCAAGCTGAAGCATGGCGCGCAGGTCGAACTGTTCCGCACCATTCCGGGCCTGGAAAAGGCGGAGTTCGCGCGGCTGGGCGGGCTGCACCGCAACACCTTCATCCAGAGCCCCAAGCTGCTCGATCCGACGCTGCGCCTGAAAAGCGCGCCGCATATCCGTTTCGCCGGGCAGATGACCGGGTGCGAGGGCTATGTCGAGAGCGCTGCCATCGGCCTCATCGCCGGGCGTTTCGCTGCGGCCGAGATATTGGGCCAGGAATTGGCGCCGCCGCCCGCCGACACGGCACTGGGCGCGCTGCTCGGCCATGTCACCGGCAATGTCGAGACCGCAGACTATCAGCCGATGAACGTCAATTTCGGCCTGTTCCCGACGCTCGACGACGTCAAGAAGAAGCAGCGCAAGGAAGCCTATACCGCCCGCGCTCGCGCCTCTTTCGGTCGCTGGCTGGGTGAGGTGGTGGAACCGGCCTGACCCTTCCGGGACAGGCTCAGCATTTGCAGCGCGGTTTCGCCGCCCGCTTCGGCGCGGTGGTGGCGAATTCGGCCGGGGTCAGCTTGCCGTCCTTGTCGGCATCGGCCCCGCCAAAGCGATCGGCCGTCGCCACCGCCCATTCCTCGAACGACAGGAGATTATCCTTGTTCGCGTCGAGTTGTTTGAACGCGGCAGTGCGGCTGCCCAGCATCTCGATCCGGCTGATGATGCCGTCGCGATTGCGGTCATAACGGGCGAAGCGCTTTTCCTCGCGGCTCTGCGGACTGGCCTCGCCGGGCATCGGCGGCGCCTCGCCAACGGCATCGGGGTCGCCTTCGGGCAGAGCCTCATTGGCTGGCGGCGGCGGCGGCGCGAGCAAAGCCTTGGGCGGCGGCTCGTTGGTCGCCCGCCCCTGCCACCAGAACAGGCCGGCCGCGACCAGCAGCAACGCCCCCATGCCACCTGCCAGCAACCGTCCCATCGCCCGCTCCCCCCTTCGTGACGGCAGCGAACCTATCGCGATCACCTAGCGCCCGACAAGCGCGATCCGCATCAACCGCCAGGCCATGCTCCGCGTCAGCCCAACCGGCGCCCGCTGTCCCCGCTCGACATCATACCGTGCCAGCAGATAGGCGATGCGCAGCGGCTTCCACGCCCTGGGCCACGCCGGATCACCAACCTGCGGCAACAGGTCGCGGGCCAGGCCGATGGCGGCATCGGCCAGTGCCTCGTCGCCGCTATGGGCGGACAGATCCCACAAGGCCCAGACCTTGCCCGCTGCGATCAGCCAGTCGGGTGCATCGGCCACATCGGCCAGCGCCTGGAACAGCCCGCCGCCGCGCCCGGCGGCATAGTCGCGCAGGCCGGTGAGGTCGATCTCCGGCTCCACCACCAGCACTTCCCAACCGTCGAGCATCGCCGGGATACCGGGCGCGTCCAGCGCGCCGATCGCGCGCAGCCAGTCGACCACCGGTTCGCCCTGTCCCTTGACGCCCGCCTCATCGGTGACGACACCCAGCCACCAGGCGAGGCGCATCTGCCCGATCGCCGCATCGCTGGTGGTTCGCGCAATTTGCGCAAAGCGCTGGTCCAGCGCCCAGAGCGCCCGATGCCGCTCGGCAAAGCGCCCCGCATGCCCGGAAAGCAGGCGCGCCAGCGGCGCCAGATCGTCCGTGCGATCCATCATTTCGATCCCGATCTAAAAATGGCTTATCAATCCTTTAACCAGACTTCGCATAGAGACCCTAACCAGTCCCGTTGCATGGCCGACGATGGCCCTGTCCAGATTTCTGGGGGGGAAACGGGCGACATGGGTGAATGCGGAACATGGGCAAGCAGATCAAGCGCGCGATGACATTCCTCGGCCGGCTTCGGCGCAACCAGGCGGGCAACACGCTCGCCATGGTGGCCGCGGCGGTCATTCCCCTTGCCGGTCTGATCGGGGGCGGCGTCGACATGAGCCGCGCCTATATGGTCCGCGCGCGCATGCAGCAAGCCTGCGACGCCGCCGCACTAGCGGGACGGCGTGCAATGACGACTGCGTCGATGTCTGCAAATGACATCAAGGAAGCGAAGAAATTCTTCGACTTCAACTTCCCGCAGCAAACGTTCGGTGCCGCCAGCTTCACCCCGGTAATCCAGAGCAAACCCGGCGAGACGACGACGGTACAGGTCTCAGCCGACACAACCATTCCAACCACTATCATGCGCATCTTCGGCATCCAGACACTGTCGCTATCGGTCAATTGCGACTCCCGCTTCGACATCGGCAATACCGACGTGATGATGGTGCTCGATACGACCGGGTCGATGGCTTATTCCATTTCTGACGGCAAGGGCGGCACGACGACCCGTCTGGCCGCTCTACAGCAAGCCGTGAAGGACTTTTACGATACGCTCGGCCCCGGTTCCGACACGACCGGCCGCGTCCGCTATGGCTTCATGCCCTACAGCAGCACCGTCAATGTCGGACGCCTGCTGCCCACGCAGTTTCTGGTGGGCACGAACAACGGCGACACTTGGAACTATAATTCGCGTCGAGCGACCTATTATAACGGCACGATAATTTCATCGAGCATTTGCTATCGAAAATATGGGAGCAATAACTGTCGCACATCCGCTTCAAACGCGGGAACCGACTCTGGCACGAATATCAGGCCTGGCGCCTGCTCAACCTGGGGCAATACGGCCGTAGCGAACAGTGGAACCGTACCGTACACCGTCACGCGAGTGACCTACGCACCCTATAGCTGGAACAATTCCACCACTATCCCATCTTCGGGAACATCGACGGCGGCGTGCATTCGCAAGGAAACGACGACGACCCACCAATCCGGCTATACCAAGCCGACCGGATGGGCATTTTTTCAATATGAATATGGCACTTACGCCTTGCCGGTAAACGCCCTTATCAATGGTGGCTCCGTCGCCAACCCCGCTTATACCGCCGACTCGCCCAACGATGATGCCGGCAATCCCGTGCCTGCGACCACCACCTGGAATGGTTGCATAGAGGAACGATCGACCGACAGCACGATCACCAAGGACACGTCTACCGCCAGCGTTCCGGCCAACGCCTTCGACTTGCAGATCGACACGCTTCCGGACAGCGAGGCTACACGATGGCGCCCGCATTGGCCTGACGTGGAGTTTCAGCGCAACGGTACATGGTATAACAGCCCTGACATGGTGAGCAACGGCTATAGCGCATGCCCCAGCCAAGCCCGGCTGCTAACCTCCTATGCCAACCGCACCGCCACCCCGAGCGGCCAGCCCAGCAGCTTTGACAATTATGTCGATAATCTGGTGGCAATCGGTGGCACCTATCACACCATCGGCATGATGTGGGGCGCCCGTTTCTTGTCGCCCACAGGCATTTTCTCGGCCAACAACGCATCCGCTCCCAACGGCTTCAACATTTCCCGCCACATCGTGTTCATGACGGATGGCGACATGAGCGCCTATACCGATGTCTATGGCGCTTGGGGCTATCAGTCCTTGGATCGACGAGATGGACCGTCAGGCACCGACAATAAGGGTCTGACCGATATCCACAATAATCGCCTGGAGATGATGTGCAACGCCATCAAGTCGCGCGGCATAACCATCTGGGTAGTCGGGTTCCGCAATGCGTCCGAAGGCAATATCCAGACGCCGCTACAAAACTGCGCTACCAGTTCCAACCATTGGATGATGGCCTACGACGCCGCAACGCTGACGCAGAAGTTCAAAGATATCGCCAAGAATATCGGCGGTTTGAGGTTGTCGAACTGATGCCCCGTTCTTTTTGCATCTCCCGTAATCTGCAGCGCGATCAACGCGGTGCTACGCTGATGGAATTCGGCCTGATCGTGACGCCACTCTGCCTGTTCATAATGGGCGTGGGCGATCTGGGCTATCAATCCTATCTGAGGTCAGTGGCGCAAGGGGTGCTGGACCGTGCAGCCCGCGCAGCATCGGTCGGCACGCTCAACAGCACACAGGTCGATGCCTATATCGATAGCCAGATGCAGGCAATCAACAGCAAGAACGGCACAACGTCGGTCACCAAGAAAAGCTATTATAATTTCTCGCGCATCGGCAAGCCGGAGAAGATTACTAGCGATACCGCACCGCTCGGTACATATAATACCGGTGACTGTTTCGAGGATTCCAACGGCAATGGCAGCTACGACAGCGAATCGGGCTCCACGGGCCTGGGCGGCGCAGACGACATCGTCTTTTATCAGGTGACTGTATCCATGCCCCGCTTGTTCCCGATGGCCAAGCTGCTGGGCTGGAGCGCAACCCAGACCGCCACGGCCAACGCCACCATCCGCAACCAGCCCTGGTCCAACCAGGCCACTCTGCCGATTGTCTGCACATGACTTCGATCCATCCCCCCCTTGTGCGCTGGGCGCGCCGTTTGTGCGACGATCAGTCGGGCCTGGCCCTGATCGAATTTGCCTATTCGTTGCCGGTGCTGATGGTGCTGTCGATGGGCGGGCTGGAAATCGCCAATCTCGCGACCGCTCATATGCGCGTCAGCCAGATTGCGATGCTGGTCGCCGACAATGCCTCGCGCGAGCGAACCTCGATCGATGAGGCCGACATCAACGAGATTTTCACCGGCGCAGAACTGGCCGGCGCCAACCTCAAGGATTTCAAGGCGAATACCCGCATCTTCCTGTCCGACCTAGAGCCCAATACCCAGACCGGCACCAAGGCAGGGCAATATATTCGCTGGCAGCGCTGCTGGGGTGGCGGTACCTTTACCTCCACTTACGGCAAGGCCGGCGACGGTACCAGCGACGCCACATTGGCGGATGGGCTTGGCCCCACCGGCACCAAGATCAAATCGGGCAGCGGCACGGCCGTGATGTTCGTGGAAGTGGCCTATACCTATCAGCCGCTGGTCTCCAACAGCATCTTCGGCACGAAAGTCATCCGCTACACCAGCGCCTTCAACGTGCGCGAGCGGACCGATCAGGCGATGAAGAATGCGGGCAAGCTGACGACCGCTCAGACAGCCGCCTGTCCCACCTGATGGCGAGTAGAAAAAGGGGCGATCCGATCGGACCGCCCCTTTTTCATTCTTACTTGTAGCAGACCTTCTTGGCCGCTTCGACCACGCGGGCCGCGTCGATCAGTGCCAGCTTTTCGAGGTTGGCGGCATAAGGCAGCGGCACATCCTCGTTGGTGACGCGCAGGACCGGGGCATCGAGATCGTCGAAGCCCTTTTCCATCACGACGGCGGCGATTTCCGACGCGATCGAGCAGGTCGGCCAGCCTTCTTCCACCACCACCAGGCGGTTGGTCTTCTTGAGGCTCTCCAGAACCGTCGCGGTGTCGAGCGGGCGCAGCGTGCGCAGGTCGATCACCTCGGCATCGATGCCTTCGGCAGCAAGCTGCTCGGCCGCGTCGAGCGCCAGGCCCACGCCGATCGAGTAGCTGACCAGGGTCACGTCCTTGCCCGGACGCATGATGCGGGCCTTGCCGATCGGCAGGACATAGTCATCAACCTTGGGCACGTCGAAGCTGCGGCCGTAGAGAAGTTCATTCTCCAGGAACACGACCGGGTCGGTCGAGCGGATCGCGGCCTTCAGCAGGCCCTTGGCATCGGCCGCATCATAGGGCGCGATCACGATCAGGCCGGGAACCGCGGCGTACCATGGGCCGTAGTTCTGCGAGTGCTGCGCGCCGACGCGGCTCGCCGCGCCGTTGGGACCACGGAACACGATCGGGCAGCGCATCTGGCCACCGGACATATAGTTGGTCTTGGCCGCCGAGTTGATGATGTGGTCGATCGCCTGCATGGCGAAGTTGAACGTCATGAACTCGATCACCGGACGCAGGCCACCCATGGCCGCGCCCGAACCGATGCCGGCAAAGCCATATTCGGTGATCGGCGTGTCGATGACGCGCTTGGGACCGAATTCGTCGAGCAGGCCCTGGGTCACCTTGTAGGCGCCCTGATATTCGGCGACTTCCTCGCCCATCACGAAGACGCGCGGGTCCGACCGCATTTCCTCGGCCATGGCGTCACGCAGCGCTTCGCGCACGGTGGTCTTGACGAACTCGGTGCCGGCCGGAAGGTCCGGATCCTGCACGGTCGCCTTAGCTTCCGACGCCAGCTTGGAGGTACCGCTTTCCGCCTTCTTGGGAGCGTCCTCGGCCTTGGGGGCTTCGGCCTTGGGCGCAGGTGCCGGAGCAGCCTCGCCGCCCTCGCCCGCCATCGTCGCGATGACGGTGCCGACCTTCACGCCTTCGGTGCCTTCGGCAATCACGATCTGGCCGATCTTGCCTTCGTCGACGGCTTCGAATTCCATCGTCGCCTTGTCGGTCTCGATCTCGGCGAGGATGTCGCCGGACTTCACTTCATCGCCTTCCTTCACCAGCCACTTGGCCAGCGTGCCCTCTTCCATCGTCGGCGAGAGCGCCGGCATCTTGATTTCGATACCCATTAATATTGCTCCACCAGCACGTCGGTATAGAGTTCATGCATCTCAGGTTCGGGCGAGGTTTCGGCGAAATCGGCCGCTTCGGCGACGATCTTGCGGATATCCTGGTCGATAACCTTGATCTCGTCCTCGCTGACGCCGGCATCGATCAGATATTTCTTCACGCCCTCGATCGGGTCGCTGTTGTCGCGCACGGCCTGAACCTCGTCACGCGAACGATATTTGGCCGGGTCGGACATGGAGTGGCCGCGATAGCGGTAGGTCTTCATTTCGAGCAGGATAGGACCATTGCCGCCCTGGACCCACTTGAGCGCTTCCTCGGTCGCGCCGCGCACCGCCAGAACGTCCATGCCGTCGACCTGGATGCCGGGGATACGGAAGCTCTCGCCGCGGCGATAAAGCTGGTCTTCCGATGAGGCGCGGTTGACGCTGGTGCCCATGGCATATTGGTTGTTCTCGATCACGAAGATGATCGGGAGCTTCCACAGTTCGGCCATGTTGAACGATTCGTAGACCTGGCCCTGGTTGGCCGCGCCGTCGCCGAAATAGGCAACGCACACGCCGCCATCGTCATTATATTTGTGGGCGAAGGCCAGCCCCGCGCCAAGCGACACCTGGGCGCCGACGATGCCGTGGCCGCCATAGAATTTATGCTCGACGCTGAACATGTGCATCGAACCGCCCTTGCCGCGCGAAATGCCGGCTTCGCGGCCGGTCAGTTCGGCCATGATGACCTTGGGATCGATGCCATAGGCGAGCATGTGACCATGGTCGCGATAGCCGGTGATCACGCTGTCCTTGCCGGGCTTGAGCGCCGACTGGATGCCGACCGCAACCGCTTCCTGGCCGATATAGAGGTGACAGAAGCCGCCGATGAAACCCAGACCATAGAGCTGGCCGGCCTTTTCCTCGAAGCGGCGGATCAGAACCATCTGCCGATAGAATTCCAGCAGTTCTTCCTTGCTGGCCTTGTAGTCGGTGGGCGTTTCGGGGCGCGGACGATTATGGTCCGCACCGGCCGGCACTGCGGCCTTTGCCTTTGCGCTGTCGGCGCGCGGCGTGGTTGGTTTCGCCAAGGCTATTATCCTTTTGCGTGGGTAGGATGGAAGGAAGCCCGATATGCGTCAGAGTTGCATAGATTGCAACGGCGGACCCCACGGAATCCCGGCATAATGAATGTCCCGAGTGCAAAAACGACAATCCATGACAACGCTGTCGAAAACGGGCCGCGAACGGCTGGCAACAAAATGTTGCCGCGACAGGATTTTACCAAATAAATGGAAAGCGCACGCCGTCGGGGGTGCGGATCAGTTCAGCGGAACGATCACTTCGTCATGGTGAATCACGCCGAGCTGGCGACGGATCAGTTCGTCAGACAGATCGGGATCGACGCGGCGCGGATTGAGCAGATCGACCCGGTTGCGCAGCTCCTGGCGATGCAGCTGGACGATCTTGAGTTCAGCCTTCGCATCGCGCAGCTGGCGCGAATAATCGCCCCAGGCGAGCACGCCATTGGAGCCGAGCACCACATAGCCAGCAAAAAACAGCAGCAACAGCACCGCGATTGCCGGCCCGAGGGCCGACATCAATAGCATGCGGAGCTTCGCGATATGCGCCATGAACTGCTTGAATCACAGGATTCGACCGGTCGCAAGCAAAAATATGCCCGATGCGACCAGCCGAATCCCTAACCTGAAATCAGCAGTAGATCAGCGGAAGATCGAACGACCGGCATAGACCGCCATGTCGCCCAGTTCCTCTTCGATGCGGATCAGCTGATTATACTTGGCAAGCCGGTCCGAACGGGCGAGCGAGCCGGTCTTGATCTGACCGCAATTGGTGGCGACGGCGAGGTCGGCGATGGTCGAATCCTCGGTCTCGCCCGAACGGTGCGACATGACCGCCGTGTAGCGGGCACGGTGTGCCATATCGACGGCGGCGAGCGTTTCCGACAGCGTGCCGATCTGGTTGACCTTCACCAGCAGCGAATTGGCCAGCCCCTTGCCAATGCCCATCGACAGGCGGGCCGGGTTGGTGACGAACAGATCGTCGCCGACCAGTTGGACCTTGTCACCGATCTTGTCGGTCAGCGCCTTCCAGCCCTCGAAATCATCCTCGCTCATGCCGTCCTCGATCGACTTGATCGGGTAGTCGGCGGCTAGCGCAGCGAGATAGTCGGCCATTTCGACCGGCGAAAGCGACAGGCCTTCGCCCGAAATCTCGTATTTGCCGTTCTTGAAAAATTCGGTCGCGGCACAGTCCAGCGCCAGCACAACATCGTCACCAGGCTTGTAGCCGGCCTTTTCGACCGACAGCATGATGAAGTCGAGCGCATCGCGGGTCGAGGCGATGTTGGGGGCAAAGCCGCCCTCGTCACCGACCGAGGTGGCCAAACCCTTGTCGTGCAGGCCCTTCTTGAGCGTGTGGAAGATTTCCGAACCGATGCGCACGGCGTCGGCGATGCTCTCCGCACCGACCGGCATGATCATGAATTCCTGGAAATCGATCGGGTTGTCGGCATGCTCGCCGCCGTTGATGATGTTCATCATCGGCACCGGCAGAACATGCGAGGACACGCCGCCGACATAGCGATAGAGCGGCAGGCCGCGCGCGTCGGCGGCCGCCTTGGCAGTGGCCAGCGACACGCCCAGGATCGCGTTGGCGCCCAGACGCGACTTGTTCTCGGTGCCGTCGAGCGCGATCATCGCGGCATCAACTTCGCCCTGGTCCTCGGCATCGAGGCCGATGAGCTGCTCGGCAATTTCGTCATTGACGGCGGCGACAGCGGCCAGCACGCCCTTGCCCAGATATTTGCTCTTGTCGCCGTCGCGCTTTTCGACCGCCTCATAGGCACCGGTCGACGCGCCCGAGGGCACGGCGGCGCGGCCGAAGCTGCCATCTTCCAGCATCACGTCGACTTCGACGGTCGGATTGCCGCGGCTGTCGAGAATCTGGCGGGCGTGGATATCGAGAATGGCGGTCATGATCGCTCCCTGATCTGGGCCCGGACACGCGCCGGGCGGCCTTTTCGCGGCCCCGCTTAGCCAGCAGCCCCAAACTTGGCAATCCGGGGGACTTGCCATCGGACAAAAAATGCCGATGCTCAAAATAGTAACGGCGCCGGAACTGTAGGCCGCCGCCAAGCATTAGGATCATGACAGCCCGCCTCGCGCGGGACCATGAGGTTGAGCTTTAGGGAGACTTTGGACGATGGCCGACACCCCGGAAACCCCGCCCGTCAAGCGCGCGAAGAAGGCGGTTGCCGCCAAGGCGAAGCCGGCGTCGACCAAGGCCTCCACCCCGGCCGTCAAGGCCGCGCCGGTGAAGAAGGCCGCCACCCGCAAGGCGCCCGCAAAACCCGGAAACGGGGCAGCCCATGGCTGGTCCGCACAGATTGCGCCGATCAAGGCGCAGGCCGAAAAGGCCGCCAAGGCCGCAACCGACAAGATCAATTCGGTCGACTGGAAGGCGCATATCGACCCGATCAAGGAACAGGCCGGCAAGACCGCAAAGTCTGCGGCGAGCAGTGCCAAGGACAAGACCGGTTCGGCGATGCAGAGCCTGTCGAAGCTGATTGCGGACACCGCCGGCACGGTCGATGCGAAGCTCGGCCCGCAATATGGCGACTATGCCCGCCAGGCAGCGGAATCGGTGGCCAGTGCTGCAGATACGCTGGACAGCAAGGATGTCGACCAACTGATGACCGAGGCGCGTGATTTCGTGCGCAAGAGCCCGGCCGTTGCCATCAGCGCCGCGGCCGTGGTCGGTTTCGTGCTGATGCGCCTTGCCAAGGGATCGTCCGACAGCGACGCCTGACGAACGCAAGACAGGATTATCGTGACGGCTAACCGCAGGCCCCGGCTGACGGGGCGGAGGGGCAATTGACGCAGGAACCAGCGGATACGGTGGCAACGCCGCAGACCGAGGGGAATGAGGGGTCTGTCCGCGCGACATTCGCCCGCCTCTACACCGATGGCCGCGCCTATGCGCAGGCGGAGGTCGAGCGCCAGAAGCTGCGCGCCGGCATTGCTGGCGCCGGCATCCGCAATGCCGCGATCCTGGGGATCGTGGCCCTGATGCTGCTGTTCGCCGCGATCGTGACCCTGTTGATCGGGTTGGTGATTGCGCTGTCCGCGATGATCGGGCCGCTCTGGGCAACGCTGGCGGTGTTCGGCGGCGCTGTACTGATCGCCGTCCTGCTGCTGCTGCTGGCCAAGGGACAGATCAGCCATATGTTGAAGACGATCAAGTCATGAACCGGGAACAGGCCTATCGCGAAGCGACCGAACGCGCGGTGCATCTGCGCAGCAAGGCGGTCCTGAGCCTTGCCGATGCCCAGGCGCGGATCGCACCCGATCGGCTGAAGGCCGATGTCGAGGCGAAGATCACGGCGACTGCGCTCGACGGCGTCGCCTATGTCGGTGCCAAGGTGCGCCAGCGGCCGGTTGCAACCGGCGCGGCGGCAACCGGCATCGTCCTGTTTCTCTTCCGCCGCCCCCTCACGGCACTTTTCGGACGCCTGTTCGTTCGACTGAGGAACCGTAACACGGAAATTTCGGAGATTGATGATGGCTGACATCCGCGCCCAACTGAGCCGCGTCCGCGAAGCGGCCAATGATGCCGCCGGCAGCGCGACCGACATGATCAAGGACAGCACCGGCAAGGCGCGCGAAAGCGCCGGCGAACTGATCCAGACCGGCAAGGACAAGGCGAGCGAAGCCTATGGCGACGCGCGCGACCGGGGCCAGCGGGTTGCTGCCCGCGCAAACGAGATCATTCAGGAGCATCCGGTGGCGGCAGTCGCCGGCGCGGTCGCGGCCGGTGCGGTCATCGCCTGGATGTTCCCCAAGAGCCGGAAGGTGATGAAGGCGCTGCCGGGCCTGGCCGCCACCGCCGGCGCCCGCGTGCTGGAGGCGGCCGCCACCGCCCGCACTGCCGCGAGCGAGAATAGCGAGTCGCTGCGCCACAATGCAGGCGAAGCGCTGGCCAGTGCGCGAGACAATGCCGGTGAAGTGCTCAGCAAGGCCCGCGAAACGGCAAGCCATGCGCTGTCGAGCGCCAAGGAAAGCGCCAGCGACACCGCGACGGCGGCCCGTGACGCTGCGGCATCGGCCGATCTTGGCGGCAAGGCATCGAAGCTGGCGGACGAACTGGTCGCGCTCGTTTCCACCCGCGTCGAGGCGCTGGGCGACGCGATCAAGGCGCGATTGCCGAAAAGCTAATCGCGATTGCCGCAAACGCAATCGACACAAAGACCGCTTTCCTTGGCGGATCGCAGGGACGATGCTAAGGCACCGCGATCAGTCAAAGGAGAACATATAACGCCATGAGCAAGATGCATCTGGTGATGGGCGGCCGCGTAACCAACCCGCAGACGCTGGAATTCCAGGACCTCAGCAAGGTCGACCTGGTTGGCGTCTTCCCTGACTATGCCTCGGCCGAAAAGGCCTGGCGCGGCGCGGCGCAGCGCACCGTCGATGACGCCGAAATGCGCTATGTGATCGTCCATCTGCACCGCCTGCTGGAGCCTGAACTGCCGGCAGCCTGATGACCCGTTTCGGGCGAGACCGGATCATGCCCCGGTTTCGCCCGAACACATATTATCGAACGATCAATTGATAGCCTGGGGCCGTTTACGGAAGCGCCAGCGCAGCAAGGGCCGGGTCAAGGCCAGCCCTGCCAGGAAGCCGCCGATATGCGCGGCAATCGCGATCTGACCCAGATCGCCCAATCCCCCCGCCGTCGCCACGCCGATCATCAACTGGATCGCGATCCAGGCGGCTGCCAGCCACAGCACCCGCACGAAATTGGCCGACAACGGCCCGATCCGCCGCACCTGTTGCTGGCTGTAAAGCAGCGCATAGGTGGCGATGATCGCGGAAATCGCGCCGCTCGCCCCGACCATCGGATTGATCGATTCCGGCGTGATCGCCCATTGCGCGAAGCAGGCGGCATAGGCACCAACGACATAGAGGATCAGCGTGCCGGTGCGGCCCAGCACATGCTCGACCTGCCGCCCGCAGAAAAGCAGCATCAGCAGGTTGAAGGCGATATGCAGCCAGCCGGCATGGACGAAGGTGCAACTGAGCGGCGTCAGCCACCAGGGCACCGCCGCCATGCCGTCCAGCAGGCCGGGATTGCCAATGCGGGCGGGCATGAACCCGCCCAGCAAGGCCGCATTGTCGATCTGCCCGGTTGCCAGCAGCAACAGGAACAGGACGAACGTGACCAGCGCGATCGCGTTGGTCGTGCGTCCGGCAGGCAGTTTCACGGGATCAGATGAACGCGATCTTGTCGACCAGGTAGAATTTGTCGCCCGACGGGACCGACACTTCCACCTCGTCACCGACCTCGCGGCCGATCAGCGCACGGCCCAGCGGGCTGTTATAGCTGATCATGCCCGCCTTGGCATCCGCCTCGGCCTGGCCCACGATCTGATATTTGACCGGCTTGTCGTCCTCGTCCAGCAGGGTCACGGTCGCGCCGAACACGATCTTGTTACCCGACAGGGTGGTCGGATCGATGATCTGGGCGCGCGACAGCTTGTCTTCCAGGTCGGAAATCGTTGCCTCGACCTGCCCCTGCCGTTCCTTGGCGGCGTGATATTCGGCATTTTCCGACAGGTCGCCGTGGGCACGAGCTTCCTCGATGGCGTCCACGATCAGAGGGCGCTCGGCCTTCAGTTCGCGGAGCTGCGCATTGAGCTTGTCATAGCCCACCTGCAGCATCGGCATCTTCTCGACGGTCGCCATTATTGCAAATCCTTCGTCAAAACTTCCCTTTGGCGGCGCCGAACGTGGCGCCACCCGCAGCATGCTTCCTGGTGAAGGGGATCAGGCGTGCGACCCGGGATAATAGGACTGGAGCGAGCGCACTTCAAGGGCGCGGTCCCGCAAAGCCTCGATTGCGTCCGCCGCAGCGACGCTGGCGGTCGCGGTGGTGAAACTTGCAATCTTTGCGCGTAGAGCACTGGTGCGGATCGCCTTGCTGTCCTTCAGGGACTGCCAGCCTTCGGTGGTGTTGAAGATCAGCTGCACGTCGCCATCGGTGATCCGGTCGACGATGTGCGGGCGCCCTTCGGCCACCTTGTTCACATGCTCGACGGCAATCCCCTGCCCTTCCAGATAGGTGGCGGTGCCGCCGGTGGCGATGATGGTGAAGCCCATGCCCGCCAGCTTCTGCACCGCCGGCAGGATCACCGGCTTGTCGCTGTCCTTGACCGACACGAAGACGGTGCCGCTGGTCGGCAGCACGGTGCCCGCGCCCAGCTGCGCCTTGGCAAAGGCGGTCGCGAAATTGCTGTCGATGCCCATGACTTCGCCGGTGCTCTTCATTTCCGGCGAGAGCACGGGGTCGACGCCCGGGAAGCGGTTGAACGGGAAGACGGCTTCCTTGACCGCGACATGGTCGATCGCATTGCGATCGATCTTGGGCAGATCCTTGATCTTTTCACCGGCCATGACGCGCGAGGCGATCTTGGCGATCGGAGTGCCGATCGCCTTGGCGACGAAGGGCACGGTCCGGCTGGCGCGCGGATTGACCTCGATCAGATAGACGATGCCGTCCTTGACCGCGAACTGGATGTTCATCAGGCCACGGACCGACAGGGCACGGGCCAGCACTTCGGTCTGACGCTCGATCTCGGCAATCACCTCATCCGACAGGCTGTAGGGCGGCAGCGAGCAGGCCGAGTCACCGGAGTGAACGCCGGCTTCCTCGATATGCTGCAGCACGCCGGCGACGACCACATCGTCGCCGTCACACAGCGCGTCCACGTCCACCTCGACCGCATCACGCAGATACTGGTCGATCAGCACCGGGGAGTCGCCCGACACCTGCACGGCGGTGGTGATATATTCTTCCAGCTGGGCCTGGCCGTCGACGATTTCCATGGCGCGACCGCCAAGGACGTAGGACGGACGCATCAGCACCGGATAGCCGATGCGGTTGGCGACCGCGATCGCCTCCTCGCGGCTGCGGGCAATGCCGTTGGCCGGCTGGCGCAGCTTCAGCTTGTCGATGAGCGCGGCGAAACGCTCGCGGTCCTCCGCCAGGTCGATCGCGTCCGGGCTGGTGCCCAGGATCGGGATGCCGGCATCTTCCAGCGCCTGCGCGAGCTTGAGCGGCGTCTGGCCGCCAAACTGCACCAGCACGCCGGCCAGCGTCCCCTTCGACATTTCGACATGCAGGATTTCCAGCACGTCCTCAGCCGTCAGCGGCTCGAAATAGAGGCGGTCGGACGTGTCATAGTCGGTCGACACGGTTTCCGGGTTGCAGTTGACCATGATCGTCTCATAGCCGGCTTCGCTCAACGCGAAGCAGGCATGGACGCAGCAATAGTCGAACTCGATACCCTGGCCGATGCGGTTGGGACCACCGCCCAGGATGACGACCTTCTTGCGGTCGCTGGGCTGCGCCTCATTCTCCGGCTCGCCGAAGATCGGGGCTTCATAGGTCGAATACATGTAGGGCGTCTTCGCCTCGAACTCGGCGGCGCAGGTGTCGATGCGCTTGAACACCGGACGCACGCCCAGCTTGTGGCGCAGGCTGCGCACTTCGTCCTCGGTGACGCCGCCGGTCATGGCGACGACGGCATCGTGGATCAGTCCGCTGCCGCGCGCGACGCCGCGCTCATTGCCGCGCAGATTGGCCGACTTGAGCGCCAGCCAGGCGAGACGCTTGTCGGAAAAGCCCATGGCCTTGAGGCGGCGCATGCCGTCCGCGTCGCGCGGCAGGCCATGTTCCAGCACCTCATTCTCGGCCTCGACGATTTCCTTGAGGCGCTCCAGGAACCAGGGATCGAACTTGGCGATATTGTGGATTTCCGCGACGGTCAGCCCTTCACGAAGGGCTTGCGCGGCGACCAGCAGGCGATCGGGCGTCGGCTGTGCCAGGGCGGCGATGATGTCGTCCTTAGGCGCGCCGACCAGATGATCGACCTGGTTGAAGCCGGACAGGCCGGTTTCCAGACCGCGCAGCGCCTTCTGCATCGATTCATGGATGTTGCGGCCGATCGCCATGACTTCGCCGACCGACTTCATGGCGGTGCCCAGCAGCGGCTCGGCGCCCTTGAACTTTTCAAAGGCGAAGCGCGGGATCTTGGTCACGACATAGTCGATGGTCGGCTCGAACGAGGCCGGGGTCGCGCCGGTAATGTCATTCTCGATCTCGTCGAGCGTGTAGCCGACGGCCAGCTTCGCCGCGACCTTGGCGATCGGGAAGCCGGTCGCCTTCGACGCCAGCGCCGAGGAGCGCGACACGCGCGGGTTCATCTCGATGACGACCAGGCGGCCATCCTTGGGATTGACCGCGAACTGGACGTTGGAACCGCCGGTCTCGACGCCGATCTCGCGCAGCACCGCCAGGCTGGCGTTGCGCATGATCTGATATTCCTTGTCGGTCAGCGTCAGCGCCGGCGCGACGGTGATGGAGTCGCCGGTATGGACGCCCATCGGATCGACATTCTCGATCGAACAGATGATGATGGAATTGTCGTTGCGATCGCGCACGACTTCCATCTCATATTCCTTCCAGCCGAGGAGCGATTCCTCGATCAGGACTTCGGTGGTCGGCGAGGCATCCAGGCCGCCGCGGACGATGTTCATGAACTCGTCGCGATTATAGGCGATGCCGCCGCCGGTGCCGCCCATGGTGAAGCTGGGACGGATGATCGAGGGAAGGCCGGTGAACTCCAGCGCTTCCATCGCCTCTTCCATGGTATGGGCGATGCGCGAGCGGGCCGATTCCAGGCCGATCTTGTCCATGGCGTCGCGGAACTTGATCCGGTCCTCCGCCTTGTCGATCGCCTCGGCGTCGGCGCCGATCATCTGGACACCGTACTTCTCCAGCGTGCCGTCGTTGAACAGCGCCAGCGCCGTGTTCAGCGCGGTCTGGCCGCCCATCGTCGGCAGCACCGCATCGGGCCGCTCCTTCTCGATGATCTTCGCCACGATTTCGGGCGTGATCGGCTCGACATAGGTCGCGTCGGCAAATTCCGGATCGGTCATGATGGTGGCCGGGTTGGAATTCACCAGGATGATGCGATAGCCCTCTTCCTTCAGCGCCTTGACCGCCTGCGTGCCCGAATAATCGAACTCGCACGCCTGGCCGATGATGATCGGACCAGCGCCGATGATGAGGATGGAGGAGATGTCTGTGCGCTTGGGCATTATTTGGCCTCTGATTTACAGTTGAAGGCGCTCACGCGCACAATTTGAATAATGGCGGTCAATGCACGCCCCCCGCCTGCGCCTCACAGCCCCAGCCGTCATATTCGACGCCGCAGAGGATTTCGATCTGGAGGCACTTCTTGGTCAGCGCGCGGATCGAGGCTTCGTCGACCGGCTGCACGCATTCCAGGAACAGGAACAGGTCGCCTTCCTCATCTTCCTCGCGGTCCAGTTCGACGAAGCCGAACTGGCTGGCGATGGTCAGGACGCGCTCGAAATCCTTCTCGCTGCCCCGGAAGCTGACATCCACGGGCCGCGCGAGACGCGCGACGTCGCCGTTGCGCTTGAGATTGGCGAGGACGGCCTTGTCCGCCTCCCACTCTGCGGCAAGGCGCGCTTCGTCAACCGGGGGCAGGTTCTGGCTCACGCGGCGACCGCGCCCTTGAGGCCGTCGACGAACTTCTTGAACAGGTAGAAGCTGTCCTGCGGGCCGGGCGAGGCTTCGGGGTGATACTGGACCGAGAAGGCGCTCTTGTCGGTCAGTTCGATGCCGCAATTGCTGCCGTCGAACAGCGACACATGGGTCGAGCGCGCATTGGCCGGCAGCGTGTCGACATCGACGGCGAAGCCATGGTTCATGCTGGTGATCTCGACCAGACCGTCCGACAGGCGCTTGACCGGATGATTGGCGCCGCGATGGCCCTGATGCATCTTGATCGTCTTGGCGCCGACGGCGAGGCCCAGAAGCTGGTGGCCAAGGCAAATGCCGAAGACGGGGATGTCGGCGGCCAGTACCTGCTGGATCACCGGTACGGCATATTCGCCGGTCGCGGCCGGATCGCCAGGGCCGTTCGACAGGAACACGCCGTCTGGATTGAGCGCCTTGACCTGGTCAAAGGTCGCGGTGGCGGGCAGCACGGTGACGCGCGCGCCGGCCTTCACCAGGTTCCGGAAGATATTGTTCTTCGCACCATAATCGATGGCGACGACATGGGGGCGTTCCTCGCCCGCTTCATTGAGGCCATAGCCATGGCCGATGGTCCAGATGCCGTCCTTCCACAGGCGGCTTTCCTTGCCCGTTACTTCGATGGCGAGGTCCATGCCTTCAAGGCCCGGCCAGGCGGCCGCCTTGGCAGCAAGCGCGGCGATGTCGAAATTGCCATCCGGATCATGGGCGATGACGACGTTGGGCGCGCCCTTCTCGCGGATCATGCGGGTCAGCGCGCGGGTATCGACACCGGCGAGGCCGATGCGGCCCTTGTCCTTCATCCACTGGTCGAACGGTTCGACATTGCGGAAATTGCTGGGCGCGGTGACGTCCTGGCGCACGATGCAGCCCAGCGCATAGGGGCTGTCAGCTTCGACGTCGTCGAGATTGGTGCCGACATTGCCGATATGCGGGAAGGTGAAGGTGATGATCTGCCCGGCATAGGAGGGATCGGTCATGATCTCCTGATAGCCGGTGATCGAGGTATTGAAGCAGAGTTCGCCGACCGCGTCGCCGACCGCGCCGAAGCCGCGACCGAAGACGGCGGAGCCATCGGCAAAAACCAATACCCCTGTCGCTCCTTTGGGCACAATGAGGGTCTTGGCGTCAGCCATGGTCTGCGGTCCTTTATGCTTTTGCGGGAACCCGTCTGGTGCGGGTTAAACGGCCGGTCACCTATTCCCGCAACGCGTGAAGGTCAACGTCTGTTAAAAATCTCTTTTCGCATTATATCTACTCCTTTCCCGAGAAACAGGATTAATTCGCCCATGATTCGCGACACCATCAAGAGCGCCCAAGTGGAGTCCATGAAGGCCGGCGACAAGGATCGCCTGGCTGCCGTGCGCCTGATCCTGGCCAAGCTCAAGGATCGCGACATCGAACTGCGCACCGCCAGCACTGTGCCCGACGACGACACCGTCGTCGTGGAAGTGCTGCAGAAGATGGTGAAGCAGCGCCGCGAATCGATCGACATGTTCAAGAGCGGTGGCCGCGACGAACTGGCCGCCAAGGAACAGGCCGAGTTGGACGTGATCGAAACCTTCCTGCCCGCGCAGTTGAGCGAGGACGAGACCCGCGCCGCGATCGAGGGCATCAAGGCCGAGATCGGCGCGGAAAGCGTCAAGGACATGGGCAAGGTGATGGCCGTGCTCAAGGAACGCCATGGCGCGGTGATCGACATGAGCAAGGCGAGCGGGCTGGTGAAGGCGGCGCTGAGCTGAGCTCTCGCTGGGCTGACATGCGCGTGCGATACTGACATAATAGCCCCTCCCTTCCAAGGGAGGGGTTGGGGTGGGTGATGGCGCTGCGCATCAATGCGAGACTCGGTCAATTTGCGCGCGAGATGCGGCGCGAGCCTACGGAATATGAACGCCGCCTTTGGGGCGCCCTACGCGGCTCCCAGCTGGAAGGCTTCAAATTCCGCCGACAAGCCGTGATCGAACCCTATATCTGTGACTTTCTCTGCCCCCTCCTCGGCCTCATCATAGAAGTCGATGATGATAGCCATGATGCTATCAAGGATCGAGATAGAGACTTTGACCTTGCACATCAGGGCTATCTGGTTTTGCGCTTCTCCAACTTCGACATTCGGGACAATCTGGAAGGCGTGCTGAGCGTCATTCTGGATCGTGCCCGCGCCATGCCGGAAAGGCAGAAGATCACCCACCCCACCCCCTCCCTTCGAAGGGAGGGGCTTTAAGTTGACCCTCACGCCCCAATGGCTGGATGAGTTGCGCGCGCGGACGTCGCTTTCGACGTTGATCGGCAAGACCGTGAAGGTGCAGAAGGCGGGCCGCGAGTATAAGGCCTGCTGCCCCTTCCATAACGAGAAGACGCCCAGCTTCACGATCAACGACGAGAAGGGTTTCTATCACTGTTTCGGCTGCGGAGCGCATGGCGATGCGATCCGCTGGATGACCGACCAGCGCGGCCTGCCCTTCATGGAGGCCGTGAAGGAACTGGCGGCAACCGCCGGCATGGAAGTGCCCGCCGCCGATCCGCGCGCAGCCAAGCGCGCCGAGCAGGCCAAGGGGCTGCATGACGCAATGGCGGCGGCGCAGAGCTTCTTCGAGGACCAGCTTGGCGGCATCGACGGCGGCGACGCCCGCGCCTATCTCGCCAAGCGCGGCATCAGCGATGCGACCCGGCGCACGTTCGGCTTTGGCTATTCGCCGGATTCGCGCGGGAAGCTGAAAGGCGCGCTCAAGGAATTTGGCGAGCCGATGCTGGTCGAGGCCGGCTTGCTCATCGACCCTGACGGTGCCGAGCCGGATGGCGGCCAAACCAAAAAACGTGACACATATGACCGGTTCCGTGGTCGCCTCATGCTGCCGATCCGCGACATTCGCGGACGGGTGATCGCCTTTGGCGGCCGCATCATCGGCCAGGGCGAACCCAAATATCTGAACTCGCCCGACACGCCGCTCTTCGACAAGGGGCGCACCCTCTACAATATCGACCGCGCCTCCCCCGCCAGCCGGCAGAGCGGCCGGGTGATCGTGGTCGAGGGCTATATGGACGTGATCGCGCTGGCCCAGGCCGGTTTCGGCGATGCGGTCGCGCCGCTCGGCACGGCGCTGACCGAGCATCAGATCGAACGATTGTGGAAGATGGTCGAGGTGCCGATATTGTGCTTCGACGGCGATGCCGCCGGGCAGAAGGCGGCGATCCGCGCGGCGACCCGCGCCCTCCCCCTGCTGCGCCCTGGTCACAGCCTGGCCTTCGCCACCCTGCCCGCCGGGCAAGACCCCGACGACCTGCTCCGTGCCGAGGGGCCGCGCGCGATGGACGCCGTGCTGGCTGGCGCCCAGCCGCTGGTCGATCGCCTGTGGGAGCATGAGCAGAAAGTCGGTCCGCTCGACACGCCCGAACAGAAGGCGGCGCTCAAGCAGCGGCTAGCCGCCCATAGCGACTCGATCCAGCATCCCGATGTCCGCGCGCTCTATGCCCAGACATTCCGGGAGCGTTATGATGCGCTCTTCTTTGCCCGGCCGGATCGGTTTGGCGGCGGCCAGCGCGCCCCGCGAGGTGGCGGTGGCGCCCGCGCCGGCTGGCAGCGCGACAAGAAGGGCAATTGGAAGCCCCCCGTCCCGCCCGCCGGCAACGAGGCGCGGGAGATCGGCGCGAGCGGCATGGAACATCGGCTGCTGCGGGCGATATTGGCCAGCCTGCTGCGCGATCCTGAGCAGATTGCCCCACACCGCGAGACGCTGTCAGGCCTGCGAATCGGTGATCCCGCGCTGGCGCGATTGCTGGATGCGATGATCGCCGCATCCTTCCGCAAAGAAACAGTTGAAACGCAGGCCCTCCTTACCATATTGGGGCAAGGTGACTTGTATAATATGGCTAAGGGGATGCTCCGGGCCGATACGTTCACATTCACCCCACATAGGATGACAACCGACCCCAGTCGCGTGCAACGCGACCTGGACGAGGCCATCCGGGTGATGGCGCAAGGACCGGAGCTGGAAACGGCGCTGGCGGAGGCTACTAGACGGTTCGAGAGCGACTTCAGCGAAGAGAATTTCGCTGAACAGCAGCGCATCCGCGCGCTGAAAGCCGATCACGACAGCCGCCTGGCGGAACTGGCGCAGTCCGAAGACATTGTTTGATTGAGGCTCGTTCCTGTTGGGACGACGGAGTTAAGGCGAATAGATGGCGACCAAGGCGAACAGCAAGAATGGCGGGATGGGCGATGGCGAGGATGGCGATGCCCCCCTGCTCGACCTCAACGAAGCGTCCGTCAAGAAGCTGATCGCCCGCGCGAAGAAGCGCGGCTACATCACCTATGACGAACTGAACGACGCCCTGCCGCAGGATCAGATGTCCTCCGAGCAGATCGAGGACATCATGTCGGCGCTCAACGAAATGGGCGTCAACATCGTCGAGAATGAAGAGGCGAGCGAAGACGGCGACGAGCAGCGCGAGCGCGAGGAAGCCGACGACGCCGACGATGATTCGAGCGACGATGACGGCCCCAAGCTCGTCACCGAGAAAAAGAAGGAAACGGTCGATCGCACCGACGATCCCGTGCGCATGTATCTGCGCGAGATGGGCGCCGTCGAACTGCTCAGCCGCGAGGGCGAAATCGCCATTGCCAAGCGCATCGAGGCCGGCCGCGACACGATGATCCTGGGTCTGTGCGAAAGCCCGACCACCTTCAACGCGATCATCGAATGGTCGACCGCGCTCAACAATGGCGAGATGCAGCTGCGCGAGATCCTGGATCTCGACGCCATGCTGTCCAAGGATCCTGCTCCTGAAAATATGGAGGAAGGCGCCGAGGATGATGATGGCGAGATCAGCGAGAAGACCGCTGGCCCCAGCTTCAAGGAAGAGGAAGAGCCGGAGGAGGAATCCGCCGACGGCGACGAGGACGAGGATGGTGCGCCCCGCGCCCGTCGCGAGGAGGACGAGGAAGAGGACAACACCCTGTCCCTCGCCCAGATGGAAGAGACTTTGAAGCCGATGGCGCTGGAGAAGTTCGCGACCATCACCGAAATCTTCCGCGCCTTCTCCAAGGCCCAGGAATCGCGCATGGTCGCCATGGCGAACGGCGAGAGCCTGAGCCAGAAGGCCGAGGACAGCTATCATGAGCTGCGCGAGCAGCTGACCGCCGAGGTCGAGAGCGTCCAGTTCCACCAGCAGAAGATCGAATATCTGGTCGACCAGCTCTATGCCTATAACCGGCGCCTGACCGCGCTGGGTGGCCAGATGCTGCGCCTGGCAGAGCGCCACAAGGTCAGCCGCAAGGACTTCCTTGAGCGCTATATGGGCCATGAACTGGACGATGCCTGGCTGGAAAAGGTGCAGGGCCTCGACAAGAAATGGGCCGCCTTTGCTGCTGCCGAAGGCCGCGCGGTCGAGCGCATCCGCAACGAAGTGAGCGAGATCGCCCAGGCGACCGGCATGTCGCTCAGCGAATTCCGCCGCATCGTGAACATGGTGCAGAAGGGCGAGCGTGAAGCGCGCATCGCGAAGAAGGAGATGGTCGAGGCGAACCTGCGCCTCGTCATCTCCATCGCGAAGAAGTACACGAACCGCGGTCTGCAGTTCCTGGACCTTATCCAGGAAGGCAATATCGGCCTGATGAAGGCAGTCGATAAGTTCGAATATCGCCGCGGCTACAAGTTCAGCACCTATGCGACCTGGTGGATCCGTCAGGCGATCACCCGTTCGATCGCGGATCAGGCGCGGACCATCCGTATCCCGGTCCACATGATCGAAACGATCAATAAGCTGGTCCGTACCAGCCGCCAGTTCCTGCACGAGCAGGGCCGTGAGCCCACGCCGGAGGAAATGGCCGAGCGCCTGTCGATGCCGCTCGAAAAGGTGCGCAAGGTGATGAAGATCGCCAAGGAGCCGATCTCGCTCGAAACGCCGATCGGCGACGAGGAAGACAGCCATCTGGGCGACTTCATCGAGGACAAGAATGCGATCATCCCGGTGGATGCCGCGATCCAGGCGAACCTCAAGGAAACGGTTACCCGCGTCCTTGCCAGCCTGACCCCGCGCGAGGAACGCGTACTGCGCATGCGCTTCGGCATCGGCATGAACACCGACCATACGCTGGAGGAAGTGGGCCAGCAGTTCAGCGTGACCCGCGAGCGTATCCGCCAGATCGAGGCGAAGGCGCTGCGCAAGCTGAAGCACCCCAGCCGCAGCCGCAAGATGCGCAGCTTCCTCGACCAGTAAATCCGGTCAGATTATCGCTTCAAACAAGGGCCCGGCCGGACATTCCAGCCGGGCCTTTTGTTTTTCAAGACGATAGCATCATTTGTTAACCATAACGGCCTAGACCATTGGTGCCACATTTGCGACCAGCCGAAGCGACAAGTTTAACCCGGCGTTTACGCACCTTGCCCTAAATTGTGCCCAGCGGCGCCCCTTACGCCGTTGCCACAGGGAAATTTCTATGAGCGAAGTGACGGCGCTGCGCCGGGGCGACGATATTGCGCAAATCCTGGACATGCTGGTTCGGGCCGATGGCAGCTATAGCCACAGCTATCTGGCCCAGGCGAGCCAGGATGCCCGCTCGCGCGATGGCCTTGGCCTGCCCGACCTTGCCGATGCCGCCTATTATCTCTGCCTGCTCCATGGTCGCCATCCTGGCGTGATCAATCACGCGGCCACCCGCTCGGTCGACAATGCTGCGCGCCGCTGGCTGATCGAGGCCGCCGACGCCTTTGCGCGGGAGCGCGCCTATCTGACCCAGGTCACCGTGGCCGCCGGCCCCGCCCCCAGCACGGCGGGCCAGAGCAGTTGCGAAACCATCATCAGCCAGCAGCGCCATGCGCTCGACATGCTGGCCCAGTCCGACCGGCGCGGTTGCGCCATGGGCGCAGCGATCGCGCTGGTGCTGGACTGGCGCGCCGTGCGCAAGCTGCTGGACATTGCCGCGCTTCGTGCCGGCATCGAACCGGTTCCCTGCTCTTTGCCCGATCATCGGGCAACGCTGGACGTGGCGCGCGCCATTGGTGGCGATCCGGCCGTTGATCGCGCGATCCAGTTCGGCATACGCCAGCTCCTGGCCCAGCATCGCGGCCTGTGGGATGTGCTGGAGGCGCGCGCCGCCATCCGCCGGCAACAGCCAGCCTGATCCATCGCCCCACCGCTTGCCGCAACGCACAAACGCGTTGCGCCCCAATCCCGCTTTGCCTAGTCCGGTCCTCCAGCAAGGATGGAACGGAAGAGAGCCATGCGCTTTGAAGGCACCCAGGATTATGTCGCCACCGACGATCTGAAGGTCGCGGTCAATGCCGCCGTGCTGCTGCGCCGGCCGCTGCTGGTGAAGGGCGAACCGGGCACCGGCAAGACCGTGCTGGCCCAGGAAATCGCCAAGGCCATTAACGCCCCCCTCATCGAATGGAACGTCAAGTCGACGACCAAGGCGCATCAGGGCCTGTATGAATATGATGCGGTCGCCCGCCTGCGCGACGGCCAGTTGGGCGACGAGCGGGTCCATGACATCGCCAACTATATCCGCAAGGGCAAGCTATGGGAGGCCTTCACCTCCCCCACCCTGCCCGTCCTGCTGATCGACGAGATAGACAAGGCCGATATCGAATTTCCCAACGACCTGTTGCAGGAACTCGATCGCATGGCCTTCCATGTCTATGAAACCGGCGAGACGGTCGCGGCCAAGGAACGGCCGGTCGTCATCATCACCTCGAACAACGAGAAGGAATTGCCCGACGCCTTCCTGCGCCGCTGTTTCTTCCACTATATCAAGTTCCCGGATCGCGAGACGATGCAGGCGATCGTCGATGTCCATTTCCCCGGCATCCAGAAGATGCTGGTCAGCCGGGCGATGGACATTTTCTATGACATTCGTGAAGTGCCGGGCCTCAAGAAGAAGCCCAGCACATCCGAACTGCTCGACTGGCTGAAGCTGCTGCTGAACGAGGAGATGCCGCTCGACGTGCTGCAGAATGCCGATCCGAGCAAGGCGATCCCGCCGCTGCATGGCGCGCTGCTCAAGAATGAACAGGACATCATGATGTTCGAACGGCTGGCCTTCATGGCGCGACGCCAGGGGCGCTGAGGCCGCCCGCCAGCCTTGCCGAATCGCGCTCCTCACATGGGGCGAACCCGGCCTAGTCGTGGCCGAAGGCGTCATCCGGACCGATGCTGCACCGCAATGGGCCTGTCACGGCCCGCAATTGTCGCAATTTCCGGGGCAAATAGCACCGGCAGCGTGAAGGCGGCTTGCGCCCCTGCGGAATACGTGATTTCCTGATCCCCTGTCATTCAAGGCCGCGCCAAGACGGTCTGGATCGAGAGAGAGGATGCCAATGCTCCGACGTGCGTTGTTCCTATGTTCGATGGCCCTCTGCCTGGCCCTGCCCTCGCTGGCGCAGGCGGCGGACGATATCGAGGCATGGACGCCCAGCGATTTTGCCATACGTGCCACCGCCGCCGGCATCAGCCTGCCGCAGACGGTCACCAGCCTGTCGCTGACCAAGAGCGGCGAAGTATCGAACGGCGGCAAGGGCATCGACAATTATGCCCAATATATCTCGCAGGATGGCGCCATCCAGGCGACCCTCTATGTCTATCTGCCCGCCTATGCCGACGCTTCGCTTGCGGCCTACATGACCGACAAGGCGGTGATGGAGCGGTTCGGCGGCAAGACCCATCGCACCGCTTATGACAGCGTCGCCGCCGGCGGCCGCGCGGGCACGGCCATCCGCGCCGTCTATGATGATGCCGCCGATGGCGCGCTGACGACGGCCGCCGCTTTTGCCCATGCCGGACGCTGGATGGTGAAGTTGCGCGTCACAGGGCCGACCGAACGCCGCGCCGAGGTGCTGGCCGGTTTGGACGGCATGCTGGCCGGCCTGAAGTTCGACGATGCTGCGAGCCTGCACGCGACCAGCCCGGCCAGCTTCGGTGCCTGTCCAACCGGTGATGGCGGCGACGCGCGTCTGACCAAGGCCGTGCCAAGCGGCACCGCCGGCCAGCCCGTACCGCAGGAAGTCCGCATCCCGCGCGAGGGCAAGGATAATCTGTGCATTCGCGGCACCGTCCAGACCGCGCAGGGCAGCTATGACATGCTGCAGCAGACGGGGCGCAGCGATGGCGCGATCATCGTGCCGGTCGACGATAGCGGCACCGTCCTCGCCTTCGATCCCGCCACCCGCGACCTTGGCTATCAACTGTCGATCCATATGGTCGGCCAGACTGATCTCTACGGCGTTTATGACAAGGTGCCCAGCGGCCGTCAGATCGCCGCGATCCTGGACGGCAAGGATCCCCAGACCGCCCAGGCCGAAGCCACGGCACTTTATGCCGCCAATGGAGAGGTTACGATCAGCCAGGGCGCGCGCAAGCCCAACTGAGGCGGTTTTAGAAAATCCTGGGCGCTCCGGACATTATCCGGAGCGCCCTTTCGCTTCCGATCAGCGACCGGGGCACACGCCGACGCGCTCCCCCGACAATTCCGTCTTCAGGCTCCCGAAGAAGCGCGGCTTCTCGGGCCCCTTCCCGCGCGGCCCCCGTCCGCCAACCGTCTTGTGTTCGGCAGATGCCTCCAACCCATCGCCCGTGACCGTTCCGTTCATCCTGCCATAGGAAAAGCCGCCATGCGCACGGCCGCAATATAGTCGCCCCTCGAATTTTCGCCCTGACACAGTGACCCGCCATTGGCGGCATCCATGCGGGCCACCGGCCCCAGCCGGCCGGGGTGGCCCCTCCACGGCATAGCGGATCGCCAGGTCATCGCGGCGATCGGGGATGCACGCCTCCCACTGGCGGGTGCCGGGAGGATGATGTCCGGATATGCTGCTTACATAGGTCCCGATCTCGGTAAAGCGCCACAGGCCAGGATTGATGGCATGGCGCGCGCCGGTGACGATGATCGCGTCCGATTTTTCCGCTTCGTCCGCTTGTGCATCCTGCCCGGCAGCGGCGGTTTCAAGCGCAGCCTCGCTTACCAGTGCAGGCAGGGTGCCCCGATGATTGGCGAGATCATCGATCCGGGCATTGACGCATTGCTTGGCCTCTTCGCGCCTTGTCTTCCCGTCGAGCAGGCATTGCTGCAATAACATGCAGATCGCCCGGTCGGCCGCCGGCGTGCCGGTCGTCCCGTCGAGATTGCAGGCCTTGAGCCAGGGGCCACGAAGCGCATATTCGATGTTGATGATCTTCATCCGGGCGGCGATCACGACGATCTCGTCCTCGGCCTGCTGGGGCGTATCGGTCCCCAGCGCCGCGCCCGACGCGCCGAGCAGCGTCAAAGCCAGACCCCGCGTCCATCGCCGTCCCGCCATCGGCAGCCTCTCCTCATTTTTTGTCGTTCCGTCAGCTTAACGATCATGCGCGCGCTGCAAAGCCCTTTCGTCGGGGCCGGAATGATTGGCGTCCGGGCCGTGGCGCGCTAGACATCGGGACATGAACGACCCCACGGGCGCGACCCGCTTTGCGCGGATACGCGCCCATCTGGAATCGGTCCGCGTCGCGGCGGGGCCACGCGCCTGGACCTATGAGTTCCTGCTGTTCGGCTTCAAGCAGGGCTGGGCCTGCCTGTTCGGCGGACTGATGCTGGCCCTGCTACTCGCGACCCATCTTTTCTATCCCGCCGGCGCGCCGCTGCATCGCTATGATTTCCTGACCCTGTCGGCGATCGCGATCCAGATCGCGATGCTGGCCCTGCGACTGGAAAGTCCGCGCGAGGCGCTGGTCATCTGCGCCTTCCACCTCATCGGCACGATCATGGAATTGTTCAAGACCCATGCGGGAAGCTGGGTCTATCCGGAGGCAAGCCTGCTCCATGTCGGCCCGGTGCCGCTCTTTTCCGGCTTCATGTATGCCGCCGTCGGCAGCTATATCGCGCGGGTCTGGCGCATCTTCGACTTCGGTTTCAGCCGCTATCCGCCGGTCTGGGCGACAGTGCTGCTGGCGAGCGCCATCTATGTCAATTTCTTCGCCCATCACTGGCTGCCCGATGTGCGGATCGCCCTGTTCGCTGCCGCCATTCTGCTGTTCGGGCGCAGCTGGATCTGGTTCACGCCCTGGCGCGAGCCACGGCGGATGCCGCTGCTGCTCGGCTTCTTCCTGGTCGCGCTGTTCATCTGGCTGGCGGAGAATATCGGCACCTTCGCCAATGCCTGGACCTACCCCAGCCAGCGCCATGGATGGGAGATGGTCAGCCTGATGAAGCTGGGCGCCTGGTATCTGCTGATGATCATCTCCTTCGTGCTGGTCTCGCTGATCCACGGCATAAGGCGGGTGGATCAGATCAGATAGCCGACCTCATAGAGACCCCAGCGGCGCCCGGCGAAGCGCAGCGGCACGAACACGCTGCGCAGTGCCCGGTAGCGCCCCTCCCCCAGATTCTGGCGATAGGTGAAGAGGTAGAAATCATCGTCGCCGTCGAGCGCGCGGCGGGTCTGGGCGTCCATGAAGATTTGCCGGTTGCGGGCATGTTCCATGTTCCAGCGCGGATCGCCGATGCGCTGCGGCTGGCTGCGCGCGCTGATATGGGTGGGCAGATAGCCGTCCATGTCGATCAGGCAGCAGCCGATGATGGTCGCGTCCTTCGCGGTATCGCGGTCGAGCAGCGGCCGCACCCGCAGATCGGCATAGGCGGTGAAACCGGTCTGATATTGGGTCGGTTCAGACCCCGCGATCGGTCGATGGCTGCGATCGAACAGCGCCTGTTGCGACAGTTCGCCGCGGGCCAGCGCATCCTCGATCAGCGCCGCGACCTCGGCCGCGCCATCCTCGGCCAGCGCGATATAATGGCTGTTGCGGGTGCGCAGGCGGCTCTGCGCTGCGGTGTTGAGCATGTCGTTGGCCAGGCTCTCCAGCGTCTCGATCTTGTCGCGGGCCATGTCGACACGCCCCGCGCTTTCGGTCGAGGAGCGGCCGAACAGCGCCAGCCCCTGATCCAGCGCCGCGACATGGGCGTCCGCCTCGTCGGTGCAGGCGACGATCGCGCTGGATCGCTCGCCGAACTGGGTCACCAGCGAGGCGATTTCCGCCATCGACAGGCGCAGCTGGTCGATATGGGTGCCGACGTCGCGGCCGCGCTGGATATTCGCCTCCACCCCGCCGATCAGATGGCGGGCATCGCGGTCGAGCTGGCCAAGCTTGCTGCCGACCGAGGCCGAGGATTCGGCCGCCTGTTCGGCCAGCCGGCGGATTTCCTCCGCCACCACGGCAAAACCCATCGTCGCCTCGCCGCCGCGCGCCGCCTCGATCGCGGCGTTGACACCCAGCAGGCGAGTCTGGCGGGCGATCGTGCCGAGCTGGTCGGAAATGCCGCCCACCGCCTCAATCACCTGCAGGAACTGGCGCAGATGGCCTTCAAGGCCGGTGACATGTTCGACCAGCCCCGCCACCTCGCCCAGCGACAGGGTGATGACATCATGCCCCTCGGCAATGATGCGCCCGGCGCGTCCGGCGGTGAGGCTCAGTTCCTGGGCCGCCGCCACGCTCTCATTCTGGCTTGCGGTCAGCGTCTGCATGTTCGCCTGCAAGTCCGACAGGCGCGCCGAATCGCCCTGGATCCGGCGGTTCACTTCGCCCAGAAATCCAGCGGTTTCGCTGCATTGCAATGCTATGTCGCCCGACCGTTCCCCCAGGTCAGCCAACAATTCTCCGTTTTCCAAGCCGCCCCCGCAACTTAACTGTCACAATGAATACTGAACTGTTTACCGTGCGGCGCAACACTTAATATTTCGCCAATGCGATCCGCCCGGCGCTTGCATCGCCCGGCGCGCTGGCCGACAAGATCGGCACCATGATGCTCAATTTCCTCGACGCGCTGCGCGCCGCCGGCATCCCCGCCAGCATCAAGGAGCATCTGCTGCTCCTGGAAGCGCTGGACCGCGACGTGATCGAGCGGCGACCGGAGGATTTCTATTATCTCGCCCGCGCCACCTATGTGAAGGATGAGGGGCTGATCGACCGGTTCGATCAGGTCTTTGCCCGCGTGTTCAAGGGGCTGCTGGGCCAGGACGGGGTCGAGGCGGAGATACCCGAGGAATGGCTGCGCCTGGTCGCGGAGAAGTTCCTCAGCCCCGAGGAGATGGAGAAGATCAAGTCGCTGGGCGACTGGGACGAGATCATGAAGATACTGAAGGAACGGCTGGAGGAGCAGAAGGAGCGCCACCAGGGCGGCAGCAAGTGGATCGGCACCGGCGGCACGTCCCCCTTCGGCCATGGCGGCTATAATCCCGAAGGCGTGCGGATCGGGGGGACAAGCCGACACAAGCGCGCCATCAAGGTGTGGGAAAAGCGCGAATTCGCCAATCTGGACAGCAATCGCGAGATCGGCACCCGCAACATCAAGGTGGCGCTGCGGCGGCTGCGCCGCTTTGCGCGGGAGGGCGCGGCCGACGAACTGGACCTGGACGCCACGATCCGCGGCACCGCGCGGCAGGGCTGGCTCGATATCCGGATGCGGCCCGAGCGGCACAATGCGGTCAAGCTGCTGCTGTTCCTGGACGTGGGCGGATCGATGGACCCGCATATCAAGCTGTGCGAGGAGCTGTTTTCGGCCGCGACCAGCGAATTCAAGAATATGGAATTCTTCTACTTCCATAACTGCCTCTATGAAGGCGTGTGGAAGGATAATCGCCGCCGCTTTGCCGAGCGCACCCCGACCTGGGACGTACTGCACAAATATGGCCATGACTATAAGGTTATCTTCGTCGGCGACGCGGCGATGAGCCCCTATGAGATCAGCCATCCCGGCGGATCGGTGGAGCATATGAACGAGGAAGCCGGTGCCGTCTGGCTGCAGCGCGTCACCCATACCTATCCCGCGACCGTGTGGCTGAACCCCGCGCCGGCGGAACATTGGGGCTATAGCCAGTCGACCCGCATCATCCGCGACCTGATGAACGAGCGCATGTATCCGCTGACGCTGGAGGGGTTGGACGAGGCTATGCGGGAGCTGACGCGCAAGCGGTAGGGGCGATCGACATCCAGCCCTGACGGCCTGCAAATGGCGGTTTCCCGCGCTTCCGGTGCTCACGTACTTTAAGTACGCTGCGCTCCGGGTCACGGAAAACCACCATTTTCGTCACGTCATCATCTGAATGTCGATCGCCCCTAGGGCTGGCCTCCGCGGCGCGCGGGTATATCCGACAGGTCAAAGAGCCGTCCGCATTATGGCGGAGGCGCGCGGTGTAGGACAGCGCGAATTCGCCACCCCTGAGGGTCGGCGTGTCGGGTGGTTGACGCGACAGTTTATTTCGGCCCGAAGTTCACAGTGTCGTCGGGCCATTTCGGGCCTTTTGCACCTGTCACGCGCCAGCGACGCGACACCCACGCGCCTGTGGCGCGGCTATTGCGTCACGATCAGGGTCACTGTCCCGCACCACCGACGCTACAGTCAGGCGACAGGGACGCGACAGCGGCGCGACAATTCTAGACATGCTTGCGAGCGAGAGACGGCCGTTCATGGCTGGAGTAGATCATGAACGGGCCGAATAGGGCAGAGGGTGCGCGCTCTTGGTCGGGGCGCGCTCGCAAAGCGAGACAAGCGGGAGCCGGGTCAAGCCCGGCATGACGGGGTTGGGAATGGAAGATAGCGACCACTTGCGGACGTTTCCTACTCCCCTCCCTTTCAGGGAGGGGCTGGGGGTGGGTGCGCCGCGTAGCGGCGGTCTACGGTCGATAGGGCAGAAGCTCGCTACGCTCGCCACCCACCCCAACCCCTCCCTGGAAGGGAGGGGCTATGTCTTGTTCCAACCCAACTCCGTCATCCCCGCTCAGCGTGGCGGATGGAGGCCGGGGATGTTGTCGATCGTGACCCAGCCCTGCACATAATTGGCATAATAGAGGCCGAACAGGACGGCCGACAGCAGGGTGGCGCGGAGCATGACGCGGCCGGGGCGGAAGTTGCTGGGGGCGCTGTCCGCCTGGCCTTTCAGCAGTAGCTCGCCCGTTTCGTCGGGCGTGCGCAGGCCGAACGGCAGGACGAGGAAGGCGCTGATCACCCAGAACAGCACATAGATGGCGAAGATGGCGTACCAGTTCATCCGGCCCGCCCGTTATTGCAGCGCATGCCCCTATCCTCTCCCGTCATCGCGGCACTTCGCGCGCCATGACGATTCAATTTTGATCAGCCCGAGCCTAGAGCCTGATCGTTTGAGGTGGAAGCGCTTTGCGCTTTCACCGATGGCGTGAATCAGGCTCTACTTTTTCGGCTTCCGGCTGTCAGCGAAAGCGCCGTTCGCCTTGCTCCCGCAGGATGGCGAACGGCACTCTCATATCATGCGCGGATCAGCAGCACGTCGACGATCGGCTTCTTGCCGGTCCAGCGCGTCGCGGTGCGGCGCACGGCGAGGCGCAGGCGTTCGCGCAGGGCTTCCTGCTCCATAGATCCCTTGGCGACGGCTGCCGCCGCTTCCTCGGCCGCTTCGGCAAGGAAGGCATCCTTGTCTTCCTCCACCGGCACGCCCTGGGTGCGCAGCACGGGTTCGCCGATCAGGCGGTTCTTGGCGTCGAGCGCCACGGCGACGCTGATCTGGCCGTGCAGGCCGAGCTTGCGCCGTTCGTTCATGGTCGCGCCGTCGGCGGGCAGGATGACGTCGCCGTCAAGCACCAGACGGCCGGTATCCTCATGACCGATGATCGTCGGCTTGCCCGGTGCCAGGCGCAGCAGGTCGCCGTTCGACTGGACCACGGCATCGGGGATGCCGGTGGCGAGGCCAAGCCGCGCCTGTTCCGCCATGTGGCGACGCTCGCCATGAACCGGCAGCAGGATGGCGGGGCGGATCCAGCGATACATGGATTCCAGTTCCGGGCGGCCCGGATGGCCCGAGACATGGACCTCGGCCTGGCGGTCGGTCACCATGATGATGCCCTTGGTCGCCAGCGCATTCTGGATGCGGCCGATCGCGATTTCATTGCCCGGAATCTGCTTGGACGAGAAGACGACGGTGTCGCCCTCGGCCAGCTTGATCGGGTGGCTGTCAAAGGCGATGCGCGAGAGCGCGGCGCGCGCCTCGCCCTGGCCGCCGGTGGCGATGAACATCACTTCCGATCGAGGCAGGTCCATCGCATCATCCCAGTCGACCAGCGGCGGGAAATCCTTGAGATAGCCGGCGGCCTTGGCGGTGCTGATGATGCGATCGAGCGAGCGGCCGGCGACGCACAGCTTGCGCCCGGTGGCGGCCGCGACCTCGCCCAGGGTCTGCACGCGCGCGGCGTTGGAGGCGAAGGTGGTTACCAGCACGCGGCCCTTCGCCGCCGCGACGGTCTGCATCAGGCCATCGCGCACGGTGCTTTCAGAACCCGACGGTTCTGGATTGAAGACATTGGTGCTGTCGCACACCAAGGCCAGCACGCCCTCGTCGCCGATCGCGGTCAGTTCCTCCGGGGTGGAGGGCTGGCCAAGCAGCGGGGCGGCGTCCAGCTTCCAGTCGCCGGTGTGGAAGATGCGGCCGTGCGGCGTGTCGATCAGGACGGCATTGCCCTCCGGGATCGAATGGGCCAGCGGCACGTAGCGGAAGCCGAACGGACCAAGATTGAAGCTGCCTTCATTCTCGATGACGTGGAGCTTGACCTCCTTGGTCAGGCCTTCCTCTTCCAGCTTCAGCCGGATCAGGCCCGCGGTGAAGGGCGTGGCATAGAGCGGCACGCCCAGGTCCGCCGCCAGATAGGGGATGGCGCCGATATGATCTTCATGGCCATGGGTCAGCACGATGCCGAGCAAATCGTCCTTGCGCTCCTCAATGAAGGCAAGGTCGGGCAGCACCAGTTCGACGCCGGGATAAAGCGGGTCGGCAAAGGTCAGGCCGAGATCGACCATGACCCATTTGCCCTGGCAACCATAAAGATTGACGTTCATGCCGATCTCGCCCGAGCCGCCAAGGGCCAGGAAGAGCAGCTCGTCCTTGGGTGTCATTCTGTCTGTAAACTCCGTTCGTACAGCAATGCGAGGCCCTGGATCGTCAGGTCGGGCGCGATCGCATCGAAAATATCGCTATTGTCATTGAAGAGGACGGCGAGTCCTCCGGTCGAAATCACTTTGGTCGGGCGGCCGATCTCGGCCCGCATCCGGGCGACCAGCCCCTCCATCATCGCCACATAGCCCCAGAAGACGCCGATCAGCATGGCGTCGGCCGTGGTCCGACCGATAACCGATCGGTTCTCTGGTGGGGCGATGGCGATGCGGGGCAGCTTGGCTGCGGCCGCCACCAGCGCATCGAGCGACAGGTTGATGCCCGGCGCGATGATGCCGCCCTTGTAGGCGCCGCGATAATCCACCACGTCGAAGGTGGTCGCCGTGCCGAAGTCGATGACGATCAGGTCGCCCTCATAAAGATGGTGGGCCGCGATCGCGTTTACAACCCGGTCGGCGCCGACCGAGGCCGGTTCCGCCACGTCCAGTTCAATGCCCCAGTCGACCAGCCCCTGGCCGGCGACCAGCGCGGTCGTCCTAAAATATTTGTCGGCCAGCACCTGAAGATTGTGGAGCGCGCGCGGCACGACCGTGGCGACGATCACCGCGTCGACATCGGCCATGGCATAGCCTTCCAGCATCAGCAGCTGGTTCAGCCACACGGCATATTCGTCGGCCGTGCGGCGCGGGTCGGTGGCGATGCGCCAGCGCGTCTTGATCTCACGCCCGTCGAGCAGCGCGAAAACGACATTGGTGTTGCCCGCGTCGATCGCGAGAAGCATGGCCGAACCCTCAGATGAGAAAGATATCGCCGGCATGAATGGCACGGGTATCGCCATTCGCCAAGCGCAGGATCAACATGCCCTGGCTGTCGAGCGTGCCGAAGCCGCCCTCCACCACGTCGCCGTCGGGCTGAACGACGCGCATCGGCGTGGCGGTCGGATGGGCATTGAGCAGCCAGTGCGTGCGCACCGGATCGAGGCCCTGGGCGCGCCAGATCGCCAGCCAATGGCCAAAGAGCTGGGCGAGGCGCTCCAGCAGCGCGGCGGCGTCCGCCCCCTCCCCGGTCGCGCCTTGCGCTGCGAGGCTGGTGACCGGACGGTCGAGGTCTTGCGGAAAATGGGTGACGTTGATGCCGATGCCGACGACCACGGCATCGCCGGTGCGTTCCAGCAGGATGCCGGCTATCTTCGCGCCGTCGACCAAAATGTCATTGGGCCATTTGATCCGCGCCTGCCCGGCACAGAGCGGCGCGACCAGCGCATGGACGGCGTTCGCCGCGACCAGCGCCAGCGTGTGCGCAATCGGGTCGCCCGGCTGCAGCCGGATCAGGGTGGAGCAATAGAGATTGCCGACCGGACTTTCCCACGCCCGGCCCAAACGACCGCGGCCTCCGGACTGCCGCTTTGCGCGCAGCCAGAGGCCCTCGGTTTCACCCTGCTCCGCCAATGCCAGCATGTCGGCATTGGTGGAGCCGGTTTCTTCTACGGTGCGAAACTGCGTCAGAACAGCGAAGCCGCCGCAGCCGCGCTGGCCTTGTCCAGCAGCGGGTTGAGCAGATAACCGAAGACGATCACGATGGCGCAGGCGGCCATGATGATATTCTCGACCGCCCCGCCCTTCGCCTCATAGGGCGCGGCCGGCTCGTCGAAATAGATCGTCTTGATGATCTTGAGATAATAGAAGGCGCCGATCACCGACATGGCGATGCCGAAGGCGGCGAGCGCGGTCAGGTTGGCGGCGACCGCGGCATCGAACACCAGGAACTTCGCCCAGAAGCCGAACAGCGGCGGGATACCAGCCATCGAGAACATGAAGATCGCGAAGGCGGCCGACAGGCCCTTGCGCGACTGCGACAGGCCGGCAAGGCTGGCGATCGTGTCGACCGGCTTGCCGTCGGCATCCCGCATCTGGAGGATGCAGGCGAAGGCGCCGATGGTCATGACGACGTAGATCGCCATGTAGCTCATCGTCGCGGCAACGCCGGCGGGCGTGCCGGCGGCGAGGCCGACCAGCGCGAAGCCGACATTGTTGATCGACGAATAGGCCATCAGACGCTTGATGCTGGTCTGGCCGATCGCCGCGACCGCACCGAACAGGATCGACGCGAGCGCAACGAAGATGATGATCTGCTGCCAGTCGAGGCCGGCCGGGCCGAGCGCTTCGATCGCGACGCGGACCATCAGGCCCATCGCAGCGACCTTGGGCGCGCTGCCGAAGAAGGCGGTGACCGGGGTCGGCGCGCCTTCATAAACGTCGGGCGTCCACATGTGGAACGGCACGGCGCTGATCTTGAAGGCGAGGCCCGCGAGCACGAAGACCAGGCCGAACAACTCGCCCTTCGACACGCCGTCGCCCATGGCGATGGCGATGCCGTCGAACGCGGTCGAACCGGTGAAGCCGTAGAGCAGCGAGATGCCGTAGAGCAGGATGCCGCTGGCCAGCGAACCGAGCACGAAATATTTCAGGCCCGCTTCCGACGACTTCTCGTCCTGGCGCATGAAGCTGGCCAACACGTAGGACGCGAGGCTGTTCATTTCCAGGCCGACATAGAGCGTCAGCATGTCGCCAGCCGAAACCATCATGCCCATGCCGATGGCGGCAAAGACGATCAGGACGGCATATTCGGGACGCAGCGCGCCGCCGGTGGCGAAGAAGCGCGGGGCCAGCAGGATGGCCGCACCGGCCGCGCCATAGATCAGCGCCTTGGCATAGACCGAGAAGGCGTCGGCACGGACCAGGCCGTCAAACGCGACCGGGCCATGCGCCATCGAGGTGCAGAGGCTGAGGCCGGCGGCGAGCAGTGCAAGCACCGCCAGCCAGTTGACGGCATGGGTCGAGCGGTCACCACCGAAGGCGGCGATCAGCATCAGCACCAGGCCGGAGCCGGTGAGGATGAGTTCCGGCAGTACGGCCAGAAGGGAAGCGGTTTCGATCATTAGTGCGCCTCCCCGTGCGCAGCGGCTTCTTCATGATGGCCCTCGCCTACCGGCTTGGGCGCACCCATCTTGATCTGGGAATCTCCTGCGGGAGCCGCAGGGGCGAGACGCGCTTCGAGCGCGCGGATGTCGGGACGCATCGGGGCCAGGAAGCTTTCCGGATAGACGCCCATCCAGAGCACCGCCGCGGCGATCGGGGCGAGCAGCCAGATTTCACGCGCCGACAGGTCGGGCATGGCGGCGGCATCGGCGTTCACCTGATCGCCGTAGCAGATGCGGCGATAGAGGTAGAGCATATAGGCCGCACCCAGAATGATGCCGGTGGTGCAGATCAGCGCCGCCCAGGTCGAGACCTGATAGATGCCCATCAGCGACAGGAATTCGCCGACGAAGTTGCTGGTGCCCGGCAGACCGACCGAAGCCATGGTGAAGAGCAGGAACAGCACGGCGTAGCGCGGCATGTTGATCGCGAGGCCACCATAGCGGTTGATCTCACGGGTGTGCAGGCGGTCATAGATCACGCCGACGCACAGGAACAGCGCGCCCGAGACGAGGCCGTGGCCCAGCATGACCATCATCGCGCCTTCCAGGCCCGCCTGGTTGAAGGCGAACAGGCCGATGGTGACGATCGCCATGTGCGCGACCGACGAATAGGCGATCAGCTTCTTCATGTCCGACTGAACCAGCGCGATGAGGCTGGTATAGACGACGGCGACCATCGACAGGCCCCAGACCCAGGGCGCGATCTGCGCCGAGGCTTCCGGGAACATCGGCAGCGAGAAGCGGATGAAGCCGTAGCCACCCATCTTCAGCAGCACGCCTGCCAGGATGACCGAACCAGCGGTCGGCGCCTGAACGTGCGCGTCGGGCAGCCAGGTGTGGACCGGCCACATCGGCATCTTCACCGCGAAGCTGGCGAAGAAGGCGAGGAACAGCCAGATCTGGATCTTCGGATCGAAGTTGTAGGCCATCAGGTCGGGGATGCGGGTCGTGCCGGCCTCATGCACCATCCACATCATCGCGATCAGCATCAGGACCGAGCCGAGCAGCGTGTAGAGGAAGAATTTGTACGAGGCGTAGATACGGTTCGCACCCCCCCAGATACCGATGATCAGATACATCGGGATCAGGCCGGCTTCGAACATGATGTAGAAGAGGTAGAGATCCTGCGCGGTGAAGACGCCGATCATCAGCACCTCCATGAACAGGAACGCCGCCATATATTCGCCGACGCGCTTGTTGATCGCGTTCCAGCTGGCACCGATACAGATCGGCATCAGGAACACCGTCAGTGCGATCAGCAGCAAGGCGATGCCGTCGATCCCGAGCGCCCACGCGAAGCGGCCGAAGATCGGCGCATATTCGGTGAACTGCCACTGGGCACCGGCGCCCGACTGATCGAAATTGACCCACAGGACGATGCCCAGGACCAGATCGACCAGCGTGGCGATCAGCGCAATCCAGCGCGCGTTATTGGCGCCAGCGAAGAGGCAGGCGATGGCACCAGCCATCGGCACTGCCATCATCAGGGAGAGGATGGGGAAGCCGTCCATTATCGTGTCATCGCCCAGGTTGCAGCCGCGGCGAGGCCAATCAGCATCACCAGCGCATAGGTGTAGAGGTAGCCGGACTGAAGCCGACGGGTGATCTTGTTGCCCTGCACGACCAGAGCAGCCAGCCCGTTGGGGCCGAAGCGGTCGATGAAGCCGACGTCACCGAACTGCCAGAAGAAGCGGCCGATGGCGAAGGCGGGCTTGACGAACAGGAAGTTGTACAGCTCGTCGAAGTACCACTTGTTGAGCAGGAACTGGTGCAGGGCGCCGAAGGTGGCGACGAAGCGCTGCGGCCAGTCGGTGTTCTTGATGTAGGCGAGCCAGGCAATGACCAGGCCGGTCAGCATCACGGTGAACGGACCGAACTTGACCCAGGTCGGCACTTCATGCGCGGCGTGCATTAGGTGGCTGTCGAACGCCAGGGCGCCCTTCCAGAACTCGATGCCCCCTTCCGGACCAATGAACTGGTCGTGGAAGACGAAGCCGGCGAACACGGCGCCCAGGCTGAGGACCAGCAGCGGGATCAGCATGACCAGGCCGCTTTCGTGCGGGTGGTAGCCACCGGTGCCGTCGCCAGCGTCATGGGCATGATGATCATGGCCATGATCGGCGTGTGCGTGGGCATGATCGTCATGATCATGGCCGGCATGGGCGTGGGCGTGATCGTCGTGCCCATGAGAGTCATGGAGGGCATGCTGGATATGTTCCGACTGGGTCCAGCGCGGCTTGCCGAAGAAGGTCAGGAAGACCAGGCGCCAGCTGTAGAAGCTGGTCAGCAGCGCGGCGAACACGCCGACATAATAGGCACCGATGCCCGCACCGCCCGACGCGAAGGCCGCTTCGAGAATGCCGTCCTTCGAATAGAAGCCGGCGAAACCGACGCCGACGAGCGGCAGGCCGACGCCCGTGATGGCGAGGGTACCGAGCGTCATGGTCCAGAAGGTCACGGGGATCTTCTTACGCAGGCCGCCATAGTAACGCATGTCCTGCTCATGGTGCATCGCATGGATGACCGAGCCGGCGCCCAGGAACAGCAGCGCCTTGAAGAAGGCATGGGTGAAGAGGTGGAACATCGCCGCGCCATAGGCGCCGCAACCGGCCGCAAAGAACATGTAGCCCAGCTGCGAACAG
This sequence comes from Sphingobium sp. SG1, assembly GCF_057063145.1. Lineage (NCBI taxonomy): Bacteria > Pseudomonadati > Pseudomonadota > Alphaproteobacteria > Sphingomonadales > Sphingobiaceae > Sphingobium > Sphingobium sp. SG1. The sequence continues at coordinate 27,192 of NZ_JBVVOJ010000010.1, read as the reverse complement.
GTCGAATAGGCGATGACGCGCTTGATGTCGGTCTGCACGGTGCCGACGGTGGCGGCGAACAGACAGGTGGCGGCACCGATATAGGTGACCACGGTCAGCGCGGTCGGCGACATTTCGAACATCGGCGACAGACGGCAGACCATGAAGACACCGGCGGTGACCATGGTGGCCGCGTGGATCAGCGCCGACACCGGGGTCGGGCCTTCCATCGCGTCGGGAAGCCAGGTGTGGAGGCCGAGCTGCGCCGACTTGCCCATCGCGCCGACGAACAGCAGCAGGCAGAGCACGGTCATGGTGTCGAAGCGGTGACCCAGGAAGCCGATGGTCGAACCCGCCATCGACGGGGCCATTTCCAGGATTTCCGGGATCGAGATGGTGTTGAACACCAGATAGGTGCCGAAAATACCCATCATGAAGCCAAGGTCGCCGACGCGGTTGACGACGAACGCCTTGATCGCGGCCGCATTGGCCGACGGCTTGCGGAACCAGAAACCGATCAGCAGGTAGGAGGCCAGACCCACGCCTTCCCAACCGAAGAACATCTGCAGCAGATTGTTCGCGGTCACGAGCATCAGCATCGCGAAGGTGAAGAGCGAGAGATAGGCGAAGAAGCGCGGCTGGTCCGGCTCTTCGTCCATATAGCCCCAGCTATAGAGGTGGACGAGGCTGGACACGCTGGTGATGACCACCAGCATGACCGCCGTCATGGTGTCGACCCGCAGCGCCCACTGGGCATCGAAGCTGCCGCTTTCGATCCAGGTGAAGACGGGCGCGACATAGGGTTCGGCGTGGCCGGTCAGGAAGCTGATGAAGATCGGCCAGGACATGGCGCAGGCTGCGAACAGCGCGCCGGTCGTGACGATCTTAGCGGGCAGCTTGCCCAGAGCCTTGTTGCCAAGGCCGGCGATGGCTGCGGCGAGCAGCGGGAGAAGGACGATAAGCTGGATCATGGGATTTGGCTCAGCCCTTCATCCGGTTGACATCGTCGACGGCGATGGTGCCGCGACCACGGAAGTAAATGACGAGGATGGCGAGGCCGATGGCCGCTTCACCCGCCGCGACGGTCAGCACGAACATCGAGAAGACCTGGCCCACCAGATCACCCAGGAAGGCGCTGAAGGCGACGAGGTTGATGTTCACGCTGAGGAGGATCAGCTCGATCGCCATCAGGATGATGATGACATTCTTGCGGTTGATGAAGATGCCGAGCACCCCCATCACGAAGAGGATGGCGCTGACCACCATATAATGTTGAAGGCCGATCACAGCTCCACCCCCTGCCCCACGGGCTGATTGATGTTGCGCACGGCGTCCTGCGGACGACGGCGGTTCTGCTTGGCAACATTCTGACCACGGACGCCGCCACGGGCACGATGGGTCAGCACGATGGCGCCGATCATCGCGACCAGCAGGACGATACCCGCCGCCTCGAACAGGAAGATGTAGCGGGTGTAGAGAATGCCGCCGATCGCCTGGATGTTGGAAAGTTCCGGATTGGCCGGGGCCGCACGCTGCGCGAGTTCGATCGGGCCGGCGCTCCACAGGCCGATGCCGAGGACGATTTCCGCCAGCAGCACGAGCGCGATCAGCAGGCCGAACGGCAGATAACTGACGAAGCCGGCGCGCAGTTCGGCGAAGTCGATGTCGAGCATCATGACGACGAACAGGAACAGCACCGCGACCGCGCCGACATAGACGATGACAAGCAGCATCGCGATGAATTCGGCGCCGAGCAGGATCATCAGACCGGCAGCGTTGAAGAAGGCCAGGATCAGCCAGAGGACCGAGTGGACCGGGTTGCGCGACAATATCGTGAGCGCGCCGCTGCTCACCACCAGAATGGCGAACAGGTAAAAGGCGAGGACGTGGATCACAGGTTCATATTCCCTTTGACGCCGGCGGCTTAACGATAGGGGGCATCGGCAGCAAGATTGGCAGCGATGGCACGCTCCCACTTGTCACCGTTTTCCAGGAGCTTGGCCTTGTCGTAGATCAGCTCCTCGCGGGTTTCGGTCGCGAACTCGAAGTTCGGGCCCTCGACAATCGCATCGACCGGGCAGGCTTCCTGGCAGAAGCCGCAATAGATGCACTTGGTCATGTCGATGTCGTAGCGCGTGGTACGGCGGCTGCCATCGTCGCGCGGCTGCGCCTCGATGGTGATCGCCTGCGCCGGACAAATGGCCTCGCACAGCTTGCACGCGATGCAGCGCTCTTCCCCGTTGGGATAGCGGCGCAGCGCATGTTCACCACGGAAACGCGGCGAAATCGGGTTCTTCTCGTACGGGTAGTTGATCGTCGCCTTGGGCTTGAAGAAATACTTCAAGGTCAGCCAGTGCGCCTTCACGAACTCCCAGAGGGTGAAGCTTTTGACGTAGTAACCGAGGCTCATTGTGCGCCTCCATAGCGCGTCAGCATGAGGAAGCCCGAAACCAGGAAGACGAAGAAGAGCGAGGTCGGCAGGAAAATCTTCCAGCCCAGCCGCATCAACTGGTCATAACGGTAGCGGGGCACCGTCGCCTTCACCCAGGAGAAGACGAAGAAGAAGAAGGCGATCTTGAGCAGGAACCAGATGATGCCCGGCACCAGATAGAGCGGCGCCCAGTCGAACGGCGGCAGATAGCCACCCCAGAACAGGATCGCGTTGAGGCCGCACATCAGGATGACGTTGGCATATTCGCCGAGCCAGAACAGAGCGAAGGCCATCGACGAATATTCGGTCTGGTAACCCGCGACCAGTTCGGATTCCGCTTCAGTCAGGTCGAACGGCGCGCGCGCCGTTTCCGCCATGGCCGAAATCAGGAACATGATCGCCATCGGGAACAGCAGCGGGTTGAAGCCGTTGCCGTTGAGGAAGCCATAATAGCCCTTCTGGCTTTCCACGATCGCCGACATGTTGAAGCTGCCGGCCCACAGCACGACGGTGATCAGGATGAAGCCGATCGAGACTTCATAGGAGATCATCTGCGCGCTGGCGCGGATCGCGGAGTAGAAGGGATATTTGGAGTTGGACGCCCAGCCCGCCAGCACCACGCCATAGACGCCGAGCGACGAGATGGCGAGGATGTAGAGCAGGCCGACATTGACGTTCGACACCATCACGCCGACGCCGAAGGGGATGACGGCCCAGGCCATCAGCGCCACGGTGAAGGTGATGATCGGCGCGATCAGGAACAGGGCCTTGTTCGACGCCGAGGGAACGATGGTTTCCTGCAGGAAGACCTTGAGGCCGTCCGCGAAGGACTGAAGCAGGCCCAGCGGGCCGACGACGTTGGGACCACGGCGCAGCGCCATGGCGGCCCAGATCTTGCGGTCGGCATAGATGATCATGGCGACGGCCAGCATCAGCGGCAGTGCGATGACCAGGATACCGACAATGGTCGAAAGCAGCCAGGCGCCCTCGAAAGGCAGGCCGAGGCCTTGGAAGAAAGCGGTCACTCTGCGGCCTCCGCGAAGCTTTCACCATGGATCAGCTCGGCCGAGCATTGCTGCATCGTCGGGCTGGCGCGGCAGATCGCGTTGGTGAGGTAGAAATCCTTGATCGGCGAACCCAGCTCGCCGGTCGCACCGGTGGGCAGCGACGGCACCGACCAGCCATAGTTGGCGATACCTTCGACGCCGAGCGCGGGAACCGCCTTGACCATTTCGGCGCGCAGCGCGTCGAAGGTATCGAACGGCAGCTTGGCACCCAGCGCTTCCGACAGGGCGCGCAGGATCGACCAGTCCTCGCGGGCGTCGCCCGGCGCGAACACGGCCTTTTCACCGAACTGCACCCGGCCTTCCAGGTTGACGTAGGTGCCGGCCTTTTCGGCATAGCTTGCGCCCGGCAGGATCACGTCCGCCGCATGGGCGCCCTTGTCGCCATGATGGCCGACATAGACCTTGAAGCTGGTTTCGAAGGCCGAATAGTCGACTTCGTCGGCGCCGAGCGAGAAGAGCAGCTTCGGTGCAGCCGCAGCCACGGCCTTGATGCCGCCCTTGGTCGCATAGCCCAGCATCAGGCCGCCCATGCGGGCCGCCGCGAAGTGCAGGACGTTGTAACCGTTCCAGCCGTCCTTGATCAGGCCCAGCGTCTCGACCAGTGCCAGCGTGTCGCCATGCGCACCGTCCTTGGCCAGCACGCCGCCACCGACGATCATCGCCGGACGGGCAGCGCCCTTGAAGGCTTCGAGCACGGCGTCCGGCAGCTTGGCCAGCAGCGACGCGTCATTGCCCAGCCATTCGACCTTGTAGGTCAGGTCGAATTCGGGACCGACGGCGAAGACCTTCGCGCCCTTCTTGATCGCCTTGCGGATGCGGGTGTTTACCAGCGGCGCTTCCCAGCGCAGGTTGGTGCCGACCAGCAGGATGACGTCCGCGGTTTCGAGATCGGCGAGCGGGGTGTTGAACACCACCGACGACAGGCTCGACACATCGTAGGACAGGCCGGTCTGACGGCCTTCCAGCAGCGAACCGCCGAGCTTTTCGACCAGCGCCTTGCCCGCGAACATGGTTTCGCAGTCGAGCAGGTCGCCGGCGATCGCCGCGACGCTGCCGCCATGCTGGACGGCGGCGACGGCGGCAAAGGCTTCCGCCCAGGTCGCCGGAACCAGCTTGCCATCCTTGCGGACGAACGGCTTGTCGAGACGCTTGCGGACCAGACCGTCGACATTGTGACGGGTCTTGTCCGACGCCCACTCCTCGTTCACGTCGTCATTGATGCGCGGCACGGCGCGCAGCACCTGACGACCACGGCTGTCGAGGCGGATGTTGGTGCCGAGCGCGTCCATCACGTCGATCGCATGGGTCTTCTTGAGTTCCCACGGACGCGCTTCGAAAGCGTAGGGCTTGGCGGTCAGCGCACCGACCGGGCACAGGTCGACCACATTGCCCGACAGCTCGCTCTTGGCGGCATGTTCGAGATAGGTGGTGATCTGCATATTCTCGCCGCGATAGATGGCGCCGATTTCCGGCACGCCCGCGACTTCCTCTGCAAAGCGCACACAACGGGTACACTGGATGCAGCGGGTCATGACCGTCTTGACGATCGGCCCCATATTCTTCTCGGTGACGGCGCGCTTATTCTCGTCATAGCGCGACGAACCACGGCCATAGGCGACCGACTGGTCCTGAAGATCGCACTCGCCACCCTGGTCACAGATCGGGCAATCCAGCGGGTGGTTGATGAGCAGGAACTCCATCACCCCTTCGCGGGCCTTCTTGACCATTTCGCTGTCGGTGCGGATTTCCTGGCCTTCGGTGGCCGGAAGCGCGCACGACGCCTGCGGCTTGGGCGGCCCAGGCTTCACCTCGACCAGGCACATGCGGCAATTGCCGGCGATGGAAAGGCGCTCATGATAGCAGAAACGGGGGATTTCCTTCCCCGCCTGCTCGCAAGCCTGGAGGACTGTGGCGCCCGCCGGGACTTCGAGTTCTACGCCGTCTACTTTGACCTTCGGCATGGTTACTCCGCTGCCTCCATGACGGGGGCACTACCCTTGTTCTCGTTGATCCGGCGCTCGATTTCCGGACGGAAGTGCCGGATCAGCCCCTGGATCGGCCATGCCGCTGCGTCGCCAAGCGCGCAGATGGTGTGGCCTTCAACCTGCTTGGTCACCTGGAACAGCATGTCGATTTCGCTCTGGTCCGCGTCGCCGGTGCGCAGACGCTCCATGACGCGCCACATCCAGCCGGTGCCTTCGCGGCACGGCGTACACTGGCCGCAGCTCTCATGCTTGTAGAAGTAGGAGAGACGCGAAATGGCGCGGACGATGTCGGTCGACTTGTCCATGACGATGACGGCGGCGGTGCCCAGGCCCGAGCCCAGCGCGCGCAGACCGTCAAAGTCCATCGGTGCGTCCATGATTTCCTTCGCAGGAACCAGCGGCACCGACGACCCGCCCGGAATGACCGCGAGCAGATTGTCCCAGCCGCCACGGATGCCGCCGCAATGGCGATCGATCAGTTCGCGGAACGGGATCGACATCGATTCCTCGACGACGCAGGGCTTGTTCACATGGCCGCTAATCTGGAACAGCTTGGTGCCGCGGTTGTTCTCACGACCGAAGCCGTTGAACCAGGCGGCGCCGCGACGCAGGATCGTCGGCGCAACCGCGATCGATTCCACGTTGTTGACGGTGGTCGGGCAGCCATAGAGGCCCGCGCCGGCCGGGAAAGGCGGCTTCAGGCGGGGCTGGCCCTTCTTGCCCTCGATGCTTTCGATCTGGGCGGTTTCCTCGCCGCAGATATAGGCGCCGGCGCCACGATGGACGAACACGTCGAAATCATAGCCCGACCCGCAGGCATTCTTGCCGATGAAGCCCTTTTCATAGGCCTGCTCGACGGCGGCGAAGAGCACCTTCGCCTCGTAGATGAACTCACCGCGGATATAGATGTAGGCGGCACGCGCCCGCATCGCGAAACCGGCGATCAGCGCGCCTTCGATCAGCTTGTGCGGATCGTGGCGGATGATTTCGCGGTCCTTGCACGAACCCGGTTCGGATTCGTCGGCGTTGATGACGAGGAAGCTGGGACGGCCGTCCTTGCTTTCCTTGGGCATGAAGCTCCACTTCATGCCGGTCGGGAAGCCGGCGCCACCACGGCCGCGCAGGTTCGACGCCTTGATGGTGTCGATGATCGCGTCCTGGCCGATTTCCATCAGCTTCTTGGTATTGTCCCAATCGCCACGCTTCATCGCGGCGTCGACGCCCCAATCCTGGAAGCCGTGGACGTTGGTGAAGATGCGGTCCTTGTCGGACAGCGGCCCGACGAAGGGGGCCGGTGCGGGTGCATCGGTCATGCCGTCGCTCCTTCGTTCCATTGACCGCGATAGTCGTGATTTTCGCCGACCATCTCCTTGAGGGTGGTCGGGCCACCTTCCGGCGCGCTGGTCTGGCGATCGATCTGCGGACCGATCTTGGGCTGGCCGCCGGCGGCCAGCGTTTCCAGGATGGCGATGGTGCTGTCGTAGGTCAGATCTTCGAAATTATCGTCGTTGATCTGGACCATCGGCGCGTTGGCGCAGGCACCAAGGCATTCGACCTCATTGAGGGTGAACAGGCCGTCGGGGGTCGTGCCGCCCTTGACCAGGCCCTTGTTCTTGCACGCGGCAAAGACATCGTCCGACCCGCGCAGCATGCACGGCGTCGTGCCGCAAACCTGCACATGGTAGCGACCGACCGGCGCCAGATTGTACATGGTGTAGAAGGTCGCCACCTCATAGACGCGCATGTACGGCATATCGAGCTGACGCCCGATATATTCCATGACCGGAACCGGCAGCCAGCCATTGGTCTGGGTTTCCGCACCGACCTGGCGCTGGGCCAGGTCGAGCAGCGGCATCACCGCCGACTGCTGGCGACCGGCGGGATAGCGCGCGATGACCTTCTTTGCCTGCTCGGCATTTTCGGGCGTCCACTCGAACGCGCCCCAGCGCGCGCGGGTTTCGGCCTCATCGGGGATATGAACTGCATCAGCCATTATCGGTCACATTCTCCGAACACGATGTCCATCGCGCCCAGTACAGCGGTTGTATCGGCCAGCATGTGGCCCTTCATCATGAAGTCCATCGCCTGCAGATGGCTGAAGGCGGTCGGGCGAATCTTGCAGCGATAGGGCTTGTTGGAGCCGTCGCTGACCAGATAGACGCCGAATTCGCCCTTGGGGCTTTCGGTCGCCACATAGACTTCGCCCGCGGGGACGTGGAAGCCCTCGGTATAGAGCTTGAAATGGTGGATCAGCGCTTCCATCGACTTCTTCATCTCGCCGCGCTTGGGCGGGGAGACCTTGCGGTCGAAGCTGGCGATCGGCCCTTCGGGCATTTCGCTGAGGCACTGCTTCATGATGCGCGCGGACTGGCGCACTTCCTCGACGCGGACCATGAACCGGTCATAGCAGTCGAACGCGGTGCCGACCGGAACGTCGAATTCCATGCGGTCATAGACGTCGTAGGGCTGCGCCTTGCGGATGTCCCAGGCAATGCCCGAACCACGCAACATCGGGCCGGAGAAGCCCCACTTCAGCGCATCTTCCTTGCTGACGATCGAGATGTCGACATTGCGCTGCTTGAAGATGCGATTGTCGACGACCAAGCTCATCGCGTCCTCGAACAGGCGCGGCAGACGGGTGTCGAGCCAGTCGGCGATGTCAGTCAGCAGCTTGAGCGGCACGTCCTGATGGACGCCACCCGGCCGGAAATAGGCCGAATGCATGCGGGCGCCCGAAGCGCGCTCGAAGAAGTTGAGGCAATCCTCGCGGATTTCGAACAGCCACAGGTTCGGCGTCATCGCGCCAACGTCCATGACGTGCGAACCCAGGTTCAGCATGTGATTGCAGATACGGGTCAGTTCCGCGAAGAACACGCGCAGATATTGCGCGCGCAGCGGCACTTCCAGGTTCAGCAGCTTTTCGACCGCCAGAACATAGCTATGCTCCATGCCGAGCGGCGAACAATAGTCCAGCCGGTCGAAATAGGGCAGCGCCTGCATATAGGTCTTGTGCTCGATCAGCTTTTCGGTGCCGCGATGCAGCAGGCCGACATGCGGGTCGCAGCGCTCGACGATTTCGCCGTCCAGTTCCATGACCAGACGCAGAACGCCGTGCGCTGCAGGGTGCTGCGGACCGAAGTTGATCGTGTAGTTCTGGATTTCCGTGTCACCATAGGCCGGGTCGGCCGCATCGGTGACATGATCCATCTTTTCGAGATAGTCGGACATCAGGCCTTACCTTCGGGCTTGGCAGCCCCCTTGCCTTCATCGGTTTCGGCGGCGGACTTGGCCGGCGCGTCGGCCGACTTTTCCTCGGCCTTCTTGTTGGCGGCATCGCCGGCACCGGTGTCGGCCTTGCTTTCCGTCGCCTTGGGCGTGGGTGCGGCTGCGGGCGCAGGAGCCGGCGCAGCAGGTGCCGCCGCCTTCTCGTCCCCGGGCAGCACATATTGCGCGCCTTCCCAGGGCGACATGAAGTCGAAGCTGCGGAAGTCCTGGGCCAGCTTCACCGGCTCATAGACGACGCGCTTGTCTTCTTCCGAATAGCGCAGCTCGACATAGCCGGTCAGCGGGAAGTCCTTGCGCTGCGGATGCCCCTTGAAGCCATAGTCGGTCAGGATGCGACGCAGGTCGGTATTGCCGTCGAAGATGACGCCATACATGTCGAACACTTCGCGCTCCAGCCAGCCGGCGACCGGCCAGAGGTGCGTGACGGTCGGCACCGGCGTATCCTCGTCGGTCGAAACCTTGACGCGGACGCGGTGGTTCCGCGTGACGCTGAGCAGGTGATAGGCGACCTCGAACCGGTCCGGACGCTCCGGATAGTCGACGCCGGCAATTTCCATCAGCTGCTGGTAATGCGCCATGTCGCGCAGCGCGACCATGGCATTGGCCAGGTCGTCGCGCGCGACAACGAAGGTCAACTCATCGGCATGATCGATGGTTTCGATCAGCATCGAACCCAGCAGGGCGCCGATTTCCCCGGCGATCCCTTCGGGGTTCACGATCTTGGGTGCAGAATGGCCCATATTAACGCTCAATCGTCCCGATCCGGCGGATCTTCCGCTGCAGCTGCATGATGCCGTAGAGCAGAGCTTCGGCAGTGGGCGGGCAGCCCGGCACATAGATGTCGACCGGCACGATGCGGTCACAGCCACGGACGACCGAATAGCTATAGTGGTAGTAACCACCGCCATTGGCGCAGCTGCCCATCGAAATCACATATTTCGGGTTAGACATCTGGTCATAGACCTTGCGGAGCGCCGGAGCCATCTTGTTGCACAGCGTGCCCGCGACGATCATCACGTCCGACTGGCGCGGAGACGCGCGCGGCGCGGCGCCGAAGCGCTCCATGTCGTAGCGCGGCATGTTGACGTGAATCATCTCCACGGCGCAGCAGGCCAGACCGAAGGTCATCCACCACAGCGAACCCGTGCGGGCCCACTGGAACAGTTCCTCGGTCGAGGTGACAAGGAAACCCTTGTCGCTGACTTCACTGCTGAGCGCGTTGAAGAAGTCCTGGTCGGGCTGCGTCCCCATCGGCGGCATGGTGCCGGGAATGGGGCTGGTCAGTTCTACTCCCAATCGAGTGCTCCCTTCTTCCACGCATAGACGAGGCCGAGCACCAGCTCCGCTATGAAGATCATCATCGTCGCCCAGCCGGCCCAGCCGATCTGGTCAAGGCTCACCGCCCAGGGAAAGAGGAATGCCGCTTCCAGGTCGAAAATGATGAACAGGATGGCGACAAGGTAGAAACGCACGTCGAACTGGCTGCGCGGCTCTTCAAATGCGGGGAAGCCGCATTCATATTCGGACAGCTTGGCAGGATCGGGCTTGTGCGCACCGGTCAGGCGGCCAACCAGCATCGGCAAGAAGACGAAGGTGCTGGAGAGCAGCAGAGCGATCCCGAGAAAGATCAGGATCGGCAGATATTGGCTGAGATCGACCAATGGAATCCCCTGGGCGAAAATTGTTCTGGGGGGCCTTTAGGCCTGCTGCATATGCGAAGCAAGGGGCGAACCCATGAGAATGATTCGCAACAATTGCAAAGGCTTGATCGCGTTACCAAAAGCGCAAGAGACGATTGCCGCAGACACAAAAAAACAGGCGCCGGACCACCTCTGGAAGTCCGAAGACTCGCCGCGGTGGGCCGACGCCCTTTGCTCTTAAATCAGAAGCTTAGCAGAGCCTGATTCACGCCATCGGCGGAAACGCGAAGCACCTCCCCCAATCGCGACCAGGCTCTTAGCGCAGCGCGCCGGCCACCAGCTTGTGCAGCTTGCTGTGGGTCGCGTCATTGCCGGCGATCACTTCCTTGCGGTCGATCATCTGGTCGCCGCCACGGAAGTCGCTGACGAAGCCGCCGGCCTCGCGCACCATCAGGATGCCAGCCGCCACGTCCCAGGGCTGGAGGCCGCTTTCCCAGAAGCCGTCATAGCGGCCCGAAGCGACATGGGCGAGGTCGAGCGAGGCGGCACCGAAGCGACGCAGGCCAGCGACCGAAGGCGCCACCGCACCGAAGATCCGGGTCCATTCGGCCATGTTGCCATGGCCCATGAACGGGATGCCGGTGGCGATCAGGCAGTCGGCAAGGTCACGGCGGGCCGAGACGCGCAGACGCTGGTCATGACGCCAGGCGCCGCGATTCTTTTCCGCCCAATAGCTTTCGTCGGTGACCGGCTGATAGATCAGGCCCGAGGTCACTTCGCGCTTGCCACCGAACAAAGGCTCCTCGACCGCGATCGAGATGGCGAAGTGCGGGATGCCATGCAGGAAGTTGGTGGTGCCGTCGAGCGGATCGATGATCCAGCGCGGCTTGTTGGGATCGCCCTCGATCACCCCGCCCTCTTCCAGCAGGAAGCCCCAGTCGGGACGCGCCTTCTGCAGTTCCTCGACCAGCGTCTGCTCGGCCTGCTTGTCGGCCTTGGACACGAAGTCCGCCGGCCCCTTGCGCGACACCTGCAGATGCTCGACCTCGCCGAAGTCGCGGCGCAGCTTGGAGCCGGCCTTGCGGGCGGCGCGTTCCATGACGGTGAGAAGGCCGGAATGGGATACCATGTAAAATCTCCGCCGCCCCGGTGGGCGGCCTTTGCTTTATTTCTTGGGGGCGGGCTTGGCGGCGGCCGGACGATAGCCACAGGTGCCGGCGATCACCGCCAGCATCTGCGAGGGATCCTTGCGGTTCACCTTGCCCGGATTGCCCGCGATCACCTTGTCGGTCGCCGCACTGATCTGCGACAGCGAATTGCTGTAGAGGCATTCGAACAGCGCGGTCTTGACCGGCGCCTCGACCTCCTTCGACTCCAATGCGCTGCTGATGACCTGCAGCACATAGGCCGCACTGTCGATCTGCGCCTTGGACGGCTTGTTGACCGTCTGGGCAGGGAGCGCAGCCGGCACAGCGCCGATCGCGAGGATGGCGGCGACTGCCGTGCTGCGCCCGAACCGCATCAGTCGGCCCGCTTCACATATTCGCGCTCATAGACATCGACCACGATGCGCGTGCCGGTGACGATGTGCGGCGGAACCATGACGCGGACGCCATTGTCAAGGATCGCCGGCTTGTAGCTGGCCGATGCGGTCTGGCCCTTCACCACGGCGTCGGCTTCGACGATGGTCGCTTCGACCGTCTCGGGCAGCTGGACGCTGATCGGACGTTCTTCATACATTTCCAGCATGACCATCATGCCGTCCTGCAGGAAGGCGGCGGCATCGCCGACCAGGTCCATCGGCAGGTTGATCTGGTCATAGGTTTCGGTGTCCATGAACACCAGCATGTCACCCTCGGGGTAGAGATACTGGAAATCCTTGGTGTCGAGGCGGATGCGCTCGACGCTCTCGGCCGAGCGGAAGCGGACATTGTTCTTGCGGCCATCGATCAGGTTCTTCAGTTCCACCTGCATATAGGCGCCGCCCTTGCCGGGCTGGGTGTGCTGAATCTTGACGGCGCGCCACAGGCCACCCTCATATTCGATATTGTTGCCGGGACGAATGTCCACGCCGCTGATCTTCATGGGAAGAGCCTGCCTATATGTCTGAATGTGGAAAAGAGCCGGCCTCTGCGAGGCTGGCCGCGCCTTTACCGCGAGACGGCGCCAAGGGCAAGAGGGCGGCGTTTCCGCTTAACTTCGCACATTTCCCGCACATTTTGAAATTCGCTTTCCTACTTGAGCAATTTTCGATCGCGGCTGGCCCCAATGATAGCCGATCGCGGGCCGATAGGACAGGTCATTGGCCGACCAGCAGCGGATAGGGATTGATCGGCTGGCCACCATACCAGGGATCAGCCGGCGCCATGCGGTTGACGGCGAAATGGACGTGCGGCGCGGCGGCATCGGCATTGCCGGTGCTGCCCACGGTCGCGATGCGCTGCCCGCGCCTGACCGCCTGCCCTTCGCGCAGGGCCGGCGCATAGCTGTCGAGATGGGCATAATAATAGAGGGTGCGCCCGTCGGGCGAGCGCTCATAGAGGGTGCGGCCACCCGCCTCGCTCCAGAAGATCTTCTCGATCCGGCCGCCGGCGGCAGCCAGCACCGCCCTGCCCCGCGCCGCCATGATGTCGATCGCATCATGCGGACGGGCGCCGCCTGCCCGTGCCTGGGTGAAGGTGTCGCTGAGCGCGGAGGCCGGCACGCCCTCCACCGGGATCAGCAGCGCACCGTCGCTGACGGCTGGCGGCGCGGATGCAGCGGATCGCACCGGCGCATCGGCCGGGACGATCCGCACGCAATAGCGGGCGAAGGCGATGCAGAGCAGCAGCGCGACCGCGATACCGCCCCACAGCCGGACATTCATGCCTGGAACTTGGCCTTGACGCCGCTCTTCACCATCTGTGCCAGCCGCGCGGCGTCCCAGTTGGTGAGGCGGATGCAGCCATGGCTTTCGGTGCGGCCGATCAGTTGCGGTTCGGGCGTGCCATGGATGCCATAATGATCCTTGGACAGATCGATCCACACGACGCCGACCGGGCCGTTGGGGCCGGGCTTCAGCACCGCCTTCTGATCCTTGGACGCGGCATCCCAGAACAGGTCGGGATTATAATGGAAGTCGGGATTGCGGCTGACGCCCTTGATCGTCCATTCGCCCAGCGGCAGCGGATCATGCTGTGACCCGGTGGTGACCGGGAATTGTGCGATCAGGCGGTTGTCCGCACCATAGACCTTGAGCAGCCCTTCCGACTTGTCGACCACCAGATGGTCGGCCTGTGGCTGGTCCTTGGCGACGCCGAGGCTGGCGAGCGTTTCGCCCCAGCCGCGCTCGTCGCCATCGATCTGTGCCACCGGCTGGTTGGCGATCGCCGGCACGCGGATGGTCGCGCCGGCGGCGACCTTCGTATTGGCCGGGTTCATGCCGGTCAGCACTTCGGGCGTGGTATGGAAGCGCTCCGCCAGTTTTTCGAGCAGGTTGCGATAGGTGAGCGCGGGCAGGCTCGCCTGGTTGTTCAGCCCCTTGGGAATGTCGAAGAAGGGCCCGCGGGCAAAGCCGTCGGGAATGCGCACCAGCCAGGTGGTCGGCTTCGCCTCCCCCTCCAGCAGCGCGGCCGAGGTCTTCTGGTCATAATCGCCGGTGACGGGCAGCTTGTTCGCCTCCTGGAAGCCGCGCAAGGCCGCCTTGAAGCTCATGCCGTCCTTGCCGTCGATCACGCCGGGCGAGAAGCCCCAGCGATCGAGCGCCACCTGCGCCTGCAATATCTGGTTGGGCTGCCAGGGCTTGCCGCCGGGTTCCTCGACCACCTGGAAAGCATAGGCGGCCGAGGGATCGGACGCGGCCTGTGTCTGGTTGATCGGTGCCTGGTTGGTTGGCGCGGCTGGCTGGCTTTCATTGGCGTCGGTGGTCGACACATTGCAGGCCGCGCACAGTAGCGGCAGGCCGAGAAGACGATATTTCAAGGCGATACTCTCCCACATCATGGAAGAGACAACGCAGCAGGCGGCGGAAAGCTGCCTGTGCCGCTGCGATCAGATAGCTTCGGCCTCCGCCTTGGCCTTCTCGCGCTCGCGTATCCCCTCAAGATCCCGGTCGAGGAAATAGTTGAGGAAGGTGCGGATGGCCGCGATCGCCCCGAGCTTGCCGATTTCCGCCCAGGTCGGGGCGATGCTGGTTTCCACGATATCGGCCGCAAGCTGGAAACTGAGCCCGGCGACCGCCCAGCGGCCAAAGCTCATCCAGACCGGCATGAGCTTCGATTCGTCCGCCTTGAACAATAGCAGCCCCGTCAGGCCGATCGCGCCCTGAACCGAGCCGATGGCGATCGCCAGGATCGCCAGCAGATTGACCAGCAGCGCGACATATTCCGCCAACTGATGGACGAATTCTTCCAACGCCATGCCCAGCACCCCTTGCCCGATTGCGGGGATGCTGGCCCGGCGGCGGCCCTTTGCCTATCGGGATAAACCCGCGATTAGGCCCCGCCCAGCACCGACGCGAAGGCGGCGACGCCGGCCTTGGGCCCTTCGGGGTGATTCCACACCGTGCCGCTGACCGCCAGGAAGTCGGCACCCGCCGCGATCAGGGGGGCGGCATTGTCCGGCGTGATGCCGCCGATCGCGACGCAGGGCAGTTCGAACAGGGTGGTCCACCAGCCCAGGATCGACGGTTCGGCGCGGTGCGTCGTTTCCTTGGTCGTGGTCGGGTAGAAGGCGCCGAAGGCGACATAGTCGGCCCCCGCCTCACCCGCTTCCATCGCCAGATGGCGGCTGTCGTGACAGGTGACGCCGATCTGGACCTTGGGGCCAAGCTGCTTGCGCGCCTCGCGCGGGTCGCCATCTTCCTGCCCCAGATGGACACCATCAGCGTTCAGCCGCTTGGCAAGGCCGATGCTGTCATTGATGATGAAGGCGACCTCGCGCTCGGCACAGAGCGCCTGGATCGGCCCGGCGAGCGCGGCGATGGCATGATCGTCGATCCCCTTCAGGCGCAGCTGGAAGGCGGCGACCTTGCCGCCGTCGAACGCCTGGGCGAGCTGATCGACGAAAGTCTCGTCAATCGCCGGCGGCGAAATCAGATAGAGTTGGCAGGCCGGGCGAAAGCCCTTTTCGAACTGCTCGGCAAAATGGGGGTCGAGCGCCAGTTCTTCGTCAGTGAAATCGGTCATGCGCGCCTTATAGCCGCTCGCGCGGCCGCGCCAAGTGCGGCTATGACCGCAAGCAAAGAACCGAAGGATATTCCATGCGCCACGCTTTCGCCGCCCTGCTGCTCCTGTCCGCCGCGCCCGTGCTGGCGCAGGAGGCGCCGCGGCCACGCGCGCGGGAAGCGGGCGTAACCGTCGGCATCCTCCAGCCCGGCCCGCTCAACGCGATCACCGATGTCGCGGGGGTGAAGGTGGGCCAGGTGACCTTGCTGCGCAGCAAGGACGTCAACACCGGCGTCACCGCGATCCTGCCCCATGGCGGCAACCTGTTCCAGGACAAGGTGCCGGCCGGCTTCGTCGCCTATAATGCGTTCGGCAAGTTCATGGGATCGACCCAGGTCGCGGAGCTGGGCGAGATCGAGACGCCGATCCTGCTGACCAATACGCTGAACGTGGCGGAGGCCGGCGCGGCCTCGGTCGAATGGACGCTGGCGCAGGCCGGCAATGAGGAGGTGCGGTCGGTCAATGCCGTGGTGGGCGAGACCAATGACGGCATGCTCAATGACATTCGCGGGCGGCATGTCACCATCGCCGACGCGCGGCGCGCGATCGAGAGCGCCAAGGCCGGCCCGGTCGAGGAAGGCGGCGTGGGCGCGGGCACCGGCACGGTGGCCTTCGGCTTCAAGGCGGGGATCGGCACATCGTCGCGCAAGCTGCCGGCGTCGCTGGGCGGCTGGACCGTGGGCGTGCTGGTGCAGGCCAATTATGGCGGGGTGCTGACGATCGCGGGCGTGCCGGTGGGGGTGAAGCTTGGCCGCTATGACTATCGCCAGCAGGTCGAGGAGAAGAAGGCGGACGGCTCTGTCGTGATCGTGATCGCGACCGATGCACCGTTGTCCGACCGCAATCTGCGCCGCGTCGCCGAACGCGCCTTTGGCGGCATCGCGCGGACCGGCTCCAGCTTCTCCAACGGGTCGGGCGACTATGCCATCGCTTTCTCGACCAGCGACGCGGTGCGGCGCACGGCGGCGAAGCGCAATGCGGTGGCGGCCTTGGACGACCTGCCCAATGACCGCATGTCGCCGCTGTTCCAGGCGACCATCGAGGCAACCGAGGAAGCGGTGCTGAACGCGCTGTTCAAGGCGCAGACGGTGGTCGGCAATCGCGGCACGGCAGAGGCGCTGCCGCTCGACAAGGCGCTGCCTATGCTGAAGGGCAAGCCGTAAAGCGGAAGTGCTGCGCTATCCGCTTCTCGACACGCTCGAAGCGAACGGGCCAGGGTGCGGGTGTCGTAGGCCGAAGGCTACGATAAAGGCGGCGCCGGCGGGATTTTCCCCCTGCCCGGCGCCGTCCATATGCGTCAGGCCGCGACCGGGGTCTTGGTGGCCGACGCGGCGTAGATTTCGTCGATCGCCTCGCCCAGCGACGCGTTGAATTCGTCGTCGCTCATCTGGTGGCGCAGGTCATTGAGCAGCGCGCGGCTGAAGCTGGCGATGATGCCGCGATTCTTGGCGAGTTCGGCGCAGGCTTCGGTGCGGCTGAAGCCACCCGACAGGGCGACGACGCGCAGCACCTTGGGATGATCGACCAGCGGATCGAACAGGCCGGCCTTGGCGGGCAGCGAGAGCTTGAGCATCACCTGCTCGCCTTCGGGCAGGGCGTCGAGCTGCTTGAGGATTTCCTCGAGCAGGATCTGGTCGGCCTCGGCGCGTTCGGGCGACTTGATGTTCACTTCGGGTTCGATGATCGGCATCAGGCCGCCGGCCAGCACCTGCTTGCCGACTTCGAACTGCTGCGCGACCACGGCGGCAATACCCTCGCGATTGGCGAGGTTGACGACCGAACGTTCCTTGGTGCCGAACACGCCCAGGCCCTTGGCGCGGGCGAGCAGCGCGTCGAGTTCGGGCATCGGCTTCATCAGTTGCACGCCGTTCGCTTCATCCTCCAGGCCCTTGTCTATCTTGATGAAGGGCACGACGCCGCGTTCGATCAGCGCGGTCGGGGTCGGCTTGCCGTCGACGGTGCCGTCCATGGTGCGTTCGAACAGGATCGCGCCCAGCACCTTGTCGCCGGTGAAGGCGGGCGAGGTGATGACGCGGCTGCGCATGCCATGGATCAGGCCGAACATCTCCTCGTCATTGCTCCAGGCGCTTTCCTCGACGCCATAGCCCTTGAGCGCCTTGGGCGTGGAACCGCCGCTCTGGTCGAGCGCGGCGATAAAGCCCTGACCGTCGGAAACCTTCTTGACCATGTCCTGATCCAGCATCTGCACATACCTTCTCTTGGGGCGCGCCGCCCCCTCGGCAGCGCGGAAAGATGGAAGCCATCGGGCGAACCCGAGGGCATGACTGTAGCGCGCCGTCAGGCCCGCCGGTATCCGGGCTGTTAGCTAGTCCCATGTCGCACCGCAAGATGCTTGACCCCGCGCGGCGACGGGGCGGCCGCCAATATCGTTGGCGCGTGCGAAAGTGCCTGATAGGCTGTGGCCAAATGTCTGAATCGGGGGAAGAATGGGGATCGGGAAGATGCGGCCCGTCATGGCGGCCGCGCTGATGCTGGGGCTGATCGATATCGGGGCAGCGCAGGCGGCGACCAAGCCGGTCGTCGGCGAGATGGCGCCGGATTTCGAGCTGACGCTGATCGACGGCAGCAAGGTGTCGCTGGCGGAGCTGAAGGGCCAGGTGGTGCTGCTCAATTTCTGGGCGACCTGGTGCGTGCCGTGCCGCAAGGAATTGCCGACGCTCGACAGCTATTATGGCATCAACCGAAAACATGGGCTGAGGGTATTTGCGATAACGACCGAAGGATCGGTGCCGATCGCGCAGCTGAAGCAATTGTTCGCGGCGATGCACATCCCGTCGGCCAAAAGGATCAAGGGGCCTTATGGCCCACTGACCGGGGTGCCGACCAATTTCGTCATCGATCGGGCGGGCCGGCTGCGCTACGCCAAGTCAGGCGCGTTCGATCTGGAGGATCTCAATGCGCTGCTGGTGCCCTTGCTCAACGAACAGCCGCCCGCCTGAGGCCAATTTCCGTTGCATTGCACAATGAAATTTCCGTCATCCGGTTGAAAGCCGGCCATGGCGGGACCATTAGGGCGGCATGACCCATTCTGCCGCCCTGCCCCTACCGCGCGATGATGCGCCCCTGTCCCGCTTCGCCATATTGCTGATGGCGGTCGCGTGCGGGACGATGGTGGCCAACCTCTATTATGCCCAGACGCTGATCGATGTGATCGGGCCGGAAATCGGCATGTCGGCAGGGGTCGCGGGCCTCATCACCACGCTGACGCAGTTGGGTTATGGCCTGGGCATCATCCTGGTCGTGCCGCTGGCCGACCTGTTCGAAAACCGGCGGATCGTGCTGATATCGGCGGTGGCGACGGTGCTGGGCTGTATCGCCATCGCCCTGTCCAATGGCCCCGCGACCTTCCTGATCGCGTCGGTCATGACCGGCGTGGGCGCGACCGGCGTGCAGGTGCTGATCCCGCTGGCATCCCACCTCGCCCCGCCCGAGCGGCAGGGGCGCGTGGTCGGCACGGTGATGAGCGGCCTGTTGTTCGGCATCATGCTGTCGCGGCCGATCGCCAGCTTCCTCGCCGGATCGATGGGCTGGCGTGCGACCTTCCTGCTGTCGGCCGGGGTGATCGCGCTGGTCGCGATCGCGCTGCTGATCGCCTGTCCGCAGCGCCGGCCCAAGGGGGGCATGCATTATGGCGAAGTGCTGGCCTCGACCTTCTCGCAGCTCGGCAAATATCGCGTCGTGCGGATGCGCGCCTTCTATCAGGCGTCGATGTTCGCGGCGTTCAACCTGTTCTGGACCGCTGCGCCGCTGAGCCTGATCCATGACTTTGGCCTCAGCCATAATGGCATCGGTGCCTTTGCCCTGGCCGGCGCTGGCGGCGCGCTGGTGGCCCCGGTGGCGGGCTGGCTGGCCGACCGGCGACTGACCGGCCCGGCCTCGCTCGGCGCACTGATTGCGCTCTCCATCGGTTTCCTGCTGGCGGACTGGACGGTGGCAGCGGGCAGCCTGATCGGCTTCACCATCATGGCGGTGCTGATCGACGCGGCGGTGCAGGTCAGCCAGATCACCGGGCAGAAGCTGATCTTCTCGCTCGATCCCCATGCCCGCGGCCGGATCAACGCGGCCTATATGACGGTGATGTTCGTGGTCGGCGCGCTGGGATCGGTGATCGGGTCGACCACCTATGAAGCGGGCGGCTGGAGCCTGAGCGCGATCGCCGGTGCGGCGATCGGCGGCGTGGCCGCGCTGGTCTTCATCCTGTTCGACCGGGGCGCCAGCGCCACGCGCTGACGCCCCTGCCGCCAAAAGGCTTTAGGCGTAGAGCGCCTTCACGCCCGGCAGTTCCTTGCCTTCCATCCATTCGAGGAAGGCGCCGCCGGCGGTCGAGATGAAGGTGAAGTCGGCGGCCGCGCCGGCATGGTTGAGCGCGGCGACGGTGTCGCCACCGCCCGCGACCGAGACCAGCTGGCCTTCCTTGGTGAGCGCCGCCGCCGTCTTGGCGAGGGCGACAGTCGCGGCATCAAAGGGCGCGATCTCGAACGCGCCGAGCGGGCCGTTCCACACCAGGGTGCGGCAATTCTTGAGCGCATCGCCCAGCGCCTCGACCGCGGCCGGACCGACGTCGAGGATCATCTCGTCCTCGGCGACTTCATGGACGTTGCAGGTCCGGACCGACGGCGGGTTGGCGGCAAATTCCTTCGCCACGACCACGTCATAGGGCAGATGGATGATGCAGCCGGCTTCTTCCGCCTTGTCGAAGATGGCGTCGGCCGTGTCGGCCAGATCCTTTTCGCACAGCGACTTGCCGACATCGACGCCGCGGGCGTGGAGGAAGGTGTTGGCCATGCCGCCGCCGATGATCAGGTGATCGACCTTGGTGACGAGATTGTTGAGCACGTCGAGCTTGGTCGACACCTTGGCGCCGCCGACGACGGCCGCGACCGGCTTGACCGGAGCACCGAGCGCGGCTTCGAGCGCGTCCAGTTCCTTTTCCATCGAGCGGCCGGCGAAGGCGGGCAGCTTGTGGGCCAGCCCCTCGGTCGAGGCATGGGCGCGG
Organism: Sphingobium sp. SG1; assembly: GCF_057063145.1. Taxonomy (NCBI): domain Bacteria; kingdom Pseudomonadati; phylum Pseudomonadota; class Alphaproteobacteria; order Sphingomonadales; family Sphingobiaceae; genus Sphingobium; species Sphingobium sp. SG1. Next base: position 6,584 of record NZ_JBVVOJ010000010.1, on the reverse strand, counting down.
TGCGCGGCGGAAAAGGCGTCGTTGACATAGAGGTCGCCGATCGCGGCGATCGCGTCGACCAGCGCGGGATCATTTTTTTCCTCGCCGGCATGGAAGCGGGTATTTTCGAGGATCGCGATGTCGCCGTTGCGCATCACCTTGATGCCGTCGGTCGCGGCCTCACCCTGGCAGTCGGGAATGAACTGCACCTCGCGGCCCAGCACCTGGGTCAGCGGACGGGTGATCTTGCTGAGCGAAAATTCCGGATTCTTCTGGCCCTTGGGCCGGCCGAAATGGGCCAGGATCAGCACCTTGGCGCCGCGATCGGCCAGTTCCAGGATGGTCGGCATCGCCGCGCGCAGACGGGTGTCGTCGCTGACCGAACCGTCCTGCATCGGCACGTTCAGATCCTCGCGCACCAGCACCACCTTGCCGGTGATGTCGCCCATGTCGTCGAGTGTCTTGAACGGCTTGGCCATGATCGCTCCTAGAATTTGGAAATTATGTCAGAAGAAAAACCCCGCCGGTTGGTCCGGCGGGGCTGAGAAGGCTTAGAGGAACTTCGCCATGACACCCGAGGTGTCGATCATGCGGTTCGAGAAGCCCCATTCATTGTCGTACCAGCTAAGCACGCGGACCAGGTTGCCCTCGATCACGGCCGTTTCCAGGCTGTCGACGGTCGAGCTGCGCGGATCGCCATTATAATCGATCGAGACCAGCGGCTCGTCCGAATAGCCCAGGATGCCCTTGAGCGGGCCGGATTCCGACGCAGCCTTGAGCAGGCCGTTGACTTCCTCGACCGTGGTGGCGCGGCTGGGGATGAACTTCAGGTCGACGACCGAGACGTTCGGGGTCGGCACGCGGACCGACGAACCATCCAGCTTGCCCTTGAGCGCGGGCAGAACCTCACCCACGGCGCGGGCGGCACCGGTGGTGGTCGGGATCATCGACAGGGCAGCGGCGCGGGCGCGACGCATGTCCTTGTGGATCTGGTCCAGCGTGTTCTGGTCGTTGGTGTAGCTGTGGATCGTGGTCATGAAGCCGCGTTCGATGCCGATCGAATCGTTCAGCACCTTGGCAAGCGGCGCCAGGCAGTTGGTGGTGCAGCTGGCGTTCGAGATGATGATGTCGTCGGCAGTCAGCTCGTCATGGTTGACACCGAAGACGACAGTCTTGTCGACGTTGGTGCCCGGCGCCGAGATGACGACGCGCTTGGCGCCGGCGGTCAGGTGGGCGCCGGCCTTGTCCTTGCTGGTGAAGATGCCGGTGCATTCCAGGGCGATTTCGACGCCCAGTTCGGCGTGCGGCAGGTTGGCGGGATCGCGCTCCGCCGTCACCTTGATCTTCTTGCCGTCGACCACCAAGAAATCGCCGTCGACGCTGACTTCACCAGCCCAGTTGCCATGGACCGAGTCGCGCTTGAACAGCAGGGCATTGGCCTTGGCATCGCCCAGGTCGTTGATGCTCACCAGTTCCAGATCATGGTCGGTGCGCGAGAGGATGGCGCGCGCCACCAGACGACCGATGCGGCCGAAACCGTTGATTGCTACCTTCGTTGCCACTGCACTTGTCTCCCGGTTTGCGTGTAGGTCTTGGGCTCAGGCGCCGAGCGCGGCCTTGATCTGCGGAGCGATCTTGGCGGCGGTCAGGCCGAAATGGTCGTAGAGCACTTCGGCCGGGGCCGACGCGCCGAAGCTGTCGATGCCGAAACGCAGGCCGTCAAGGCCGGTATAGCGTTCCCAGCCGAAGGTGGTGCCGGCCTCGATCGAGGCGCGCAGCACGCCGGCGGGCAGGATGTCGGCCTTGTAGGCGGCGTCCTGCGCGTCGAAATGGGCCCAACTGGGCATCGAGACGACGTCGGCGCCGATGCCCTGTTCTTCCAGCGCCTTGGCGGTGGCGACGGCGATCTCGACTTCCGAACCGGTGGCGAGCAGCACGACCTTGCGATCGGCGGTCGCGGCGACCAGGCGATAGGCGCCCTTGGCCGACAGATTCTCGCTCTTTTCCAGGCGCAGCTGCGGCAGGTTCTGGCGGGTCAGCGCCAGCACCGACGGGCCGGTCGCATCCTTCAGTGCCAGTTCCCAGCACTCCGCCGTCTCGACGATGTCGGCCGGGCGATAGACGTCGAGGTTCGGGATCATGCGCATCGACATGACATGCTCGATCGGCTGGTGGGTCGGGCCGTCTTCGCCCAGACCGATCGAGTCATGGGTGAGGACGTGGATCACGCGCTGTTCCTGCAGCGCGGCGAGGCGGATGCCGGCGCGCATATAGTCGGAGAAGACCAGGAAGGTGCCGCCATAGGGGATCACGCCGCCATGCAGCGCCATGCCGTTCATGGCGCAGGCCATGCCGAATTCGCGGATGCCATAATAGACATAGCGGCCCGAATAATCGTCGCGGGTCAGCGGGCCGGTCGACTTGGTCTTGGTGTTGTTCGAGCCGGTAAGGTCGGCCGAGCCGCCGACGGTTTCGGGCAGCAGATCATTGATCGCGCCCAGCGCCAGTTCGCTGGCCTTGCGGGTGGCGACCTTCTGCGGGTTGGCGATCAGGCTGTCGATATAGGCGTCCAGCGAGAAGCCGGCCGGCAGTTCGCCCGCCATGCGGCGCGAAAATTCAGCGCCTTCCGCGGCATTTGCCAGGCGGCCTTCCCATGCAGCGCGAACATCACCGCCCTTGGCACCGATCGCCTTCCAGGCGGCGTCGATGTCGGCGGGAACCACGAAGGGTTCGGCGGTCCAGCCGAGGAACTCGCGGGCGGCGGCGACTTCGGCCTCGCCCAGCGCCGAACCATGGACGCCCGAGGTGCCGGCCTTGTTCGGCGCGCCATAACCGATCTTGGTGGCGCAGGCGATCAGCGAGGGACGCGGATCGGCCAGCGCTTCGTCGATGGCGCGGCGGACATCGGCAACGTCATGGCCGTCGCACGACACGACATGCCAGCCGGTGGCGGCATAGCGGGCGCGGACATCTTCGTTGCTCGACAGGTTGACGGCGCCGTCGATGGTGATCTTGTTATCGTCCCACAGCACGATCAGGCGCGAGAGGTTGAGGTGACCGGCAAGGCCGATCGCCTCATGGTTGATGCCTTCCATCAGGCAGCCGTCGCCAGCGATCACCCAGGTGCGGTGATCGACCAGATCGTCGCCGAACTCGGCGTTCAGGTGACGCTCGGCAATCGCCATGCCGACGGCGGTGGCGAGGCCCGAACCCAGCGGGCCGGTGGTCGCTTCGACCCCTGCCAGCTCGAAATTCTCCGGGTGGCCGGCGCAGGGGCTGCTGAGCTGACGGAAGTTGCGAATGTCGTCCATCGTCGGACGGGCATAGCCGGTCAGGTTCAGCAGCGAGTAGATCAGCATCGAGCCATGGCCGGCCGACAGCACGAAGCGGTCGCGGTCGGCCCATTTCGGCGCAGCCGGATCGAACTTCACATAATCCTTGAACAGCACGGTGGCGACGTCAGCCATGCCCATCGGCATGCCGGGATGGCCGCTATTGGCAGCCTGCACGGCGTCCATGGAAAGCGCCCGGATGGCGTTGGCGAGCTGCGTGTCGGAAACGGTCATAGCGGGAAGATGTCTTTCATGACTGGCATGGAATGCCCGCGCGAACGGGCGAGTCGATTTGGGTTCCCTTTGTCGCGTCAATCCCCATGCGTCAACCGCAGGCGGGGCGTGGTGCGCGGCAAGCCGTCCAAACAGCGCTTTTGCAAGGCGAAAACATTGGCTATGCAGAAAATATGGCAAGCGACCGCATGATGCAGGCGATCGGCACGCTGGAGCGCGCGATCAGTCGGCTTGAACAGAATGTGGCCAGCCTTTCGCAGGCTGTCCCCCATGGCAATTCCGGCATCGACCAGATGGCCGCCCAGGCGGCATTGCAATCGCTGGACGATCTGATCGGAGAATTGCGAGGGCGCACCGATGGCTGAAATCATGTTGCAGATCGCCGGCCGCCCCTATCAGTTGCGCTGCCGCGATGGCGAGGAAGCGCATATGGCACATCTGGCCCAGATCATCGAGGACAAGGCCTATCAGGCGCAGCGCAGCACGCCGGGCCTGACCGAGGTGCGCACCTTGCTGTTCGCGGCGCTGTTCATGGCGGACGAACTCAACGAACTGAAGCGCGCCGCAGCCGGCCGGCAGGAGCAGCTAGCGCTGGATGGCGATGACGAGCCGGCCGCCCGCGCGGTCGAGGCATTGGCCGCGCGCGTAGAAAAGCTGAGCGAGGCTCTTGCCGCCCGCGCCGCCGACGCCTAGATTGGCGGCGACGGGCACTGCCTGGTGCGAGCTTTAGCGAACATCCCTGAGGCGATAATCACATCCACGGGGGCTGTCCCTGGGCGGGCTCTGGCCCGATCTACATGGTCCCCACCTGACGTTGAGGCGTCAGAGGATATTCCAGCAAACGGCCAAGGCGGTCCCGTCACCCTGCCCCTACCAGCAAAGGCACCCCATGCCCGACGACAGTGATGCCGCCGACAAGCCGACCCTGCGCGCGATCGCCCGGCAGCGGCGGCGCAACTTCGTTGCCTCTCTCGACGCGCTGACCCACAGGCTGGCGTTCAAGGCCGTCCCCTCCCCGCTCGCCCAGCGCATCGCCGACGCGCAGGTGATCGCGCTCTACATGGCGCTGGATGACGAGGCGCCGGCGCAGCGTCTGGCCCCGCAACTGGGCGTGATGGGCAAGCAGGTGGCGTTGCCGCGCGTGCTCGATCGGCTGGGCAGCATGGACTTCCTGCTGTGGCGGCCGGAGGACCAACTGTTCCCCGGCCTGTTCGGCACCAGCCACCCCGAGCCATCCGGCGGTGCGGTGGTGCCGGATGTCATCATCGCGCCGCTGCTGGGTTTCGACCAGCGGATGAACCGCCTTGGCCAGGGTGGCGGCTATTATGACCGCGCCTTTGCCCGCCATCCCGATGCCTTGCGCGTCGGCCTTGCCTGGTCGGCGCAGGAACTGGATGATGTGCCGGCCGACCCATGGGATCTGCCGCTCGACATGATCCTGACCGAAACCGCCGTGATCGAGGCAGCCTGACCCCGATGAGCATCGACCCGCGCCATTATCATCAGCCCAGCTGGCGCAAGCCGGCCGGCATGTTCGCGATCCTGGGGCTGATCCTGGGCTGGGCCGTGCTGGTCGGCAGCCTGTCGCCGCTGATCGGCCAGTTGCCGATGTGGGGCCAGGTGCCGGTCTATATTTTCCTGGGCCTGATCTGGATCTGGATCCTGCCGCTGCGGCGGCTGCTCGCCTGGATGGAAACGGGGCGCTGGCGTCAGGGTTAATCCCGATGCCCAGCCCATGGCCTTTCGCCTTATCCCTGAGCGTTAGGCGACCATAGCGGACGCATCGCGGCTTAGCGCGATGCAGGCGGCTCGCCGGAAACGGGGGCAACGGCATGTCCATGCGCCAGTCACCAGCATCGGCCGCCCATGCCGCGGACCGCTCCCATCGATCATCCTGCATTCTCCGGGCGGCGCCACCCCGCACCGGTTTCAAGCCATGTCCGGTGGCAGGCGCACAGTGCAACAGGAGGCGTTGATGGTTCCATTGAGCAAGCGGCTATTTGCCGAATGTTTCGGTACATTCTGGCTGGTGTTTGGCGGGTGCGGCAGCGCCGTGCTGGCGGCGGCCTTTCCCGATGTCGGCATCGGCCTGCTGGGCGTGGCCCTGGCCTTCGGCCTCACGGTGCTGACCATGGCCTTTTCGATCGGCCATATTTCGGGCTGCCACCTCAATCCGGCGGTGACGATCGGCCTGTGGGCCGGCGGCCGCTTCCCGGCCCGCGACATCGCCCCCTATGTCGTCGTGCAACTGGTGGGCGCGGTGATCGCAGCCGCCCTGCTGCTGTTCATCGCCAGCGGCCAACCGGGCTATGAGCTGGCGCCCAACGGCCTGGCGGTCAATGGCTATGGCCTGCATTCGCCGGGCGGCTACACGCTCGAATCGGGGCTGGCGATCGAGATGGTGCTGACCTTCGGCTTCCTGAGCGTCATCCTGGGCGCGACCGACAGCCGCGCGCCGGCGGGCTTTGCCCCGATCGCGATCGGCCTGGCGCTGACGCTGATCCATCTGATCAGCATCCCGGTCACCAACACGTCGGTCAATCCGGCGCGCAGCACCGGCCCAGCCCTGCTGGTCGGCGGGCTGGCGCTGCATCAGCTCTGGCTGTTCTGGGTGGCGCCGATCATCGGCGCGCTGGCCGCCGGCGGCGTCTATCGCTGGCTCGCCAACGAACCGCTGCCGCCGCATGTGACCGGCGAGCATCTCTGAGACGAATCGTCACGGGCCGATGCCGTTGGTGTCGGCCCGCTGGCCTGTATCGATGTGAGAAAAAAGGATCGCCTGGCGATCAGATCACTTCGGGAATGAAGTGGCGCGAGTGACGGGGCTCGAACCCGCGACCTCCGGCGTGACAGGCCGGCGCTCTAACCAACTGAGCTACACCCGCGCAGGGCGGCATCCTATCGTGACCCATGGCCACCAGATGATGCAAATCTGTTTACCTTCCGACTTTCCGGTCAGGGAAAGTGGCGCGAGTGACGGGGCTCGAACCCGCGACCTCCGGCGTGACAGGCCGGCGCTCTAACCAACTGAGCTACACC